>NC_022438.1:2014813-2686418 GCF_000470775.1 Leifsonia xyli subsp. cynodontis DSM 46306
TCTGCTCGCGGCGGAGCCCGAGCTGGCCGCGGTGGCGGTGCTCGGAGCCGAGGTGCCGCCAGCCGAGCTGGAACTGGTCATCGTCCTCGGCGGTGACGGCACCATCCTGCGCGCCGCGGAGCTCGTCCGGGGCTGTCCGGCGCCGCTGCTCGGCGTGAACCTCGGCCACGTCGGCTTCCTCGCCGAGAGCGAGCGCGACGACCTGGAGACGGCGGTGGCCCGCGGGCTGGCGAAGGACTACGAGGTGGAGGAGCGCATGACGCTCTCCGCTCGGGTGAAGGTCGGTGAGGAGGTCGTCTACGAGAGCTGGGCGCTCAATGAGGCGACGGTGGAGAAGGCGAGCCGGGAGCGGGTGCTCGAAGTCGTCATCGAAGCCGACGGGCGGCCGATGTCGAGCTTCGGCTGCGACGGCGTCGTGATGTCCACTCCGACCGGGTCCACCGCGTACTCATTCTCGGCCGGCGGCCCGGTCGTCTGGCCGGGCGTCGCCGCCCTGCTGCTGGTGCCACTGTCCGCGCACGCCCTGTTCTCGCGCCCCCTGGTGGTGGACGCCGACTCCTCGCTCGCGGTCGAGCTGCTGGAGGGCGCCGGTGGCGAGGGAGTCCTGTGGTGCGACGGCCGGCGGGCGTTCGATCTGCCGCGCGGGGCGCGTGTCGTGGTGCGGCGCTCGCCCATCCCGGTGAGGCTCGCCCGGCTGCACCCCGGGCCGTTCACCGACCGGCTCGTGCAGAAGTTCACGCTCCCGGTGACGGGATGGAGGGGGCCGGCCGGCCGTGACTGAGAAGCGCCGCACCGTCTCCGGCGGCGGCATCGAAGAGATCGCCATCCGCGACCTGGGCGTGATCGCCGGGGCCGCGCTGCCGATCGGACCGGGGTTCACGGCGATCACCGGCGAGACGGGGGCGGGGAAGACGATGGTCGTCTCGGCGCTCGGGTTGCTGCTCGGCGAGCGGGCCGACACGGGGACCGTCCGCGCGGGCAGCGCTCAGGCCTGGGTCGAGGGCCGCTGGCGGGTCCCCGAGTCCGGCCCGGTCGCCGATCGGGTCCACGATGCGGGCGGGGAGCTGGACCCGCTCGGCGGCGGTCAGGCGGAACTCGTCCTCAGCCGCTCGGTGTCGGCGGAGGGCCGTTCGCGCGCGGTCGTCGGTGGCCGGAGCGCGCCGGTCGGCGTCTTGACCGAGCTCGGCGGCCGGCTGGTGGTCGTACACGGGCAGTCCGACCAGATCCGGCTGCGCTCGGCGACCGCTCAGCGCGAGGCGCTCGACCGGTTCGCCGGTCCGGAGTTCGCCGTCGCCCTCGACGCCTACGCTCAGGTCTTCCAGCGCTGGCACGACGATCGCGCGGAGCTGGAGGCGCTCGTCGCCGACCGGGAGCGGCGCTCCCGCGAGGCCGGCGACCTGCGGGCCGCGATGGCCGAGATCGAGGCGGTCGCTCCGCAGCCCCGCGAGGACGCCCGCCTGGCGGAGCGGGCCGAGCGCCTCGGCAATCTGGAGGAGCTGCGTCTCGCCGCCGCCGGAGCCCGGGAACTGCTCTCCGCGGAGGAGTCGGAGGCCGCCGACGCGCTCGGCCCGCTCGACAGCGCGCGCCGAGCGCTGGAGCGCGTCGCCCCGCACGACCAGGCGCTCGCGCCGCTGGCCGAGGCTGTCGCCGCCGCGAACTACGCCGTCTCCGACATCGCCGCCCAGCTCTCGACCTACCTGGCGGCGCTCGACATCGACAGCGCGCGCGAACTGGAGGCCGTTCAGGAGCGTCGCGCCGAGCTCGCGACGCTCGTCCGCAAATACGGCCCGAGTCTGGACGAGGTGATCGCCACCCTCGAGACCGGCAGCCTGCGCCTCCTGGAGCTCGACGGCGACGCCGAGCGCATCGAGCGCCTCGCCGCCGAGGTCGAGGCCGGCGGCCGCCTCGTCGCCGAGCTCGCCGCCGGTCTCACCGCACGTCGTCTCGACGCCGCCGCCCGACTCGGCGCGGCGGTCTCCGAGGAACTCGGGGCTCTCGCCATGCCGGACGCGCGTGTCGTCGTGGAGGTGACGGACCGCGAGGAGTTCGCTGCGTCCGGCTGCGACCGGGTCGCGATCCTGCTGCGACCGCATCCCGGGGCGGAGCCGCGCCCCCTCGGCAAGGGAGCCTCGGGCGGCGAGCTGTCGCGGGTGATGCTCGCCATCGAGGTCGTCATCGCAGGCGGCGACCCGGTGCCCACGTTCGTCTTCGACGAGATCGACGCGGGCGTCGGCGGCGCCGCCGCCATCGAGATCGGCCGCCGGCTGGCGACGCTCGCGCAGAGCGCGCAGGTCATCGTCGTGACCCACCTCGCCCAGGTCGCCGCGTTCGCGACCAACCACCTCACGGTCGTGAAGGGCAACGACGGCTCGGTCACCGCCTCCAGCGTCCGCCGCCTCGACGGCGAGGAGCGGATCGCGGAGATGGCCCGCCTCCTCTCCGGCCTCCCGGACTCCGCGAGCGGCCTCGCCCACGCCCGCGAGCTCGTCGACATGGCCGCTGCGGCCCGCTGACCCTGCCTTGCTCTGCTCCGGGTGCGGAGCGCCGCGGTGCGTCCGACCCTATGCGAGTGGTTGATACTTGTGATTTTTGGTGGGTAGTGTGTTGTCGTTCGGGGGAATGCGGTGTTGAGGGGGTTGGGCTGGTGGTGCGGTTTGATGAGGCCGTGGCGATGGTGTTGATTCGTGTTTGTCGTGGGCTGGACGAGGAGCTTCGCGGCGAGGGGGTTCTCCGTCGTGGTGCTGTGGAGACGGCCGTTCATGATTTCTCCGGCCGTTATGCCGGTCTCTTCACCGCTGCTGCCGTCATCGAAGCGGCGGATCGGGGCAGGCTCGCTGGTGTGCTCTATAGTCTCGCTGAGCAGGTCGAGGCTGCGGTGCTCAGGGTGGGGGAGGAGCGGAAGCGGCAGAGAGATCTGAGTGGGTGGCGTGAGCGGGAGGCGGGGCGTGAGCGCCGTCGTGCGACTGCGGACGCGTTGGGTGTGGTCGGTGCCGGTATTGATGGGTTCTTTGATCCGCGGTCCTCGGAGGTGGCGGTGCGGCCTCCGGTGGTCTCGGCTGCCTTCTCGCCGCGGGAGCGGAACCGCACCTCGGGTGGTGCGTCGTCGGGGAGGAGTTCGGCGGTCCCGGACAGGTTGCGGGTTTTCGTGTCGCGGACTCGTGCGAGTGATGCGGGTATGGCGCGGCGGTTGGTGGCGTTGCGGGATGCGTGGTCGGCGTTTGTCGCGTCGTGTTCGTGGGTGCCGGTGGAGTCGGCGACGTTCCTGTATGGGTTCGAGCGGCTGTTGGCGGAGAGCCGGGCCGATGCGCTCTGGATCGAGCAGGTCGCTGCGGCGTTCGACGCTGCCGGTGGCGGCACGCTCTCGGATCATGCTCTGGACCTTGTCGCGACCGCGGTCCACCCGTTGAGCGATGAAGGCCTGCTGGCGGCTTTCGGAACGCTCACGGCTGTCGAGTTGCGGGCGTTGCTGGCGGCTTCTCCGGTCTTGCGGGCCCGGTTGTCGTCGGTGGATCCGGTGGCGGTCGACACGTGGTGGCACGGTCTGGGCCCGGCGGTGGGTGCTGGTGGTGGTTTCTCCGCGCGTCAGGAGTTGTTGTTGACCGCATTCCCGGACCTGTTCGGGAACGTGGAGGGCATTCCCTATGCTGCCCGGGACGAGGCGAATCGGCGTGCTTTGGCTGCTGCGATCGCGGGGATGGAGAAGCAGATCGCCGGGTTGAGGGCTCGTGTTGGTGACAGCTCGGTCGTTGACGGGCCTTTGCTGCCCGGGGTGCTGGCGATGAAGCACACCCTCCGGGACGCGGAGGAGCAGTTGAAGGCGCTGAAGAACATCCGCGCCGCGTTGCAGACGAGGGAAGGCCGGGCGTCGCGCTTCCTCATCGCTCTGACGGGTGATCGTCCGCCGTTGGCGGCGGTCGCGATCGGGGATCTGGACACGGCCACGACGGTGAGTTACGCCGTCCCCGGGATGGGGACCACGACCCACGGGATGACGGGGTGGGCGAAAGCGGCACAGAACCTGTATGCGCTTCTCCCGGTGGACAGTGCGGTGGTCGCCTGGATCGGCTACAAGACCCCGCCGTCGCCGAGCGTTGGCGATCCGGACTTCGGGGTGCTGAACGTGAATCGGGCGGTGGCGGGCGGCACCAAGCTCGCGTCGACGTTGGGAGGTTTGGGTGCGGTGCGGGGTGGGGCGCTGCCGCGGTTGTCGGTGGTCGCCCACTCGTATGGCACGACCACTGCCGCTGTCGCGCTTTCCCAGCCTGGGGTCCGGGTGGACACGTTCGTGACGTTGGGGTCGGCCGGGCTTCCGGACAGTGTGCGGTCGGTGGCCGATCTGAACGCGGGGGCGGTGTATTCGGGTCATGCTCGCGACAAGTTCCTCGGAGAGACCGAAAGCGGGGATCCGTGGGCGTGGATCGGCAGAGACGGTAGTCGTGACCACCGGGTCAACCCGCTGGCCCCCGACTTCGGTTCCCAGGCGTTCGGCGTCGAAACCGGAGGCGACTCCGGCAGCAGCGTGACCGACCACGGTCCGCTGCTCAGCGACGACGGCCCTGAAGCAGGGTACTTCGATTACGAGACGGAGTCGTTGGCGAACACGGCCCGGGCGGTTTCCGGGAAGACCGGGTCGATCACACCGTATGCGCCTTTGGGGCCGACGAACTTTCAGAAGGGTTTGCAAGTAGAGAATGAGAAGGGGTGCCTTTGTGGTGTGCTGCTCAGGGACGTTGGTTGAGGTGTGACGCGATAGATGGGTGAGGACCTCCCGGTCGAGAGTGGGGCTGTCTAGTTTCCCTGCACTCGATGACTTAGGAGGTCCTCGTGACCCACGCTAATGCTGCTTTGACTCCTCGCGAATGCCTCCGCCTGGCCCGCCAAGTCGTCGACGACGGCTGGTCCGTTGCTGCGGCGGCGACCTACTTCCGAGTGTCCTGACGCACCGCGGACCGATGGGCTCGTCGTTACGTGGAGATGGGCGAGGCGGGAATGCTGGACCGTTCGTCACGGCCGCATCACAGCCCGAACAAGACCCCGCGAAGACTGGTCCGCAAGGTCGTGCATCTGCGGTGGAAGAAGCGGCTGGGACCAGTCGGTATCGGCGCCCAGCTCGGCATGCCCGCCTCGACCGTTCACACGGTCCTCTCCCGGTGCCGGATCAATCGGCTCAGCCACGTCGACGTCCGCACCGGCGAACCCGCCCGCCGCTACGAGCACGAGCATCCCGGATCGATGATCCACGTCGACATCAAGAAACTCGGCAACATCCCCGACGGTGGCGGCTGGCGCTACGTCGGACGTCTCCAGGGAGAGCGGAACAAGGCCATCACCGCGAAGCGGACCGGGAAACACGGGATCACCGGCGACATGATCACCGGCACAGCGTTCGTTCATACCGTCATCGACGATCACTCCCGTGTCGCTTACGCCGAGATCCACGACGACGAAACCGCCGCCACTGCAATCGCTGTTCTGCGTCGAGCGGTCGGCTGGTTCGCCAGCCGTGGCGTCACCGTCGAACAGGTGCTCTCCGACAACGGCTCCGCATACCGCTCATACGCCTGGCGCGACGCTTGCGCCGAGCTCAGCATCCAACCGAAACGCACCCGGCCCTACCATCCGCAGACGAACGGCAAGATCGAACGCTTCCACCGCACCCTCGCCGACGGCTGGGCATACGCCCGGCACTACAACTCCGAATCAGCCCGCCGCAACGCACTCCCGGCCTGGCTGCACTCCTACAATCACCACAGGCCCCACACCGCCATCGGCAGCCAGCCACCCATCAGCAGATTGACCAACGTCCCTGAGAAACACAGCAGAGGAGCACTCAATGGGAACCAACGAACTGTCGAACGAGCTGTGGCGCCAAAGGCAGCTGCTCGAGACCATGCTGTACAAGTTCCACATCGAGAGGCTGCTGATCGGCTCCGGCTTCACCCGGTGGATTCCGCAGGCGACCAGCGACGTCGAGACGGTTGTGAACCGGCTCAAGACCGCCGAGCTCTCCCTCGCCGTCGAGATGGTCGATGTCGCCCGCGAGTACGCGCCTGCCCGATGACGCTGTCCTGCGGGATGTCGTCGCCGCCGCGCCGGAGGGCGCGTGGCGGGAGATCTTCGCCTCCCACCTGAAGGCGCTCAGCGAGCTGACCGCCGAGATCCGCAACACCCGCGACGAGAACAGCCGCCTCCTCCGGGCGGGACTGCGCCTCACACAGGAGACCCTCAATCTGATGGCCGAGCCCTCCTCGACCTACACCGCCGACGGAACCGTCGAGTCGGCGATCCCTGCCGCGCGTCTCATCGACGCCGCCCTTTGACCCGCCCCGGAAGGACAGCCATGATGGCCGGTAAGACCCTATGACCGAGAGCGCGCTCGGCGCCCTGCGCGCCGCTTACTCCGGCCTCCAGGCCGCCCAGGCCGGGATGGACATCGTCGGCCAGAACATCGACAATGCCAACACCGTCGGCTACGTCCGCCAGAGCGTCAGCCAGCAGTCCGTCGGCCAGCCCGGCCGCGTCGGCTCGGACGCGAACGGCCCCCGGTCCGGGCAGGGCGTCGTCGTCGCCGCGATCGTCCAGTCCGGCTCCTCCCTGCTGGACGCGCAAGTCCGGAGCACCGCGGCGGACGCCGCGTACAGCAGCGTGCGCTCCGGCGCGCTCGATCAGGTTCAGACGATCCTCGGCGAGCCGTCGGGCGACGCGATCAGCGGACGTCTGCAAACGTTCTGGAACGCGTGGCAGTCGGTCGCCAACCGGCCCGGGAGCAGCGCCCCGGTCGGGGCGCTGCTCGGACAGGCGGCGACTCTCGCCAGCACTATCGGCACGGCGTACAAAGCGCTCCAGAGCCAGTGGTCGCAGACCAGCGGCCAACTGGCGACGACGGTGTCTCAGCTGAACGCCGACATCGCCCGCATCGCCGATCTGAACGGCCAGATCCGCACCGCCATCGCCGCCGGCGGCAACGCGAACGAGCTCATCGACCAGCGCAACGTCGCCGCCCAGGGATTCGCCAAGCTCGTCGGCGGCCGTGTCGACATCGCCGGCGACAACACGGTCTCTGTCTCCATCGGCGGGATCGCCGTGGTCCAGGGCACCAGCTTCGAGCAGGTGCGGATCTCCGGCGGGACTCAGCTCGAAGCGGCCGGCGAGAGCCCGGTCAGACTCGTCCTCGCCAGCGACCCGTCCGGTCCGGGGCTCACACCGTCCACCGGCGAGATCGCCGGCCTGGTCTCTCTCCTCGGCGCGGCGGGCACCGGCGGCGCGATAGCCGAGACCGCCGCCCACCTCAACCAGCTCGCCACCGGCCTCGCCACCCGGGTGAACGCGATCAGCCGGACCGGCGTCTCCTCCACCGGGGCGACCGGACTGGACTTCTTCGCGATCGGCGCCAGCCCCGCTCTGTCGCTCAGCGTGATCCCGGCCGACCCGTCCGGCGTCGCCACCGGAGCGGTCGGCGCAGGAAACCTGGACGGCGCCGTCGCCGACAAGATCTCGCAGATCGGGAACACGGCCGCCTCCCCCGACGCGACGTGGTCGGCGTCCGTCGTCCAGCTCGGCACCCGGGCGAACCTCGAAGCGTCCCAGGCGTCGCTCGACTCGGCAGCACTCACCTCGGCGACCACCGCCCAGCAGTCTCTGGAGAGCGTCGACCTGGACGAAGAGAACCTGAATCTCCTCTCCTACCAGCACGCCTACCAGGGAGCCTCGCGCGTGATGTCCGCGCTCGACGAGGTCCTCGACCAGCTCATCAACCACACCGGACACGTTGGGATCGCCTGACCATGACAATGCGCGTCACCTCGACCACTCAGCTGCTCAGCACTCAGCGGAACCTCCAGGCGTCCAAAGCCTCGATGGGCGACCTCTACCAGGAGGGCACGAGCGGGGTGAAGATCGCCAAGCCCTCCGACGACCCGGCCGGAGTCGCGAACCTCCTCGCCGTGCGCAAACAGATCTCCCAGAACGCCCAGTACAAGTCCAACGTCAATGACGGGACCGGCTGGATGAAGACCGTCGACTCAGCCCTCACCGGTTCCGCCGACGTGCTCTCCAAGATCCGCGACCTCGTCGTGCAAGCAGCGAACACCGGAGCGAACACCCCCGCCGATCAGAACGGCATCGTCAAGAGCATCGAGCAGCTCAAGCAGAACCTCCTCACCCTCGCCAACACTCAGTACCTCGGCCGGAGCGTCTTCGCCGGCACCTCGGACGCCGACACGGCGTTCGACGTGAAGAGCTACGCGTTCAACGGCACGCCCGGCGCCGAGGTGTCCCGGCGAGTCAGCGCATCCGCGACCATCCCGGTGTCCGCCGACGGCGCAGCCATCTTCGGCGCCGGCAGCGTCTTCGCCCTCATCGACGGGATCACCACGAAGATCGCCGCAGGCAGGAACGTCGGCTCCGAACTCGCCGCCATCGACTCGGCGCTGAACGTCATCTCCGGCGCCCAATCGGCCATCGGGACCGACTTCGCCCAGCTGCAACAGGTCCAGCTGCAGCTGGGGACAGACACGACCACGCTGGAAGAGACCCGTTCCCGCATCGAAGACGCCGATCCCGCCGACGTCGTGCTGCGCCTGAACGCACAGCAGGTCGCCTACCAGACCGCTCTCGCCGTCGCGGCGAAAAGCATCCAGCAAACCCTGATGGACTACCTGCGCTGAAAGGCATCATGAGCGTTCCCCTCGCCCTCACCGCTCCCCTGGTCGGCCTCGAACACCTGGTGTTCTTCGAGCTGACCCCTCTCGACGGCGCCCCCGGCTGCTACGTCCTCCGCTCGACCGAGGACCCGGGCGTCCGCCTGTACGTCCTCGACACCGCTGTCCGGCTCCCCGGCTACCGGGCAGGGCTGACGGTGGCCGTGGAGGCCGACGTGTACGTCGTCGTCAGCACCCACCACGGCGCCCCCACGGTGAACCTGATCGCGCCGATCGTCGTGGATCTGCCCGCCGGCGTCGCCGGGCAGATCATCGTCGACGATCCCGACCTCAGCCGGGTGTCCGTCCCCCTCGCCGCGTAGCGGACGCCGCGGAGCGGACGCGCACCGCCCTCAGCGCACCACCTCCCGAACCCGATCGCGCCACTGGCCCGGATCGGTCCCACGCGTCGTCAGCCGAACCAAGAACTCGGCATTCCCGTGCGAGCCCACGATCGGAGACCGGATCACACCCGCCACTCCGAGACCCGCATCGAACCCCGACCAGAGAACAGCAGTCAGAACATCCTCCCAGAGCCTGGCGTCCCGCACGACTCCCTCGCGGATGCCCGACCGGCCGACCTCGAACTGCGGTTTCACCAGCAGAACGAAGTCCGCGCCCTTCTCCGCGACCGCCCGCAGCGCCGGAATGACCTGCGTGAGCGAGATGAAGGACAGATCGGCCACGACCAGCTCCGGACGCACCGGCCGTCCCAGCAGCTCCGCGAGCCGCTCCGGAGTCAGGGCACGCACATTGACGCCCTCGAAAGAACGCAGCCGTCCCTCCCCCGCCAGCACGGGCGAGAGCTGGCCGTGCCCGACATCCAGCGCGACCACCGTCTCAGCGCCACGCTCCAGCAGCACCTGACTGAATCCCCCGGTCGAGGCCCCCGCATCGAGCGCTGTCCGGCCGGAGACAGGCACACCGAAGGCATCGAGCGCCGCGAGAAGCTTATGGGCGCCGCGACTCACATAGTGATCGACGCCGGCGACCGCGAGGGCCTGCCCCGGACCGACCCACGTAGACGCCCGGATGACCGGCTTCCCGTCCACCGTCACCAAACCTTCGGCGATCGCAGCAGCCGCCCGGCTCCGCGAACGCACAAGCCCACGAACCGTCAAAGCCACATCGAGCCGCAGGAAAGCAGGCTCAGACGTTCCCGGCGACACCCCTCAACGCTACACCGCGCCGCGGCCGGTCAGCTGGCGTGCGTATTCGCGCACGTAGTCGTCCGCCATCCGCTCGACGGAGTTCGCCGCCAGGTCGGCCTCCGTCGGCTCCGGGATCGGGCCACGGCCGTCGAAAGCGTCGATCAGCCGGGCGGCCAGCGCTTCGGCGTCCTCGCTCGGGAACACCGCACCGAGGCGGCCGTGGCCGAGGGCCTCGGGGATGCCGTCGGCGTCGCTGCCGACCATCTTGATGCCGGACTGGATGGCCTCGAGAACGGCGAGCGGGTACGGGTCCTGACGGGACGCCTGGACGAAGACCTCCGCGGCGGCGAGGTAGCCGGTGGGGTCCTCTGCCCGCCCTTCCAGGTGGACCCGCGGAAACCACTCCTCCTCTCGGAAGCGATCGAGGAGCTCCGGATGATCGACGTTCCCGACGAAGTAGAGGTGGGCGTCGTCCCGCTGCCGGGCCACTTCACCGAACGCCTCCAGAAGGATATCAGACCCCTTGCGGAGTGTGACGGAGCCGATCGCGACGATGGCGCGGCCCTGCAGCCGCGGTTTCGGGGGCGCCGTCACCCGGCGCGGGGAGCCCATGACACCGTTGACGATGACGGTGGTCTTCCCGCGGCTCAGCCAGATCCGCTCCATTTTGTCCTGGATGGCCTTGCTGACGCACACGACGAGACGGCTCGCGCCGAGCAGCCGGGCGCCGCGCTGGAATTCGTTGTGGACGGTGGAGACCGTCAGCGCTGTTCGCCGGCCCAGGGAGGCCGCGAGCACCGCGGGCGCGATCGTGTGCGAGTGGAGGACCTCCGCCCCGGTCTCCGCGACGAGACGTTTGATCGCCCGGCGTGTCGCGAGCACCTCCCACGGCTTGCGCACCCGGAAGTCCAGGCGGACGGTCCGCACGCCGTTGGCGTTGAGCAGCGGTTCGTAGTCGCCGCCGAGAGAAGCGAGGACGACATCGTGACCGGCTCGCGACTGGGTGATCGCGAGGTCGACAGCGACATTGACGAGGCCGTCGGCGAAGTTTCCGACACGCGTGCAGAAGTGGATGATTTTCATAGGCCGGGTCACCGATTTTCGTGCTGATACTCTGGGTTCAGTATCACATATTACCAGTTCCGCGGTTCGGCGGCGCGTCCCCACCCTCCAATCGGGCTGAGAGCTCCCCGTGGAGATTCGCGTACGCTTCCGCCCGTTCCGCGAGCGGCTGAGCCTCGATCACCTCAAGACGCGACAAGAGGCCCTCCTCCTCGCGAGAGCCGTCCCCGTGCGCTTCGCCGTCCATCTCAGACACCCTCCTCGACGAAGACGCCCGCAAGCGTCTTCTTGCCTCGGCGCAGCACGAGCATACCGCCCGGCAGCAGTGCGTCGCCGACCGGGGTGTCGGCGTCCTGCACCGCCGCATTGTTGACGGAGACGCCGCCCTGGGCCACAGCGCGCCTGGCCTCGCCGAGGCTCTTGGTGAGCCCCGTGTCCACGAGCGCCTGGGCGATGGTCGCACCGGGCGCCGAGACCGTGTGGGGAAGCTCGCGCAGAGCGGCCGCGAGGGTGTCCGTGTCCTGCTGGGCGAGGTCGCCGCCGCGCCCGAACAGCGCTTCGGACGCCGCGATCACGGCCTCCGCCGCCGCTGCACCGTGGACGAGACTCGTCACGTCGAGCGCCAGCCGGCGCTGCGCCTCGCGGCGGAACGGCTCCTCCGCGACCGCGCGCTCCAGGCGCTCGATCTCGTCGCGGTGGAGGAAAGTGAACACCTTGAGGCGCGCGATCACATCGGCGTCATCCGTATTCAGCCAGAACTGGTACATCGCATAGGGACTGGTGAGCGCCGGGTCCAGCCAGACGGCATTGCCTTCGCTCTTGCCGAACTTGGTGCCGTCGCTGTTGACGATGAGCGGCGTGCCGACGGCGTGCGCGTGTCCGCCCGCCACTCGGCGAATCAGCTCCGTGCCGCTCGTGAGGTTCCCCCACTGGTCGCTGCCGCCGGTCTGCAGCACGCAGCCGTGCTGGCGGTACAGCTCGAGGTAGTCGAGGCCCTGGAGGATCTGGTAGCTGAACTCGGTGTAGGAGATGCCTTCGTCGGAGTTCAGGCGCGCGGCGACAGCGTCCTTCTTCAACATCGCCCCCACACGGAAGTGCTTGCCGATCTCGCGCAGGAAGTCGATGGCCGACAGCGGCGCGGTCCAGTCGAGGTTGTTGACCAGCAGGACGGCGTTGTCGCCCTCGTCCGAGAGGAAGCGCGTGACCTGCTCCCGCAGGAAGCCGCCCCACTCGGCGACGGTCTCCTTGGTGTTCAGGGTGCGCTCGGCGGACGGCTTAGGGTCGCCGATGAGGCCGGTCGACCCGCCCACCAGACCGAGCGGGCGGTGGCCGGCCAACTGCAACCGGCGCATGGTGAGCAGTTGGACGAGGTTCCCCAGGTGCAGACTCGGCGCTGTCGGGTCGAAGCCGCAGTAGTACGCGATCGGCTCACCCGCCAGGAGCTGTTTCAGTGCGGTCTCGTCTGTGGAGACATACACGAGTCCGCGCCAGATCAGCTCGTCCCAGACATCGTCGAAAGACGGATCGTTGGACTGCGCCCGGAGAAGCTGCTGGTGGCGGGAAGGCGAATCTGACACCTCTAAAGGCTAGCAGCGGGCGACCCGGCATCCCGTTGAAATATCAGGCCCACAGCCCTGATGACACCACAATCAGGCCCTCAGACTTGATAAGATCGCAATCAAGCCCCCAGACCTGATTGGAGGGGGAAATGTTCGTCATCACCGCAGACCAGGTCGGCAGCCGGCGCCGGGCCGATCTCGCCGCGCCCCTCGTGGAAGAGCTGGACAGCCGCTTCGGCGACCGCCTCGCGCTGCCGGCCGACCGGAACGCCGGCGACGAGATCCAGGCGCTCAGCGCAGACCCGGCGGCCGTCCTCGAGATCGTCCTCGACCTCACCCGCCGCGGCGACTGGAGCGTCGGGCTCGGCATCGGAGCCGTACGCACCCCCCTGCCTCGCGCCACGCGCGAAGCGGCCGGGGAGGCGTTCGTCGCCGCGCGCACAGCGGTCGCCCGCGCCAAACGCGCAGCCACCCGGTTCGCCGCAGACGCCCTCGCCGCCCCGGAGCCCGCGGCGGACGCGGAGGCGCTGCTGACGCTGCTGCTCACCGTTCGCGAAGCGCGGAGCGCGGCCGGCTGGGAACTCTACGACCTCGTCGCCTCCGGCCTCACACAGGCTCAGGCGGGAGCCCGGCTCGGGATCACCCCGCAATCGGCCAGCGACCGTGCGCGGAGAGCGGGAGTGCGCGTGGAACTCGCCGCGCATCCCGCGCTGATTAGGCTATTGGCGAGTGTCGACGCAGCCCAGGCGCCGGCCCGCCGAGACTCGGAGGATGGATGACCGACCTGCCGCTGCCCAGCGTCCTCTCCGCTGCCGCACCGATCACCGCCTGGACGCTCACGCTCCTCCTGGCCATCGCCTCCCTGTGCTGCATAATCGCCACCCTGCGCCGGCCACGCCGGCCGCTGGTGTACACGGGGGCAGGACTCCTCGCACTGGCGTTCCTCGCCCTCACGCTGCCGCCGTACGAGGCGCCCAACGGCTACCGCGCGCTCATCGGCATCGTGGCGCTGGCGCTCAGCGTCGTCGGCGGCGGACCGGCCGCGCAGCTCGTCCTGGCGCTCGGGACCCGCCCGGCCCCGCTGGGGGCCAACGGCGGCATCGTCGTCCACGACCGGGTGAGCGGGCCCGAGAGCACCAGAGAGGTCCTGCGCGGAGGCACGATCATCGGCCTCCTCGAACGGTTCGCCGCGACCGGCGCGATCATGGCCGGCTTCCCCGAAGCGCTGGCCGTCCTGATCGCGATCAAAGGCGTCGGGCGGTTCACAGAACTCGAAACACCGGAGACGCGCGAGCGTTTCCTCATCGGAACGCTCGTCAGCCTCGTGTGGGCCTGCGTCTGCGCGGGTCTGTTCCGCTTCACCGCAGGGTGACCCCCCTCGTCCTCACCCCAACCCCACCCGCCCTCACCACCCGCACCCGTCGGAAACGGAGGAAAACACAGCTGCCAGCCCGCCAAAACGCAGGAAACGGAGGACAAAGCAGACCGCCACAGCCGAACCTCCTCCCTTTCCTGCATCTAGATCCTGCTGGGGGGGGTAGGGACTGGGGGTAGGGGTCTGGGGTGGGAGAGGCAGACTGGCAGACTGGCAGCTAGGGGTGCGACTGGGGGTGGCGCTTATACGGCGACACCGACGGCTCGCCCGGCAGCCAGTAGCGCCACGGGAACGCCGCGCCGCCGCCCGCGCCGGAGACGCCCGTCCGGGGTCCGGTCGCGTACTCCGGCTGCACGCTCGGGAGCAGCAGGCCGAACGGGGGCGCGAGCAGGTCAGCCCCGTCGTCCGCGAGGCCGATCCCGGCCGCGACGACCAGGCGGGCCGGGCCGCGGGCGAGGTCGCGCGGCGGGATGCGGCGGCCGCTCGCGCCGGCACGCCGCCGTCCCGCCAGGGCGACGCCCTCGACGACCTCGGCGCCGCGCAGCAGCACGGCCGACGCCTCCCCCTCCGGCGAGCAGACGACGTTCGCGCAGACGTGCATTCCGTAGGTGAAGTACGCGTACAGGCGGCCGGGTTCGCCGTACATCGCGGCGTTCCGCTTGGTCCGTCCGCGGAAAGCGTGCGAACCCGGGTCGAGGCCCTCGCCGGTATACGCCTCCACTTCGGTGATGCGCAGCGCGACCGCGCCCTCGGCGCTCTCGTGCCGCAGCACGGCGCCGAGGAGGCGCGGGGCGACCGCAAGCGACGACGCCAGGAAGGTGTCGCGCCCGGGCGGGGAGAGGACCACGTCAGAAGACGCGTCCGCCGACGGCGACGGTCACGACGAGGCCGGTCACGATGACCGCCGCGGCCACGACGACGATGAGCGGGATGACCCATCCCGGGCGGCGCGAGGCCATCAGAGCTCCCGCCCGGCGGCGAGGGAGCGCACGCGGTCGGTGAGGGCCGCGAGCTGCTCGGCGACACGCTCGGGCGCGGTCCCTCCGACGCCGGCTCGGCTGGCCACGGAGCCTTCGACCGTCAGCACCGTGCGGACGTCCGGGGTCAGCAGCGGTGAGATCGCCGCGAACTGCCCGTCGGAGACCTCGTGCAGTTCCAGGCCGTTCTCCTCGGCGAACCGGACCAGGCTCCCGGTCAGCTCGTGCGCCACCCGGAACGGGACATGCCGCTTGACCAGCCACTCGGCCACATCGGTCGCGAGCGAGAATCCCTGCGGGGCGAGCTCGGCCATCCGATCGGTGTGGAAGCGCAGGGTCGCGACCATCCCGGCGAAGGCCGGAAGCACGACCTCGAGGGTCTGCACCGAGTCGAAGACCGGCTCTTTGTCCTCCTGCAGGTCGCGGTTGTACGCCAGCGGAAGGCCCTTCAGCGTGGTGAGCAGTCCGGTCAGATTGCCGATCAGACGCCCGGATTTGCCCCGCGCGAGCTCGGCGATGTCGGGGTTCTTCTTCTGCGGCATGATCGAGGAACCGGTCGAGTAGGAGTCGTCGAGGGTGACGAACCCGAACTCGCGCGTGTTCCACAGGACGATCTCTTCGGCGAAGCGGGAGAGATCGATGCCGATCTGCGCGGCGATGAACGCGAACTCGGCCACGACATCCCGCGCCGCCGTGCCGTCGATGGAGTTCTCGGAGCTGGCCGCGAACCCCAGCTCGCGCGCGACGAGCAGCGGGTCGAGGCCGAGGGTCGAGCCAGCCAGAGCACCGCCTCCGTAGGGCGAGACGTTCGCGCGCTTGTCCCAGTCGGCCAGACGCTCCAGGTCGCGGACCAGCGGCCAGCAGTGGGCGAGCAGGTGGTGGGCGAGCAGCACCGGCTGCGCGTGCTGGAGGTGGGTGCGACCGGGCAGGATAGCGGTGGGATGCGCCTGCGCCTGGGCCGCGATCGCGTCCACGAGCGCGATCAGCCGATCGGCGATGACGCCCGCGTGGTCGCGGAGGTAGAGCCGGACGAGCGTGGCGATCTGGTCGTTGCGGCTCCGGCCCGCGCGCAGCTTGCCGCCGAGGTCGGCGCCGGCACGCTCGATGAGGCCGCGCTCGAGAGCGCCGTGGACATCCTCATCGGTCTCGGCCGCGGCGAACGCGCCGGAGGCGACGTCCTCGTCGAGGCGGTCGAGCGCCGCGAGCATCCCGGCCAGCTCATCGTCCGTGAGGTAGCCGGCCGCGGCCAGGGCGGCCGCGTGCGCGCGGGAGCCGGCGAGGTCGTAGGCGGCGAGCGCCAAGTCGAAGTGCGTGGATGCGCTCAGCGCCGCGAGCTCGGGCGAGGGGCCGCCAGCGAACCGGGCGCCCCAGAGCTTGCCCTCGTCGGTGTGCCCGACCCCGCCTTGTCCGGCATCGCTGTGCGCGCTCATGCCGCATCCTCCCGGTTCTTCGCCAGCAGCCACGTCAACAGGGCCTTCTGCGCGTGCAGCCGGTTCTCGGCCTCGTCCCAGACGACGGACTGGGGGCCGTCGATGACATCGGCGCTGACTTCCAGACCCCGGTAGGCGGGCAGGCAGTGCAGGAAGATCGCCGCAGGGTCCGCGAGCCTCAGCGTCCCGGCGTCCACCGCGTAGTCGCCGAACACGGCGATCCGCTCTGCTTTCTCGTCCTCTTTGCCCATCGACACCCAGGTGTCGGTGACGATCACATCGGCGCCCGCCGCCGCTTCTCCTGGGTCGGCGGTCACAAGCACCGATCCTCCGGTGCGGGCCGCGATCGCCTCGGCGTCCGCGACGAACCGGGGGTCCGGCGTGTACCCGGCCGGCGCGGCGACGCGGACATGCATGCCCGCCGTCGCGCCGCCGAGGAGGGAGGAGTGCGCCATATTGCTCGCGCCGTCGCCGAAGAAGCTCATCGTGAGCCCGGCGGTGTGCCCTTTGCGCTCGCGGACCGTCTGCAAGTCGGCGAGGGTCTGGCAGGGGTGGACATCGTCGGAGAGCGCGTTGACCACGGGGATGCGAGTGCCGTCGGCGAGCTCTTCGAGCCCCGAGTGCGCGAAAGTGCGCCACACGATGGCGGCGAGCATCCGCTCCATCACGCGCGCGGTGTCGGCGAGCGACTCCTTCGCGCCGATCTGGCTCTCCCCGGCCTGGATGATGAGCGGGGTGCCGCCGAGGTCGGCGATGCCGGTCGCGAACGAGAGGCGTGTGCGGGTCGAGGTCTTGTCGAACATCACGGCGACGGTCTGCGGACCGGCGAGCGGCCGGGCGCGGAAGCGGTCTCGCTTCAGCTCGGCGGCCAGGTCGAGCACCTCGGCCTGTTCGGCCGGGCTGAGGTCGTCATCGCGGAGGAAGTGCCTGGTCATGGTGATCCTTCGGGGTGGGGGTCAGAGGGCGGCCAAAGCGCGGCCGAACCGCTCGCGGAACTCGGCGAGCTCGGCATCGCCCACGATGAGCGGCGGCGCGAGGCGGATGCTGGACTCGTTCGGGGCGTTGACGATGAGACCCTGCGCGAGCGCGGCGTCCGACAGCCGGTTCGCCTCGCCTCCGGTCAGGCCGATGCCGACGAGGAGCCCCGCGCCGCGCACCTCGCCGATCAGCGGGGAGTCGTAGGAGCGGATGATCGCCCGCAGCTCGCCGCCGCGGCGCGCCGCGTTCTCCACGAGTCCCGCGCGCTCGATCTCGCCGAGCACGGCGTTGGCCGCCGCTGTCGCGAGCGGGTTGCCGCCGAACGTGGAGCCATGCTGTCCCTGCGTGAAGAGGTCGGAGGCCCAGCCGAAAGTGACGAGCGCGCCGATCGGGACCCCGCCGGCGATGCCCTTCGCGACCGTCACGGCGTCCGGGAGAATGCCCTCGTGTTGGTAGGCGAACCAGGCTCCGGTTCGCCCGACGCCGGTCTGGATCTCGTCCAGGACGAGCAGGACGCCGTGCTGCTCGGTGAGCTCGCGAGCGCGCCGCAGGAACCCGGCCGGCAGCTCGAGCACACCCGCCTCGCCTTTGACCGGCTCGACGAAGAGGGCCGCGACCCGGTCGTCGATCGCGTGCTCCAGCGCGGCGATGGTCGAGTCGATGTGCTCCACCCCGCCCGGCAGCGGTTCGAACGCTTCGCGCATCGGCGGCTTGCCGGTGAGGGCGAGCGCGCCCATCGTGCGACCGTGGAACGCGTTGCGCAGGGCGAGTACCCGCGTGCGGACGCCGTGCGGTCCGCGGTTCAGGCGGGCCAGCTTGAAGGCCGCTTCGTTCGCCTCGGCCCCGGAGTTGGCGAACAGGACGCGGCCCTGCTCCCCCGCGCCGGCGATCGCCCGCAGCCGCTCGGCGAGCTCCAGCTGCGGGGCCGTCGAGAAGTAGTTGGAGACGTGTGCGAGGGTCGCCACCTGGCCGCTCACGGCCTCCACCAGCGCGGGATGGGCGTGGCCGAGCGAGTTGACCGCGATCCCGGCCAGGAAGTCGAGGTACTCGTTGCCGTCCACGTCCCACACCCGGCAGCCCTGGCCGCGCTCGAGCAGGAGCTTCGGCGTGGCGAGGGTGCGCATCATGGTCTCGGCGTAGCGCGACTTCCACTCTGCGCCGTCGATCCGGCCGTTCGGGTCGCCGCTCATACCGGCACCACCTCCGTTCCGATCCCGGACTGTGTGAACACTTCGAGCAGGATCGAGTGCTCGATGCGCCCGTCGATGATCGCGGCCTTCTCCACTCCCCCGTCGACCGCCGCCAGACAGGCCGCCATCTTCGGGATCATGCCCGATTCGAGGCCCGGGAGCAGCTCGCGCAGCTCCGGCGCGGTGATCTTCGACAGCAGCGAGTCCCGGTTGGGCCAGTCGCCGTACAGCCCGGCGACGTCGGTCAGGATGACGAGCTTCGCGGCGCGGAGCGCCACGGCGAGGGCGGCGGCGGCGGCGTCCGCGTTCACGTTGAGGGATTGTCCCGGCTCGTCGGCGTCCGGGGCGATCGAGGAGACGACCGGAATGCGCCCGGCGTCGAGCTGGGCGAGCACAGCCTCCGGGTTCACGCCGATCACATCGCCGACGAGTCCGAGGTCGACCTCTTCGCCGTCCACCACCGCGCCGCGCTTGCGGCCCTGGAACAGCGCGGCGTCCTCGCCGGAGAGCCCGGCCGCGAGGGGGCCGTGCTTGTTGATGGTGCCCACGATGTCGCGGTTGATCTGGCCGGTGAGCACCATGCGCACCACCTCCATCGCCTCGGCCGTGGTCACGCGGTAGCCGCCCCGGAACTCGCTCTGGATGCCGAGCCGGTCGAGCATCGCGGAGATCTGCGGACCGCCGCCGTGGACGACGACCGGGCGCAGACCGGCGTAGCGGAGGTAGACCATATCCTCGGCGAAAGTGCGCTGAAGCTCCTCGCTCACCATCGCATTGCCGCCGAACTTCACCACGATGATGCGGTCGTGGAAAGTCTTGAGCCACGGGAGCGACTCGATGAGGGCGGCGGCCTTGGCTGTGGCGGCGGCGCGCTCGACCGTCTCGAAGGCGTCTTCTTCTTTCGTCATCTCAGCTGGAGTAGGCACTGTTCTCGTGGACGTAGTCGTGGGTCAGGTCATTGGTCAGGATGCTCGCGCCCTCGTCCCCGGCGTGCAGGTCGATGCGGACGCGCACAGCGCGCGGGGCGAGGTCGACACGGTCGCGCGGCTGGTCGGGCTCGCCCGCGGCGCACACCTGGACGCCGTTGATCGCGACGTCGATGCGGTAGGGGTCGAAGGCCGCGTCGGTCGTGCCGACCGCGGCGAGCACGCGGCCCCAGTTGGGGTCGTTGCCGAAGATGGCGGCCTTGAACAGGTTGGAGCGGGACACCGCGCGGCCGACGGTCACCGCATCGTCCTCGGTGAGCGCGTTCACGACCTCGATCGTGATGTCGTGGGAGGCGCCCTCCGCGTCTTCCTGCAGCTGCGTCGCGAGGCTGCGGCAGACCTCGGTGAGCGCGAGCGCGAACTCATCGAGGTCGGGCTCGACACCACTGGCCCCGGAGCCGAGCAGGGCGACCGTGTCGTTCGTGGACATGCAGCCGTCGGAGTCGAGGCGGTCGAAGGTGACGCGCGTGGCGGCGCGGAGCGCGCTGTCGAGCTGCGCGGAGCCGAGCACGGCGTCCGTGGTGATCACGACGAGCATGGTCGCGAGCCCGGGGGCCAGCATCCCGGCTCCCTTCGCCATCCCGCCGATGGTCCAGCCCGCGTTCGAGCGCTGTTCGGCCTGCTTCGGCCGGGTGTCCGTGGTCATGATCGCCTCGGCCGCGCCGAGGCCGGCGTCGGTCGCGAGGGCGGCCGTGGCGGCGTCCACCCCAGCCGTCAGCTTGGCGAGGTCGAGCTGGTCGCCGATGAGGCCGGTCGAGCAGACGAGGACATCGCCCGCCGAGACCTCGAGGGCCGCGGCCACCGCTTCGGCCGTCGCGTGCGTGACCTGGAAGCCCGCCGCCCCGGTGTAGCAGTTCGCCCCTCCGGAGTTGAGCACGATCGCGGAGACCACGCCGTCCGCGATGACCTGCTCGCTCCAGAGCACGGGGTTGGCCTTGCACCTGTTCGTGGTGAAGACGGCGGCCGCGGCGGTCAGCGGCCCGCGGTTGCGCACGAGCGCCAGATCGCGCTCGCCGCTCGGCTTGAGACCGGCGGCGACACCGGCGGCGGCGAAGCCCTGGGCAGCGGTGACGCTCACGGGGCGACTCCATTCACGCTCAGGCCGGCGGTCTCGGCGAGGCCGAGGGCGATGTTGGCGGACTGGATGGCCGCCCCGGCGGTTCCCTTGTACAGATTGTCGATCGCGAGCACCGTGACGACCCGGCCGGCGGCCGCGTCCAGCGCGACTCCGATCGAAACCGTGTTGGCGCCGAGCACATCCGAGGTGCGCGGCACGCTCCCCGCCGGCAGCACCTGCACGAACGGCTCCCCCGCGTACGCCTCCTCCCACGCAGCCTGCACCTGCGCAGCACTGACGCCCGATCTCGCGCGGGCGGTGGAGGTCGCCAGGATTCCGCGCGACATCGGCACCAGGACCGGTGTGAACGAGATCGTCGGCGAGGGCGCGCCCGCCTTCCGCAGGCTCTGCTGGATCTCCGGGATGTGCCGGTGCGTCCCGCCGACCGCGTACGGGTTCGCCGAACCGAGGATCTCGCTCGCGAGGTACATCGTCTTCAGCGCCTTCCCCGCGCCCGAGGGCCCGACCGCGAGCACGGAGACGATATCGGCGTCCTCGATCAACCCGGCGTGGATGCCGGGGGCGAGCGCCAGCGACACCGCACTCGCATTACATCCCGGCGCCGCGATCCGCTTGGCCCCGGCGAGACGCTCGCGCTGTTTCCCCGCGCCGACCGGCAGCTCCGGGACGCCGTAGGCCCACGAACCGAAGTGCTCACCGCCGTAGAACGCCGCCCACGCGCCCGGGTCTTCCAGCCGGTGATCGGCGCCGCAGTCGACCACGAGGGTGTCCGCCGGCAGCTGCGCGGCGATCTCTCCCGACTTCCCGTGCGGAAGGGCGAGGAAGACCGCATCGTGCCCCGCCAGGTTCTCCGCCGTGCTCTCCGAGAGGGTGAGGCCGGCCAGCGAGCGCAGCTGCGGCTGGTGGGCGGCGAGCGGCTGACCGGCGTTCTGGTGCGCGGTCACGGTGCGGATATCGAAATCGGGGTGATCGGCGAGGATGCGCAGCAGCTCCCCGCCTGCGTACCCGGAAGCGCCGGCGACGGCGACCGAGAGAGTCATGCTTGTTCCTTGGTGACGTGGACGACAGGGGACCTCGGAGATGGCAACGCCCGCGTCTGACCCCGAGAGGTCGCCCGAGCGCCGCCTAGCTTCGGCGGTCGCGCAGGCGTCGGCGCAGAGCGGAGGCGCCGACGATAAGCATGCCGCCCACCCTATCGTTCCGGCGCGCCGAGACGCCAATCGCATCGAACACGACCCCCGGAAGAGGCACATTTCCAAGATGGTTGAATAGTGTGTTCACTACCCGTGAATCACCGATCCCGACCCGCCAGACGACCATGACCCGACGCACCCAGCTCAGCCGCGGAGCCCGCCTCCTCGGCGGATACCTCGGCATCCCTCTGCTCAACGCGGTGAGCCCTCTGCTCGCGCTGCCCGCCATCGCCCACACCGCCGGGGCCGAAGGCTGGGCTGGGCCGCGATCGCCATCGGCCAGTCGCTCGGCGGCACTGCGGGCGTGCTCGTCGAACTCGGCTGGGGCATCTCCGGCACCCAGCGCGTCGCCCGCCAGGCCCGCCGCAACATCGCCCAGACCTACGCGGCCGGACTGACCACGCAGGTGCTGGTGGCCATCCCCGCGCTCATCGCCGCCGCCATCGCCGCCTTCCTGCTCGCCCCGTCCCAGAGCCTCACCGCCGCCGTGGTCGCCGTCGCCGCCGGCGGCTCGATCAGCGCGGCCTGGGTCTTCGTCGGCATCGCCCAGCCCCGCCACATCCTGCTGCAAGAAGCCATCCCGCGCACGGCCGCGGTGCTGGCCGCCGCGCTGGCGCTGCTCGCCGGAGCGCCGCTGATCGTCTACGGCATCGCCCTGCTCGTGGCGGGGCTGCTGAGCCCGGCGCTGGCGATGCGCACACTCGGGGTCAGGCGAGCGGACTTCCTGCGGTTGTCGCCGCGGCGAGTCGTGTTCCTCGTCCGCTGCCAGTCGATGGCGTTGACGACGCGCGTCTTCTCCAGCTTCTACATCAGTTTCGGCACCGCCGCGGTCGCTCTCGTCGCACCGCAGGCCACCGCGTCGTACGCCGCGATGGACCGGCTGCTGAGGATGGCGCAGCAGGTCATCGGAACCGTTCACTTCGCCCTCAAAGGCTGGGTGGGCAAAGCGACGACGCGGGCCGAGCGGCTGCGCCGGGCACGCCGGGCCGTCCTGACGAACGTGGTCGTCGGCCTCGTCGCCGGAGCCGGCTTCGCCGTCGTCGCCCCGGTCGTGGCGGAGATCGTGTTCGCCGGTGTCATCCACATCCCCACCCCGCTCGCCGCCATCGCCGGCGGCACGCTCGCTGTGATCTTCGTCAGCATGTCCTGCGGCCAGATCCTCCTCGTGACCCTGGGACGGCTGGATGCGCTCGCCTGGTCCGCGGCCGCCGGGGCCCTGGTCGGCCTCCCCCTGATCCTCACCGGCGCCGCGCTCGGCGGCACCCTCGGCGCGCTCCTCGGGCAGTTCTGCGCGGAGGCCACGGTTCTCCTCGTCCAGGCCACCGCGGCGGTGCGCACAAAGCGGCGTCTCGACCGCGCCGCCGCCGCGACCGCTCCCACCCTCCTGGCTTCCGAATGAACAGTCTCCGCTTCCGCCGCCAGTTCCTGATCACACCGGACTCCACCGTCGACCTCGACGGCTGGGGCCGTCACCGTGTCGCCGAGCACACCGTGTACGCGCATCCCGAGCTCAGCGTCACCATCCACCGCGCGCCCGGGAGCAGTTTCGTCCTCCTCGGCTTCGCGATCGACCCGGAGCGGCCGGAACAGGATGACGCAGCGGTTCTCGCGGAGTTCGCGGAAGCCTGGTCCCGCAGCGAAGGCGAGACGTTCCTGCACCGCCTGTCCGGCCGGTTCGCGCTCTTCGCCTTCACCGGGGACGACATCGTCGTCTATCTCGACGCCACGGGGACCCGATCGGTCGAGTACACCTGGCACGAAGGACGCTTCCACGCGGCCTCGCAGGCCTACCTGCTGGCGGAGGTCGTACCGTTGAGGCGGGGAGAGCGCGCGCGTCAGTTCGACGGCAGCGTACACAAAGCGGCCGATCGCGAACACTTCCTCCCGGCCGCGATGACACTGTACGACGAGGTGGACCGCCTCGTCCCGAACCACCGTCTGAACGTCGCGCGACGCCGCCAGGAACGCGTCTGGCCCGTCGCGCCGCTGCCCGACCGGACGCTGACCGCCGCCGAGGAGTTCACCGCCGCGCACCTGACCGCGGCGATCGGCGCGGCATCCCGTCGTTTCCCGCTGTCCCTCCCGCTCACCGCGGGGTACGACTCACGCGCTCTGATCGCGGCCGCTTCCCGGGACGTGCGGAGTTCGATGTACAGGTACACCCTGCTCTACCGGCACCTGACCCGGTTCTCGACCGATGTCGCGATCGCGAAGACCGTGGCTGCCCGGCTGGGGGTGGCGCATCACCTCATCGACTGCCGCGCCGAGCCGGACCCCGGCTGGCGGGAGCTGTACACCGGCAACACACCGATGGCGCACTACGACGACTGGGGGGTGATCGCCCACGGCATCCTGAACGGCCACCCGGCCGACCACGTCGCGGTGAAGGGCAATGCGAGCGAAGTGGCGCGCACCTTCTACGGGGGACCGGACGGACCTCCCGCAACCGGCTCCGCCGCTGACATCCTGGCCCTGATCCCCGGCTGGGCGGAGATCCCCTTCATCGCAGCGTCGATCGAAGAGTGGCACCGGAGCGCGGCGCCCGCCTCCGCCGCCTCCGGGATCGCTCTCGACGATCTCTTCTACTGGGAGCACCGCTGCGGCTCCTGGCAGGGTCAGAGCCAGCTCGAGTGGGACATCGCGCAGGTAGACGTTCACGCCGTTCAGCAACCGAGTCCTCCTGGGGGACGCTCGTGGGCGTTCCGGCCGCCGAACGCGCGGACCACGGGAACGCGCTCCTGCGGGAGATCATCCGCGCCGCGGACCCAGCGGCTCTCCGCGTGCCCCTCAACCCCAGCACCCCGTACCGCCGCGCGGTGGAGTTCGGCGAGCAACTGCGTCACCGCGCGCGAAGAGAGTTCCGCAGGCTCCGCGCACGGTGACCGCCGCGTCACTCCCGGACGCCCGCCCCGAACAGCTCGCCCGCGCGGGCGGCCCCGGCCTGTTTCGCCTCGCTCGCCTCCGCCGCCGTCAGCGTCCGGTCGTCAGCGCGGAACCGGAGTGCGAAGGTGAGACTCTTGTGGCCGTCGGGGAGGCCGCTGCCCCGGTAGTCGTCGACCAGGCGGATGTCTTCCAGCAGAGCCCCCGCCCCGCCGCGGACCGCGCGCAGCACGTCTCCCGCCGGAACCTCGTCGCAGACGACCAGGGAGAGATCCTGCGTCGCCGCCGGGAACCCGGCGATCGTCCCGGCCACGATCTGCGCCGGGGCCACAGCGATCAGCGCGTCCAGGTCGAGCTCGAAGACCGCGACGACGCGCGGGAGGTCGAGTTCGGCCGCGAGCGCCGGTGACAGCTCTCCGGCGTAGCCGACGACCGTGCGCACGCCGTCGCGGCCGTGGACGACGAGCTGCGCGGTGCGTCCCGGGTGGAGCGCCTGGTGGCGGCTCTGCACGGGCTCGACCGCGATGCCGACGGCCGCCGCCGCCTGGTCCACCATCGCGAGCGCGTCGGCGAGGCCCGCCGCGACGGCGGGCTGGCCAGGCTGCTTCCGAACGGTGTGACCGAGGACGACGCCGGCGAGGTGACGCGGCTGGTCCGGGATGCCGGCGTTCAGGCCCGCGAGGGTCTCGTCGCTGGGAAGCGCAGCGCCCGGGGGCAGCGTCCGGCTGCCCAGGGCCGCCCCGGGCAAGAACACCGTGCCGGCCTCGTACACGCTCAAGTCCACGAGACCGCGGGCGAGGTTGCGCTTGGCGATGCCGAGGAGACCGGGGAGCAGCGACGTGCGCAGGTATGCCGCCGTGGCGTCCAGAGCGTTCGCGAGCTTCACGGCCGGGACGCCGCCGGGCTCGGGCGAGCCGAAGAGGTCGTTCTGCGCCGCGCCGACGAACGGGAACGCGAGCACTTCCGTGGCGCCGTTGTCCGCGAGGGTCTGGGCGACCGCGCGGCGCAGCGTCTGCGCCCGCGACAGGCCGCGGCCGGGCGGGGCGACCGGAAGCACCGAGGGGATGCGGTCGAACCCGACGATGCGGGCGACCTCCTCGGCCAGGTCCGATTTATCGCGCAGGTCCGGACGCCAGCTCGGCGGCGTCACGAGAAGTTCGCCGTCGGCCTCGGCGACCGAGCCGCCGATCTCCGCGAGCGCGCCGCGCACCTCGTTATCGGTGAAGGCGACGCCGACCAGGTTCCCGATGTAGTCGTCCGGCAGACGGATCGGTTCGGCGTCCGCTGTCTCGTCCAGCAGCGAACCGAGTCCGTCGGCGCTCCCCCCGGCGAGCTGTTCCAGCAGCTGGACGACACGCGCCGCGGCAGCGACCGCCACCCGCGGGTCCACGCCGCGCTCGAAGCGCTTGGAGGCCTCGCTCGGCAGCTTGTGCCGGCGGGCGGTGCGAGCGATCGAGACCGGGTCGAAGTTCGCCGCCTCGACGAGGACGCTCGTGGTCCCGGCGCTGATCTCGGTCGCCGCGCCGCCCATGACGCCGGCGAGGCCGATCGCGCCCGAACCGTCGGCAATGAGGAGGTCCTCGGTGTCGAGCTTCCTGGTCTGGCCGTCCAGGGTGACGAGGGTCTCTCCCGCCCGCGCCCGGCGGACGACGATGCCTCCGCTCAGCCTGTCGAGATCGTAGCCGTGGAGAGGCTGGCCCAGCTCGAGCATGACGTAGTTCGTGATGTCCACGATGAGCGAGATCGAGCGGAGGCCCGCGAGCGTGAGCCGCGCCGCCATCCACGGCGGGGTCGGGCGCGAGCCGTCCACATTCCGCACGACGCGTGTGACGAACACGGTCGCGCCGACACGACCGCGGAGAGGCTCGCTGTCGTCCACCGCGACGCTGAAGCCGTGCGCGTGAGCGTGAGGCGCCGAGACCGCCTCGGCCGGGTCGCGGAAGGCCGCACCGGTGGCGTGCGCGTACTCGCGCGCGATGCCGCGGATCGAGAAGGCGTAGCCGCGGTCGGGGGTGACGTTGACCTCGACGGCCGTGTCGTC
Organism: Leifsonia xyli subsp. cynodontis DSM 46306; assembly: GCF_000470775.1. Lineage (NCBI taxonomy): Bacteria > Bacillati > Actinomycetota > Actinomycetes > Micrococcales > Microbacteriaceae > Leifsonia > Leifsonia xyli. The sequence goes on from NC_022438.1 coordinate 2,041,413, forward strand.
CAGTCCGAGCAGCGAGACCGCGTCGGCGCCCACCTCCGGGTCGAGCCCGAGTGTGCTCAGGCGCAGGATGCCGTCATGGTCGTCGCCGAGGCCCAGCTCGCGGGCGGAGGCGATCATCCCGTCGGAGACGTGCCCGTAGGTCTTGCGCGCCGCGATGACGAAGGGAGTGAGCGGTGTCGGGCCGGGCAGCGACGCGCCCGGGAGCGTCACGACGACCTTGTCGCCGGGGAAGAAGTTGCCCGCGCCGCAGACGATGCCGCGCACATCCGCGCCGCCATCGGCCGCCTTCTGGCCCTCCGGGGCGACGCGCACCTGACACCAGCGGATGGTCTTGCCGTTGCTCTGCGGCTCCTCGACGAAGTCGATCACCTCCCCGACGACGATCGGGCCTTCGATCCCGAAGGTGTGGACGCCCTCCTCCTCCAGGCCGACCGAGACGAGGGCCGCATGCACCTGCGCAGGCGTGGTGCCGGGATCGAGGTCGACGTACTCGCCGAGCCAGCTGAGAGGGACGCGCATCAGACCACCATTCCGAACCGCTGGGAGAAGCGGACATCGCCCTCGGCCATGTCACGCATGTCTTTCACATCGTTGCGGAACATCAGCGCCCGCTCGACGCCCATCCCGAACGCGAACCCGGTGTAGACGTCCGGGTCGATGCCCGCCGAGCGAAGCACATTCGGGTTGACCATGCCGCAGCCGCCCCACTCGATCCAGCGCGCACCGCCCGCGAAGGTGGGATGCCACAGGTCGAGCTCGGCGCTCGGCTCGGTGAACGGAAAGTAGTTGGGGCGCAGACGCACACGCGCGCCCTCGCCGAAGAGCGTCTTGACGAAGTGATCGAGGGTCCCGCGCAGATGCGCCATCGTCAGGCCCTTGTCGACCGCGATGCCCTCGGTCTGATGGAACACCGGGAGGTGCGTGGCGTCGAACTCATCGGTGCGGAACACCCGGCCCGGGGCGATCCGGTAGACGGGCAGCTCGTCCCCGAGGAGCGCGCGCAGCTGCACCGGCGAGGTGTGGGTGCGCAGCACCAGGTGCGAATCGACCGGCTCCACGAAGAAGGTGTCCTGCATCGCGCGCGCCGGGTGGTCGGCGTCGAAGTTGAGCGCGTCGAAGTTGTACCACTCGCTCTCCAGCTCCGGGCCCTCGGCCACCTGCCAGCCCATCCCGACGAAGACGTCGGCGATGCGCTCCTGCAACAGGCTCAGCGGGTGCCGGGCGCCGGGCGTCCAGCGGCTCGGCACCGCGGTGACATCCACGGCCTCGGCCGCGAGCTGGGCAGTCTCCTCAGCCGCGGCGATCCCGGCCTCCTTCGCCGCGAGCGCCTGACTCACCCGCCCGCGGGCGCCGCCGACCAGCTTGCCGGCGGCGGCCTTCTGATCCCCCGGCAGCGACCGGATGCCCGCGTTCAGCCGCGCGAGCGGCGAACCCTCCGCGGTGTGGTCGTGACGGACGGCCTTGAGCGTCTCCGAGTCGCCCGCGGCATCGATGGCGGCGAGTGCCGCCTCGACCGCCGCCTCGACCGAGCTCTCGGTGATTTCGGTGGATTCAGACACGGTTCCCCATTCTAGTCGGCGGCCGGCCCGCCGATTTCCTGCCGGAGCGGAGGCGGGCGGCCGTCGCCGGGGCTTCCCGCGCTACCCGGCGGAGCGCTGCGCGAACGCCGACTCGTACAGGCAGACGGACGCCGCGGTCGCCAGGTTCATCGACTCGGCCCGCCCGTAGATCGGGACGGCGACCGCGCGGTCCACGAGACCGAGCTGCTCGCCGGGGAGGCCGCGCGCTTCGTTGCCGAACACCCACGCCGTCGGCCCGGCGAGCTGGCCCGCCGTTCGCGCCGCGAGCAGGTCCTCGCCCGCGATGTCGGCCGCCAGCACCCGGAGGCCCGCGGCGCGCGCGCGGCTCACGACATCCGGCAGGTCGGCGCCGACCGCGACCGGGACGTGGAACAGCGAGCCGGTAGTGGAGCGCACGACCTTCGGGTTGTAGAGGTCGACCGTCCGCCCGGTGAGCACCACGGCATCCGCCCCCGCCGAGTCGGCCGCGCGGATGATCGTTCCCGCGTTGCCCGGGTCGCGCACTTCCTCCAGGATCGCGACCAGCGCGGGCGACCCCGCGAAGATATCGCGCACGGATGTCGGAAACTGCCGCGCCACCGCGACGAAGCCCTGCGGCGTCACCGTGTCGGCGATCGTGCCGAGCACCTGCTCGGTGACGAACTCCACCTCCGTCCCGGCCGCGGCGGCGGCCTGGGCGATGCCCTGGTGGCGCTCGAGGGCGGTGGGCGTCGCGTACAGCTCCACCAGCAGCTCAGGCCGGAAGGTCAGCGCCTCTGACACAGCCTGGGGCCCCTCGAGCAGGAAGAGGCCGGTCTCGGAGCGGGCGGTGCGCTTGGTGAGCTTGGCGACGGCGCGGACGCGCGGGGAGCGCGGATTGTCCAGCATGACGTCAGCATATCGGCGGCGGCTCGCGCTCCGACAACTTCATGAAATCGCTTGATTAAAAACGTTATGGATAATACGTTGAATATCGTCCTGCAGAACACACCCATCCAGAAAGAAAACAAAGAAGTACGAGGAAGTATCCCATGACCAAAAAGACTCGTCGTTTCGCCTCTGTTCTCGCCGCCGGCGCGGCCAGCGCCGCGCTCGTCGCCGGCGCCGTCGTCGCCGCGGCCCCCCGCATCGGCAGCCGGGTATTACACTCTTTACGCCGCTCGCAACTACTCGGAGGCGACGACCACGACCAACTATGGCACCCAGGGCCGCTCGTACGCGCAGCACGGTTCGCGCACCGCTTCGACCCCCTGGACGACCTCCTACTCGCGGGCGTTCGCCGACGCAGGAACGTCGACCTCGTACTCGGCGGCAGCTTACTTCCGTTGATCCATCACCTCTGATCGGGGCGTCCCCGCGACGGGGGCGCCCCTTCCCCGTGCGCGAGGGCATCCGCGTTGCCGGCAGCCGCCGGAAAGGTGAGGGTCACGACGAGGCCGCCGCCGGCCCGGGGCACGACGCTCACACTGCCCCGGTGCGCCGAGACGATCGAGAGCCCGAGGCCCATCCCCTTCGCCCCGCCCTTCCGCGACACTGCGCCGCGATTGAAGGGCTCCAGCAGCCTGGTCGCTTCCTCCGCCTCATAGCGGGCCCCCGAGTTCTCGACCCGGATGGCGACAGCGGAGCCGGCAGCCGCTCGCTCGACATCGATGCGAACGAATCCGCCGTCGACGTTGTGGCGGACGGCGTTGAGCAGGATGTTGCGCACGGCCACATCCACCGCCGGCGCGTAGCCGCAGACCGCGAGGTCCGGCCGGACCCCCTCTCGCACACGCACTCCCCGCTCCCGCGCCTCGCCCTCGATGTCTCCCGCCGTGCGCGCGAGAACCTCGGCGAGGGGCACCGCCTCGACATCGGCTTCGCCCAGTTCGCCCACCCGCGCCACCTGCAGCAAACCCTCCACAGCCTCCTCCATGCGCAGATAGGAACGGATGGCACGCCGCACAGACGGCTCGACCTCCGGAGCGAAGCGCCCCTGCGTCAGCGGCGTCCGCAGTTCGTGCGACGCGTTCCCGAGGAACCGCTCCTGCCGGGCGAAGGCCGCATCCAGCCGCTCCAGCGTCGAGTCGATGCGATCGGCGAGCACCCGCACCTCGTCACGCGGTCCGCCGAGACGGCGGGCGGCGGGAGAGGTCGCGCTCCGACACCGCGCCGACAGCCTCGGCGATCTCGCCGAGACGGCGGGCGGTCCCGCGCGCGATCAGCCAGGCCGCGACGGCGGAGACGAGCACGAAACCAGCCAGAACCAGCAGCGACCAGGCGAGGAACCCGGACCCGATGCTCTCGGAGAGCAGATGCCCCGCCTCGTCGCCAGAGCAGACGACGCCGTCAGCGACCTCGCCCGCGCACCGGGGGACATCGCCGATCGTGCCGGAGACGTCGGCCTCCCCCGTCGTCGCCAGCGCCACGCTCGAATCGAAGACGCGCGAGAGGATCGCGTACTCCGCGGCCACGAAAGCCGTCCCCAGTGCCGTGAAGGCGAGGGCGATCGCAGCGGCGAGCCGCACCCGGAAGCCTCTGATCACGGCCGCTCCAGCCGGTAGCCGTAACCCGGCGCGCTCTCGATGCGCAACGCCGGTCCGAGTTTGCGGCGCAGAGAATGCACGACGACGCGGACCGCCCCCACCGTGCGCTCATAGGGCTCGGCCCACGCCATCGCCAGCAAGCGCTCCGCGCTCAGCCCCGCCCCGGCATGGAGCGCCAGCGCCTCCAGCACGGAGAACTCTTTGGGCGTCAGGGCGACGGGGAACCCGTCGACGTCGGCGATGCGGCGGGTCACATCGATCCTGAGGGCGCCGACGACCACCACGGACCCGTCCGCCCGGCCGCTCCGGCGGGCGAGGGCTCTCAGACGCGCGACGAGTTCGGCGTAGGCGAACGGCTTCGCGAGGTAATCGTCCGCCCCTCGTTCGAGGCCGCTCACCCGATCGGCCAGATCGGCGGAGGCGGTCAGCATCAGGATGCGGACGATCGACTCGCGCTCGATCAGCAGCCGGCACACCTCGTCGCCGGACACCTCCGGCAGATCGCGATCGAGGACGACGAGATCGAAGGGCTGGGTCTCGAGGAGATCCAGCGCCCGCCGGCCGTCGCCGGCGACATCGACGACGAAACCGTCCACGGCCAGAGCCTCGTGCAGCGTCTCCGCAAGATCCGGCTCGTCCTCGACGACGAGCACACGAACCATGCCCGCCTCCCTTCACCCGAATCTCATTCTCAATTCCACATGTTAGCCAGACGTTAGCGTTCGCATCACGCGACCATAACGGCCGGTTCGTTTGACTGGCGGAGCCACCCGGCGATGACGAAGGAAGGCGAGCGCATGACATCGACACCCTGGAGACCTCTCCGGCTCCTCCCCGCGCTGATCGTTGCGCTCAGCCTCGCCGCGTGCTCGGCCCCCGCCCCGGTGTCGCCGGGGAAAACCGGCGAGCGCCTGGCCGGCAGCCTCACCGAGCTCTTCACACAGGAACTGGACAAACAGGGGCTCCCGGACTTCGAACGCTCGGTGCTGAAGCGAGCCGTCGCCACAGGGAAGATCTCCGAAGAGGACTACGACGAGGCCTTCCAGCGGTATTCCTCCTGCGTCGCCGATCTCGGCTACAAGGAGACCTGGGACAAACTGCCGAACGGGCTGTACCGGGTGACGCCACCGGCCCTCGGCTCGAACGAGAAGGCCAAAGCCTATCTGGAGAAGACAGCCGACTGCGCTGACGGCACGGTGATGCGCATCGAGAGCCTCTACCTTCAGCAGCAGGCCAATCCCGACCTCCTGGCCGACCCGCGCGCCGTGGCAATCCAATGCCTCCGGAACCTCGACGCTGTCGATGCCGGCTACACGCCCGAAGACTTCGACCGCGACGCCGATGGCGGATTCGCCTCGGCCCCATTCTCCGTCGAGCAGGCCGATGTCAACAACTGCCTGTACTCGGCGGGCTACTCGGTCGCGACGGGAGACACCCCGTGAGCGGACGAACCAGAACCACCGCCCACGACACCAGGAGGCAACGGCCATGACACGATCCACTCTCCCCCGGGCCGCCGCCATGGGCATCGCGACGCTGATCGTCGCCGTGCTCGCCGGCTGTTCCGCTCCCGCACCCGCCAAAGACCCCGGTGAGCCGAAGCGGGGCAGCGTCCCCGCGGCGACCGCCGAATACGTGAGCTGCCTGAACGACGAGGGCATCGACGCCATCGTCGACCAGAACGGCCGGGTGGCCTACGGCATCGGCGAGGCATCCGGTGGAGCCTCGGTGAGTTCGGAGGGCGCCCCCGACGACGCCCGAGCGGATCTGCGCCGAGCGCGTACCCGCCTATACCGCTCCCGACGACAATGAACGCTGAGCGGAAAGGAAGCCGTCGCACCGTGGGAGGGTCCCTCCTCATCCTTGGTGTGGCCGTCACGCTCTCGGCGGCCGCGATCGCCGCGGCCGCCGTGACACCCGAGCAGCGCGACCCGGTGCTGCGCGCCGCGACTCCGGCTCGGAGCGCCCCCGCGACGACCCAGGAGTTCCGGGACGAACGGACGGTCACGGCGTCGCTGACGGTGACCGCCGAACGGCCGCTGCCCGCGCCCCGGTCAGGGATCGTCACACGCGCGGATGCCGGCCCCGGCAAGGCGATCCGCTTCGGGAACGACGCCTCTGGCGCTCGACGGGGCGCCGGTCCTCGCGCTCCACACCGATGTTCCGCTCTACCGGGACCTCACCGCCGGCGACCGCGGCGAGGATGTGTCCGCTCTGCAACGCGAGCTCGCCCGGCTGGGGCAGGACCTCCTCATCACCGGGCGATTCGACGCGGCCACCGGGCGAGGGCTCCAGACGCTCGAGAAGCAGTCGGGCTTCCCCGCGCCCGACCGTTCGCTCTCTCGCGCCGACATCCTCTGGCTGCCCGCACCGAGCGTGAGCGTCGGCGCGTGGAGCGCTGTGTGGGGTGCGAGCGCACAAGCGGGCGAAACGCTCGGAACGCTGCCCGGCGCCCTGACCGCGGTGACGCTCACACCGCGCCCCACCGCGCTCACACCGGGGACCCGGACGCTGACCCTGTGGGGCCAGAAGGGGCCTTTGGACGACGACCTCCGATCCACCGACCCCGATTTCCTCGCCCGGCTCAGCGCGACCACCGACTACCGCGTCATGCTCGCGGCGACGGAGGACAATCGCCAAGCGACCGGGTCGATCGCCCTCGACGAGCCCATCAGCACCGTCAAGGTGCCCGCCGCCGCGGTCTTCGGCGTCGACGGGTCCCGGGGCTGCATCCAGTCGCCGTCCGGTGCGCAGGCGGTCGAGGTGGTCGGGGCAGCGCTGGGGGCGACGCTCGTCACGCTTCCCGCCGGAGCGCCTACGCCGACGACCGTCCGGATCGGCGCGGGAGTCACAGCGAAGGCGTGCCGATGACGGCACGGGTGCGGGCGACCGGGTTGAGCCATCGCTTCGACGGGACTCCCGACCTGTTCCAGGATCTGTCCTTCGACATCGCCTCGGGAGAGGTGATCGGCCTGTGCGGCCCCTCGGGATGCGACAAATCCACCCTTCTCTCTCTGCTCGCCGGCTGGGAGACTCCGACGAGAGGCGCGATCGAGCGGATCGGCATCGGCCGCGTGGGATGGGTCTTCCAGAATCCGCACGGTGTCCCCCGGCGCACCACCCTCGACCACGTGGTGTTCCCCTTCCTCACCCGCGGCCTCTCGCGCCGCCAAGCGGAGGCGGAGGGGCTGCGCACCCTCGCGCTGTTCGGTCTCGAATCCGTCGCACACCGGCCGTTTCGAGCGCTCTCCGGGGGCGAAGCGCAGCGTCTGATGCTCACCAGGGCGGTCAGCGCGGCGCCCGGCCTGCTCCTGGTCGACGAGCCGACCGCGCAACTCGACACGCGCACAGCCCACGAGGTCAACACCACGCTCGGCCAGGTCGCCGGCGGCGGCTCCATCGTGGTCGTCGCGACCCACGACCCGGAGACGCGCGCCGCCTGCACCCGCGTGTTCGACCTGATCGACTACGCGCCCTCTGAGCGGAGCGCCGCATGAGGCCGTCCGCGATCCTCAGCGAAGCGCTCCGGAACCTGAGGAGCGGGACGAGCCGCGCCGTCTTTCTGGCCGTCGCCGTCGCGATCCTCGCCGCCGGCGCGACCGTCGCCGACGCCGTGATGGTGGACTCCTTGACCCGCCGGGCGGAGACCTACCTCGCCTCGGGCGCCGCGATCCGCACCGTCGTCAGCCGCCAGCAGATCGACATCCCCAGTTGCGACGCCCTCGACCGGGCCCAGGGCGTGCCGCCCGCGGGGGCGCTGCGCGAAGAGCAGCCCCTGCGCCTCGCGGCGCTTCCGGGAACGAGCTTTCCGCGGTTCGCCGTCTCACCGAGGTTCACCCGCGTCCTCGATCTTCCCTCGGAGGGCGACAGCGGCGCCTTCGTCTCCCGCTCCCTGGCCGAGACGCTGGGGGTCTCCGCCGGCGACACCCTCCTGACGACGGAAGGGGTCATCCGAATCGCCTCGATCTTCGAGTGGCCGGCCGACGGCCGGGACAAGCGACTCGGCCGTGCCGTGCTGGTCCCCGTCCCGGTCGGAGCCATGGACGAATGCTGGGCCCTCGTCTGGCCTGCGACCACCGACCGCGACGGACTCCTGCGCGCGACGGCCTTCGCCACCCCCGACTCGAAGACACCACCGGTCGTCCTGGCGCAGGTCAACAAGTCGCTGGGCTCGACGCTCGATGTCGCCTCAGAGTACGAGGAGCGCGTGACCCGGCTGGCCCCGGCTTTCGCCGCACTGGCAGCCGCGGCCGTCGGAGCCGTCGGGGTGAGGCTTCGACGCCTGGAGATCGCGGCTGCTCTGCACGCTGGGGCCACACGGTCGAGTGTTTACGCGGTTCTCAGCGCCGAGACAGTCATCTGGAGCACGGCCGCCGCTGCCGGGGCCAGCGGTCTCGCCGCCGTCGCCCACCTCGTGGGCATCGCATCGGTGAGTGTCGCCACCGGGACGCTGACCGCCCTGCTCGCAGCCGCCGCGGCGCTTCCGGGCGTGCTCGCAGCCGCGAGCGGCATCCGCGAGCGGCACCTCTTCCGGTACTTCAAAGACAGATAGGGGCGCGTCCCGCCGCAGAGGGCGAAATGGTCCGGCCGGCGCCAGGCCGGACGGACCATTCCCGTGTGGGCGGCGTTACGCCGCAGCGTCCGCCTTGGGGGCCGAGGTGTCGGCCGGCAGCGCCTTCTTGGCGGTCTCGACGAGGGCCGCGAAAGTCGCGGGCTCGGTGACGGCCAGCTCAGCGAGGATGCGGCGGTCCACCTCGACACCCGCGAGGCCGAGGCCCTGGATGAAGCGGTTGTAGGTGAGTCCGTTGGCACGGCTGGCGGCGTTGATGCGCTGGATCCAGAGGCGGCGGAAGTCGCCCTTCTTCTGACGGCGGTCGCGGTACGCGTAGACCAGCGAGTGGGTGACCTGCTCCTTGGCCTTGCGGTAGAGGCGCGACCGCTGACCGCGGTAGCCCTCGGCGCGCTCGAGGATGACCCGACGCTTCTTGTGGGCGTTGACAGCCCTCTTCACTCTTGCCATTAGTCGATATTCCTTACGTGGGTGTCGGGGGTCACTTGCCGAGCATCCGGCGGACGACCTTGGCGTCCACCTCGGGGACCACCTGGTCGGCGTTCAGGCGGCGCTTGCGGTCGCTCGCCTTGACCTCCAGGTTGTGGCGCATGCCGGCCTGCTGCTTCATGACTTTGCCGCTGCCGGTGATCTTGAAGCGCTTCTTGGCGCCAGAGTGGGTCTTCTGCTTGGGCATTACTTCTCCTCGTTCGTCGCCGGGGCGGGCGAACTGTCGTCGGACTGAGCGGCGGCCGCCGGCTCAGCAACCGCGTCCTGGGCACGCCCCTGGGCGCGCGCCTTGGATGCGGCACGTTGTGCGTTTGCCTCGGCCTTGGCCTCGGACTTGTTCTTCAGCGGGCTGATGATCATCACCATGTTGCGGCCGTCGATGGTCGGGGTCGACTCGACGGTGCCGAGCTCGGCGACATCCTCCGCGAAGCGCTGGAGGAGACGCACGCCCTGATCCGGACGCGACTGCTCGCGGCCCCGGAAGAGGATCATGGCCTTCACCTTGTCGCCGGACTGGAGGAAGCCTTCGGCGCGCTTGCGTTTGGTCTCGTAGTCGTGCTTGTCGATCTTAAGGCGGAACCGGACCTCTTTGAGGATGGTGTTCGCCTGGTTGCGCCTGGCCTCTTTGGCCTTCTGCGCAGCCTCGTACTTGAACTTGCCGTAGTCCATGATCTTGGCGACCGGCGGCTTGGAGTTCGGCGCGACCTCGACGAGGTCGAGATCAGCCTCCTGCGCGAGTCGGATGGCGACCTCGATCTTGACGACGCCGACCTGCTCTCCGCTGGGGCCGACGAGTCGAACTTCGGGGACGCGGATACGGTCATTCGTACGGGGTTCGCTGATGGTGTGTCTCCTCTGAGTCGAGCGATGCTTCGCGTGGCTCGGACCATCGGCGACGGTCCGGCGAAAGCGAGGATTCCACGCACCAGCGCGGTCCTGCGATTTCTCGCAGTCCTGGCACAGCACCCTGTCTGCCCTCGTGTGTGTACACGAAGGCGGAGTGCAGCAACCCGGTAACCTTGATGAAGCGGTCAAGCGCGGGTGGGAGGAATCTCCACTTTCATAACCCGGACAGATGCCCGGGAGCCCGAACGATTCTAACAGAGGAAAGCAGTGAGCGACACATCCCCCCACCACCATCATGAGGACGAGGCCATCGCGGGGGCCACCCGCGACATCGCAGAGGTGCCCGCCGTCGAGGTGATCACCACGACCGCGGTGCATCTGATGAGCGCGGCCGCCGTCAAGTGCGGACTGGCCGAGGCCCCCGGGGATCAGACCGACCTGGACGAAGCCCGCAAGCTCATCGACGCCCTCGCCGGGCTGGTCACCGCCAGTGCCGCGCACCTGGGCGACCAGCACGCGCGCAGCCTCCGCGATGGCCTCCGTTCGCTACAGCTCGCCTTCCGCGAGGCTTCCCCCTTCCCGGATGAGATCGGCAAAGGGCCGGGCGAGAAGCACACCGGCACGGTCACCTGAGCCGGCGAGCGCGGGCGATGTCCACGCCGGGGCGGCGCCTCACCAGACCGGCGGCCGGCGCAGATCCCAGCGCAGCCGCCGCTCCAACTGCGCGGCGAGCGACAACAGCGTCCGCTCGCCGCCGGGACGGCCGATCAGCTGGACCCCCATCGGAAGTCCGTCCTCGGTCTGCGCCACCGGGACCACGATGCCGGGAAGCCCCGTGACATTCAGCATCGAGGTGAACGGCGTGTACTGGACCTGCTGCTGGAAGTTGCGCTCGCCGTCCTCGCGGTCGTACCAGCCGACGGGGCGGGGCGTCATCGCGAGAGCCGGTGTGAGCACGGCGTCGAAGGACGCGAGCTGGCGGATGAACGAGCGCTCGTACGCGCTGAGCGCGCTGAGCGCCTCGCTCAGCTCGCGCGCGCCGATCGCCCGGCCGCGCTCGACCAGCCACGCCGTGAGCGGCTCCAGGAGGGCCAGCGCCTCCCCCTCCGCCGGGATGCGCGCCGCGCCCGCCTGCCAGATCGTGCGGAACGCGGGCGCGTAGCTCGGGTCCGGCGTCAGAGCCGTCTCCTCCATCCCGTGCCCGAGGGCGACGAGTTCGGCGACAGCCAGTTCGAGCGCCGCCCGGGCCTCCGGCGCGAGGGCGATCTCGTAGGCGTCGTCCCACGCGGAGGTCGTCATGACGCCGAGCTGGAAGCGGCCCTCGCCGCGGACCGCCGCCGCGAGGAAGGGACCGTCTCCGTCGCCGGGCGCGCGCAGCGTGTAGTGGTGGTCGATGCGGCCGCCGACCCTCGCGATCATGCCGTCCAGCAGCAGCGCGGCGTCCGCCGCGGTCCGCGCCAGCGGGCCGTCGACCACCAGGCCCGCGAGCGAGGCGATGCCGCTGCCGGCGGGAACGAGCCCGCGCGTCGGCTTCAGCCCCACGAGACCGCAGGCGGCGGCCGGGATGCGGACCGACCCGCCGCCGTCCGAGCCGGGAGCGAAGGGCAGCATCCCGCTCGCCACAGCCGCTGCCGCGCCCCCGCTGGAACCGCCGGCGCCGAGCGCGGGGTTCCAGGGGGTGCGCGCGGGCGGCGCGACGAGCGACTCGGTGTAGGCGGGGAGGCCGAACTCGGGCGCGTTCGTCTTGCCGAGGCTGACGGCTCCGGCCGCGTCGAGCGTCTCCACGATCTCGTCGGAGGTCTCCGGGACGAACCCGGACATGACCCGCGAGCCAAAGCCGGCACGGACGCCCACGCGCATCCACAGGTCCTTGTCGCCGGAGGGCAGGCCCCACAGCGGCGCGCTGCGCGGGACGCGTTCGGCCACCTCGTCGGCGCGGGCGAGCGCCTGTTCGCGGGTGACCGCGACGAACGCTCCGAGCTCCGGGTTCAGCCGGTCGATGCGGTCGAGGTAGTGGGCGGCGAGTTCACGGGGCGAGACGCACCCGTTCTGCAACTCCTGCCAGAGGGCGAGCGCGGTCAGCTCGTGGAGGTCTGTCATCCGGCCAGGCTATCCCGGCCTGAGGACGGCAGATGAAGGAGGAGGACGGAGGAGTTCTCACCGATATCCTCCCGAATCTCCTCCCTTTCCGTCACCCGTCGAAAAGGGAGGAGTTGAGGGCCAGTAACAGCGGTGAAAGCAGGAAACGGAGGAGAAAACGGGCACCAACGGCCGAATCCCCTCCTTTTCCATCGGGACAGCGTCGAATTCCATCGGGACAGCGTCGGAGGCTATTTCAGCGATCTCTGCATCAGCACCGTCCCGAGCCAGCGCTCGAACTTGTAGCCGACCCGGCCCATGCGGCCGATCTCGGTGAAACCGAAGTTCTCGTGCATTTTGATCGACGCTTCGGCCCCCTTGTCGGCGATCACGGCGATCATCTCCTTGAGCCCCGCCGCTTTCGAGCGATCGATGAGCTCCTGCATGAGCACCGGGCCGAGGCCTTTGCCGGTGGAGGCCGCACCCAGGTAGATCGAGTTCTCCACGGTGTACCGGTAAGCCCGCTTCTGCTTCCACGGGGAGACGAGCGCGTACCCCAGCACCTGACCGGACGGCGACTCGGCGACGATGAACGGCATCCCGAGCTTCTGCAGATAGCCGAATTTGCTTTTCCATTCCCGCAGCGTCATCGCATCCTCATCGAACGTGACCGTGCTGTTGGCGACGTAGTGGTTGTAGATCTCGCGGACGTGAGGGAGGTCCTCGGCCCGCGCCTGGCGAATCGCGTACTCGAACGACGCCTCGGGCGCCTCGGGCTTACGCAGATGCCGCGGAAGCACCCGGCGCGTCTCGTATTCCTCTTCCAGCACGGTATCCAGGGTACGTCGGGGGCGTTTCGCGCGCGTTACGGCGACAGCGCCCAGTCGACTGGTTTCTCCCCCACCCGCTCCAGCAGCGCGTTCGCACGGGAGAACGGCTTCGACCCGAAGAACCCGCGCGACGCCGAGAGCGGACTCGGGTGGGGCGACTCGATCGCCGGGTTGCCACCGAGGAGCGGCTTCAGCGTCGAGGCGTCCCGCCCCCACAGGATGCTGACGAACGGCCGCCCCCGGGCGACGAGGCAGCGGATGGCATGCTCGGTGATCGGCTCCCACCCCTTGCCCCGGTGCGAGGCCGGCGCCCCCGGCCGGACGGTGAGGACCCGGTTGAGCAGCATGACCCCGTTGCCCGACCACGCGCTCAGGTCGCCGTGCGGGGGCGATGCGAGGCCGAGGTCGTCGCGCAGCTCCTGGTAGATGTTCTGAAGGCTCCGCGGCAGCGGGTACACCTGCCGCTCGACGGCGAACGAGAGGCCGATGGGATGCCCGGGGGTGGGGTACGGGTCCTGGCCGACGATGAGGACCCGCACATCGGCGAGCGGCGCGCGGAAGGCGCGCAGGACGTTGGCTCCGGCGGGCAGGTACGGCCGGCCGGCCGCGACCTCCGCGCGGAGGAAATCGCCCATTGCGGCGATGCGATCGGCGACGGGGGCGAGAGCCTCGGCCCAGCCCGGGTCCATCGACCCGTCTGCGGCGAGTTCGGCGAGAGATTTCGGCATGGCGCTCAGTGGGTGGCCGTCACGGGCGGCAGCACCGACCAGGGGAAGGTGATCCAGCGGTCGGTGCGACGCCAGACGAAATCAGGGACGATCACGGTCCGCGGCTTCGCGTAGAGGCAGACGGTGCGAACCTCCGCGCCCGAGGCGGCGATCAGGTCGACCACCATCGCGAGCGTGCGGCCGGAGTCGGAGACATCGTCCACGAGCAGCACACGTTTGGCGTCGAGGGCGGCGGCATCGAGCATCGGCGGGAGCATGACGGGCTCGGGCAGGCGCTCGCCGAAACCGGTGTAGAACTCGACGTTGAGCGCGCCGCAGGCCTTGACACCGAGCGCGTAGGAGACGGCCCCGGCGAGCATCAGCCCTCCGCGCGCGATGGCGACGACGAGATTCGGCTCGAATCCGGATTCGACCACCTCGCCCGCGAGATGGCGCGAGGCTTCCCCGAACTCGAGCCAGCCGAGGACTTCGCGCTCCGTCTCCGCTGACTCCGTGAGAACGCCTGCATCTGGATCATCGAGTTCGCTGGCCACAGCTCTACCGTACAAGGGCGCGGTGGGTGTTGGCATCCGCAGAGGACGCCGAACGGCACACGGCGCCGGACGAGGCAGCGGGCGGATGCCGGGCCGCCACGACCGGAGCGGCTGGGCCCTGGCCGGCACGGGCACGGTCATCGCGTCCGCAGCCGGCCTGTCCGGCTAAGCGCCTGTCTCAGCGGCCGGCGGGTTCGGCGCACTCGTCGCGGCCGGGCCGCTGTCCTTCGCGCTGCGGCCGGCGTTCGCGGACGCGGCCTCCTCGACCAGGCCGTGCCGTCGCAGCGTCGCCAGGAAGTCGGCGACATCGCCGCGAATGAGATCGGGCTCCACCCCGGCAGCGCTCGCCACAGCGAGGACGAGCTCTCCGGGCGTCCAGCTGGCCGTGTCGAGCACACGCCAAATGAGGGAAGCCGACCCGGCCAGCACCATCGGAGGCTCCCTCAGCCGATCGAGCGCGAGGAGATAGTCGCCGGAGTCATCGGCGACGGCCGCGATGCGGCCGGCGCGCACGATCGCGGGCGGAGCGTCGACATCCGCGATCGCTGCCTCCACAGCGGGTTCCTCCACAGCGGAAACGGGAGCAGCAGGGGCTTCGACGGCGCTCAGAGCGGGCTCGGGCTCCGCGAGGCGCGGCGTTCCTGCTCTCCGCGATCGCCTGTCGCACGCTCTCCGACCGCGCGACCCGGACGGCTTGCAGCATCTTCGGAATCGAGCGCATCGCACGCCCCGCTCGCCGCAGCCGCAGCCGCTCGGCGAAGGAGGCCGACTGCTCGGGATGATCGGCCATGACGTCCTCGCGGGGCGGGAAGAGGGCGTTCCGCAGCACCGCCATGCGCTCACGGCGTGGTGCGGTCAGCAGCTCCAGCATCCAGTCGACCGCGTGGTGGGTGTCGCTGCGCCGCAGCCGCCAGACGAGCATCTCACCGCTCGGCCGATCGGGGGTGCGCACCGCGACACCGAGCTCGGCGCAGATCTCCGCGAGCACCTCGGCGGCGCCGATCCGCTCGACGGCCGCCCCGAGTTCCGCCCGTTCGTCGGCGTCCCCTCGCCGGAGGATCGCGACGAGCGGGTCGAGATGCGCAGCCCGGCGGGTGTCGTCGGCTTCCCGCTGCGCGTGCAGCAGCGCGATCGCGCTGTGGAGAACGCACGGTTCGGGACCGGCACGGCGCCGACCTCCAGCACGGCCTCTGTCCGCTCCGCCCACAGTGTCTCGAACACGAGCTGCGGGTCGGCGAAAGCACCCGGGAACCAGTCGTGGACATCGATGTCGCACGGCCAGCCCGAGCGCACCAGCGTCACCGAGTGCGTGATGAACAGCTGCCAGCTGCGCGACTCCGCGCGGCGCGCCCAGCCGAACTCACGCAGCGCCGCGACGAGGTCGTCGAACCGGGCCGGGTCGGCCCAGACATCCACATCCACCGACACGCGCGGCGCTCGCAGCCCCTGAGCCGCGAGCACCGGACCTTTGACGAACAGGATACGGATGCCGTTGCGCTCGGCCACCTCGCGCACGAGCGTATGGGCGAGGGGAACGGCCGCGCTCAGAGGCACAGCGAGGGGAGGGTCCGGGTCGGGAGTCATTGCACATGATGATATGTGACTGCCTTGAGCAGTGCCTATCCGCTTGCCGCCTCCACGACCGACCGCGCTGCGGCGAGGCCCGCGGAAAGGTCCGCCTTCAGATCCTCGATGTTCTCCAGCCCGACCGACAGACGCACCAGACCGGGAGTGACCCCCGCCGTCAGCTGCTGTTCGGGCGTGAGCTGCGAGTGCGTGGTCGACGCCGGGTGGATGACGAGGCTGCGGACGTCTCCGATGTTCGCGAGGTGACTGAACAGCTGGAGGCTGTCCACCAGCGCGGCGCCGGCGTCCACCCCGCCTTTGAGCTCGAAGGAGAGCACCGCTCCCACGCCCTCGGGGGCGTACCTGTTGGCGGCGGCGTACCACGGGCTCGTGGGCAGACCGGAGTAGTTGACCGAGGCGACGTCCGGGTGGCTCTCCAGGAACTCGGCGATCTCCCGGGCGTTCTGCGTGTGGCGCTCGACGCGGAGAGAGAGCGTCTCGATGCCCTGGATGAGCTGCCAGGCGCTCGCCGGCGCGATCGCCGCGCCGAGATCGCGGAGCAGCTGGACGCGGGCCTTGACGATGTAGGCGAGACCGTCGCCGACCGCTGCGGTGTAGCTCGCGCCGTGGTACGACGGGTCCGGCTCGGTCAGGCCCGGGAACGTCTCGACGTTTTCGGACCACGCGAACGCGCCGCCGTCCACGATGATTCCGCCGATCACGGCGCCGTGGCCACCGAGGAACTTGGTGGCGGAATGCACGACGATATCGGCGCCGTACACGAACGGTCGGATGAGGTACGGGGTCGCGATGGTGTTGTCCACGATCAGCGGCACACCGGCCCCGTGCGCAGCCTGCGCCACAAGCTCGATGTCCAGGATGTTGATCTTCGGGTTGCCGATGGTCTCCGCGAAGAACAGCTTGGTGTTCGGGCGGACCGCCCGGCGCCACTCCTCCGCGTCGTCCTGGTTCTCCACGAACGTGGTCTCGATGCCGAGCTTCGCGAGCGTGTACTTGAACAGGTTGTAGGTGCCGCCATAGATGGACGACGAGGAGACGATATGGTCGCCGGCCTGCGCGATGTTCAGCACCGCGACGGTCTCGGCCGCCTGTCCGGAGGCGACCAGCAGCGCGCCGGTGCCGCCTTCGAGCGCGGCGACGCGCTCCTCGACGACGGCCTGGGTCGGGTTCTGGATGCGGGTGTAGATATTGCCGAACTCGGCGAGTGCGAACAGGTTCTTCGCGTGCTCCGCGTTGTCGAACACGTAGGAGGTGGTCTGGTAGATCGGCGTCGCACGCGCCTTGGTCACCGGGTCCGGCGCGGCTCCGCTGTGGATCTGCTTCGTCTCGAACTGCCAGTCGGCGGCTTCGGTCATGGCGTCTCGCTTCTCGGTGGGCGTCGTGATGACAGCGTCGGGTGATGACAGCACGCTAAGCTCACGGCGGCGCGCGGGCAACGCCGCCGAAACACACCGTAACCGGGACAATGGGCCTTATAAGCAAACGTGTGGTCGTGACCGGGGCGAGTTCGGGGATCGGGGCGGCGACGGTCCGCCTGTTCCGGGAGCGGGGCTGGGAGGTGGTGGGCGTCGCACGGCGCTCCGACCGGCTGGCGGCGCTCGCGGCGGAGACCGGCGCCGAGACCTTCGCCGCCGATCTCACCCGGCAAGAGGACGTCGACGCCCTCCGCGACCGCCTCGCGGCGACCGGGGGCGTCCACGCTCTCGTCAACAACGCCGGCGGCGCGCGCGGGCTCGACTCGGTGGAGTCCTCCAGCGTCGAGGACTGGATCTGGATGTTCGACATCAATATGATCGGAACCAAGCGCGTGGTCTCCGCCCTGCTTCCGCTGCTCCGGGAAGGTGCGCGCGAGACCGGCCACGCCAGCATCCTGAACGTGACATCCATCGCCGGCCACACCGCCTATCGCCATCGAGTCGTACCTCGACTTCCACGGCAACAAGCTCACCCGCCGCTTCGACGCGAACAGCTACCTGACCCTCGTGCGGGCGATGAACTCGCACGACGTCGGCCGCGGGCGCGGCGGCCTCGCGGCGGCTCTCTCCCGGGTGACGGCGACAACGCTGGTCATCGGGATCGACAGCGACCGGCTCTTCCCGGTGGAGGGACAAGAGTTGATCGCCTCCCTCCTGCCAGCCACGCTTGACGGTAGAATCCCTCTGATCATCCGATCGGACTTCGGCCACGATGGATTCCTGATCGAGGACGATCTGATCGGCGGACAGCTGAGGCGGTTGTTCGCTTCCTGAGCGGAACGGAGGGTCATGTCGCGCATCCAGAAGGAGCGTGATCGTCTCCTCGCCTCGACCGCCCGCACCGTGGGGCTGACAGCCACGGTGACCGCGGCCCTCTGCCTGAGCGTTCCCGGAACCCTCCCGGTCCCCCTCTACCTCTTATCGCTCGCGCTGATCGCGTGCATGGCGTACGCCCAGGTCCGGCTCGCCTCGCTGTCCCACCTCACGGTGTGGCTCTCCGTCATCGTCGTCTCCGGGATCGCGCTCATCCTGCTGAACCTGCTGCCGATGCACCCGCTCGAGCCGTCCGTGGTCGCCGCGATCGCGGTGACCGCGGCAGCCGGCATCGCGTCCGTCTCGGTGCTCGGGGTGACGTCGAGACCCCGGATGCTGCTGCTCGTCGGCGCGGTCGCCCTGACGTTCGCGGCCACCGTCGCGACACTCGGGCTCACCCGCTCGCAGCTGGCCGAGTCGCTCGTCTTCGTCGGCGCCGGCTGGATCGCCCTCACGGCGACCGGTGTCTGGCTCTCGCGAACCGTCCCCCGCACGCTCAAGCGGATCTCCACCATGAGCCGCGCCTACCGCGTCGAGCGGCAGGCCTCGGAGACCGAGGCGCGCCGCCGCCAGGGCGCCCGGCTCCTGCACGACACGGTGCTCGCCACGCTCACGCTGCTGGCGCACTCCGGCGTGGGCGTGGGCGCGCTGCGGGAGCAGGCGGCCGAGGACGCGGCCCTGCTCCGCCAGCTGCGTCTCGGCTTCGCTCCCGACCCGAGCCGGTCCGGCGACTACCGCCTGAAACCGGTCGAGGAGTCCACCCTGGGCAACACATTGGAATCGGTCAAGCAGCGCTTCCGGCGGATGGGGCTCGAGGTCAACTGGCATGGCGCCGGCCAGGTGCTCCTGCCGAGCGACGTGCTGGACTCGTTCCTCCTCGCGCTGGGCG
Source organism: Leifsonia xyli subsp. cynodontis DSM 46306 (assembly GCF_000470775.1). NCBI lineage: Bacteria > Bacillati > Actinomycetota > Actinomycetes > Micrococcales > Microbacteriaceae > Leifsonia > Leifsonia xyli. The sequence continues at coordinate 2,060,336 of NC_022438.1, forward strand.
AGTGCCTCGAGAACGTCCGCCGGCACTCCGGCGTGAACGAGGCGCACGTCACGATCACGGATGACGAGACGACCGTCCGCGCGATGGTGACGGACGCCGGCAAAGGCTTCGATGTCGCCTGCATCGAGGAGGGCCGGCTGGGCTTCGCCGAGTCGATCGTCGCGCGCCTCCACGATGTCGGAGGCAACGCACGCCTGTTCTCGTCGCCCGGCAGCGGGACGACGGTGGTTCTGGAGGTGCCGAAGTGAGCAAGGCGGACGAGCGCACCATCCCACGCCGCCCGGCCGGCCGCCGCGACCAGGAACGCGACGCCCTGGGGCGGGCCCGGCTGGATCTCGGCTTCAATGTGGCGGCGGTCGCCCTGATCGCCTTCCTCCTCGTGGTGCTGGCCCTCTCCGCTCCCTCCTCCCCGCGGATCGGTCTCAGCCTCGGGGCGTGGGGGCTGCTGCTGGCGACGCTCCTCGTCGCGCTCCTCGTCCGCTTCCGGCTGCCGGAGGAGCTTCCCACCTGGATGTTCGCCGGAGCCCTCATCCTCTGGGCCGCGATCGTGGCCCTGGATGTGGCGGGAACCGCCACCAGCGCCGGCTGGGTCCCGCTGACCGCCGCCGCGGCCGTCGGACCCGCCCTGTTGCTGTGCGTCCCGGTTCGGCCCGCCGGGGAGATCGCGATCGCCGCGGTGGCGCTCGGCGTCGTTCTGACCGTCGTGCTCGTCCTGCGAGCGAGCGGGCAACCGCAGATCTTCGGTCCGAGCCTGGTCACGATCGCCGTCGCCGTCGCTCCGCCGCTGATCGGCGTGCAGATCGTCCGGTCGCTGAGCACACTCGTCCAGCTGGAACTGGACCTCGTGCAGGCGCAGAGCACCGTCTCCTCCCCCGGGTACGCGGTCGGGATGATGGCCTCCGAGGAGCTCGCCCGGCTCGACCTGGCCGCTGAGCGCCTCCTCGACGGCGTGGCGACCGGGCGGACGTCGCTCCCGCTGGACGAGTCCGCTGCGGACGCCGCCGCCAGCATCGCCACCGCGCTGCGCATACGCCTCATCCAAGGCCGCAAGGAGACCTGGCTCTACCACGCGGTCACGGAGTCGGCGCTGCTGGGTCCGGCGGTGACGCTCAACGACCCCGAGGGCCTCGCCGCCGGACTCACCCGCGATCAGCGCGACGGCCTCCTCACCGCGGTCTGGCTGCTCATCAGCGATCCGGTCCGTTCTGGAGCCGGACAGTCCAGAACGTTGACACTCGGCATCGAACGCCGGCCCGTCGCCGCAGCGATATCCGGAGCCGTCTCCACGGATGCCACAATGGCTATCGTTGTGACAGCCACCGGTGTGCCGCGAAACGGGGTGGATCCTGCCGCGTGGCAAGCTATCCGTAGGGTGGGGCGCCATGTGGAGTCGTTCTCCGGCTCGACGCTCCGGATCGAGGTCACCACCGTGAGCGACGCGTCAGCCGAGCTGCCCTGACCCAGCACGGTCTCACAACGAAGAAAGGCTGCCCATGAGCGAGGAACCCCCCATCAGAATCGCGATCGTCGATGATCATAAGATGTTGCTCGGGGCTCTCACCGAATGGATACGCAATGCCGCGGACGACATCAGCATGGTGGCCGCCGTCGCCAGCTGGCCCGAGCTGCTGACCCATCCCGAGTTTCCGGTCGATGTCGTCCTGCTCGATCTGGACCTCAAGGACAACATCCCGGTCTCCCTCAAGCTCTCCACGCTCAAGACGACCGGTGTGCGCACCGTGCTCATGAGCACCTACTCGGAGCCCGCCGTCGTCCGCGAGGCCCTCGCCGCAGGCGCTCTCGGCTACCTCGTCAAGAGCGAGGACGCGGTCATGATCGTCGAAGCGATCCGCGCGGCGAGCAAGGGCGAGTCGTTCATCTCCGCCGAGCTCGATCTCGCTCTCAACGCCGGCGAGGTCGGCGGCGCCCCCAAGCTCAGCGCCCAGGAGCGCCGCGTCATGGCCCTCTACGGCGCCGGAGAGCCGGTGAAAGCCGTCGCTTTCCAGCTCGGCATCTCCGACGAGACCGCGAAGAGCTATCTGAAGCGCATCCGCGAGAAGTACCGCGTCGCCGGCTACGACGTCGGCACCAAGGTGGCGCTGCGGAAACGGGCGATCCAGGACGGGATTCTGCTGCAGAACGACTAGAGGCGGGGCCCTGCGCAAGGGCGGCGTGCGCGCAGCGCGGGAAACGGCCCAGCGTGCTACCCGGCGCAGAGCGATGCGGTTGCTGTTCGCACCGCACGGTCGCTCGTGGCCGAGTCGAGGCCGGCGCTGTGCAGTTCTGCCACGATGCGGGCGACAGCTGCGCCTTCGATGGGGCAGATCGTGGGACGGCCCAGGGCGCCGACGATCGCTGTCGTCGCTGCCGTGATAGTCTCGCGGGCCTGTTCGAGCGACGGATTCGCCGGCGGTGTTCCCTGGGACTCTCTCCAGAGCGCCTGAAAGCCTTCCTGAACGATCTTGCTCGCCTGAATCTGATCCGAAACCACTTTCTGAGCGCGGGCCACGTCAACGCCCTTCTCCGCTGAGGTCTTCGCCGCGGAGGCGATGACCTCGGCTTCGCGTTGCGGGTCCGAGATCGGCACACCCCGCGCGGCTTTGTACGCAGCGACCGCTTTGCTCGCGAGCAGACGGGCGGAGATCGCGGCCATCGGCTCCCGCAGCGGTCCTTCGCCCACGGTCGGCGACGCCGAAACGCTGACGCCCCCCGATGTCGACACGCACCCAGCGGTCGCCCCTGCACACACGATCACCGCAATGACCGCGCCAGCGAACCGCGATGCCACCCCGCTCCCTCTGCCGTAGCCTCGCATCGTTCTCCCCGTCACTTCGCCGTCGTTCCAGCCCGATCGCCGGTTTCGGGCCAACCTTAGACCCCAGCGCCGCCACGAGACCAGAGACGAGCGCCTGCCCGGACCATCGCAACAGCGCTCTCTGCGCCGAGCGGCGTCCGGTGCGAGGGGCGCAACCCCTAGCCACGGCATCGAAACGATTCGATATACACTGACCGGATGAACCCAGTCATCGACGGGCCGACGCGGATGTCGCCGGCCCGAACCCGTCTTGCCCTCCTGGCCCTGGCCCTGGGCGGTTTCGGCATCGGTTCGACGGAGTTCGTCGCGATGGGACTGCTGCCGAACATCGCCCACGATCTGCTCCCACAGTTGTATGCGGCATCCCCGGCGGACGCGAACGCGCAGGCCGGATGGATCATCTCCGCCTACGCGCTCGGCGTGGTCACCGGCGCGCCGACGATCGCCGCGCTGGCCGCGCGCTGGCCGCGGAAGACGCTGCTGCTCTGGTTGCTGGTCGCGTTCACGCTCGGAACCGCCGCGACGGCGTTCGCCCCGACGTTCCCGCTCGTCCTGGCCGCCCGGTTCCTCTCCGCGCTCCCGCACGGCGCCTACTTCGGCATCGCCTCCCTCGTCGCCGCCACGCTCATGGGCCCGGGCAAGCGTGGGCAGGGGGTCGCCTTCGTCCTCTCCGGCCTGACGATCGCGAACGTGATCGGCGTCCCCATCATCACCGGGATCGGCCAGGCGCACGGCTGGCGTCTCGCCTCCCTCGCCGTCGCTGCGATCTTCGCGCTGACCTTCGCCGCGGTCGCCGCCCTCGTGCCATGGCAGGCAGGCGACCCGGCGGCGACGCTGCGGAACGAGCTGAAGGCGTTCGGCAGGCTGCAGGTGTGGCTCGCCCTCCTCATCGGAGCGATCGGCTTCGGCGGGTTCTTCGCGGCCTACACCTACGTGGCCCCGATGGCGACGACGGTGACCGGCCTCCCGGAGTCGTCGGTGCCGCTCATCCTCGTGCTCATCGGCATCGGGATGACTGCCGGCAACATCCTGGGCGGCTGGATGGCGGACCGCAGCGTCCAGCGCAGTATGCTCCTGTCGTTCGCCGCCCTCCTGCTGGGGCTGGTGGCCCTGCTGGTCACCGCCGCCAGCCTGGTGGGGCTGCTCCTCTCTCTCGTCGTCGTCTCGGCGGCCAGCACGGCTCTCTCGCCCGCCATCCAGACGCGCCTGATGGATGTCGCCCATGAGAGCCAGTCGATCGCCGCGGCCCTCAACCACTCGGCGCTGAACCTCGCCAACGCCGCGGGCGCCTTCCTCGGCGGCCTCACGATCGCGGCGGGGTTCGGCTACCTCTCCCCGATCGCCGTGGGCGTCGTCCTGGCCACGGCGGGCCTCACGGTCGCACTGGTCTCGTTCGGGATCGACCGCTCGCGCACCCGCCGCGGCGTCGCCACCGGCGTGATCCACACCCAGCGAGCGGACCCGCTGCCGATCGACTGATCGCCAGACCCGCATCTCGTCAAATTTTTTGATTGCATTTTGCTCGGCCATGTGCTATTACAAACCCCATGAACGTGATCTCTTCCACTGTTGTATCCACTCCCCGGTCTCGGTCTCTAGCTGCGCGCCAGGCACGATGGGGAATAGTTTTTGCTGTGATGCTCGTCACAGTGCCTTTCGGCGGGACAGCCGCGGCTTTCGCGGAAACCACTCCTTCTCCGATCGCGGTTGGCCATTCCCCGGTCGCAGTCGCAGTCGGTCCGAATTCAGAGAATGTGTATGCCGTCAACCAAGATGACAACATGGTATCGGTGATCCATCAGTCATCGCAGGAGGTCGTTTTCACGATCCCGGTGGGCCAGGCTCCGACGGCGGTCGCAGTCGGTCCGGATTGGAAGATCGCGTACGTCACCAACGGGGCCGCCAACACGGTGTCGGTGATCGATGCCGCCTCGCAGAAAGTCACCTCCACAATCCCGGTCGGTAAATCCCCGATGGCTGTCGCGGCTGCTCCGGATGGAAAGAACGCCTACGTCGCTAACAATGCGGACAACACGGTGTCGGTTCTTCCGGTTCCGGCGCCCGCTGCGCCCTGACACCCTGAAGAAGCGGTGGAGCCAGAGCGCTCCTCGGCCAGGTGCGCAGGTGGAGTTTGCCGGCATGGTCCTTTCATCGACCGGGCACGGCTAGGGCTTGGGCAGGAATGCCGTTCTTGCCCCTTCCACTGAGACAAGAGATCGCCCCCGCCGTCCGGCGGGGGCGATCAAATCACTCAGCGCCGGTTCAGAACCCGCCACCAGCAGTGAAAATATCCTGCGAAATACGATCAAGCTGCGTCCGAAGCTCCTCAAGCTCCTGCCTCGCCTTATCCAACGCAGCCTTCGTCTCCGGCCACGTCGACCCCCGGAACCTCGCCGCCAACGGCCCATCCCACACAGCGGAGTCAGACAGAATCCGACCCTGAGCATCCAACTGAGAGATCTGATCCGTGAACCCCCATTCACAATCGACTGAATCTGACGGATAGCCGTCTTCGCCTGCTCGGTCGAAAGCACACGCGACATCATTCCACTCCCCTCATAACGGCCCAACCGGACCAAAACCACTTACCACCCCGATCCTTCCAATACAGAATCTCTCATGTCAAGTTCCAGTCGGACTCACCGACTGAACCAACACCACAACACCCCCAGAGCAGGCGTATCCACGGCCCGGAGTGACGGCGACCGGAGCCCGGCTCGGAAGCGAGGCGCCGAGGAGGTCGCCGTCATAGCCGAGGTCCGGCTGGAGCAGCACGCCGCAGCGGGCCTTGCGGACCTCCTTCGTCCAGTGGCTGTAGAGGCTCCGGAGCTCGCCGCTCCGGCCGGCCGCGACGATGCACAGCCCCGGGCGCTGACCGGAGATCAGCGAAGCGATCGACTGGTCCGTATCCTCGACCCGTTCCGCGTCGTCGATCAGCAGGACGACCGGCCCGGCCTCCAGCCGGAGCGAGGCCACGAGGGCCGGGATCTCCTCGGCGCTCCCCGCGGTCCGGTCCAGTTCGGCCGTAGCGAGCGGGGATCGGCGGTCGTGGATTCCCCAGACCTGGCCTCCCGACGCACGCACAGTCTCGGCGACCGCGAGGAGCAGCGTCGACTTGCCCGAGCGCGACGGCCCGGCGATGAGAAGATGCTCCTCTTCGTACACCTCGAGCATGGCCGGTGCGAGCGTGTCCTCGCGAACGCCCACCGGGATGGGCCAGGGCTCGCCCTCGATGGTCGCAGCGGCGCCGAGCTCCGCCACGGTGATCCGGTCGGGCAGGCTCCCGATGACATCGCGCTTCGCACCGATGGCCGCCCACCGGCCCGCGACCGCGTCCACCGCGCTCGCGAGGCCGTCGGCCGGGATCGCGACATGACTCTGCGACAGGGTCGTCGTGTCGACATACCGGCCGGGCACCGCTGCGGGGATGGATGTGCCTCGAACGCCCAGCGCCGAATAGTCGTAGGCGTCGGCGAGCCGGAAGAGCCACTTCTGGGTGGTCACCTCGTCCATCGCCGAGGGAACGGCCTTGGCACGGGTCGTCGAGACGGCGAACCACATCCCGACGCTCGGACCGTCGGCGTACACACGGTAGAGACCGTCGAGCAGCTCCTGTCCGTGGTAGTCCTGGAACTCGTCGCGGAGCGTCGCCAGCCCGTCGAGCAGGACGAGGGCGCGGCGATGCGTCCCCTCGTCGGAGGAGCGGCGTCGCTCGAACTCGGCGAGCAGGTGCCGCAGGAACCGTGTCTGCTTCTCCTTGGCGCCCGCGCCGGAGCCGACATAGGCGACGATGTGCGGCAGCTCAGCGAGCGGGGCGAGGTCACGGGAGCCCATGTCGAGGCACAGGATGTCGAGGTCCTCCGGAGACGTCTCCGCGGCTGCGGTGAGCGCGATGCTGGAGAGCGTCGTGCTGGTGCCGCTTCCGGCGATGCCCATCAGCATCAGATTGCCCTGGCCCAGATCCCAGCCGGAGGGGGTCTGCCGCTGCAAATCGGGTTCGTCGGCGAGGGAGACGGCGATGAGGTTTCCGCTCATCCCGGCGATCTCCCCGAGCGCCACTGCCTCGCCCAGCGCCTCGGGCCAGACCTGACGAGGTGGCGCGAACCCGGCCTGCGCGTTCGCGGCGACGACAGCGTCGATGAGGTCGTCGAGGTCGGTCGCGCCATCGCATCGGCTTTGGCCGGCGTGCCGCGGAGGGGGATCGGCACGCCGAACGCGTCCAGCAGCTGCACCTCGACGGCCTCCGCCGTCTCCTGCTGCGCGCGTCCAGTGACGAGGGCCGTCTGCACCGGCGTGATGTCGTCCTGTCCGAGCTTGACATAAGCCCGCCCCGTCTGCGCGCGGCCGATGGCGGAGGCGGAGGGGACGCCGATGACGTTCGAGGAGTCCTCCCTGCTCTGCACGCGCAGAGCGACACGGAGGTTCGTGTTCGCCAGGATGTCCTCGTTGACCACGCCCGCGGGTCGCTGCGTCGCGAGGATCATGTGGACGCCGAGCGTCCGGCCGACCGCGCCGACGCTGACCAGGGAGGCGAGGACGTCCGGGAAGTCCTTGGCGAGCATCGCGAACTCGTCGATGACGAGAAGGAGCCGCGGAAGCGGTTCGGCCGGTTTCGTCGCGAGATAGGCGTCGAGGTTGTCGACATCCTCCCCCGCCGCCGCGAACAGACGCTGCCGGCGCTGCATCTCGGCCTCGAGAGCGCGCAGAGCGCGGTCGGCGAGCTGCTCGTCGAGGTTGCTGATCGTGCCGATGGTGTGCGGCAGGCGCTCGCACGCTTTGTAAGCGGCCCCGCCCTTGAAGTCGATCAGAATGAAGTTCAGCCGGGTCGGATCGTTCCTGGCCGCGAGGCCCGCCACGAAGGAGCGGAGGAACTCGCTCTTGCCGGAGCCCGTCGTCCCGCCGACGAGGCCGTGTGGCCCGTCCTTGACCAGGTCGAGGGTGAACGCCCCGCTCTCGCCGGAGCCGATCGGGGTCGAGAAACCGGTCGGTGCCTCCCACATCCGGCGCACCGCCTCCGCATCGAGGCTCCCGGCGTCGAGCAGTTCCGGAAGACGCACCAGCGAGGGCAGCGACGCGCCGGGCACGATGAACTCGGGGTCGTCGAAGTGCGCGAGACGGCGTGCGCCCTCCTCGGCGGTCTCCGGGCCGACGCCGGCGAGGATGACATCGTCCACCGTCGAGAGGTCCTCGGGGCTCCGGACCGTGGCCGAAGCGTCCCGACCGACCTCGATCACCGTGGTGCATACCGCCGGGAGCTGGTCGGCGGTGGTCGCGATGACGATCCCGCTCACCCTCGTCTGCCGTTCGGCGCGCCGCGGAGCGTCCGACATCGAGCGGCCGTGCCCGAGCAGGGCGCGACCGGGGGCGTCCCGTCCCTCCGTGAGGACCTCGGAGTCGAGCACCACGAGAAGGCCCGGCGTCGGCAGGGAGTCGATGCCCTCGTGCAGACCGCGCAGCATGGTCGCGCTGGCCTCGCGCCGCGCCGACAGCCAGCGCTGTCTCCCGCTGCCGCCGACCTGCCGGGTGTGCGGCAGCCAGGAGGCCCACGACCACTCCGCCTCCCGGCCCTGGTCGCAGAACACCCCGATCGTGAGGTCGGCGGGACCGCAGTGGACGGCCGCTTGAAGAAGGAGGCTCCTGGCCAGCGCGAGGGCGCCAGCCCGCTCGCCGACGATCCCGACCACACCGGCGTCGGTCAGGTCCACCAACCAGCACCGGCGCCATGACGAGATGGCTCTCCTCGAGCGCCGTCCGCACCCGGTCGTCGAGCCGCTGGACGCCGGTCTGGTCCACCTCCGGCCGCCAGGGCGCATCGCCCACGCCGGCGTGCAGCGCGAGGAAGTCGTCGGAGTCGGGCCGGCGCTGCCAGAGGAGCGTGGACGGGAGCTCGGCGCGCCTCAGCGTGACAACCGGGTCCGGGATGAGCTCCTGCCTCCGCAGCCGTTCCGTCGCCGCGATGTCGGAGCGGAACTCCTGAAGCGCCCGGTCGAAGCGCTCCTCCTCTTTGAGGGTGCGCGCCCGGCGGTGCTTCTGCTCGAACCACATGCCGATGGCCATCACCGGGCTGAGCGCGGCGAAGAGCGCGAAGCGCGCGTCGCCCATGATCATGACCATCGCACCGGCGAGGACGAGCGGGGCGAGCACGGTGATGACATTAAACTTCGACGCCGGCGGAACATCCTTCGGCCTCAGGGGGACGACGGGTTCCGTCTCCGCCGGACGGCCCGACCGCGGCGGGCGGTTGAAGGGCGCGGTCGCCGCCGGTGTCAGATTGGGCAGCGAACCCGGGGCCGGGGTGGGCGTCTCGGCGAGCGCGGGGCGGACGCTGAGGACAGCGCCGCCGACCAGGACGGTGGCCGGCCCGGTGAGCAGCTCGCCCTCTGCGTCGATGCGGCGACCATCGACGATGGTGCCGTTCGTCGAACCGCTGTCGCGGATTCGCACCCCGTCCCCCTCGAGCGACAGAGTGCAATGGCTCCAGGAGGCGCTCTCGGTGTGGAGCGCAACATCGGCCTGCGGGGAGCGCCCGACCACGAGCTCGCGGTGGTCCAGGACGGGCACGATGCCGCCGACGGCCTCGCCACCGGAGAGCGAGACGCTCCACCCTGCCACCCGGGCAAGCACGCGACCCGGCTTCGCGGAGACGAGCGACCCCTCCAGAAGGACGAGGTCGCGCAGTTCGGTCGTCGCTGTCACGGCCACGCCGTCCACGAAGAGCCGCTCCCCTTCCTCCAGACGATGCCCGCCTGTCGCCCTCACGAGTTCGGCGACGGTCGCCGTCGGAGCCCATCGGCCCAGCTCGACCGCCTCGCGCCGACCGTCGATATCGATCACCACCCGCACAGCGGCCTCCCTTGGTCGTGTCGCGCCTAGCGCCCGGACGGTTCGGGGAACCAGACCAGAGACACCCCGCCGCCGGTGCCGGCGGCGGCCGGGCGCAGTGCCAGGTCCTGTCCACTGGCCGCGAGCGGTGTGACGGGGCCGGCGAGCGCCGACGGACGCGAGAAGTCGAGCGTGGGTCCGGCTCCGCCGTTCTGGGGACCGAGCGCGGAGTCTCCGAGGGCGGAGGCGACGCGGGAGGGGTCCATGCTGTCCGCAGCGCAGACGGCACGGACCAGGGAGAGGACCGCGTCGTGGCTGCGCGCGTCCGCCGCGGGGGCGACCGTGGCGAACGCCGCTTCACCGGTGAGGTTCTTGGCTCCGGGGTCCTGAGCGAGCAGGCGGTTTCCGGCCAGGAAGGCCGACATCCCCCGGCCCGCGGCCGTCGCGTCGAGCGCGATGGGGTCGCCCCACGCAGCGCCGACGGTCTGGAGGTTCGTGGCGACGCTCCCGCCCTGAGCCGCGAGTGCCGCGGCGAAGGCCGGACCGGTCGCCGAGCCCGTCAGGATGATCGGCACGCCGACGTTCCTGGACTGCAAGGCTCGCACGATCGCGGCCTGCTGCCCGGGCGCTCCGCTGACGATGACGGCGTCGTTCGCTGTGCCGGGCTGCTGCCCGGGAGACGTCCCCCCCTCCGCGGGGACGCCGAGGTAGACGCCGTTGGTCGTCGCATCCGCCTCGGTCCGCCGGGCGATCTCGACCGCCAGCGCCTGGAGGTCGGCGCCCTGCTGGAGCGCGATCCGGTCGGCCTCCGCGAAGCCGTCCGGCAGCCTCGGCCCGGCGTCGATGTGCAAGGGGCGCTGGGCTGCGCCGACCGCCTTCGTCAGTGCCTCGCGCTCCGCTTTGGCGGTCGGGGCGAACGTCCAGCTGCCCTCCGCCTTCGCGGCGCTGGAGGGCAGCGGCGCGTAGGGCAGGATCACCGGCACGCCCGCGGCCGAGGCCGCGGCGACCGCACCGCTCAGGTGGGAGCCCGAGGAGGCGATCACGATGCCGGAGACGCCCTTGCCGACGAGCCGCCGGACAGCCTCCTTGCCCCCGTCGGCCGTTCCGTGGTCGTCCTCGGAGACGAGGTCGACCGCGGTCCCGCCGAGCGCCAGCCGCTGCTGGGCGACGCGGGCGCCCTGAGCGGCCCCGTTCCACTCGGACCCTTCGGCCGAGCCGCCGAGCGTGACGATCACGCCGATGCGGGTGTCCTTCGGGACCGGGACGCCGGAGAGCGCGACCGGGACCGTCACGGCGACCGGATCGGCGGCGTCGCTGGCCGTCGCCCGCAGGGCGACGGCGGTCGCGGCGATGACTGCGGCGACGCCGACCACGCCGCCCGCAGCGATCAGGACCCGCTTGCGGGTCCAGCCTCTCCCGGGCGCGACCCTTCGACTGTGCATGCTCACTGGCCTCCGCCGATCTGGAACGAGTAGATGGTCTGCCAGCTCGCCCCCGACGGCACCGTCAGGTGGAAGGGCGGGTAGGCGGCGGCTTCGTCCAGCGCCGCCGAGAATTGGGCCTGTCCGAGCAAGATGCCCGCGATGTCCTCAGCGCGGATGTTCGCGTAGCCGGCCGCGTTCTGGGAAGCGAGCGCGAGCTGGAAATCGGCGGTGTCCGATTTGGCCGCGCTGGCCGACATCGCCCCCAGCAGCCCGGCCCCGCCCGACGACCGGTCGCCGAGGTCGAGCAGGACGCCCTGGAGCAAGGCGGTCGCCGACACGACATCCAGCGCGGAAGCGGTGGTGCTGCGAGCGATGCCGTCGAGGGCCTCCGCCGTCCGCTCGCTGAGCGCGGCCGTCGCCTTCGCGTCGGTCTCGGCGAGCTTGCGCTTCTGCTGGTCGATCATCCGGCCGGACTCGTCGAGCACGCGATCGGAGGTCGAGGTCAGCCCGGCGATCGTGCGGTCGTACGAGTCGGTCAGCGCCTCACGGCTGAGGCGGCCCTGCTCAGAGACCACCCGGATCTGATCGCTCACGGTCTCCGCGACCCGGCTGTTCGTGTCGTCGGCGGCGTCCTGGAAGGCCTCGGCGATGGCCGCCGCGAGGGTGTCCTGCTGCTGAGAGACGGCGAGGAGGTCACCGCGCAGAGTGTCCGCGTCCGTTCGGACGGCGCTCGCCTGCGCGTCGGCCAGATCCAGCGCTGCCAGCAGCTTCCCCCGCTGGTCGGCGTCGGTCGACTGCGCGGCCGTCAGAGCCTTCTGCGCGGCCTTCAGCGCAGCCCGCACCCGGCCGAGGGCCGAGTTCGCGTCGTCGGGGTCGGTCGCCTTGTGGACCGTCGTCCACGCCGTGGCCTGGGCGTCCAGCCGCGCGTCGAGGGCCGCGGAATAGCCGGCCGGAGCCGTCAACGACGTGACGCCGTCACAGGCGGTGCCGGTGAGGTAGGACCGGAGTTCGTCGCGCTGAGCGGCGTCGAGAACCCCGTCGGCCTCGGGGATCTGACAGAGGGCCGCCGCCAGGGCCGCGTTCTGGGCGAGGATCGAGCCGGGCTCCCCCGCGCCTCCGAGCTCGGCGAGCTGGGCGCCGGCCACGGCGTGCAGGGTATCGAATGCTTCGAGCCCCACGATGGCGTCGTCGAGCCGGTCGGAGACCGCGGCGAGAACAGCGGGCGTCGGGATGGTCTCTCGCAGGGTGCCCAACCGCGCGATCACCGTGTCGATGTCGTCGGAGACCGTCCCATAGTGCGACACCGCATCGTGGACGAATTTCGAGTCGAGCGAGCCGATCAGCTCCTGGCCGCGGGCGACGAGCTGGATCATCGTCTGGGTCGCCGTGACACCGGCGTCGTACAGCGCACAGGTCGCCGACGGCTCGGCGCAGGCGGCGTCAGCGGGTTCCTCCGGCCCGACCGTCCGCTGAAGGTCGGCGACGATCCGGTCCCGGCAGCCCTCGTTGGCCTGCGCATAGGCGTCAAGCTGCCCTGCGAGCTGGAGGAGGCTGGAGTACATGGTGCTTCCCGCCTCCGGTGTGCTCACGGTCGCCGCGCAGCCGTCGCCCTCCAGGAGGGACGGCGGGGTTCCCCAGGTGTCGCCGAGCATCGCGACCATCGAGTCGACGGTGCTGCGCAGTTGCGCGGACATGGCGCTCTCGGTGCTGCTCACCGAGGAGTGGAGATCCCGCTGCAGCCCCGTCAGCTGCTCGCCGAGGGAGCGCATGCTCGCGGTGAGCGACTCGCTGCTGCCACGAAGGTCCTGCGCCGTTCGCACGCCCAGCGTCTTGGCCGTGTCGTCGAGATTGTCCCGCACCTCGGTGATGGTCACGCCGGCCCGGCTGAGGATCGCGTTGACGTCGGCGATGACGGTGATAGTGCGCTGCTGCAGGCCCAGCGCTGAGGTGGGGCTGGTGTCGAACGCCGATCCGAGGACACCCTCGAAGGAGAGATCGGTGTGGATGCCCGGTTGCAGGGCGAGGTCGATGCGGGGCACGGCGAAGTCCTTGACATCGGCCGCGAGGGAGAACCGGGCTGTCGCGCCGGTCTGCGGCGGAGCGAGGATCGACGCCCACTGCCCCACCGCGTCCCCGACGGGGCTGGAGCTGACGACACCGTTGGTCGTTCCGTTGTCGTCGCCGCCGACGATCACGACGGAGGGGCCGGTGGTGCCCAGGGTGGTCGAGGCCACGATGCTGAGCGGGGCGCCGACGAGCGCCGGTGCGGTGCGCTTGGACCCGGCGACGTCGTAGAAGACGGTCCGGGGAGCGACGGTCAGGTTCTCGACGGCGACACTGAGTTCGAGACGGCCGGTGTAGCCCTTCAGGTCGGAGAGATCGGAGCCGGATCTCTTGTCGGTGCGGTACTGGGTGATCACCCGGACCGGGAGGTCGTCGACGACCTCCTCCGCCCGGTAAGACGTCTCGGTGCTCGTCGTCTCTTTGGACTCGGCATCGAGGTAGACCGCTTTGCCGTCGATGGCCCGCACAGAACCGTCCGACGTGAGAGCGACGTGGACGGACTGAAGCACCCGCGAGGACGAATCGGGCGTGCCCGCCGTCGGCGCGCATCCCGCGAGCAGCGCCAGCAGGGCGGCTCCGCCCAGACCGGCGAACGTCCGGTGACGGAAGCGTGCGCTGCGAGAGCGCGCAGAGAAGCTCAAGATCAGGTCCCCCTCGGATGGCGATCGGCGATGCGCGCGGTCTCGGACAGACTCTTATCGCATCAAATGCACAATACAATATGCCAGAAGACGGAGAAGGAGGGGAAATCGATGGTTCAGCCACGACCGGGCGACGCCCTCGGGGCCGGGTACCGCCTCGTGCAGCATGTCGGCGCGGGAGCGGCGGGGGATGTCTGGCTCGCAGAGACGACGGCCGACGGCCCCCGCTTCGCCGCGAAGATCCTGAAGCCGGAGCACACCAAGGACCCGACGCTCGTGGAGCGGTTCATCCGGGAGCGGTCGGTGCTGATCGGGCTCCGGCACCCGGGCATCGTCGCCGTCCGCGATCTCGTGGTGGAGGGCGAGACCCTCGCCATCGTCATGGATCACATCCCCGGCGGCTCACTGCGCGACGCCCTGAGCGAGTCGAAGACGCTCCCCGCGGCGGATGCCCTGACGGTGACGTCCGAGGTCTTCGACGCGCTCGCCGCCGCGCACGAGCAGGGGGTCGCGCACCGCGACATCAAGCCGGACAATGTGCTCCTCACCGAGCCGTGGCAGCCCGGCGCCCGCGATGTCGTGCGGGTGACGGACTTCGGGATCGCCTCGGTGGTGGATGAGCGCACGCGGCAGACGACCGGACTGCTCGGCACACCGCTCTACATGTCGCCGGAGCTGATCAGCCGCGGACGCTCGAGCGGCGCGTCGGATGTCTACTCGGCCGGCATCCTGCTCTACGAGCTGCTCGCGGGGCGCACCCTGTTCGTCGGGGCCGGCACCGACTTCACGATCGCCTACCGGCATGTGTCGGCGCTCCCGCCCCGGCTGGCCGTGCCCGACGATCTGTGGGCACTTGCTGGACACCCTGCTCGCGAAGGACCCGGAGGCGCGCCCCAGCGCTTCCGAGGCCGCCCGAACGGCGCGGAGGCTCGCGACCGCGCACTCCGCTCTCCCGGCGCTCGAACCAGCCGACGACCTGCCCGAACCGGTCGAAGTGGAGCGGCCGGCGACGATGCTGCGCGGCGAGCTGCTGCGACCCGACGAACCGGCCGCGGCCACTGCGTCCACCCTGTCCGGCGAGCGGCCGGACCTCGGCGAGGCGGGACAGCGGACCGTCGTGCGCGCCCTGGCCCGGCCCCTGGTTCCCTCGACGCCGACGGCGGAAGCGGGCGAGTCGCCGCCCTCGCAGCGCGGCCGGCTGCCCGAGTGGCTGACCAAGCGCACGGTGGCGCTCGGCGCAGCTGGAATCGTCCTGCTGATCGGGCTGGGGGCCGGTGCCGTCCTGCTGTTCCCGGGGGGATCGGAGAAGGCGGAGCCGGTCGCCTCCGATTCGGCGGTGACCGCGAACCAGCAGGACCAGGCCCGCCCGACCGGGCTCTCGACCGCCCGCTCGGCGGCCTACGACCCGGCATCGAAACGCATCGTCATGGAGATCGTCTACTCGGCACAGAAGTCCGACCTCTCCGGCGAACTGCTCGAAGTCCTCCCCGCTCTGGGCACGAAGACCTGTCCCCCCGTCGCCTGGACGGGCGCGACCGCGACACGGCACGCGGCTTCCACGACGGGGATGACCGTCTCCTGCGGGTGGCGTCTGGCCGATGTGCGGGTCCCGCGCGACGGCCGGACGACCGTGAAAGCGTCCCTGCCGGGCACGGTCGCGGATGCCGCCGCCCTGCACGCCTGGCTCGACGAGGCGGCGACGGCGACGAACACGGCCGTCTCGGACCCACAGGTGAGGGGGACGGCCTACCCGGCCCAACGGCTCAAGGGGATCAGCGTCACGACACCCGCGAGGACCGTCAGCCAATCGCCCCTGCCGATCACGCTGCTCCCGGTGTGGCCGAGCGGAACGGACACCCTCAACCCGCTCTACCAGAGCCCCTCCGCGGGCTCGCCCTCCCAGCTCCTTCAGGACATCGCCGGGGGCGAGAGCAACGTCCGGTTCTCCGACAGCTGCGGCGGCGCGGTCGCGGTGTCGTCGGACGGGCTCACGATGACCGCGCTCTCGATCACCCCCGAGTGCCGGCTCCGGGCGTCCGTCGGCAACTTCACCGACCTCGAGAGCACACCTTTCAGCGTCACGACCCGCGACTGAGCACCCGTGAGTCCTGGTTGGGAGAGCGCGTTTCGGTGAGCGCCCTGCGCCGCGGGTGTAGCGGCCTGGACTGCCTGGCGAATGCTTGAGGAACTGAAGCGTATCGGGTTAAGCACTGTGCGTCACCGCCGTTGGCTCGCCCGCTGCCGCGGGCACCCGTTCGCGGTGTTTGCGGCGGGCGCTGGAGGCCAGCACGAAAGCGGCGAGCCCAGCGAAGAGCATGCCGCCACGCACGAACATGTTCTGGCTCACGGAGAACAGATACGCCGCGGTCCCCGTCAACCGGATTCCGGTCGGACGTCCGCTGAGGAGCGAGGGCGTCACCGTGCCCGGGTCGGGCAGGGCATTGCCATCGCCCTTGGTGACGAACCGTTCCCCCGGCTTCACCTGGAGGATGCGGTGGACGTAGGGGCCCAGTCGCAGCGACGAGCCGCTGTAGTGCGCCACGGCGCGTGCCGGGTCGACCACGACGATGTTCCCCGCGTGCAGAGCGGAGGCGTCGATGGTGTGGCTGACCAGCAGGATGTCTCCGCGCTGGTAGGTGGGGACCATGGAGGTCCCGTTGACCGTCACGTAGTACCCGTTGGTGCTGACAGTGGCGAGGAAGGGCAGGGCGAGCAGTGCGATGATCGCACCGCCGACGATGTTGAGGGCGATTCTCACGGGTTTCCTTAGGCCGGATTTCCTGAGGGAGAGGGACACGGGTTCGGAGAACGGCCATGACGCGGCGCCACCACCGAGGAGACGACGCCACGCCACAAACCGGACCTTACTTGTTGGGGTTCATCGAGTAGGTGACGTTGAAGTCAGCGATCGCATCGATCGCCTGAGCGGGCGCCGGGTCGGTGCCATCCCAGGTGACCGTCACCGTGACGGTGTCGGATTTGCCCGAACCGAGTGTGATGCCCGCCTCTTTCTTCAGCGCCTTGGCCAGAGCGATCGGGTTGGCGATCGTGCCGCCGTCGCCGGTGATCGGGGGAAGCACGCCCGTGGAGAGCGCATAGGCGATCTTCAGGTGCTCACCCACTTCCTTCGGAAGCGGTTTATCCGCGTTCGTCATCGCGAAGATACCGTCGAAGGTGGCCGACTCCGTCGTGGAGGCGTTGGCCGCGGTCCACGTCTCCCTCGCCGTGTTCGTGGTGGTGTTGAAGTGGGCGTCGAAGGCCGTACCGGTGAAGGTGAAGCCCGCTGTCGCGGCATCCTTGATGAACTGGTTGTTCGTGATAGCGGTCTGGGACGTGGCGATGGCCCCCACGCCGGTGAGCGCGACGGCGGCGACGGCGGCGGTGGTGAGTGCGACCACCCGCTTGCGCCCCTCGAACAGCGACTTCAAGCTGCGTTTGCCGTTCGAGGTCGGGTCTGTTGGGTGTGTCTTCATCATGTCGTTGTTCTTTCTTGTTGGTTCTGCGTGGGGGGCAGCAACACCGTTCAGGGGCTGCCGGAGATCTTTATGTACCGTCTCAGTGTTTCGTCGGGTGGTCCTCGACTCGCCTGGTCGATCACCGTCATGGGCGGGGACCCCCTCGGTCCCTCTCCCGCGTTCCGGCGCTCCGCCGTCGATGGGGTGACGCTGGCTGAGGCGACAGCGCGGGGCGCGACAATGTGGGGTCGGCCGGCCGCCGACGAGCTGCCCGTACCCGTTTTCTCGCCAGGGCCGAACGGTTCCGTCGGAGGCGCGGACGAGGGCGTGGTCTTTGACGCCGGCGAGGACGGCGATGGTCTCCCCCGCGGGTGTCTGCACCTGCACAGGGGTGGTGAAGCTTACGGAGCTGCTGGCGTTGCCGAGTTCACCGCAATAGCCGTATCCCCGGGTCCAGACGGTGCCTTCAGCGGCGAGGGCGAAGCTGCGGGCTGCACCGGTGGCGAGGGCGGCCGTGTGAGGTTGAGTACGATACGGGTTCCGCCGGGGGGGAGGGAGAGAGAGCAGAAGTTGCTGACGTTCCAGCTCTCGCCGGTGTTGCTGCTGGTGGCGGTGTCGCTGGCTCCGGAGACCGCTACGGGCGATGCGGCGACAGCGAGCGCACCGAGGGCACCGAGGCGAACGGCCCACCGTGAGGGTTCTCCCCCATCACCACCGCCGGGGGGTAAAGAGCGTCTGCATTGTCTTGTTCTTTTAGAGGTTCAGGGCGTTGAGAGGCAGAGCGTGTGGATCGGGGAAGTTCAGAGGCAATGGTTGAACCGAGTGCCGGGTCTGAGTGCTCTGGTCACCCGTGAATCGCAGGATCTTCGAGTGTGGCGAACCGTGGTCGCGACTGGTTCGAGCATCACGCTGTCCAAGTCGCCGCCGGCATCGTTGCGGAATCAACCAGTGCCGAAGCGACCGAGAACGCCAAGACCGCTCAGGAGACCGTGAGCCTGACAGTGATCGGGGTCCCTCGCGTGTTGGCACACAGGTCCGATCGGGCGGCACGGATCAGCTACGCGGCTGCTGAGCTGGCCGAGCAGCACCGGCGTCTCGATGCCGATGACGACGCACGGAACAAGGGCGCCACGTCTCGGTCGGAGACATCACGTGCTGGTCAGCCGGTGCGCGGCCGGACCCCCGAGGACCCCTGCATCTCGCGGAAGCCCGAGCGCGCCGAGGACGGGCTCTTAGCCCGGTGTGTCCCCGATCGCTTGCTCGAGCCGCTCCAGCTTGCCATCGAGTTCACCCTCGTATCCAGGCCGGATGTCCGCCTTCAGCACGAGCGAAACCCTTGGCCCGAACGGCATCACTGCCTCGGTCGCACGTTTGACGACGTCCATTACCGTGTCCCAATCCGGTCCCTCGAGTTCCGTGAACATGCTGGTCGTCCTGTTCGGCAGACCGGACTCGCGGACGACCGTCACCGCGGCGGCGACCGCAGCGTGGACGGATGCGTCCGGACCTTCGCCGCCGCTGGGGGCGACCGAGAATGCGACGAGCATGGGACCTCCTTCGTCCGCTCCCAGTGTAGGAAGCCTCGGGCCGGCAGCCTAGCGCGCGGACCGGAGCGCCGAGCCCGGACGCGAACCCGGCACGGCGCGGAACGGCCACGCCTGCGCCGGCAGCAGGTCGCCCGCGGCTTCGTCGGCGTGCCGCTTGCGCCACAGGGCGGCGATCGTCCAGCCGAGGAGGACAAAATAGCCGAGGTTGCGCACCGTCAGCACGCTCACCATCACCGGGTTCGGGTCGATGAGCCCATCGTAGAGGAAGGGATAGAGCACCTGGGTGAGCGCCGCCGTGATGAGCACGAGGACCGCCGGGGTTTTGAACCCCCGCCCCTGGTAGACGAGCCCGATCACGACCGGTGCGGCCAGCCAGGTGATGTACTGCGGCGACCCGACCTTGTTGAAGGCGATGAACGCGGTGACGAGGGCGAGGGCGAGCTCGGGCAGGATGCGCGTGTACGGCGTCCCGCGCCGCAGCGACCGGATGCCGACGAGCGCGACGACGATCACTGTGACCGCGAGCAGCGGGGTCATCAGCTCGCCCGCGACGGCCGTCCCCTTCCCCGCGACCTGGAACGTGATCAGCTTCGTGTCGTAGTAGACGAAGGAGCCGGGCAGGCGCAGCGCCGCCTGCCACATCCAGAACGTCGCGACCGGGGCCTCGATCTGGATGCCGCGATCGGTCTGCATGGTGATGAAGCTGAGCGCATGCCAGCCCGCGCCGAAGAGGAGAGGGACGGCGAGGATCGCGAGACTGGTCACGACCGCGACGAGGACGATGTGCCAGCGTGTCTTGAGCGCGACGACGGCGGCGGCGACGATCGCGGCCGGCCACACCTTGATCCAGGTGGCCGCGGTGAGCGCGACCACCGCCGCGCGCTCGTTCAGCGTCAGCCAGAGCAGTCCGACGATCGCCAGCGCGGCCGAGATCGAGTCCAGCCGGCCGACCGCGATCGGGCCGAGCAGGAGCAGGAAGCCGAGCCACCACCAGGCGGCCACGATGCGGCGCGGCTCCCGCCCGGCGGTGAGCACGGCGAAGGCGGCGGCATTCACCAGGAGCACCATCGTGAGCCAGCCGCCGACGTAATTGTCGGTGCCGAGCAGCAGCGGCAGCATGACCGGCACCAGCGCGCCGAAGGGGTACACCCAGTCGGAGTCCACGCCGACGATCTGGGTCCCCTGCGCCGCGAGCTGCGCCCAGGGCTTGTAGACATGCATGACGTCGCCGAGGCCCTTGCCCTGGTCGAGGGCGAGGGCGCCGAGGACGAGGTGGACGAGCAGGAACGCGATCCACAGGGCGAACGGGCTGGCGGCGGCGCGCTGGAGCCCGCCCGAGACGGTTTCCGGGGTCGGCGCTGCGGGCTTCGGCTCCGGTTCCCTGCCCATGACGCTCATCCTAGAGGATGGCGTTCCGTGCGCCGCTCAGCGGGCGGCGAGCAGCCCCCGCACGACCGCGGGAAGGGCCTCCGCGATGTCGAGCGCCGCGATCGGGCCGCCACCGGACGCCCGCACGCCCGCCCGGCCGTGCAGCCAGGCCGCGGTCGCGGCGAGCGCCGCTAGCGCGTCGTGCCCCTGGTCGCGCACCGCATCGGCGTGCGTCGCGACGAGGGCGCCGAGCACACCGCCGAGGACGTCCCCGCTGCCCGCGGTCGCGAGCCAGGGCGTCCCCGCCGTCACCGTGCGATGTGTGCCCTCGGGGGTGAGGATGTGCGTGGTGTGCCCTTTGAGCAGCACCGTCACGCCGAAGGAGGCGGCCGCCCGCGCCGCCCAGGCGACGGGGGCGGAACGGACACCGTCGGCCGTGACGGCGTCCGGACCGTCGCCGGCGGCGAGCATGAGCGCGAGTTCGCGGGCGTGCGGGGTGACGACGGCCGGCCCCGCGGCCTCCCGCACAAGGTCGAGGGCTCCGGCGTCGATGACGAGGGGCGTGCCGTCGGCGAGCACGTCGCGGAGGCGGCGGGTGTCGTCCGGGGTCCGGGAGGCGGCGTCCATTCCGGAGCCGAGCAGCCAGGCCTGCACGCGTCCGGGCGCGGTGACGGCCTCCGGCCGGCGGCGCAGGACCTCCGCGGCCGGATGAGCCGCCCCGAGGTAGCGGATCATTCCGACACCGGTCCGCGCCGCCGCCTCGACGCCGAGCACAGCGGCGCCCGGGTAGCGGCCGGAGCCGGTCACCACGCCCAGCACACCCCGCGAGTACTTGTCGTCGTTCTCGGCCGGCACGGCGATCCAGTCGTTCACGTCCCGTTCCCGCCACTCGCCCCGGTCGTCCATGAGAACCTCCCCTCCTCACCATAGGTTGGGGCGATGAGCATCGCCATCCCCGGGAAAGTCGTCGTCTTCGACTACGGCGAAGTCATCTCGATCACCCCGACGGAGGCCGACCGGGCCGCGCTCGTGTCGCTCGCCGGCGCGGATTCGGAGGGTTTCTGGCCCGCCTACTGGCGGCGGCGCAACGCACTGGACCAGGGCACGCTGAGCATCCAGCAATACTGGCGCGGGATCGAGCTCGAGCTCGGCGAGCAGTGGGCGGACGCGAAGATCCATCAGCTCTGGCTGGCCGACTTCCGGAGCTGGCTGAGCATCGACCAGAGCACGCTCCAGGTGCTGCTCGATCTGAAGGAGGGCGGCACCCGGCTCGCGCTGCTGTCGAACGCCGGCCCTGACTTCGGCTCGTATTTCCGGCACGGCACGCTCGGAGACCTGTTCGAGAAAGTGTTCGTGAGCGGCGAGCTCGGCACGGTCAAACCCAGCGCCGATATCTTCGAGCACGTCCTCGCCGAACTCGGCGTCACGGCGGCCGAGGCGGTCTTCATCGACAACAAAGAGGAGAACGTGCGCGGCGCCGAGACGGTCGGGATCGCCGGGCACGTCTACACCTCCGCCGCCGATCTGCGAGCGTATCTGACGGCCCTGGCCGCTTAGGAGACGATATGGCGACACTCTTCGACCCCTTCACGCTGCGCGGCGTCACCGCCCGCAACCGCATCTGGGCCTCCCCGATGTGCATGTACTCAGTGCTGGACCGCTCGGGCGTCCCGCAGACCTGGCAGCTCGTCCACCTCGGTGCGATCGCCACCGGCGGCAGCGGCATCGTCTTCACCGAAGCGACCGCAGTCAGCCCGGAGGGGCGTATCTCCCCGCGCGACACCGGCATCTGGACGGACGAACAGGCCGAAGCGTGGCGGCCCATCGCCGCCTTTATCGCCGAGCAGGGCGCGGTCCCGGGCATCCAGCTCGCCCACGCGGGCCGGAAGGGCTCCTCCTGGCCGGCCTGGGGCTTCGAGGACAGGACCGGCTCGGTCTCGCCCGCGGAGGGCGGCTGGCCGACCGTGGCACCGTCGCCGATCGCGTTCGGCGACCTGGACGCCCCGGCCGAGCTCGACCACGACGGCATCGACCGGGTCGTCGCCGACTTCCGCTCCGCCGCGCGCCGCTCGGTGGACGCCGGCTTCCGCGTCCTGGAACTGCACGCCGCGCACGGCTACCTGCTGCACCAGTTCCTCTCCCCCTCGCCAACCGCCGCGAGGACGAGTACGGCGGCTCGCTCGAGAACCGGGCACGGCTGCTGCTGCGCATCGTCGCCGAGGTGCGCGCGGACGTCGGCGACGAGGTGCCGGTCTTCGTCCGCTTCTCCGGCTCCGACTGGACGCCCGGCGGCTGGGACGAGCAGCAGACAGCGACCGTCGCCGGCTGGGCGCAGGAGGCGCCGGGGCCGACTTCTTCGATATCTCCTCCGGCGGCATCCAGACCGGCGTCCGCATCCCGCTGCAGCCGGGCTACCAGGTCCCCTTCGCCGAGCATGTGCGCCGTTCGGCCGAGGTGGAGATGAGCGCCGTCGGGCTCATCACCACCCCGCGCCAGGCCGCGGACATCGTGGAGAACGGCAGTGCGGATGCGGTCATGCTGGCGAGCGAGCTGCTGCGCGACCCGCATTTCCCACTGCGAGCCGCGCACGAACTGGGCGTGCCTATCGGCTACTGGCCGCCGCAGTACCTCCGCGCGCCGTGGCGGGACTGAACGCGGAGCGCTTCGGAATCGAGCCGGCCGCGGAGGAGGAGCCGCCCGGATGCGCCGTCCTACCCGCGCCTGGTCGCGTCCTGCACCTCGCCGACCAGCTCCTCGATGATGTCCTCCAGGAACAGCACGCCGACCGTCGCCCCCTCGGAATCCACCGCTCGCGCCAGGTGGCTGCCCGAGCGGCGCATCGTCGCCAGGGCGTCCTCCAGATCGCTGTCGGCGAAGACGGTGACCAGGCGGCGGACCCGCTTGACCGGGACGGGGAGTTCGTAGCCGGTCTCCTCCAGATCGAGCACGTCCTTGAGGTGGAGGTAGCCGGTGAGCTCGGCGCCGGCGTCCAGGACGACGTAGCGTGAGAACCCGTGCTTGGCGACCGCCTTCTCCACCTCCGCCGGGGTGGGCGACGGGGGCAGCGTGACGAGCGTCTCCGGTCCCACCATCACATCCCGGACCGTCTTCTCCGTGAACTCGAACGCGGCGTTCAGAGCGCCCGTGCGGTCGGTCAGCATGCCCTCGCGCGTGGACTGGTCGACGATGGTGGCCACCTCGTCCAGCGAGAAGGTGCTGGCGGCCTCGTCCTTCGGCTCCACCCGGAACAGCCACAGCACAGCGTTCGCGGTGGCGTTCAGCGCCACGATGATCGGGCGCACGGCCCGCCCGACGGCGACCAGCGGCGGCGCGAGCAGCAGCACGGCCCGGTCGGGCATCGAGAACGAGATGTTCTTCGGCACCATCTCGCCGAAGACGACATGCAGGAACGACACCAGCACCAGCGCCACGATGAACGCGATGGTCCCGATGACCTCCTCCGGCCAGCCCGTCGCCCCCAGCGGGACCTGCAGCAGGTGGTGGATGGCCGGTTCGGAGACGTTCAGGATGAGCAACGAGCAGACCGTGATCCCGAGCTGGGTGGTCGCCAGCATCAGAGTGGCGTGCTCCATCGCGAAGAGCGCGGTCTTGGCGCTCCGCTTGCCGCGCTCCGCCAGCGGCTCGATCTGCGAGCGGCGCGCGGAGATGACGGCGAACTCGGCGCCGACGAAGAAGGCGTTCACGAGGAGGAGCGCCAGCAGCCAGGCGATCCCGGCCCAGTCACTCATGGTCCGCCTCCGTCTCCGGCGTGTACCGGATGCGGTCGACGCGGCGACCGTCCAGCCGTTCGACCCGCAGCGTGCCGCCGTCGATCGCGACCTCGTCACCGGCCCGGGGCAGGCGTCCGAGCTCGTTCATGACGAAACCGGCGACGGTCTCGTACGGGCCCTCGTCCGGAACGGTCACGCCCGCGCGTTCGAGCAGCTCATCGGGACGCAGGATGCCGGGGAAGGTGATCGAGTGCCGGCCCCGGACGACACCGGCGCGCGCACGGTCGTGCTCGTCCGCGACCTCGCCGACGATCTCCTCCACGAGGTCTTCGAGCGTCGCGATTCCCGACGTGCCGCCATACTCGTCCACGACGACCGCCATCTGGTAGCCGCGCGCGCGCAGCTCACCGAGCAGCGTGTCGAGGCTCATGGTCTCCGGGACGCGCAGGGCGTCGGTCTGAAGCGCCGAGACGGGGACGAACTCGCGTCGCGGGCGCGGCACGGCGACAGCCTGCTTCACATGGACGAAGCCGACCACATCGTCCACATCCTCATCGACCACCGGAAAGCGCGAGAACCCGGTCTTGCGCGCCAGGGCGATGACGGCGCCGGCGGGCTCGGCGCGCTTCACGGCCTCGACGCTCGGGCGGGGCGTCATCACGTCGGAGGCGGTGCGGGCGGAGAACGCCAGGGTACGGCTGAGCAGGGTCGCGGTGTCCTCTTCCAGCACACCGGCGCTGGCCGAGCGGCGCACCAGCGAGGAGAGCTCCTCGGCTGTGCGGGCCCCCGAAAGCTCTTCCTTCGGCTCGATGCCGAGCATCCGCAGGAAGCCGTTCGCGGTGCCGTTGAGCACGACGACGAAGGGCCGGAAGACCGCCGTGAAGACCGTCTGGAACGGGATGACGAGCCGGGCGGTCGCCAGGGGCAGAGCGAGAGCGAAGTTCTTGGGCACAAGCTCGCCGATGATCATCGACAGCAGCGTGGCCGCGGTGATCGCGACGATGGACGCGATAGGCACCACCACCACGACCGGCAGCCCCCAGGCGGTCAACGGGCCGCGCAGCAACGTGCTCAGCGCGGGCTCCATGGTGTAACCCGTGAGCAGAGTCGTCAGGGTGATGCCGAGCTGGGCGCTGGAGAGGTGGGTGGAGGTGATCCTCAAGGCGGCGATCGTCATGGCCAGCCGCGATTCGCCGCGCGCTCTGCGCGCTTCGAGGTCGCCTCGATCCAGATTGACGAGGGCGAACTCGCTCGCCACGAACAGACCGGTGCCGATCGTCAGTAGAAGGCCGACGCCGAGCATGATCCATTCAAAAAGCACGGCGATCACCCCGCTCGCGCGGGCCGGTTCGAAGGAATGGGCGCTGGGTCGAGGGTTTCAGTGAAGGAGGGTCGTCCATTTCGTGGGTCAGTATATCGACGGAAGTCCGAAGAGCACTGGACGATTCCGCGACTCCCGGCCCGGTCTGTCCCCCCGCACCGGTCCGTCCCCCGCACCGGTCCGTCCCTCCTCCGCACCGGTCCGTCTCGTCGGAAAAGGAGGAGAACCGGCCGCTAGCACCTGCTTCCTCCTCCGTTTCCTGCTTTTCCCCCGTTGCTGGCCGTGATCTCCTCCCTTTTCGACGGGCATCGGAAAGGGAGGAGAGCCGGGAGCGTGAGGGGCCGGATGTTGGGAAAGGGAGGAGAGCCGGGAGGATGTGTGTGTGTGTGTGAGAGAGAGAGAGAACTCCTCCGTCCCCCGCGGTGTCCGGGTTGTGGTTCGGGGGCACCGCGAGTGGGCGCCCCGTCAGTGACCGGACCCCCAGCGGCTACCAGCTGACCGGCAGCGCCTTGCCCTCCTCATAGCCTGCCGCCGACTGGATGCCGACCAGCGCCCGCTCGTGGAACTCGGGCAGCGTCCGGGCGCCGGCATACGTGAACGAGCTACGCACGCCGGTGGTGATCATGTCGAGCAGATCCTCCACCGATGGCCGCAGCGGGTCGAGGAAGATCCGCGAGCTGGAGATGCCCTCGGCGAACAGGGTCTTGCGGGCGAGCTCGTAAGCGTCGAGGCGCTCGAAGCGGCCCTTCACCGCTTTCGTGGACGCCATCCCCCAGCTCTCCTTGTAGAGGGCGCCGGACTCGTCGGCGGCGAGCAGGCCCGGCGCCTCGATCGTCCCGGCGAACCAGGAGCCGATCATCACAGAGGCTCCGCCGGCGGCGAGGGCGAGAGCCACATCCCGCGGGTAGCGCACGCCGCCGTCGGCCCAGACGTGGGCGCCGAGTTCGCGCGCCGTCGCGCTCGTCTCCAGCACGGCCGAGAACTGCGGCCGTCCGACCGCCGTCATCATGCGCGTGGTACACATGGCGCCCGGGCCGACGCCGACCTTCAGGATGTCCGCTCCGGCGGCGACGAGATCGCGCACAGCCTGCTCGGTCACGACATTGCCTGCGACGACCGGAAGGCCGAGGCCGAGCTGCTTGACGGCGCGGATGGCGCGGCGCATGCCGTCCTGGTCGCCGTGCGCCGTGTCGATCACGAGGACGTCGACGCCCGCTGCGGCCAGCGCCTTCGCCTTCGCTGCGACATCCCCGTTGATTCCGACAGCGGCGGCGACCCGCAGACGGCCGTGCGCATCGAGCGCGGGCCGGTAGATCGCCGAGCGCAGCGCGGTCTTCTTGCTCAGGGTGCCCACGACGCGGCCCTGGTCGAGCACGGGCGCGAACTCCAGATCCGCGGCCTGCAACGCCGCGAACGCGGAGCGGCCGTCGGTCAGATCCTCGGCGTCGAGCGCGGCGATGGCACCGTGCAGCAGATCGCCGACCCTGGCGTCCGGCAGAGCGGTGCCGAGCTGGGTCGCTGCCAGGCAGCCGAGGTAGCCGCCATCCTCTCCGGAGACGACGACACCGTGACCGTCGACGGCCGGGATGCGCCGCAGCACATCGGCTGCCGTCTCTTCGGGACCGGCCCCGTACGGGGTGTCGAACGCCACGGGTTGCGCCTTCACCCAGCGGATCGCCTCGTCCATCTGCTCCAGGCGCATGTCCTGCGGCAGCACACCGAGGCCGCCGCGGCGGGCGAGCGTCGCGGCGAGGCGCTTGTCGGTCACCGAGTTCATGTTCGCGGACACGATCGGGATGGTCGCGCCTGTGCCGTCGCGGGGCTCGAGCGACACATCCAGCCGGCTTGTCACATCCGACTGCGAAGGGACCAGGAAGACATCGGAGTAGGTCAGGTCGTGGCGGGGCGTCGTTCCATAGAACTGCATGGGAATTACGGTATCGCCCCCGGCTGAGCGACCGCACGGCGCTCCCGATGGGATTAGGCTTAGCGGGGAGGGACGCGGGTGGTGAATCGCTGCCCGATCGTAGCGAAATCAACGGAGAGAGTGGGCGATCGGCTGTGTCGAGCCAATTGACCGGTGTAGGGACCGACGACGGATCGTCGGGTGAGTTCGGGGCCAACGAGTGGCTCGTCGACGAACTGTACGAGCAGTTCGTTCAGGACAAGAACTCGGTCGACAAGTCCTGGTGGCCGATCCTGGAGAACTACAACCCGGTGAAGGAGGGACAGGCCTCCGCTCCGGACCCGGCCGAGACCGCCGCACCGGCCCCCGCGGAGCCGGGCGTCCCGACCCCGGGCGAGCCGACATTCCCGGCCCCCGCCGAGCCGATCGCGCCGGCCCCCAGCGAACCGACTGTGCCGGCTCCCGCCGAACCGATCGTGCCGACGCCCAGCGAGCCCGCCACGCCGGAGCCGACAGCGCCGGCCGGCCCCCAGACGCTTGCCGGAGCCCACCCGGCCGAGCCCAAACCGGTGACGACGCCGATCCCGGTCATCGGCCAGCAGCCCGTCGCGCGCACCACCTCGGTCGCGCCGAAGCCGCAGCCGGTCCCGGCCGACGCGCCGGTCACCTCCCCCACCCCGGTCGCCGAGACGGCCGACGAAGACAGAGTCACCCCGCTGCGCGGCATGTCCAAGACGCTCGCCAGCAACATGGACGCCTCGCTCACGGTCCCGACCGCGACCAGCGTCCGCACCATCCCGGCCAAGCTGATGATCGACAACCGCATCGTCATCAACAACCACCTCAAACGCGCCCGCGGCGGCAAAGTCTCCTTCACACACCTCATCGGCTGGGCGCTCGTCCAGGCGCTCAAAGAGTTCCCGAGCCAGAACGTCTTCTACGACGAAGTCGACGGAAAGCCCTCCGTCGTCGCCCCCGCGCACATCAACCTCGGCATCGCGATCGACCTGCCGAAGCCGGACGGCTCCCGCGCCCTCCTCGTCCCGAGCATCAAACGCGCCGACACCCTGCGCTTCGGCGACTACCTCGCCGCTTACGAAGACCTCGTCTCGAAGGCCAGGAGCAACAAACTCGCGGCCGGCGACTTCGCCGGAACCACCATCTCGCTGACGAATCCGGGCGGGATCGGCACCGTGCATTCCGTGCCGCGCCTCATGAAGGGCCAGGGCGCGATCATCGGCGCCGGAGCGCTCGAATATCCGGCCGAATTCCAGGGCTCCAGCGAGAAGACGCTCGCCGGGCTCGCCATCGGCAAGACCATCACGCTCACGAGCACCTACGACCACCGCGTCATCCAGGGCGCGGGCTCCGGCGAGTTCCTGAAGATCGTTCACGAGTTACTCACCGGCAAGCGGAGTTTCTACGAGAACATCTTCGCCGAGCTGCGCATCCCGTACGTGCCGATCCAGTGGAACCCGGACATCTCGGTCGATCTCGCGAGCGCCGTGGACAAGACCGCGCGCGTTCAGGAACTCATCAACTCCTACCGCGTCCGCGGGCATCTGATGGCCGACATCGACCCGCTCGAATACGTGCAGCGCAGCCACCCGGATTTGGAGATCGAGACCCACGGCCTCACCTTCTGGGACCTCGACCGCGAGTTCGTCACCGGCGGCTTCGGCAGCCAGGGCAAACGCACGATGAAGCTGCGCGACATCCTCGGCGTTCTGCGCGACACCTACTGCCGCACGGTCGGCATCGAGTACATGCACATCCCGGACCCGGCGCAGCGCAAGTGGCTGCAGGAGAAGATGGAGCGGGCGTACCAGAAGCCGACCCACGACGAGCAGCTGCGCATCCTCGGCAAGCTCAACGAGGCGGAGGCGTTCGAGACCTTCCTGCAGACGAAGTACGTCGGCCAGAAGCGCTTCAGCCTCGAGGGCGGCGAGTCCACCATCGCACTGCTCGACACCATCCTGCAGGGGGCCGCCGAAGAGAGCCTCGACGAGGTCGCGATCGGGATGGCGCACCGCGGCCGATTGAACGTCCTCACGAACATCGCGGGCAAGACCTACGGGCAGATCTTCCGCGAGTTCGAGGGCACCCAGGACCCCCGCACCGTGCAGGGGTCGGGCGACGTCAAGTACCACCTCGGCACCGAGGGCACGTTCCACGGCGCAGGCGGCGAGGAGATCCCGGTCTATCTGGCCGCGAACCCGTCGCACCTGGAGGCGGTGGACGGCGTTCTCGAAGGCATCGTCCGCGCCAAACAGGACCGCCGCCCGGCCGGAACCTTCCTCACCCTGCCGATCCTCATCCACGGCGACGCCGCGATGGCCGGTCAGGGCGTCGTGGTCGAGACCCTTCAGATGTCGCAGCTGCGCGCCTACCGCACCGGCGGCACCATCCACGTCAACATCAACAACCAAGTCGGCTTCACCACGCCTCCCACCGAGTCGCGTACGTCCGTCTACTCGACCGATGTGGCCAAGACCGTCCAGGCGCCGATCTTCCACGTCAACGGGGACGACCCGGAGGCGGTGGTCCGTGTGGCCCAGCTGGCCTTCGAGTACCGCCAGGAGTTCAAACGGGACGTCGTCATCGACCTCGTCTGCTACCGCCGCCGCGGTCACAACGAGGGCGACGACCCCTCGATGACCCAGCCGCTCATGTACAACCTGATCGAGGCGAAGCGCTCCGTGCGCCGCCTGTACACCGAGGCCCTCGTGGGCCGCGGCGACATCACCGAAGAGGAGTACGAGGCCGCTCACCGCGACTTCCAGGAGCGCTTGGAACGCGCCTTCATGGAGACGCACGCCGCGCAGACCAACTCGACGCCGGTGATCGCGCAGGACGGCGGCGAGCTGGAACAGCCGATCGCGCAGCAGAACGACGACAACGTCGGCGAACCGGAGACGACCGCCGTGACCGAGCAGGTCATCCAGCTCATCGGCGACGCCTTCAACAACCCGCCCGCCGGGTTCAGCGTGCATCCGAAGCTGCAGCAGTTGCTGAGCAAGCGCGGCGACATGAGCCGCAACGGCTCGATCGACTGGGGCTTCGGCGAGCTGCTCGCTCTCGGCTCTCTGCTGCTGGAGGGGACCCCGGTGCGCCTGGCCGGTCAGGACGCTCGGCGCGGCACGTTCGTCCAGCGCCACGCCGTGCTGCACGACCGCGCCAACGGACAGGAATGGCTGCCGCTGGCGAACCTCAGCGACAACCAGGCGAAGCTCTGGATCTACGACTCGCTCCTCAGCGAGTACGCGGCCATGGGCTTCGAGTACGGCTACTCGGTGGAGCGCCCGGATGCGCTCGTGCTCTGGGAGGCTCAGTTCGGCGACTTCGCCAACGGCGCCCAGACGATCATCGACGAGTTCATCTCCTCGGCCGAGCAGAAATGGGGCCAGCGCTCGTCGCTCGTCCTGCTCCTCCCCCACGGCTACGAGGGCCAGGGCCCTGACCACTCCAGCGCCCGCATCGAGCGGTACCTGCAGCTGTGCGCCGAGAACAATATGACCGTCGCGCGTCCGTCCACCCCGGCGTCGTACTTCCACCTGCTGCGTCGCCAGGCGTACGCCCGCCCGCGCCGGCCTCTGGTCGTCTTCACGCCGAAGGCGATGCTCCGCCTGCGCGGAGCCTCCAGCGAGATCGCGGACTTCACCTCGGGCCGCTTCGAGCCGGTGATCGACGACCCGCGCATCGGAGACAAAGCAGCGGTCAAACGCGTCCTGCTCCTCGCCGGCAAGCTGTACTACGACCTGCTCGGCGAGCTGGAGAAGAACCCCAACCCGGAGATCGCCCTCGTGCGCGTCGAGCAATTCTCCCCGCTCCCCGCCGCCGAGCTGAAGGCGACCGTCGACTCTTACCCCAACGCCGAGCTGGTGTGGGCGCAGGACGAGCCCGAGAACCAGGGGGCCTGGCCGTACATGATCCTGCAGACCTCGAAGCTGGGCCCGCGCCCGCTGGGCGTCGTCTCCCGGCCGCCGTCGGCGTCGCCCGCCGCAGGCTCGGCCAAGCGCCACGCGCAGGAGCAGACGGTGCTCATCCAGCGGGCGCTGAAGCTGTAGCGGCGAGCAAGCGGGCCCCGGTTCAGACGGAACCGGGGCTCTTCGCTTCCCGCGCTTCCCTTCGCGGTGAAGAGACCGTGACGGATCCCTTGAGCCTTTCCGCTACCCGTCGTTCTCTCGTGGAGTCATCACGAGGAGACGGGAACGTCGACGTCGTCACAGGGGAAGTGTGATCGTTCCCAGAGAAACCCGGGCGTAGGTTGACCGCATGACCGTCCTGACCACCCACCGCCTCGGCGGCCTGTTCTTCCTCCGCCAGGTGCAGCGACGCTGAGGCCGCCCGGGATCAGTGGGTCGTCGTCTGAAACGACCGTATCCGCATCAGCACCTCGGCGCGCAGCGTCTCGGGAGCGGTCTCCTTGCAGGCGCGCTGCACCGCCTCGGTGAGGACGATGTTCAGGTGCAGCTCGTCGGAGCAGCCGTCGCAGTTGGCGAGGTGCTCGCGCACATCCGCAGCAGCCTCGCTGCAGAGCTCGTTGCGCAGATACTCTTCGAGTTCGGCCTTGGCCTTCTCGCATCCGCAGTCAGTCATGTCGTGCTCCTGGGGGTCTGCACGGCCCGGTCCTCCTGGACGGCGGAGAAACCACGCTCGTGCGCATAATCGGTCAGAAGCTCCCGGAGCATCCGGCGGCCGCGGTGGAGACGGCTCATGACCGTGCCGATCGGGGTCTTCATGATGTCGGCGATCTCCTGGTAGGAGAACCCTTCGACATCGGCGAGGTAGACGGCCAGCCGGAAGTCTTCGGGAATGGCCTGCAACGCGTCCTTGACGGCACTATCGGGCAGGTGGTCGATCGCCTCCGCCTCGGCCGAGCGACTCGAGGAGGCGGTCGTGGACTCCGCCCCTCCCATCTGCCAGTCCTCGAGTTCGTCGATCGTCCCCTGGTAGGGCTCGCGCTGTCTCTTGCGGTAGGTGTTGATGAAGGCGTTGGTGAGGATGCGGTACAGCCAGGCCTTCAGGTTGGTGCCCTGCTGGAACTGCCGGAAAGCAGCGAACGCCTTGACGTAGGTCTCCTGCACCAGGTCTTGCGCATCGGCCGGGTTCCTGGTCATCCGGAGCGCCGCCGCGTAGAGCTGGTCCATGAACGGCAGCGCCTGCTCCTCGAACAGAGCGCCCAGATCCTCGGTTTCGGTGGTCATCAGGGGCCAGTCTAGTTGCGGCTTCCGCGGACGGTCTCCAACGGCTCCGCCCGCCGCGCCGCCGCGGGCGCGCGGGATCGAACGGGGAGCGTTCAGAACAGCGGGAGTGGACGCCACAGGCCGATCCTTCCTTCCAGCGAGAACACGGATACCCTTGACAACAATGCTGATCTCGAACTATTCCACCCCCGACTTCAATCCCTACGGCGACACCCGTGTGGAGAAGCCCAACGCGCTGTGGCCCGCTCCCGTCGCGCCCGGACCGGTCTCGGCCTCCGTCTCCCTCCCCGGGTCCAAGTCGCTGACCGCCCGCGAACTGGTTCTGGCCGCCCTCGCAGACGGCCCCTCGCTGCTGAGCGCGCCGCTGCACTCACGCGACAGCGCCGCGATGGTGGAGGCGCTGCGCTCGTTCGGCGTGAGCATCGAGGAGAGAGAAGGCTCAGGAGGGTTCGGCTCGGATTTCCTGGTCACCCCCGCCGACGAGCTGCTCGGCAGCACCACCGTCGAGTGCGGCCAGGCCGGGACGGTCATGCGCTTCGTGCCGCCGATCGCTGGGCTCGCGCTCGGCCCGACGATGTTCGACGCGGACGACTCCGCGCGCGGCCGGCCCATGACCGCGATCATCGCCTCCCTCCGCGCGCTCGGCGTGGAGGTCAACGACGACGGCCACGGCGCCCTCCCGTTCACCGTCCACGGCACCGGGACGGTCGCCGGCGGCGCGATCGAGGTGGACGCCTCCCGTTCCAGCCAGTTCGTCAGCGCCCTTCTGCTCTCAGCCAGCCGTTTCGAGAACGGCCTCGAGCTGACGCACTCCGGCGAGCGCCTCCCGAGCCTGCCCCACATCGAGATGACGGTGGCCGCGCTCGCCGCGCGCGGTGTCGCCGTCGAATCGCCCGAGACGGGCCGCTGGATCGTGCAGCCCGGTCCGATCGCCGCGCGCGACGTGGACATCGAGCCGGATCTGTCCAACGCCGCCCCCTTCCTGGCCGCGGCCGTCGTCACCGGTGGCTCGGTCACGATCGCGGGCTGTCCCGAGTCGACAACGCAGGTCGGCGCCGACCTGGCCCGCCTGCTGCCACTGTTCGGGGCGACCGTGACGAAGGACGACGACCGGCTGACGGTCACCGGCCCCGAGCGCGTCCAGGGCATCCGGCTGGATCTGACGACCGGCGGCGAACTCGCGCCCGCCCTCGTCGCGATCGCCGCTCTGGCCGACGGCCCGAGCGAGATCACCGGCATCGGCCACATCCGCCACCACGAGACCGACCGCCTGGCCGCCCTCGCGGCCGAGATCAACGGTCTCGGCGGCGCGGTCACCGAGCTGGAGGACGGCCTCCGCATCGAGCCGAGGCCGCTCACGGGCGGCGTGTGGCACAGCTACGAAGATCACCGGATGGCGACCGCCGGGGCGATCGTCGGGCTGGCTGTCGAGGGTGTAGAGATCGAGAACGTCGCCACGACGGCGAAGACCCTCCCCCAATTCACCGAGCTGTGGGCGCGGATGCTCGACGAGAGCGCCCGCCCCTGATGCCCGGCGGCTCGGGGTCGTGGTGGTCGGACGACGATGACGACGACGAGTTCGACCGCTATGACGATTCAGCCATCCGCAGCCGGCCGAATCCCAAAGGCAACCGTCCGCGGACGAAGGTGCGCCCGGAGCACGCGGACGCGGAGATCGCACGCGTGCTCGGCGTCGACCGCGGGCGCTACACGGTGCTGCTGGACGAAGACGCCGAGCACGAGCGCGAGGTCACGGCCGCCCGGGCCAGCGAACTGCGCCGGAAGCCCATCGTGACCGGTGACCGGGTCGCGGTCGTGGGCGACACCACCGGTGAGCAGGGAACCCTCGCGCGCATCGTCCGCATCGAACCGCGCACGACTCTGCTGCGCCGCAGCGCCGACGACACCGACGAGGTCGAGCGCGTCATCGTCGCGAACGCCGATCAGATGCTCGTCGTCGTCGCCGCCGCGAACCCCGAACCCCGAACCCGGCTGGTCGACCGCTACCTCGTCGCCGCCTATGATGCGGGGATCGAGCCGATGCTCTGCGTGACGAAGATCGACCTGGCCGACCCCTCGCCGTTCCTGCGCAACTTCGCGGGGCTCGACCTGCCGGTGTTCACGAGCCGCGGGGATGCGATCCCGGTCGAGGAGATCACAGCCGCTCTGATCGGACACGGCACTGTCGTCGTGGGGCACTCGGGCGTCGGCAAGTCGACGCTCGTCAATGCGATCGTGCCCGGCGCCGGGCGCGCGACCGGACACGTCAACGAGGTGACCGGGCGCGGGCGGCACACCTCCTCCTCGACCGTCTCGCTGCGGGTCGGGAACGACGCGGGCCACGGCTGGGTCATCGACACCCCGGGGGTCCGCTCATTCGGGCTCGGGCACGTCGACACCGCCAGCATCCTGACGTCGTTCACCGACCTGGCCCGGCTCGCAGAGGAGTGCCCGCGCGGCTGCACCCATCTGCCGGACGCCCCCGACTGCGCGATCGTCGAGGCCGTCGAAGCCGGGCAGCTGGGCGAGATCGGCACAGCCCGGCTGGATTCGCTGCAACGGCTCCTGACGACATTCGCGCGCTGACGGCGGCGCTTTGCGAGAATAGCGGCATGACTGAAGCTCGTCTCGAGGCCGGCCAGACCGCGCCCGCATTCACCCTGAAAGACCAGGACGGCAAACCCGTCTCGCTCGCCGACTACGCCGGTGAGCAGGTCATCGTCTACTTCTACCCCGCGGCGATGACCCCGGGCTGCACCAAGGAGGCGTGCGACTTCCGTGACAGCCTCACCTCGCTCGCCTCCAGCGGCTACCGGGTCATCGGCATCTCGAAAGACGCCCCGGCCAAGAACAAGCGGTTCGCGGAGCAGGAAGGGCTGAACTTCCCGCTGCTCTCGGACGAGGACCTCGCGGTGCATAGCGCGTACGGCGCGTACGGCGAGAAGAAGCTCTACGGCAAGGTCGTGGAGGGCGTCATCCGCTCCACGTTCGTTCTGGACCCGGACGGCAGCGTCCGCCTCCCTCTGTACAACGTGAAAGCCACCGGCCACGTCGCCTCGCTGCGGAAGAAGCTCGGCCTCGACTGAGGACGCCGGTCAAGCGGCGGGCAGTCGCGGCACGGACGCGATGAGCCGCTGCGTGTAGGGGTCGGCCGGGGCGCCGAGGACATCCCGGGTCGACCCCTGCTCGACCACACGGCCACCGCGCAGCACGATGGTCTGCCGGCAGAGCGCCGCGACGACGCTGAGGTCGTGCGAGACCATCACAATTGTCATTCCATTGCGCTCGGTCAGCTCGCCGAGCAATTCGATGATCTGGATGCGCGTCGTCACATCGAGCGCGCTCACCGGCTCGTCTGCGAGCAGCACCCGGGGTCGCGACACGATCGCCCGGGCGATGGCGATGCGCTGGCGCTGGCCGCCCGAGAACTCGTGCGGGTAGCGCTGCGCGGCCTCCGCCGGCAGCGCGACGGCTCGCAGCGCCTCGGCCACCCGGTCGCGGGCCTCCGCACCGCTGGCGAACTTCAGCGAAGCAAGCGGCTCCCCGACGATGCGCCCCACGCTCTGCCGCGGGTTCAGGGAGGAGTAGGGGTCCTGGAAGACCGTCTGCACGCTGCGCCGGAATTCCCGCATCCGTGCCCGATCCCATCGGTCCAGCGGTGCGCCGTCGAACTCGACGCTGCCGTCGGTCGGTTCCGCGAGGCCGAGGAGCAGCGAGAGCACGGTCGTCTTGCCCGCGCCGGACTCCCCGACGAGCCCGACGCTCCGGCCCGGCTCGACCGCGAACGAGACGCCGTCGAGCGCCCGTGCCGGGGCACGCCGGTAGCGGAAGCCGGCCTCACGCAGTTCCAGGATGGCGGTCACGACACCTCCAGGGCGGCATCCAGTCGGCGGGCGCTGCGGACGAGCTCCACCGTGTAGGGGTCGGCCGGCGAGGTCAGGATGCGTTCGATCGCGCCTTCCTCCACCACCCGTCCCTCGCGCAGCACGAGCGCGCGATCGGTCATCCGCGAGATCGTGGCTGACGAACAGGAGCGCCATGCCGCGCTCGGCGACCAGGCTGTCCAGGAGGTCCACAGGATGTCCGCCTGGACCGTGACGTCGAGCGCGGTCGTCGGCTCGTCCGCGATGAGCAGCCGGGGGCGGCAGGCCAGCGCTGCGGCGATGGCCACGCGCTGTCGCTGTCCGCCGGAGATCTCGTGTGCGTAAGCCCGGGCGATGCGTTCGGGATCGGGCAGCCGGACCTCGGCGAGAGCCTCCAGCACCGCCTGCCGCAGCCCCGCGCCGCGCAGCCCGAGGTGGCAGCGCAGCGGCTCTGCCACCTGCTTCCCGAGCCGCATGAGCGGGTCGAGCGCTGTCAGCGGCTCCTGGAAGACGAGGGAGGCCGTCCGCCCGCGGAGCGGCACGAGTACACTCTCCTTCGCCCCGATGACCGGCACCCCGGCGAGTTCGACCTCCCCGGTCGCCGTCAGCCCGTCGGGGAGCAACCCGGTCACGGCGAACGACGTCAGCGATTTGCCCGAGCCGGACTCGCCGATCAAGCTGAGCCGCTCCCCCTCGTCCAGCCGGAACGAGACGCCCTCCTGAGCGTCGGGTCGCCGATGTCCCGCACTCCGTCGGCGACGAGATTGACTCCGACCACGAGCACCACACCGGGAGCGATCGCACCCGCCGGGGCGACGGCGACCGTTCCCTGCGCCTCTTGCAGCAGCCGGCCCCACGAGGCGTTCGGCGGCGGCGCCCCGAGCCCCAGATACGACAGGCTCGCCTCCGCGAGCACGGCGGCGCCGAACTGAAGCGCGAGGTTCACGCTCAGCGTCGGCCAGATGTTGGGCAGGATGTGCCGCCCCACGATGCCCGCCCACGAGGTCCCCGCCGTCCGCGCGGCCGTGACATACTGCTGCGCCAGCACGCGCTTCGCGAGGATGCGCGTCAGCCGCGCGACCACCGCCGACAGCGCGAGCCCGATCGCGAGGATCGCCGTCCCGAGCGACGCCCCCTGCGCCGCGACGATGAGCATGGCGAGCAACAGCGTCGGGAAGGCAATCAGTGTGTCGAGCACAGCCGAGACCGTGTGGTCCAGCCAGCGCGTCGCGAAAGCGGCCAGCATCCCGACCGTCACACCGACGATCGCGCCGATGACCGCCGCTCCTGCTCCGACCGCGAGGGCGATCCGGGCGCCGATCATGAGCTGGGTCAGCAGATCGCGCCCGAACCGGTCGGTCCCGAGCCAGTGCGAGGCGTCCGGCGGTTGCAGCCGCCCGCCCGAGGTGTCGCCCTGCGCGTACGGAAGCCACACGAACGAGACCGCTGCGCACGAGCGCCACCAGCCCGACCAGCGCCAGGCCGAGCCCGAGCGTCAGCGACCGCCGCGTGCGGCGACCGGCTCCCGCCCGCCGGTCGGGCGCGGGGCCCTGCGCGCCCGCCTGCTCCACCACCGCGTTCATCGGTTCCCCGAAATGCTGTGCCGCAGCCGCGGGTCGATGAGGCGCTGCGCGATGTCGGCCAGGAAGCCGACGACCAGGACGAACAGTGTCGAGACGAAGAGGATGCCCTGGATGCCGGGGTAGTCATGCTGCTCGATCGCCCTCAGCAGCATGCTCCCCAGCCCCGGCAGCGTGAACACGCTCTCGACCACGACCGCCCCGAGGAACGTGGTCGCCAGCTCGATCCCGAGCACCGAGACGACCGGCACCGCGCCGTTCCTCAGCCCGTGCCGCCACATCGCCCGCCCGAGACCGGAGCCGAGCGCGCGGGCGTTGCGCAAGTAGTCGCTGCCGATCACATCCAGCGTCGCGCTGCGCACGTAGCGGGAGAGGGAGGCGCTCATCACAATCGCGATCGTCGCGATCGGCAGCGCGAGCGACCCGAGCGCCGCAGCCGGGTCGGCCCAGTCGTCCCGGGGGAATCCGCCCGACGGGAACCAGCGCAGGGCGATCGAGAACACGCTGACCAGCAGGATGCCGACCCAGAAAACCGGCACGGCGATCCCAAGCTGCGAGAACGCGGAGAGCGCCAGCCCGTACCACCGGTCGGCCTTCCACGCCGCGAAGAAACCGATCGGCAGCGCCAGCGCGACCGCGAGCGCGAACGAGAGCAGCGTCAGCGGGACCGTCACCACCAGCCGCGAAGCGATCTCCGGACCGACCGGCAGGGAGGTGATGAACGACTCCCCGAGATCGAATGTGAGGAGCGATGCGAACCACGTCGCGAACTGCTGCGCCAGCGGGAGGTCGCTGCCGACCTGCTGCCGCGCCGCCGAGATCTGCTCCCGGGTCGCGCTCGCGGAGAGCAGCGCGTTGGCCGGGTCGCCCGGGAGCACACGCAGGAGGAAGAACAGCACCACCATGGCGAGCAGCAGCGACACCACGAGGAAAGCCGTGCGACGGAAGAGGTAGACAGCCATGATGTTCTCAGCGTAGATGCCCGGACGGCCGGTAGTGGCCCACTCGGGCAGCTGTGGAGAGGCGGATCGGACGATGCGGGTGTGGAGGACTACTTCTTGACGATGCCGTAGGCGTAGAACTGCGAGTTCAGCCCGTTCACCGGATAGCCGGTCACCTCCTTCGAGGCGACCACGATCTGCGGATACAGGTACAGCCAGGCGCTGGCCGCATCCTTCGCGATCTGCTCGCCCACGAGCGTGAGCTTCGCGGTCTGCCCGGCCGTGGTCGACGCTTGCTCCGCTTCGGCGACCCACTGGGTCACCTGGGGGTTGTCGTAGCCCCAGTAGAAGTCCGGGTTGCTATACCAGACCACATCGCGGTCGTTGACGTACTCCTGCAGCGTCGCGGTGAAGTCGTGGTCCTTGAACACTTTCGTGTACCACTCATCGGCGGAGATCGAGTTGATGTTCACCGTGACTCCGACTTTGGCGAGTTCCGTCTTGAGGAACTCGGCCACCGCCGGGTGCGGGTCGTAGGTCGGGGTGTCGAGCGTGAACGTGAACCCGTTCGGGAGTCCGGCCTCGGCCAGCTCCTTCTTCGCGAGCGAGACATCGTACGGGTTGACCGCGGTGAGGTCTTCGTACCAGGGGTCGCTCGGCGGGACCATCGAGCCGATGAGCGTGCCATAGTCTCCCCAGATCGACGTGAGGAGCTTCTTTTTGTCGATCGCCGAGGAGAGAGCTTTGCGCACCTCGGCCTTGTCGAACGGCGCGACCCTGTCGTTGAAGGCCAGGAGCTCTTTCGTCGTCGAGGTCCCCTCGCTGATCCGGTAGTCCGCATTGTTCCGGAACTGCGCGAGCGCGTCCGGGCTCTGCACACTCGTGACGATATCGACCCGGTTGGTCAGCAGGGCGTTCGAGAGAGCGCTCGCGTCGG
The DNA here is from genome assembly GCF_000470775.1 of Leifsonia xyli subsp. cynodontis DSM 46306. NCBI lineage: Bacteria > Bacillati > Actinomycetota > Actinomycetes > Micrococcales > Microbacteriaceae > Leifsonia > Leifsonia xyli. Next base: position 2,099,958 of record NC_022438.1, read on the forward strand.
TGAAGTACTCGAAGACGACCTCCCTGTTCTTCGCCGCGTCGCCCCAGTAGCCGCTCCAGCACTCGAGACTGAGCGAACTGCCGCGTTTCCAGGAGCCGAGCTTGTACGGCCCCGTGCCGTCCTCGGCCGTCTTGTAGTTCGACGTGCCCGGTCCGTAGACCCAGATGTAGCTGAGGTTGTACGGCAGCGAGATCGACCGCGCCGTCAGCGTAACGACCACGGTCTTCGCGTCGAGCGTCTCGATGCCGGAGATCACAGCGAGCTGCGACTTGCGGGCGGACTGGGAGCCGTCGGCGAGGACGCGCTCGATGCTCGACTTCACCGCGGCGCTGGTGAGCGGCGTGCCGGAGTGGAAGGTCACGCCGTCGCGCAGGGTGAAGGTGTACGTCAGGCCGTCCTCGCTCGCCGTGTAGCCGGTGGCGAGCAGCGGCTCGACTTTGCCGTCGTCGGTGAGAGCGAACAGGCCCTCGTAGACATTACCGTTCAACGCCTCGGTCACGCCCTGGCCGCCGCCGGTGTTGTCGAGGTTGACGGGCTCATAGAGCGAGCCGATGGCGATGGACGCGTCAGGGCCGCCAGCGGACGACGAGCCGCCGGCGCAGCCGGCGAGCGCCAGCGCCGAGGCCAGGCCGATCGCGAGCGTGGCGAAAAGGGGAGTCTTTCTCAAGGGCGTTCTCCTGTGCTGTGAGGAAGGCGGGCGTTCGGGCGGATCAGTGCGCGAAGCCCTCGCGGAACACGACGCGCTTCTCCCCGGCCGTGACCGGGAAGGCAAAGCGGTTGCTCCGCGGCGGCAGCGGACAGTTGAACTGGTCCGAGAAGCCGCAGGGCGGGACGAATGCGCGGTTGAAGTCGAGGACGGCGCGATCGCCGTGCCGGGTGACGAAGAGGAAGCGGCCGGAGGCGTAGGTCCCGCCGTCGTCCTCGGCGCCGTTGGTCGGGTCGCCGAAGACCAGCAGCAGCGTCCCCTCGTCGTCGAACGCGCTCAGCGTGTAGTCGACGCCGTCGCGCGAGAAGGAGATGTCTCCGGGCACGACCTTGTCGCGGGTGAGGCCGTTGTCCCGGATGTGCTCGAACGGGACGGTGTGCTCCCCCGCCACCGGTGTGAACGTCGCCTCGACGACCCACGCCGGGTCGAACGGGAAAGCGTCGATGGTGTCGAAGGCCCGGATGGCCGGGGAGGCCGCGTCCCAGAGCCGGATGCCTCGCTCAGGCGCGCCGGTGTCGAGGTTGCCGCGCCCGACCGCGGTGGCGGTGACGGTCGCGGGGTGTCCGGCCAGCGCCTCCTGCGCGGTCGTCGTGTCGCCCTCGGGCAGCCAGCGCGTCTCGATGAGCGCGAGGTTCCCCGTCGGGCCGGCGACGGGCGGACAGCCGCGAGGAACGCCACGAGTCATAGCCGGCGCGAGCGGTCGCGACGGTGGACGGGGAGGCGAGGAATGGGGCGGGCGCAGGTGGGGCGGGGAGTTCAGACACGATGTCAGACATAACGCCACCGAGTCTCGGGGTTGTTCCCAACCCGGCGCTATTCGTGTGACTCAGTATTTCGCGCGGTGGCCTTCACGACCGAAGGGACCACGGCGAGCACCACGGCGGCGACCGCGGGAACGAGCAGGCCCCACCCCAGATCCGGCCGCGCGACGAGGCCCTGGAAGCTGCCGACGGCGACCGCCAGCATCAGGATCTGGATGGTGACCGTCGAGGCACGCGCCCACGCCCGCAGCGTGAGGATGCCGACCAGCGTCGCGATCGCCCATGCTGCGGCCAGCGCTGTGAGCACGAAGATCGCGATCGCCGTCGCGAACGACTCAGGGACGATCGTGAGCAGGTCGACCAGCAGCCAGACCGCCAGAGCGGTGACAAGAGCGGACTCCAGACCGAGGATCACGGCCAGCGCCACCAGCAGCGGCGGCCGACGGGGGGAAGACAGGGCGGGCACTTTAGCATCCAAACGTTTCGAGCGTGTGTTCACAGGGTTGTCTCATACAAAACTATTGATTCGAGTTAACCGCTATGGGAGCATATTGGAGGTCGAGTTAACGCTCACAGGGTCGTGGGCATGTCTCGTTTCTCACGGGTCTGAACCCTGTAACCCGACTGCTTACCTGCATCCTAGGCCTCTGCGGCCGGGAGAAACCTAGCAAACAACAAGGAGCACATTTTCATGGATTGGCGCGACAAAGCCGCCTGCCTGACCGCGGACCCCGAACTGTTCTTCCCGGTCGGCAACACCGGCCCCGCTGTCGACCAGATCGACAAGGCCAAGACCGTCTGCGCACGCTGCACCGTGACCGAGATCTGCCTGCAGTACGCCCTCGAGACCAGCCAGGACTCGGGCGTCTGGGGCGGCCTCTCCGAGGACGAGCGCCGCGCCCTCAAACGCCGTGCCGCCCGCGCCCGCCGCGCCTCCTGAGCCCGCGCGATCCCGACCCCGGTTCGGCCCTCGTTCCCCATGACACGGCCGGGGCGGCGTCACCCCTTGGTCAGGTAGCGCAGCGGAACCTCGATAGTCACCTCTGTGCCCTGTCCCATCATCGTGTGCCAATCGATCGCACCGCCCAGTTCGCCCTGGATGAGCGTGCGGACGATCTGGGTGCCGAGACCCGAACCCACTTTGCCCTCCGCCAGACCTGAGCCGTTGTCGACCACCTTCACCGTCAGGAAGTCCGCGGTGCGGTCGGCCACGATCTCCACCTGACCTTCGCGCCCGGCCAGCCCGTGCTCGACGGCGTTCGTCACCAGTTCCGTCAGCGCGAGGGCGAGCGGAGTCGCATACTCGCTCGGCATCGAGCCGAACCGGCCCGTCCGCTTCGGATGCACGGTCGTCGTGTGACTCGCGGCGACCTCCGCCACCAGGAGCAGCACCCGGTCGAACACATCGTCGAAGTCCACGATCTGATCGAGACCGGTGGAGAGCGTGTCGTGGACGACGGCGATCGCAGCCACTCGCCGCATCGCCTGGCTCAGCGCCTCGCGCGCCTCTTCGGAATGGGTGCGCCGGGCCTGGATGCGCAGCAGTGAGGCGACCGTCTGGAGATTGTTCTTCACCCGGTGGTGGATCTCCCGGATGGTCGCGTCCTTCGTGATCAGTTCGCGCTCCTGATGCCGCTGCTCGGACACATCCCGGCACAGCACGATCGCGCCGACCCGCTCGCCGCGGTTGCGGATCGGGATGGCGCGCAGCGAGACAGTGACGCCGCGCGCCTCGATGTCGGTCCGCCACGGCGCACGACCGGTCACGACCAGCGGCAGGGACTCGTCCACCGCGATCGTGCCCGCCAAGAGCTTCGTGGTGACGGTCGCGAGGGACTCGCCCTCCAGCTCCCCGGTGAACCCCATCCGGTTGAAGGCGCTCAGCGCGTTCGGGCTCGCGAACGTGGTGATGCCATCGACACCGAGCCGGATCAGACCGTCCGCAGCACGAGGAGCGCCACGCCGAGGGGCCGCGGGTGCTCCCGGATCGGGGAAGTCCCCCGTCGCGATCATCGTGAACAGGTCGTTGGCGCAGTCGTTGAATGTCAGCTCCTGCCGGCTCGGCGTGCGCGCCTCGCTGAGGTTGGTGTGCCGGGTGATCACCGCGATCGGCTCCTCCGCCATCTCCGGCGAGTGGACGCTCAGCCGGCGGATGACCGGAACCGCGCGCACCCGGGTGGGCGTCTCCTCGTACCAGTCGGGCGCGGACGTGTCGATGATGGATTCCGTCCGGTACGCGTCCGTCACCTGCTGCGACCACTCCGGCTTGATCCGCTGGCCCACGAAGTCCCGGTAGAACAGCGTCGCCGCGCTGGAGGGCCGCGCGTGGGCGACCGCCACGAAATCGTCATCGGCCGTCGGCACCCAGAGCACGATGTCCGCGAACGCGAGATCGGCCAGCAGCTGCCAGTCGCCCACCAGCCCGTGCAACCATTCGACGTCGGCCTCGGATGAGCGGCCCTGGGCATGAACGAGATCACTGAGCGTCGACACGTCACCAGTGTATGCGGGTCAGCTCCCGGGTCGGCATCTCTGGAGTATCGCACAAGCAAGACAAAAACGCAAGGCATGCTTTTCTGTGCTTTTACGCTCTGTACCTTTGCCCGGCCTGCTGTTTGGGTGGGTGAACCACGCGCTCGACAGCAAACGGCCCAGGAGAGAGGACCACGACATGATGCCGCACCCCCGGAACCGTCCGGACACGCCCGGAGCATCCCTCGGCCTCGGCTCGGCGGACGAATCACCGGCCGACGGCGAGGCGGTCGCAACGACGCGCGATGCCGGCGCCCGTGGGCTCCCCGTCTCCTCGCCCGACCTCAGCGCCGACGCCGCCGCACTCTGCGCCACTCTCGCCCTCTGCGTCGTCGAGATCATCGCCGGCGTGCGCGCGCTCGAACAGATCGGGCGGTGGGTCACAGACTCGTGTCTACATCCATATCCTGCGCCGGATGGTCATCGCCGCCCGTTATCGTGCCGTCGCGGGCGTGGACGAGCGCCGGCCGCGCGGCCGGGTGGGGAAGCCGATGGTCTCGCTGCTCGGGGACACGGTCGCTGAGGCGGTGATGATGGTTCATCAGCCGACCCGTTCCCGGGCCGTCGCGATCCGGCTGGAGCGGCACCGATCGCGCTGGCGCGCCTCGGCGATCCATGTGATCTAAGGCCCCGTCGGGGGCCGGAAAAGGGGGAGATGAGAGGCGGCACGCCCCTAAGAACTCGATCCAAGAGATCAGAGACTCCTCCACTCGCGGGCCGACAACGTTGACGGGGCGGGCCACAGTGCCCGCCCCGTCAACGGATTGGGTGGAGGCGATCGCGACGGAGTTCCTCTGTTCGCGTTCGGCGAGGACGGGGAAGAGAAGCTCGACGCCGCGGTGGTCGGGTTCCGTGCAGCCGGGTTCGTCGATGCAGACCAGGGCGACGCAGCCGTAGCGGGCGATGGTGCGGGCGAGTTGTGACCCCGACGGAAGATCTGGGCGATGACTCATCGTTCAGGACTCTCGGCCGGGGCACTCGCCACTTCTGCCGCGCCCCCCTTGACGGCTGAGCAGCTTGAGAGTATTTTCAGGCCATGTTTTCAAAAAGATGTGTTATTGGCATTGTGAGTGCGGCGTTTCTGCCTCTGGCTCTCTTGGCCGATGGCGCCTCCCCGACGATGGCCTCCGGCGTCGACCCGGGCTACACGGTCGACCACGGCTCTGCGGACCCTGATGGGGTTTCCGTTCTCAGCTATAGCCCTCGAGAACGAGAGAAAACTCGCCGCTACTGGACTCCAGAGCGCCTTGAGCAAGCCGATGAGAAAGCCGGTGTGTCTGACCGCGATGGTATTGGTCAGCAGCTCAATGCCACTATTGTTCCTCTCGCTGAAATCGACAGCCTGGGGGTTCTGTTCGGACGTAAGGACAACCAGCCGTGGCGTTGTTCCGCCAACGCTGTCGAAGCACAAAACCTCAGCGTCATCTCCACGGCCGGTCACTGCGTAGCAGAGAAACCTCACGTCATTGATCATCTGGTTTTCTATGCGGGATACCGGGGTCCTCATCGTCTCTCCGCTTTTTGGAAGCTTTGACGTTTTTTGGAGCGTGACACCGAATGGGTGGGCTCTTCAGCACGGTGACGGATTCGACGTCGCCTTCCTGAAGGTGGACACAAGAAACGAGCCTCAAGCGGAGGGAAGCACTCACCCCGGACATCCTGTGCTGGGGCAAAGCGGCCCGACTCCGAGTGGGATTATCTTTGCTTACCACCCGACCGGCCCCGCCGATGCCTATGGTTACCCCGGAGCGATACAGAACGGCGACGTTCCCGTGAAATGCTCTGATGACATCCAGACGCTGTTTCACACTGTCGGCCCGAACCTTCGTGTCATGGACGATTGCGAGAACTTCAGCGGAGGTGCGTCAGGTGGCCCTGTCGTCCAGAACGTCGATGGTCACCGCCGTGTCACCGGGAATGTCGAGAACTCAATTATGCAACTCACGAAATTCACGTGACCTATTGGGAGCTCGCAGCACAAAACTCGTGGACTTATGCCGAAACCCACTGATTCATCGTCATCCGTTACCTCACATTCATGAGCCTCACCCGGTGAAGGGGGTGGCCATCATGATGCCACCTCCACCGTCTCCGTAGCGCTCTCTCCGTGCCTCTTTCAGGGGATGACGGGTCTGCGGCTGGATCGGTGACCGCCCCTGCGATCCGCCGTGTCTCTGTCAACGTGAACGAAGACGAGGGAGGGGTCAGGAACGCTGCGGGTCGTCGACAGCGGCAGCGAACACCCGGCGGCCGAGCGCCACCAGGAACAGCACCAGCGCCACCGTCAGCAGGATGTGACCCATTCCGGCGATTCCCGCGACTGCGGCGCCGCTCTTCTCGCCGAGGACCGTCAGAGTCCCGTGCGCCGTCATGGCACCGGCGGTGAGCAGCAGGCCCGCGTTGTAGGTCCAGAAGAACCAGGCGAACAGGGGGCCGTGCGCCAGCCCGAAGAGGCGATCCAGGATCAGCACCAGCAAGAACACCACGAACCCCAGCACGAGCAGGTGTACGTGAACGAGGCTGAGCTGGGTCGCTCCCTGGACGTCGCCGGCTTTCGTGAATTCGCGGAAGAACAGCCCGGAGCCGAGCCCGAGGACGAGGAAGACCGTGGCCGCGATGAAAGAAGATCTCATGTCGTCCAGTCTTCGCGGGGATGGCTCCGGCGGCATCGTTCGAAAGATGGAACACGAACGAAACAGCGGGGCGGCCCTGTCGGGACCACCCCGCCGTCCGGTTTCGCGGATCCGGTTTCTCGGTCAGTGCCTCTTCTGGGGCTTCTTCTGCGCCCGGCGCTCGGCGCGATTGGCGGGGGCGGCATCGTCTGCGGCGGAGACCCGCTGACCGAAGGCGCCGCGCTGGGTCGACCCCTGCTCCGGCGCAGCCTCGGCGACGGAGCTGTGCTGCTGGGAACGCTGAGCCCGCGCGGTCGCCGCCTGCTCGATCTGACCGCGCTGGTTGCGGACCTCGACCTCACCCTGCTCGCCCGGGGCCGAATAGCTGAGACGCGCCTCGCTGTCGCCACGGGTGAGGCCCTTGGCGGCGACGGCCGGCGACTCGACCTCGTTCGGAGCCTGGTTGACTTCGACCTCCAGATTGAACAGGAAGCCGATGGTCTCCTCCCGAATCGCGCCCATCATCTGCTGGAACATCGCATAGCCCTCGCGCTGGTACTCGACCAGGGGATCGCGCTGGGCCATCGCACGCAGGCCGATGCCGTCCTTCAGGTAGTCCATCTCGTAGAGGTGGTCACGCCAGCGACGGTCGATCACCGAGAGGACGACACGGCGTTCGAGCTCGCGCATGGCGGGCTCACCGAGCGACTCCTCGCGTCTCTTGTAGGCGATCCGGGCGTCGGAGAGGATCTCACGCCGCATGAAGTCACGGTTGATCCGGCTTTTGTTCCCGGCCTCCGCGATGACTTCGTCGATGCTGACGCCAACCGGGTACAGCGTCTTCAGCTCGGCCCACAGCGCATCGAAGTCCCAATCGTCTCCGCTGCCCTCGCCAGTGTGCTGATCGAGAATGTCGTCCACAACGTCGGTGAGGAATGTCTGCACGCGCTCGTGCAGGTCGTCGCCCTCGAGGATGTGCCGGCGGTCGCCGTAGATCGCCTCGCGCTGGCGATTCAGGACATCGTCGTACTTGAGGACGTTCTTGCGGATCTCGGCGTTCCGCGCCTCCACCTGCGACTGCGCGCTGCGGATGGCACGGCTGACGACCTTGGATTCGATCGCCATATCGTCCGGAACGCTGGTGCGGCCCATGAGGCTCTCGGCGGCGCCCGCGTTGAACAGGCGCATCAGATCGTCGGTCAGCGACAGGTAGAACCGGCTCTCGCCGGGGTCGCCCTGACGGCCCGATCGACCGCGCAGCTGGTTGTCGATGCGGCGCGACTCGTGGCGCTCGGTGCCGAGCACGTACAGGCCACCGGCCTCGATGACTTTCTCCGCCTCTCCGGCGACCGTGGCTTTGACCCCGCCGAACACCTCGTTCCAGGCGGCTTCGTATTCCTCGGGCGTCTGCACGGGCGAGAGACCGCGCGCGTTCATCTCGGCGACCGCGATGAACTCGGCGTTCCCGCCGAGCATGATGTCGGTGCCACGGCCGGCCATGTTCGTGGCGACGGTCACCGAGCCGAGACGGCCCGCCTGCGCGACGATTGCGGCCTCTCGGGCGTGGTTCTTGGCGTTCAGGACCTCGTGGCGGACGCCCTTCTTGGCGAGCAGGCGCGAGAGGTACTCGCTTTTCTCGACGCTCGTGGTGCCGACGAGGACAGGCTGGCCCTTCTCGTGGCGCTTGGCGATGTCTTCGACCACCTGGTCGAACTTCGCCTTCTCGTTCTTGTAGATGAGGTCGGCCTGGTCGATGCGCTGCATCGGCTTGTTCGTCGGGATCGGGACCACACCGAGCTTGTAGGTGCTCATGAACTCGGCGGCCTCGGTCTCGGCGGTGCCGGTCATCCCGGAGAGCTTCTTGTAGAGACGGAAGTAGTTCTGGAGGGTGACGGTCGCGAGCGTCTGGTTCTCGGCTTTGACCTCCACGCCCTCCTTCGCCTCGATCGCCTGGTGGATGCCCTCGTTGTAGCGGCGGCCGACCAGGATGCGGCCGGTGTGCTCGTCCACGATGAGCACCTCGCCGTTCATCACGACGTAGTCCTTGTCGCGCTTGAACAGAGCGTTCGCCTTGATGGCGTTGTTGAGGAAGGAGATGAGCGGGGTGTTCGCCGACTCGTAGAGGTTGTCGATGCCGAGGTAGTCCTCGACCTTCTCGATGCCGGACTCCAGCACGCCGACCGTGCGCTTCTTCTCATCCACCTCGTAGTCGATCTGCGGCTCGAGGCGCTTGGCGAGGTTGGCGAACTCGTTGAACCAGCGGTTGGCCTCGCCCGAGGACGGACCGGAGATGATGAGCGGCGTGCGAGCCTCGTCGATGAGGATGGAGTCCACCTCGTCCACGATCGCGAAGTAATGGCCGCGCTGCACCATGTCGCTCGCCTGCCACGCCATGTTGTCGCGCAGGTAGTCGAAGCCGAACTCGTTGTTCGTGCCGTAGGTGATGTCTGCGGCATACTGCTCGCGGCGCTCCTCGGGAGTCTGCCCGGCGAGGATGACGCCGGTCGTCATCCCGAGCGCGCGGAACACCCGGCCCATCAGCTCGGATTGGTAGCTCGCGAGATAGTCGTTCACCGTGATGACGTGGACGCCGCGGCTGGTGATCGCGTTCAGGTACGCGGCCGTTGTGGCGACGAGCGTCTTGCCCTCACCGGTTTTCATCTCGGCGATGTTGCCCAGGTGGAGGGCGGCCCCGCCCATGATCTGCACATCGAAGTGCCGCATCCCGAGTGTGCGCTTGGAAGCCTCGCGGACAGCGGCGAACGCCTCCGGGAGAAGATCGTCCAGCGACTCGCCCTTGCTGTAGCGCTCGCGGAGCTCGACGGTCTCATGCATGAGCTCGTCGTCGGTCAGGGCGCTGAAATCGTCTTCCAGGGCGCTGACCGCTTTCGCGTACGCCTCCAGGCGCCGGAGGACGCGGCCCTCGCCGACACGGAGAACCTTTTCAAGAACTGAGGCCACTGATGCACTCCACTTTTGCTCGATCGGGCCGGTGATGCCCGCGCCACGGCGGACGCACGCCGACGGTAGGCTCCGGCAACGCTAGGGACATCGTACTTGCTCAGCCGCACAGGACGAGCAGCGGATGCTGAGAGGCGGCTCCGAGCGCGCCGAACGAAGAAGCGCCGATGGCGGGCGCCATCGGCGCGTTCCGGACTCAGCCGAGCTTGCGGCTCGCCGTCGCGACCTCCTGCAATTCCTCAGCGTCGTCGTCCAGAGAGATCACGCCGTAGTCCCAGCCCCTGCGCCGGTAGACGACGCTCGGCCGCTTCGTCTCCTGGTCGACGAACAGGTAGAAGTCGTGCCCGACGAGTTCCATGTAGTAGAGCGCGTCATCGACGGTCATCGGCACGCTCGCGAAGACCTTCCGCCTGATCACGACCGGGCAGTACTGCTCTTCTGCGTCCACGGGCTCCGCGTCGGCCGCGATCGTCGGGACGCTCCCGGTGCGCACCTGCTCGAGCACCGCCACCGATGCCGCGGACAGCCCGACAGCGCTGAACCCTTCGGTGCTCGCCTCGCGCAGCGAGGTCGGGCGATGCTGCCCGCGATGGACCTTCCTCCTGTCCTTCGCTCGCCGGACCCGCTCGAGAAGCTTCCCGAGCGCGATATCGAACGCGGCGTACTTGTCCGTCCCCGTGGCCTCCGAGCGCACAGTGGCTCGCGGGCCGACGAGCGTCAGTTCGACGCGGTCGTCGCCGTTCTGGGTGCCGAGCTTCTCATTGTGACGGCTGACCTTGATCTCGAAGGAGATGGCCCGCTCTGCCAGGTGAGCGACTTTCTCCGACTTCTCGGCCGCGTATTCACGGAAGCGATCAGTGATTCCCAGGTTGCGTCCGATGATGTTGATGTCCATGGAGACCTCCCTGATCCGGTGTGATGTTCGCCCGGATCACGGAGGGCGGATTCGCTCACGCCTTTTGGACTACCGTAGTGCCCAGCCCCGGGATTCTGAACAAAAAACATATGTTATGTTCATGAATCCCCCGAACGCTCGCTGAACGCTTTCGCGCGGGCGAGGGGAGGGGCGCTGTCCCACTGCCGTCTCGTCACGAGGGTCTTCTCCGTGAGGCCTTTTTCATGAACCTCCTTCATGGGCGTCCCGCACTGAGGACCCCTGAGGACCTCCCCGTAGCGGAGTGCGCGCGAGCGTCACCGCGCCCACCGCCTCGCCTCCGGCCTCCGCGATGGCGCGAGCCGCCTCGGTCACCGTGGCGCCGGTCGTGAGGATGTCGTCGACGATGAGGCAGCGCCGTCCCGCGAGCCGCGGGGAAGCGCTCATACTGCCAGCGCGATTCTCCGCTCTCCGGTTTCCCGGCAGCCCGGCCTGGTCGGCCGTCTGACGCGCGAGGCGGAGCGCGCGCCACAGGGGTGGGACGAGCATCCGGGAGCGTGACAGGAGCATCCCTGTCGGGTGATAACCCCGTCGTCGCCAGGCGGATCGAGTGGACGGGATGAGCACCGGGAGCAGCGCCGCCGCACCGGCTGCCGCGGTGGACGCGGGACCCATCGCACGTTGCGCCTCGGCCACCGCGGGCCGGAGAGACCGTGCGAGGAACGTCGCCGCATCCGTCCGGTCGCCGTCTTTGAAAGCGAGCAGGATGCGGCGGGCGGCTCGGTCGTAGCGCAAAGCCGACCAGATCGGAAGGCCGGAGAGGGCATTGGCCGCGACCTCCGGCGAGAGAGCGCGTTCGCAGACGGAACACACGGACCGGTCGCCGGCGCCGCACCCCGCGCAACGCACGGGGAGGAGGATCCCCGCCGCATCGAGGACGGCGGAGCGGGCGAGCGAAAGGCGGACGGGGCGCTTGAGCGATGTCTTCGTCATGCCACAAGCCTCCCGGGGACGCCCGCCCCGCCGTCTGCTCCGGGGAAATCTGTGGAGAACCCATCGCGCCGGCCTCCCTGTGCAGAAGTCCAAGGGCCGGGGCCGGCCGAAACGATCAGGGCGCCCGACGAGGTGCGAACGACGCGAAAGAGCCAGCGCCACGCAAAAGGTCAGGGCTGCCCGAGCTGCACCGCGACCGCGCCGACTCTGTCCGCCTGCGTCTGCCATCCGGTCCCGGACGGCGCCTGCAGGGTCCCGTCGGTCGCGAGAACCAGGTAGCGGGACAGCCCGCCCGCACCCACGATGACGCCCCCGAGGGCCGGGCCGGCGGTGATCGTCGTCGTGCCGCCGATGGTCTGCTCCGAGATGCCCGTGGCGTTGCCGTTGGTGACGCTCAGCACGGCGACGGCGAGATCGGAGGTCCAGGCGACCGAGACCGGCACGCCTTCGCCGACGGCGAGTTCGATCGGCGCGGTCAGTTCGGTGGGGACCCCTGCGGAGCCGCGGAGCACACCGGCGACGACGAGCGAATACCCCGAGGCCGTCCGGAGGACGGCGACGACGCGCGTCCCGTCCCTCGACACAGCGAGCGAGACGATCCCGGTAGCGCTGGGCCAGTCGGCCTTCACGAGGTGGACCTCGCCGGTGGACCCGGTCGCCTGGAGCCCAGCCGGCGAGTCCGCCGGGACGGTCCACACCCAGCCGTCGTTGTCGAAGGCGGGCGCGATGATGCCGGGACGGGCGTCCACCCTGACCGGTTCGCCGCTCCGGCGCACGAGGAAGGCGCCCGCTTTGGAGAGGACGGCAGCCTGATCGCGTGCGGCGTTGACGGTCACGGCGGTGGGCTGCAACGCGACGACCCTGTCGCTCAGCCCGCTCAGCGCGGTCACCGTCGAGCCGTTCAGCAGGCCGAAGGCATCGCCGCGGGAGACGATCGGGTGCGAATCGACGGGAGGGTCCTGCAGGGATGCGGCGGCATCGTTGAGCGGCGGGATCTGCTGGACATTGCCCTCGATCGACAGTTCCACCGAGCGCGCCAGGCTGGCGAGGCTCTGCTCCAGCTGCACCTGCATCCGCTGGAGTTGCGCCTGGTCGGCCTGCGCCGCCTCGGAGCTGAGGTCGACGCGCGCGACTCCCCCGTTCGTCGTGACGGAGGGCACAGCGAGCTGGGCGCCCTGCGGGAACGCGGAGACGACGGCCCCGTTCAGCCACTTGGCCGGGCCGGCGAGCACCGCGCTCGCCACCCTCGTGGCTGCGGCGGCGACCCGGGCCGGGAACCAGCGTGCGTCCGGCACAAGGTAGGCGAAACCGGGGCTGTAGAAGTAGAGCGTCTGCTGCGAGTAGACGGCGCGGAACGTCGGGTCGTCGACGACGACGCCGTTCGGCGCGACCGAGATCCGCCACTCCCCGTCTTGTCTCACCAGTTCGTAGCTCAGCCCGACCGGCGCTTTGCTCAGCACCGGATGGTAGACCCCGGTGCTGTCGACGTTCGCGACCGGGCTGACATCCACACTCCACTGGTTGCCGTCGTGGTCGTAGATGCGGTTGCGTCCGTCGTCCACAGTGACGGACTCATCCGGGTTCCAGGCGGCGCCCATCGGCCGTGTGAGGTACTCCCGGGCGATCTGGAAGTTGTTCTTGGGGCTGGACGCGGCGTCGATGAAGCCCTGGACGATGCGCTGTGGCGAGGCGCCCTTCTCGGGCGGGGAGGGGTTGAAGTCGAGGTCGAGCTGATCGTTGACCTGCGCGATCGGGCCGCCCTGACGCACAGGACCAGAATCCGGGATGCTGGCGCAGGCGGCGAGCAGGACGACGAGGGCAGCCGCGAGAGCGGCGGCGACCGCCCGACGGCGCGCGGCCGCGGGGCCGCTCCGGAGGGTCACGCGCGTGCTCCGCTCTCGGGGAGGGGACGCGTCTCGGGACGCGGTCCCTCCGGGGCCGCACGGCGGCGCGAAGCCCCCGCGGTGGAGCCCGCGTCGATCGGCGGCAGCGGGAGCGGCGAGTCGGTGATCTCTGTGCCGGGGACCCGCGGCAGAGTCAGCCGGAAGCAGGAGCCCTCCCCCGGGGCCGACCACACCTGGAGCCATCCGGAGTGCAGCGTCGCATCCTCGAGGGAGATGGCGAGCCCGAGACCGGTGCCCCCGATCGTGCGTTTGCGAGACGGGTCAGCCCGCCAGAAGCGGTCGAAGACATGGGCGACATCCTGCTGGTTCATCCCGATCCCATCGTCGCGGACAGTCAGGGCGACGGCCGTCTCGTTGCTGTCGACGGTGACGACGACGGGTTTGCCCTCGCCGTGCTCGATCGCATTGCCGAGGAGGTTGCGAACGACGCGGCGGATACGGCGCGGGTCCATCCCGACGTCGAAATGCCCACCGGGCGCATCCAGGCGGAGCACGGAGCCGTTCTGCCCGGACAGGGTGCGCAGTTCGTCCATGACCTCCCCGGCCAGCCGGACCAGATTGGTCGGCTCGAGGTCGAGCGCGACGGAACCGGCGTCGTAGCGGCTGATCTCGAGGAGGTCGGAGAGGAGGCGGTCGAAACGCTCGATCTGGGTGTGCAGCAGCTCGGCGGTCCGCTCGGTGGCCGGCGGGAACGTGTCGCGCTGGTCGTAGAGGACATCGCCGGCGAGGCGGATCGTCGTCAGCGGCGTGCGCAGCTCATGCGACACATCCGAGACGAAGCGCTGCTGCAACTGCGACAGGGTCGCGAGCTGGTTGATCTGGTTCTGGAGGCTGTCGGCCATCCCGTTGAAGGAGCGGGCGAGCGAGGCGAGGACGTCCTCGCCTCGCTCCGGGATGCGGACGGCGAGATCCCCGGCCGCCAGCCGCTCGCTGGTGTGGGCTGCGACCCGGATGGGCTCCACCACGAAACGGACGACCACCCAGGCGATCCCGCCGATCAGCACGATCAGCACGAGGCCCGCGAGCAGCAGCGTGTTCTGGACGAACATCAAGGTCGTCTCGGAGTCGCGCAGGTTGTAGCCGATGTAGAGCTCGTAGTGGCCGTAGGAGGGCAGCGTCAGCTGGGTCCCCACGACGATGCCGGGGTCGGTCGAACCGCTCCCGGCCGACAGCGCGACGGACTGGTAGAACTGCTTCGTCCCTCCATTCTGCACCAGGGTCCGGAGCGGGGCGGAGATGACCGGGTTCAGCGCCGGGCTGCCGCGGTCGGGCGGCGCGAGGATGCTGGTGTCCTGCCCCGGCACCCGGTAGGCGGCGACGAGCCGGCTGGAGGTCGAGCCCTGCACCGACTGGAGCGCGGTGGTGAGCAGGTTCTTGCCGCTGTCGCCCGCCGACACATCCGAGGCGTTGAGGGTGGCCTGGGCTGCCGTCGTCGCCCGGCTGGAGTCGCGAAGGGCCTCCGAGAGCCGGGACTGGTACAGGTCGTTGCTGATGCTGAGCACCATGTAGACCCCGGTGACGAGGATGGCGACCCCGGTGAACAGCAGCGTGATCGCCACCGTCCGGACCTGCAGCGACCGCCGCCACAGACTCGCCAAACGCAGCGGCGCCTGCCGCCACCCTTCCCTGTCCGGCCACCGGAAGCGCATGCGAAGCCGTCCGGCGCTACGTCGCCATACCGGCGCGGTAGCCGACCCCGCGCACGGTCATGACGATCTTCGGGTTGTCCGGGTCTTGCTCCACCTTGGCGCGCAGGCGCTGGACGTGGACGTTGACCAGGCGGGTGTCGGCCTTGTAGTGGTACCCCCAGACCTGTTCGAGCAGCATCTCCCGGGTGAAGACCTGCTGCGGCTTGGCCGCGAGGGCGAGCAGGAGGTCGAACTCCAGCGGTGTGAGCGCGATGCGGGCGTCGCCTCGGCGCACCTCGTGGCCGGCGACATCCACCAGCAGATCGCCGATGCGCAGTTGCTCGGCCGGCGGGGCGACGGGAGCGGGACGCAGGCGGGTGCGAACGCGGGCGACGAGCTCCTTGGGGTTGAACGGCTTGACCATGTAATCGTCGGCGCCGGACTCGAGGCCTTTGACGACATCGGCTGTGTCCGATTTGGCCGTGAGCATGATGATCGGGGTCCCCGATTCCGCTCGGATGCTGCTGCACACTTCGATCCCGTCGAGGCCGGGGAGCATGAGGTCGAGCAGCACGAGGTCGGGCTTGGACTCCCGGAAGACCCCGACCGCCTCCGAGCCGTCCTCGCAGAACACCGGGTCGAATCCCTCGGTGCGCAGCACGATGCCGATCATCTCGGCCAGGGCGGTGTCGTCGTCGACCACCAGGATGCGACTAGTCATTGGTCTGTAATCTCTCTGAGCCCCTCTCGGCGGCGCGAGCCGCACAGCAACGTGACAAGCGTAGTCGAGGTGGCTGCCTGCGTCCCGGAAGCGGCTCGGCGCACCCCCGGGGGGAGGGGACAACGCGGTCGCCTCAGATGTGCCAGCATGGAAGCAAGTGACAACCGGGGGATGAGAGGGGCTGTGTGAGCGACGACCAGACCTGGCGGACACCGGACGCCCCTCAGGGAGCCGACGGCGCAGGCGGGGAGAGCGCGGACGGGCACAGAGGCCGCAACGCCGCCGGCCAAGGTCCTGGCTCCGGTCCGGCAAACCCCGGCTACGCTCAGCAGCCCCCCGCCTGGCAGCATGGGCAAACCGCCTGGCAGCAGCAGCCCCCTGCCTGGCAGCAGCAGCCCCTCACCGGCTACGGCCAGCAACCCGACTGGGCGCCACCGCCGAAGCCGGGACTGGTCCCGCTGCGGCCGCTCGGGTTCGGCACGCTGCTCGGCGCGCCGTTCCAGGTGCTGCGGCAGAATCCGAAGATCACGGTCGGCGCCGCGCTCATAATGCAAGGGCTGCCGTCCGTCTTCGTCGCCGTCCTCACGAGCGCAATCGCCTTCCTCCTGCTCACGCGCGTGACGAGCGCGGACGTCCAGGACCAGAGCGCGATCACGGCCGGGGCCATCGGCGGATCGATTCTGCTCGGGGTGCTCTCGATCGTCGTCTCCACCGTCTTCAGCGCGCTGCTGCAAGGCATCGTCGTCGCGGAGGTCTCGCGGGAGACGCTCGGCGAGAAGCTGACCTTCGGCTCGCTGTGGCGGATGGTCCGCGGGCGGATGGCCGCGCTCGTCGGCTGGGCGTTCCTGTTCGCGCTGGCCTGGCTCCTCGCCCTCGCTCTCGTGATCGTGATCGTGGTCGTGCTGGCCTCGCTCGGCGGTCCGGCCGGGATCATCGGGGCGCTCCTGGCGGGGCTCGCCGGGGGCGTCGGCCTGATCGCCGCCGCGATCTGGATCAACACGAAGCTCGCCATCGTGCCGAGCGCGATCGTGATCGAGCGGTTGCCGATCGGCGCCGCGATGTTGCGCTCGTGGGAGCTCACGACCGGGTATTTCTGGCGGACTCTCGGTGTCATCGTGCTCATCGCGGTGATTATCGGGGCCGTGACGCAGATCATCGCCACACCGTTCTCACTGATAGGGATGATGGCGGGCGGGATCGTCGCGCCGACATCGCTGAGCGGCCAGGATCAGTCGGCGTTCGCCCCGTTCCTCGCGGCGCAGCTCGGCACGAACATCCTGGCGAGCATCGTCGGCGCCGTCATCGGGGCGATCGGCAGCGTCGCGCAGACCGCAGCGGTCGCCCTGCTCTACATCGACCTCCGGATGCGCAAAGAGGGCCTCGACCTGCACCTGATCCGGTTCGTCGAGGCGCGACAGGCGGGGCAAGCTGTCCCCGACCCGTACACACGGCCCGCGCCGGCCTCCCCCGCGCCGCCGGCCGCTCCCTGGCCGGGCGTCTGAGACCGTGCGCGTGGACATCCCGGTGGATCCGAGTTCGCCGGACGCTCACGACTGGATCCGCCAGGAGCTCGTCAAACCGGAGTACCAGGCCGCCAAACCGACGTGGTTCGATCTGGTGTGGAAAGCGGTCGGCGACGGGCTGGCCGCGCTGTTCCAGGGGTCGGGCGGAGACGCCGGGCCCGTCCTCTTGGCCGTCATCGTGCTGATCGTGGCCGGGATCGTCGTCGCGGCGTTCTTCGTCTTCGGCCGCCCGCGCGTGAACCGGCAGGCGGCGGCCTCCCGGCGCGCGGTGCTCGGCGGCGTCGACGCGCGCACCGCTCAGGAGCTGCGGAGCGCCGCCGCGGCGGCCGCCCGCGCGGGCGACTGGGCGCTCGCCATCGAGGAGCAGTTCCGCGCTCTGGCGGTCGGGCTGGATGAGCGCACACTGGTGTCTCTCTCCCCCGGGACGACCGCGACGGAGTTCGCCGCCCGGGCCGCCGCCGCCGTGCCGGAGGAAGCGGAAACGTTGCGCGAAGCGTCGCGCGCGTTCGACGACGTCCGCTACCTCGACCGGCCGGGCACCGAGTCCCGTTACCAGCTGCTCGTCGCGCTGGATCAGCGGCTCCAGACGCGCCGCGCCGCGCCGCCGGCGGTTCTGACGTGACACGGCTTCCGGCTCCGGCCCCGGTTGCCGCCCCGGTGGCGACCCCGACCGTCCGGCGCACTCTCCGCCGCTCGCTCCCCTGGCTCCTCCTCGGCGGGCTCGTCGCGCTCATCGTGCTGCTCGGAGCCCTGTTCGCCGGCTCCCGGGACACCTTCGGGGGCGTGCTGCGCTCCACCAACGCGGGACCGACGGGGGCCAAGGCCGTGTCCACCGTCCTCCAGCGGCAGGGAGTCACGGTGCGCGCCGCCGGAACGCTCGAGGAGGTCCGGGAGGCCGCTGACGCTGACAGCACCGTTCTCGTCTTCGACTCCCGCGGCTCCCTGACCGGCGACGCCTATGCCGAACTGAGCTCCCTGGCGGAGACGATCGTGGTGGTCGAACCCGGCTTCGAGGCGCTCCGGACGCTCGCACCCGGGGTACACGCCGCGGGCGAGCCCACCGGCCCGGTCTCCGCCGGCTGCCCGGTCCCGGCCGCCCGGAACGCCGGGCGGATCGACCCGCGCGCGACCGGGAACACGAAGGACGCCTCTGTCCCGGGGACATTCAGCGCGAACACGGACGTCCAGCGCTGCTTCGTCCGCGACGGCGGAGCCTCTACTCGTCCAGACGCGCGTCGAGGGCCGCACGGTCTCTCTGCTCGGGTCGGCGGCGATCCTCATGAACGACGGCGTCGAGCGCGAGGGCAACGCCGCCCTCGCGCTGAATCTGCTCGGCGGCCACCGCACCCTGGTGTGGTACCTGCCCGGGATCGCCGACCGCCCGCCCGCCGGTCCGCCAGACCTCGCGGAGCTGACGCCCGGCTGGGTGACCCCGGTCGTGCTCCTGCTGCTCGCTGTGTTCGCCGCCGCGATCTGGCGCGGACGGAGGTTCGGCCCGCTCATGGTCGAGAGCCTGCCGATCATCGTCCGCGCGGGCGAGACGCGAGAGGGGCGCGCCCGGCTGTACCAGCGCTCCTCTGCCCGGCTCCGCGCGGCGGACGCGCTGCGGATCGGCGCGATCGGCCGGCTGGCACGCGCTGTCGGATTCTCCCGGACGTGTACGGCCGGGGAGATCGCGGATGCCGTCGCCGCCGTCACGGGCAGGGAGCGCTCCGGCGTCCGCGCCCTCCTCCTCGACGACATCCCGACGACGGACGCGCAGCTGCTCGCCCTCTCGGACGCCCTCGCGAAGCTCGAACGAGCCACCGCCGCCGCCGTCACGCCCGGCCAGGCGGGACCGACAGGAAGAATGGAACAATGACCGATCTGAGCACCGGAAACCGCCCCGCGCCGCCCGGGGACGCCGCGAGCCTGCGCCAGGCCCTCGCAACGGTCCGCCACGAGGTCGGCAAGGCCGTCGTCGGCCAGGAGGGCGCCGTCACCGGACTGATCATCGCTCTGCTCGCCCACGGCCACGTTCTGCTGGAAGGCGTGCCCGGGGTCGCCAAGACGCTGCTGGTGCGCTCGCTCAGCCAGGCGCTGAGTCTCGACACGAAACGCGTTCAGTTCACGCCCGACCTGATGCCGGGCGATGTCACGGGATCGCTCGTGTACGACGCTCAGACCGGCAGCTTCGTGTTCCGCGAAGGGCCTGTCTTCACAAACATCCTGCTGGCCGACGAGATCAACCGGACGCCCCCGAAGACGCAGTCGGCCCTGCTGGAGGCGATGGAGGAGCGCCAGGTGAGCGTCGACGGTGTGAGCCGCCCGCTCCCCGATCCCTTCATCGTCGCGGCCACACAGAACCCGGTCGAGTACGAGGGCACTTACACCCTCCCCGAGGCGCAGCTCGACCGCTTCCTGCTGAAGCTGACGCTCGATGTCCCCGAGCGGGACGCGGAGGTCGAGGTGCTGCGCCGCCACGCGGCCGGGTTCGCTCCGCGCGATCTGGCCGGCGCCGGGGTGACTCCGGCGCTGACCGCCGAACAGCTCGCCGCGGCACGGGCGTCCGCCGCCTCCGTCGGCGCGAACGCCGATATGCTGGCCTACATCGTCGATCTGGCGCGCGCCACGCGCCAGAGCCCCTCGGCGAAGCTCGGCGTCAGCCCCCGCGGAACGACGGCTCTGCTCGCGGCGGCCAAAGCCTGGGCCTGGCTCTCCGGCTACGGCTCGATCACCCCGGACCACGTCCAGGCGATGCTCGTGTCCGTGTGGCGGCACCGTCTGCAGCTGCGCCCGGAAGCCGAGCTCGAGGGCGTCGGCCCCGACGCGATCCTCCGGGCGATCATCCAGCAGGTCCAGGTCCCGATCTAGGTGTGCTGCCCAACACGGGTGGCAGGACAGTGCGCGGCACGCTCCGGGACGGATGGGAGCCGTCGGCGGGCGCCGGAACCGCCCGCGCGAACCTCAGCATCCGCGCGGGCGAGCGCCAGCGCGTCCCGATCGGCCTGCGGCCGTGGCGTCGCGGCGAGCGGCGGGTGTCGCAGGTGACCGTGCGCTCCTGGGGGCCGCTGCGGCTCTGGGCTCGGCAGGCGACGCTGGCCGCGCCGGGCCGCATCCGGGTGCTGCCGCCGTTCACAGCGCGGAAGCACCTTCCCTCCCGGCTGGCGCGGCTGCGCGAACTGGACGGGATGACGAGCGTCCAGCTCCGCGGTCAGGGAACCGAGTTCGACTCCCTGCGCGAATACGTCCGCGGCGACGATGTGCGCTCGATCGACTGGCGGGCCACCGCACGCTGCCACGATCCGGCCGGCGGGAGAGGCGCCCGTGTCATGGTGCGCACCTGGCGGCCCGAACGCGACCGCCGTGTCGTCATCCTGATCGACACCGCCCGCACCTCTGCCGCCCGCATCGCGGACGAGCCGCGCATCGACACGGCGTTCGAGGCCGCCCTCCTGCTCGCCGCCCTCGCGAGCCGCGCCGGCGACAGTGTGGATATGCTCGCCTTCGACCGGGTGGCCCGCGGGCGCGTCCAGGGCGCGAGCGGTCCCGAGCTGCTCTCGCGGATGGTGGATGCGATGGCGACGATCGAACCGGCCCTCATCGAACTCGATTGGCCGGCGGTCCCGGGACAGATCTCCGCGCTGACCGGCCAGCGCTCACTCGTCGTCCTGCTGACGTCGATCGAGGCGCCCGGCGCCTCCCGGAGGCTGCTGTCGGTGCTGCCGCAGCTCACGCGCAAGCACCTGGTCGTGGTCGCCAGCGTGACCGATCCCGACACTGCCGTGGCGGCGCACCAGCGCGAGGACCGCGAACGGGTGTACCACGCCGCCGCGGCTGAGCGGGCGCTGCTGGACGTGAGCCGCGTCTCCGCGGCCGTGCGGCGCCTCGGCGGGGATGTCGTGACCGGCTCACCCGCGGACCTGCCGCCGGCTCTGGCCGACCGCTATCTCGCACTGAAGGCCGCCGGGCGCCTGTAGCTGTTCTCCCCCCGGCCTGCTCCTCACCCGCCCTGCCCCCGCCCGCCCCGACCGCCGCAGACTCTAGGAGCCGACAGCCGTGGCGAACGGAGGAGTTTCCCCCGACATCCCCGCAAATCTCCTCCATTTCCTGCGTTCCACCCCCTCACACCCCCGAATCTCCTCCCTTTTCCACCACCCGTCGGAAAAGGAGGAGATCGCAGCCGGGAACGGGCGGAACGCAGGAAACGGAGGAGAAAACGGGTGGCAGGGGCCGGATCTCCTCCGCTTCCGACGGGGACGGGGACGGCTGAAAGAGGGGCGGACGGAGGGAGGGGCAAGCCGAGTTCAGGCGGCGACGACCCGGCGGGCTCCCGCCTCGTCCTCGGCGAGATCGCCGGTCTCCCCCGCGCGCACCGCGCGACGGCCCACGACCAGCAGGTAGAAGAGGAAAGCCGCGAAGGCCAGCGCACCGATCGCGATCTTCGCCCAGACCGGCAGCGCCGACGGTGTGACGAAGCCCTCGATGAGGCCAGACAGGAACAGGCTCAGCGCGCAGCCGACCGCGACCGTGAACAGCGCGCGGCCGTCCTCGGCGAGCGCCTGCCCGCGGGTGCGGGCGCCGGGCGCGATCCACGCCCAGAAGATCCGCAAACCGGCCGCCGCGGCGACGAACACGCTCGTCAGCTCCAGCAGGCCGTGGGGCAGGATGTAGGCGAAGATGACGTCGCCCTGGCCGTAGGCGAACATCACCCCGGCCGCGGTCCCCACCCCGACCGCGTTCTGGATCAGGACGTACGGCACCCAGAGACCGGTGATCCCGAACGCGATGCACTGGGCCGCGATCCACGCGTTGTTCGTCCAGACCTGGCCGGCGAAGGACGCGGCGGGGTTGTCCGAGTAGTAGCCGACGAACGAGCGATCCGCGTACTGCTGAAGATCGGCGTCGCTGCCGAGGTTCCGCAGCACCTGCGGGTCACCGGCGACCCACACCGCGTAGAGTGTGGCGACGACGATCGTCGCGAGGGCGACGGCGAGCACGACCCAGCGGATGCGGTAGAGCGCGGCCGGAAGCCGCAGGACGAAGAATCGCGGAATCTGGGAGAGCACATTCGCCCCCGCGCCCGTGAACCGCAGCCGGGCCGTCGCCAGCGTCAGCGAGAGACGGTCGCCGACCGTCGTGGACCCGGCGCTCGTCTGGATCGCCGACAGATCGGCCGCCGCCGACTGGTACAGGTCGATGAGTTCGTCGGCGTCCGCGCCGTCGAGTCGTCGCCGCTTCGCCAGCTCGGCGAGCCGGTCCCAGTCGGCGCTGCGCGCGGCCGTGTATGCGTCGAGATCCATCTGATTGAATGATAGCCATGACGGCAGCGGTGGAGGGGCCGCCGCAGGGCGCGGCCGAACCGGTGACCGGACGGGCCCTGGTGACCGGCGAGGCCGTGACGCTGGACGTGCGGCCGGCCGGGTACATCCTGCGTGCGGCGGGAACGATCATTGACGCGGCGCTGTCCCTCCTCGTGATGCTCGCCAGAACCGGAGGCTGGCTCGACCGCGCGGCCGTCCAGGCGCTGGTGGTGCTGATCCTGGTGTTCGGGATGGTGGTGCTGCCGATGGGCGTCGAACTGCTCACTCGCGGCAAATCCCTGGGCAGACTGGCAGTGGGCGCGCGCATTATGCGCGACGACGGCGGCGCGATCGGGTTCCGGCACGCGTTCGTCCGGGCTCTCGTCGGCGTGCTGGAGATCTTTCTGACCGTCGGCGGCATCGCGGCGCTGACCGGCCTCCTGAACCCGCGCTCCCAGCGCCTCGGCGATCTGCTCGCGGGCACCCATAGCCAGCTGGAGCGAATTCCCCGGCCGCACCCGCTCCTGCTCCCGCTGGCGCCTCAGCTGACGCTCTGGGCGCAGACAGCGGATGTGGGGCGGCTGCCGGATCGGCTCTCCTGGCGCATCGCGCAGTTCCTTCGGCAGGCGCCCCAGCTGACCCCGGCCGCACGCCTCGGGCTCAGCACCGAACTCGCCCGCGAAGCGTCGGTGTTCGTGTCGCCGTTGCCTCCGGTCGACGCGGAGACCTTTCTCGTCGCGGTCGCGTCGCTGCGGCGGAATCGGGAGGCCGCGGCCCTCTCCGGTGAGAGCCAGCGGATCGCCGCCCTCGCCCCGGTGCTGTCCGGCCTGCCGCACAGCTTCCCGGACCGGCGGAGCGGGAGCGACCGGGTGCAGCGCCACGTCGAGCGGGGCAGGTGAGCGCCTCAGCTGTGCAGGAGCCGCTGGAACAGCACATGATCCTGCCAGCGCCCCGCGATCTTCAGATATGCCGGGGCGACGCCGATGCGCTCGAAGCCGGCCCGCGTGAGCACCGACTGGGAGGCGTGGTTCGCCAGCAGAGTGGACGCTTGGAGGCGGTGCAGACCGTACTCGTCCCGCGCCGCTGCGATCACGGCGGCGAGCGCTTCGGAGAGCTGGGCCGCGGCCGGTGTGGGCGCGGTCGAGCCAGTAGCCGACCGTCGCGCTCTGAAAGGCTGCGCGGACGAGGCTGCTGAGATCGATGCCGCCGGCGATGTCGCCGCCGTCCACGAGGACCAGCGGGAGGGCGCTGCCGCCGTCGCGCAGGGCCAGCAGTTCCCGTGTGTGGGCGAGCTGGCCCTCCGCCGTGAAGAAGTCCTCCGTGCGCGTGGGGTCCCACGGCGCGAGGTGAGCGCGGTTGCGGATGTGGGCGGCCGCGAGGGCGGGCGCGTCGTCCTCTCTGCGCACGCGCAGGAGGAGGTCGCCCGGCAGCGGACGGTCAGCGAATTCGAGGGTCATCAGTAGCGGTAATGGTCGACCTTGTAGGGACCCTCGACCGGGACGCCGATGTACGCGGCCTGCTCACCGGTCAGCGTGGTCAGCTCGACGCCGAGGGCGGAGAGATGGAGACGCGCGACCTTCTCGTCGAGGTGTTTGGGGAGGACATGCACACCGATCGGGTATCTCTCCGGGGAGACGAAGAGCTCGAGCTGGGCGAGCACCTGGTTGGCGAAGGAGGTGCTCATCACGAAGCTCGGGTGGCCGGTGGCGTTGCCGAGGTTCATGAGCAGGCCCTCGGAGAGGACGAGAACGCTGCGGCCGTTCGGCAGCCGCCACTCGTGGACCTGCGGTTTGATCTCGATGCGCTCGGCGCCGGGGAGCGCCTCGAGTGCGGCCAGGTCGATCTCGTTGTCGAAGTGGCCGACGTTCGCCACCACCGCCTGGTGCTTCATCGCGAGGAGGTGGTCAAGCGTCACCACACCGACGTTTCCCGTGCCGGTGATCAGGATGTCGACCTGGTCGATCACGGATTCGAGCCGTGCCACCTGGTAGCCGTCCATCGCTGCCTGCAGCGCGTTGATGGGGTCGATCTCGCTCACGATCACGCGCGCGCCCTGTCCCCGGAGCGCCTCTGCGGCACCCTTGCCGACATCCCCGTAGCCGGCGACGAACGCGACCTTGCCGCCGATGAGCACGTCGGTCGCGCGGTTGAGGCCGTCCGGCAGCGAGTGGCGGATGCCGTACTTGTTGTCGAACTTGCTCTTGGTGACCGAGTCGTTGACATTGATCGCTGGGAACAGCAGCTCGCTGTTCCTGGCCAGTTCGCACAGGCGGTGGACGCCGGTCGTCGTCTCCTCGGTGACGCCGAGGAGACCGGCGGCGACCCGCGTCCAGCGGTCGGGCGAGGCGGCGAGGGAGGAGCGCAGCGCGGCCAGGACGACGCGGTGCTCCTGGCTGTCGCCGGGCGCGTCCGCCGGAACCGCGCCAGCGCGCTCGAACTCGCGGCCCTTGTGGACGAGAAGAGTGGCATCGCCGCCGTCGTCGAGGATGAGGGTGGGTCCCGTCCACGCGGCGCCGGCCTCGGCCGCCTCCGCCGTCCAGTCGAAGATCTGCTGGGCACACCACCAGTAGTCCTCGAGCGTCTCGCCCTTCCAGGCGAACACCGGGACTCCGGCCGGCGCCTCCGGAGTTCCCTCCGGGCCGACCGCGACGGCCGCCGCTGCCTCGTCCTGGGTGGAGAAGATGTTGCAGCTCGCCCAGCGCACCTGCGCGCCGAGAGCGACCAGCGTCTCGATGAGCACAGCCGTCTGCACCGTCATGTGGAGGGACCCGGCGATACGCGCGCCCGCGAGCGGCTGAGAGGGACCGAACTCCTCACGCAGAGCCATCAGGCCGGGCATCTCGTTCTCGGCGAGGCGGATCTGGTGGCGGCCCGCCTCCGCGAGAGAGAGATCGGCGACCCTGAATGGCAGAGCGGTGTCGGTGGGGAGAAAGGCCATGCCGTCATTCTCGCACGCGCGCCGGAGGGTGGAAGAAACACGAAACGACCCTGCGACCGAGAGCTCCGAAAGCCGCCTCAGGCCCGGATGAGCGCGAGGACCTCATCGCGGAGACGAGCCATCGTCGCCACGTCCGCCGCCTCCACGTTGAGCCGCAGAAGCGGCTCCGTGTTGGACGCCCGCACCGAGAACCACCAGAACGGATCGGCTTCGGCTGTCAGCCCGGTGACGGTCAGCCCGTCCAGCTCGTCGAACTCCGCGCGTCCGGTGAAGGCCTCCACGATGCGCGCGTAGGCGGCGGGGACGTCCGCCACGGTGGAGTTGATCTCCCCGGACAGGGCATACGGCGTGTACCGGGCGGAGAGCTCGGAGAGCGGTCGGTCCTGCGAGCCGAATTCGGCGAGCATGTGCATCGCCGCCAGCATCCCGTTGTCGGCGCCCCAGAAGTCGCGGAAGTAGTAATGGGCCGAGTGTTCGCCGCCGAAGACCGCGCCGGTCTCGCGCATCGCGTCCTTGATGAGGGAGTGGCCCACCCGCGTGCGGTAGGGGATCGCTCCGGCCGCTTCGATCGTCTCCGGAACGATATTCGAGGTGATGAGGTTGTGGATGACCGTGATCTCCGCCTCCGGGTCGTCGCGGCGCGCCCGCTGGATCTCGCGCAGGGCGACGATAGCCGCGACCGCGGAGGGGGTCACGGCCGCTCCGGTCTCGTCCACCACGAAACAGCGGTCGGCATCGCCGTCGAAGGCGAGGCCCAGATCGGCCCCGTGTTCGACGACGACGGCCTGGAGATCGACCAGGTTGGCCGGCTCCAGCGGATTGGCCTCGTGGTTCGGGAAAGCGCCGTCGAGCTCGAAGTACATCGGGACGATCTCGATCGGGAGCGCCGGGAGACCGGCCGCTTCGCCGAGCACGGCGGGCACGGTCAGACCGCCCATCCCATTGCCCGCGTCCACGACGACCGTGATCGGCCGGACGCCGGAGAGATCGACCAGCTCGCGCAGAGAGGCCGCGTAGTCGGCCAGCACATCCTGCTCGCGGTAAGAGCCCGGGGTCGCGACCGGCTCGATCCCACCGGCCAGATAGGCCGCAGCGCGGTCGCGGACGGCGGCCAGCCCGGTGTCCCGGCTGATGCCCTGGGCGCCCGCCCGGGAGAGCTTGATCCCGTTGTAGGCGGCCGGGTTGTGGCTCGCGGTGAACATCGCCGCAGGCGCATTCAGCGCGCCGGACGCGAAATACGATTCGTCGGTCGAGCAGAGTCCGATCGCGACCACATCGGCGCCGCGGGCCTGTGCGCCCCGGGCGAAGGCCGCGGCGAAACCGGGGGACGAGTCCCGCATGTCGTGGCCGACGACGACCGGGCCGCCGGCGGCCCCGATCTCGTCGACGAAGCCCGCCGCGATGGCGGTCACGACCTCCTCGGTCAGCGCACGGCCGACGAGGCCGCGGACGTCGTAGGCCCCGACGATCTGGGCCAGGAGGAGGGAAGGATCGGTCTTGCTCACCCGACCAACCTAGCCGACCGGTCCGTCATCTCCGCTCGCCGAAAACCTCATGCCGAACGATCTGCCAGCCTTTCGGTGCGGAGAGCCGCTCCGCGTGAATGGCGCAGAGGTCGTACGTGTGCGGCTCGGAGGACAGGCTGAGGGGCCCGAGCACGGCCATCGAGTCCGCGTAGACGTAGGTGAGCGTCGCAACGGCCTCGCGCGGGCACGCGACGCGGGAGCAAGGCCGACTCGACACCCGGCCAGACTACCGCCGCCGCACCGACGTAGGATGGCGACATGCCCCGCAACCGCCGCGCCAACGCCAGCAGCACGCCCCCGGCGACGAGCCGGTGGCGAAGCCGGCACGGTCGTGGCGCTCGCGGGCCGGTGACGGGTCCGCATCTGCCGATGCTGTCGAACCGCATCGACTCCTTCGATATGACCGTGGCCTCCACCGCCGACTACCTCAAGGGCGTCTGGCCGGAGGAGCTGGCCGGCGTGTGCTTCGAGGTCGCGGCAACCCCGACCGGGAACCCCGGCGAAGACGGCGTCGATCGCTGGCATGTGGATGGCTCCCGCCGCCGCATCGTTCTGTACCGGGTGCCGATCCAGCGGCTGACCAAGCTCCACCGCAACGACGATCTGCACCGCCGGATGTACATCGAGGGATGCGTCTTCCGCGCCGTGGCCGAACTGCTCGGCAAGGACCCGTGGGACCTCGCCCCGGATCGCTTCCGGCACTTCTGAGCGGCGGGCCCTAGGTGTGCTGCTCAGGGACGTTGGTTGAGGTGTGACGCGATAGATGGGTGAGGACCTCCCGGTCGAGAGTGGGGCTGTCTAGTTTCCCTGCACTCGATGACTTAGGAGGTCCTCGTGACCCACGCTAATGCTGCTTTGACTCCTCGCGAATGCCTCCGCCTGGCCCGCCAAGTCGTCGACGACGGCTGGTCCGTTGCTGCGGCGGCGACCTACTTCCGAGTGTCCTGACGCACCGCGGACCGATGGGCTCGTCGTTACGTGGAGATGGGCGAGGCGGGAATGCTGGACCGTTCGTCACGGCCGCATCACAGCCCGAACAAGACCCCGCGAAGACTGGTCCGCAAGGTCGTGCATCTGCGGTGGAAGAAGCGGCTGGGACCAGTCGGTATCGGCGCCCAGCTCGGCATGCCCGCCTCGACCGTTCACACGGTCCTCTCCCGGTGCCGGATCAATCGGCCCAGCCACGTCGACGTCCGCACCGGCGAACCCGCCCGCCGCTACGAGCACGAGCATCCCGGATCGATGATCCACGTCGACATCAAGAAACTCGGCAACATCCCCGACGGTGGCGGCTGGCGCTACGTCGGACGTCTCCAGGGAGAGCGGAACAAGGCCATCACCGCGAAGCGGACCGGGAAACACGGGATCACCGGCGACATGATCACCGGCACAGCGTTCGTTCATACCGTCATCGACGATCACTCCCGGCCCATATCGCCGAGCTCGATCGCCTCTTCGATCTGGCTTTCGACCCCGGAACGGCGAGCTGGGCACTCGCGCAGGACGGCGTCTGGACACGGAATCACCTCGACAGCGCCGGCAAGCCGCTGACCGATCTGCAGAATAAGCTCATGCAGCAGATCAATCACCGGCCCCGCAGATCCCGCACAGGAACCAGGCGGTGAGCTCCGCCATCTCTGCGGCGGGCGCCCTCTGCTGGCGCGTCGTGAACGACAGGATCGTCGTGCTCGTCGTACACCGCACGAAGTACGGCGATATCACCATCCCCAAGGGAAAGGTCGATCCGGGCGAGACGCTGCCGCAGACCGCGGTCCGCGAGATCCTCGAGGAGACCGGTCTCGCCATCGCGCTGGGCGTCCCCCTCGGCGTCTCCGCGTACCCGCTGCGCTCCGGCCGCGAGAAGATCGTCCGCTACTGGTCTGCCGAGGTCTCCGACGGCGCGATCGAACGGTCGAGCTTCGTGCCCAACTCCGAGATCACGGCCATCGAGTGGGTCAGCCTCAAGAAGGCCCGCGGCTACCTCACCTACGAGCGGGACGTCGAGATCCTCGACGCCTTCGAGGACCTCGTCCACCAGGGAGTCACCTCCACGTTCGCGCTGATCGCGCTCCGCCACGGCAAAGCGTAGCCCCGTTCCCACTGGGACGGCCCAGACGCGACCCGGCCCCTGACCGACCGCGGCGTCAAGCAGTCCGCCGGGGATGTCCCCACCCTCCGTGCGTGGCGTCCGAAGCGCATCGTCAGCAGCGACGCGGTCCGCTGCGTGGCGACGGTCGCCCCGCTCGCCGCCGCGACCGGAATCGTCACGCGCCGCGACCACGGCATCAGCCAGGACGCGCACGAAGAGGGCCGCGGGGATGTCCGGGCCATCGTCGGCAAGCGCATCCGTGCCCGCAAGACCGCGGTTCTGTGCAGCCACGGCCCGGTCCTGCCCGAGATCCTCCGCGAGATCGCGCTGGCCACTGGCACCATGCCGGGCGCTTATCTGAACGACGCAGCCGACCTCGACACCGGCGGCTTCTCGGTCGTACACCTCTCGGCCACGAACCCGGCCTCGGGCATCGTGTCGATCGAGACTTACGCGCCGCCAGTGGGATGAGCGCCCAAGACAACACGCCTCGTTAACCTTCCGTTTACCGCTGCGGGGGACGCTGGTCAGACACCGGGCATAGCGTCGCACGAGGGTCGCACCGGCCCCGTCCTGTTGTTACTGATCCCCCGGAAGGGACAACTGTGAAACTGAAGCGACTTGGCGTTCCCGTGGCCCTCCTGGCCGCGGCCGCTCTTTCCCTTACCGCCTGCGCAGCCAACGAAGCCAGCGCCCCGGCGAGCACCTCGGCGAAGCCGTCGAATCTCTCCGGCACCCTCAACGGCATCGGCTCTTCCGCCCAGGGAGCCGCCCAGACCGTCTGGATCGCCGGCTTCCAGCAGGCCAACCCGAAGGCGACCGTCAACTACGACCCGCAGGGCTCCGGCGCCGGTCGCAAGAGCTTCATCGCGGGCGCAGCCGACTTCGCCGGCTCCGACGCCGCACTCAACGCCACCGAGCTCGCGTCCACATTCGCGGGCTGCGCAGCGGGCAGCAAGACCATCGACCTGCCGGTCTACATCTCCCCGATCGCGATCGCGTACAACCTCGACGGCGTGAAGGACCTCAAGCTCGACGCCGCCACCATCGCGGGCATCTTCTCGGGCAAGATCACCACCTGGGACGACGCGAAGATCAAGGGGCTGAACGCGGACGCCTCCCTCCCGTCCGCCCCGATCACCGTCGTACACCGTTCCGACGACTCGGGCACCACGCAGAACTTCACCGACTACCTCGCGGCGAACGCGCCCGAGGTGTGGACCGCTCCCGCGTCGCAGACGTTCCCGTTCCAGATCGGCGACGCGGCGAAGGGCACCTCGGGCGTCGCAGACACCACGAAGAACGCCAAGAACTCGATCACCTACATCGACGAGTCGGGCTCGGCCGGCCTGTCCATCGCACAGCTGAAGGTCGGCGACGGCTTCGAGAAGATCAGCGCCGATGGCGCGGCCGCTGTGGTCGCCGCCTCCCCGATCGCCGATGGCCGCGGCAGCAACGACGACCTCGCCGTCAAGATCAACCGCAAGGACACCGCCAAGGGGGCCTGGCCGCTGGTCCTCGTCTCGTACGTCATCGCCTGCCAGGAGTACAAGGACTCCGCAAAGGCCGATCTGGTGAAGGGCTACGTCGACTACCTGGTCTCCGGCGACGCCCAGAAGGCCGCCGCAAAGCAGGCCGGCTCGGCTCCGCTCGCGAGCGATCTCTCCGACAAGGTCTCCAAGGCCGTCGCCAGCATCAAGTAGCGCCCCGGCCGCTCGGCCTGGCCGGTTTCACGGTTCAGGCCGAGCGGTTCCCCACCTCGCCCGAAGAGCGCACCGCCCGCACAGAGAAAGCCACGAATGACCGCCGGAATCACAGGAGTCATCAGACCGAAGGCGAAGGTCCGCCTCGGCGACCGGGTCTTCTCCACGAGCACCATCGTCGCGGGATCGCTGATCCTCGCCATGCTCGCCGCCGTGGCCCTCTTCCTCCTCCTCCAGAGCGTCCCGGCGCTGTTCGCCGGGGCGGGCGAGCTGCCCAACAACGCGACCTCCTTCTGGTCGTGGGTGTGGCCGCTGGTGTTCGGCACGATCTGGGCCGCGCTCATCGCGCTCCTCATCGCGACGCCGCTCTCCCTCGGCATCGCGCTCTTCATCTCGCACTACGCGCCGCGCCGTGTCGCGCAGACGCTCGGCTACATCATCGACCTGCTCGCCGCCGTTCCCTCGGTCGTCTTCGGTCTGTGGGGCATCGCGACGCTCGCCTCCTTCGTCCAGCCCTTCTACCTGTGGCTCGGCGCCAACCTGGGCTGGATACCCTTCTTCGCGCCGCCGGTCTCCGGCACCGGCCGGACCATCCTGACGGCCGCGATCGTGCTCGCTGTCATGGTCCTCCCGATCATGACGGCGATCTGTCGCGAGATCTTCCTGCAGACGCCGCGCCTGCACGAAGAAGCCGCGCTCGCGCTCGGGGCGACCAAGTGGGAGATGGTCAAGATGGCCGTCCTCCCCTTCGCCCGCAGTGGGATCGTCTCCGCGATCATGCTGGGCCTCGGCCGCGCGCTCGGCGAAACGCTGGCGATCGCGATGGTGCTCTCGCCCGCGCTGGTCGTGAAGTTCGCCGTGCTGCAAGCGCAGAGCCCGAACACGATCGCCGCGAACATCGCGCTGCAATTCCCCGAGGCCACCGGCGGCGGCGTGAACGCGCTCATCGCCTCCGGTCTCGTGCTGTTCATCGTGACGCTCCTGATCAACGTGCTCGCCCGGTACATCGTCAGCCGCCGCAAGGCCTTCTCGGGAGCGAACTGATGGCCACCGCCACCGCATCCGCCGCACCGCGGCCCCTCGCGAACGCCTACACCGCCGGAAAACTGCCTCCGTGGGCGCCCTGGACCATGCTGACCGTCTCCTGGGCCGTCTTCAGCGCGGTCTTCGCCATCCTGGCTGCCAGCGGCGCGACCAAGGACTTCAACATCGCGGGCGCCGTCTTCTTCGGGACCGTGCTGTTCGATGTCGCGATCTACACCACCTCGCTCCTGGTCGAGGGCTCGCGCAAAGCGAAGGACCGTCTGGTGACCTCGCTCGTCGCCACCGCGTTCATCATCGCGCTGCTGCCGCTGATCTCGCTGGGCTGGACAGTCATCGCCCAGGGCCTCGCACGCTTCGACCCCGCTTTCTTCTCGGAGTCGATGCGCAATGTCATCGGCGCGGGCGGTGGCGCGCTGCACGCCATCGTCGGCACGCTGCTGATCACCCTCATGGCGGCGCTCATCTCCGTGCCGATCGGACTGCTCACCTCGATCTACCTGGTGGAGTACGGGCGGGGGACGCTGGCGCGCGGCATCACCTTCTTCGTGGATGTCATGACCGGCATCCCCTCGATCGTCGCCGGCCTCTTCGCCTACGCGCTCTTCGCCCTGATCTTCGGCCCCGCCATCCGCAACGGCTTCATC
Source organism: Leifsonia xyli subsp. cynodontis DSM 46306 (assembly GCF_000470775.1). NCBI lineage: Bacteria > Bacillati > Actinomycetota > Actinomycetes > Micrococcales > Microbacteriaceae > Leifsonia > Leifsonia xyli. The sequence goes on from NC_022438.1 coordinate 2,132,399, forward strand.
GGATCGGTCGCCCTGTCCGTGCTGATGATCCCGGTCGTCGTCCGGTCGAGCGAGGAGATCCTGCGGATCGTCCCGAACGAACTGCGCGAGGCCTCCCTCGCCCTCGGCGTCCCGAAATGGCTGACCGTCCTGAAGGTCGTGCTGCCCACCTCGCTCGCCGGTCTGGTGACCGGCGTCATGCTGGCCGTTGCCCGCGTCATCGGCGAGACCGCGCCGCTGCTGATCGTCGCCGGCTTCACCACCAGCACGAACTACGACCTGTTCAACGACCGGATGATGACACTGCCGGTGTTCGTGTACACGCAGTACACGCAGGCAGCCGGTCTGAACGCCCAGGACTCGATCGACCGGGCCTGGGCCGGCGCGCTCGCCCTGATCCTCATCGTCATGCTCCTGAACCTCGCCGGCCGCGTCGTGGCCAAGGCCTTCGCCCCCAAGTACGGTCGCTGACCGCCCCGCCCCCACGTTCCCGAACACCAGGCAAGGAATCACGTGTCCAAGCGCATCGAAGTCAACGACCTCAACGTCTACTACGGCAAATTCCACGCTGTGGAAGATGTGTCGCTCACCATCGAGCCCCGGACCGTCACCGCGTTCATCGGCCCGTCGGGATGCGGCAAGTCGACATTCCTCCGCACGCTGAACCGCATGCACGAGGTCATCCCCGGCGCTTATGTCGAGGGCGAGGTCCTCATCGACGGCAACAACCTGTACGGCGCGGGCGTCGACCCGGTGCTCGTCCGCCGCCAAGTGGGCATGGTCTTCCAGCGCCCGAACCCGTTCCCGACCATGAGCATCCGCGACAATGTGCTCGCCGGCGTCAAGCTCAACAACCACCGGATATCGAAGACGGACGCGGACGACCTGGTCGAGGGCTCGCTGCGGGGTGCCAACCTCTGGAATGAGGTGAAGGACCGGCTGAACCTCCCGGGTTCGGGCCTGTCCGGCGGCCAGCAGCAGCGACTGTGCATCGCGCGCGCCATCGCGGTCTCCCCCGATGTTCTGCTGATGGACGAACCCTGCTCCGCCCTCGACCCGATCTCGACCCTCGCCATCGAGGACCTCATCGAGGAGCTCAAGAACGACTACACGATCGTCATCGTCACCCACAACATGCAGCAGGCCTCGCGCGTCTCCGACCGCACGGCATTCTTCACCATCGCGGGGACGGGCAAGCCGGGCAAGCTCATCGAGTACAACGACACGAACATCATCTTCTCGAACCCGAGTGTGCAGGCGACCGAGGATTACGTTTCCGGACGCTTCGGCTGATCGGCGCCGACAGGAGGGAAGCCCCGCGAGCCGCGGGGGCCTGCTGGTTCAGGAAGCGATGTCCACGATCGGCGTCGTCGTCGGCTGGTTCGAACCGCCCTGAGGCTCCACGGTGACGCCGACGGCGTCGCCCGCCGCCATCTCGCCCGTCAGAACGCGCCAGGCGGTGCTCTCGCCGTCGACATCCGTCATGGTGCCGGCCGGGATGGCCGTAGTTCATACACCTTGTCGTCGGCCAGCTTCGGCAGCCCCTTCGTCACGAGTGCGGACTGTCGCAGCTGCACCGACCAGACGAGCGTCGCGGTGCCGCCGCCCACGACCTCAGAACTCTGGAACCGCACATCCGGCGCCGCGTTGATCTCGACGAGCGCCGACGCCTGCTGCTGATCCGGAGCGGCGCCCGCCAGAACGCTGCCGAAGAAAGACCCGCCGATGAAGAGCAGGACGGCGGCGGCAGCGGCGGACAGGACAGCGCCCGGACGCTGGAACCAGCGCAGGCGGGCCCGTTCCGCGGCCGGACGCGAAGGAGAGACGGGCTCCGGGGAAGCCCCGGCCACGACCGGCGGCAGCTGGGGGAGGCCGTCCAGCCGCGCGAAGATCGCCGCCTTCACCTCCGGCCGCGGTTCGACGGGTGCGGCGATCATCCCGAGCTGGGCAGCCACGGCCTCGAAGTCGTGCGCCTCGCGCGCGTCGCGGGCGCCCAGCTCCGCCCCGAGGCGGGGGCGTCCGCCCCGCTCGTCGTCGGTCATGGTGTCACCCCCAGCTCATCTCGCAGCCGTATCATCGCATCGCGCAGCCGAGTTTTCGCTGTGCCCAGGGGATTCCGAGGCGTTCTGCGACCTCGCTCTGCGTCAGGCCCGCGAAGTAGGCGAGCATCACAGCTTCACGCTGTGCCTCACTCAGCACGCTCATCGCCGCCTCCGCCCGTTCGTGTTCCACGCGCACCTCGACGGCCTCGGCGACCTGATCGTAGGCTGTCGGGAGATCACGAATGCCGACGGCGGTGTCCCGGTCGCGCGCCGCCTGCGACGCGCGAATCCGGTCCACCGCGCGACGGTGGGCCATCGTGAGCAGCCAGGTGAGCGCTCGTCCTCTATTCGGATCGAAGCGCGCAGCGGATTGCCACACCTCGAGGGAAACCTCTTGGGCGACCTCTTCGGCCTGAGCGGCGTTGACGAGCAGGCGCCGGATGAGACCGAACACCCGCGGCGCGGTGCCGTCGTACAACGCCGAGAACGCCTGCCGGTCGCCGAGAGCCGTTGCGGCGAGAAGCTCATCGAGTTCACCCGCTGGGGCGTCGTCCACATCGTCTCCGCTCGTCCAGTCAGACGTCATCGAGTCTAGACACAAAGAGCCGGACCGCAGAACGCCTCTCGGCGCGAGGCCGCTCGGAGCGGCGAATTGTGGAGCCCGGGGTTACTACGGTCCGGCCTCGTCAGTGTACAGGAGCGCTCGACGGCGCAGAGTGCGCGCGGAGAACAGCGCTCAGTCGAGCGAATCGGAGCGCCACAGCCGGGCGCAGACCGTCAGCTCCTCGGCGGTGCTGGTGAACCGGAGCGCCCGGGTCGTCAGCTCACTCGCCCGGGCGGGGTCCACAGCGTCGCGGTCGTCCGCGATGTCCAGGCATCCCGCCGCCGTCACGCGGCAGAACGCCGCCGACCGGTCCAGGGCCACCGCGAAGTCGCCCTCGAACACCCCGCGCAGAATGCGGTCGGCCAGTTCGGTCACCTCCGCTGGTCCGGCCGGGATGGGCGCCCCCGCGACAACCGAATCGATCGACCCGAGCACCTCCGTCCCGCGCTGGTACAGCACCGCGGTGCCCTGCGCATCCTGACGGATCAGCAACCGCAGCAGGGAGATGCGCCACAGCGCCCCGGGCAGGCTCTTCGGATTCGACCGCGACCACAGCTCGGCGATCGCCTCGATCCCGTGCTCGTCCGTGAACGCGACCAGCCGGCCGACCACGGCCGGATCGGGATCGGCGCGCACGCGCGCGAGCAGCGCCTGCGCTGTCTCGTGGGCGACACGATTGATACGGGCCGGGTCGTCCCCGCCCAGGAACGCGTCGAACGTCCCTCCCGGGAACAGGGCCGGCTTGTGATGTCGGTCGGGCATCTATCTATTGTCCCCCCGTCCAGGAGCGGGGGGAATCCACGATAGGTTAACAGGCAAGGGCCTCTAGCTCAGTCGGTAGAGCATCGGACTTTTAATCCAAGGGCCGAACCTTCGCTCCTCCCAGAGCAAGCTCACCGCCATCCAGCGTCGTCGGACGCATCAGTGCGGCGTAGAGAGCCGACGAGTCCATCTTCAGCAGTCGAGCAAACATCTCGACGTCGGAAACACTCAGCTCGGCGGCACCGCTCAATCGTCGATTGACGTACATCGGCGTTAGCCCAAGCGTCATCGCCGCTTTCCGGCCGCTCCATCTCTCCTCGGCGAGGATGCCGCGGAGGTTCTTCGCGGCACGCAGGGCAGTTGCGTTGGTCTCTTCGGGTTTCTCTGCCTTCAACATGAAACCGATTGTATCTATTTGCGTGGATAAGTGCAACGCAAAGCGTTACTAAGGCCGGATGACGTATCGGGTTGGCGCGACACACAGTGGACTGCGCTTGCAGTTTCGCGTCTTGCGTTACATAATGTCCGAATGACAACCAATCGCACCATAGACGTGGCAGCGAAGGTTCGCGGCATCGCAGCCGAGAAGCGCGTGAAACAGGGCGATCTTGCCGTCGCCCTGAATGTCTCCCGCATGGCAATTGTGCGCCGATTCAACGGGTCGGTTCCCTTCACCGATCGCGAACTTATCGCCCTCTCGGAGAGGCTCGACGTCCCTGTCGGTGCGTTCTTCGGCGAGGTCGCCGCCTGACGTCTATCTCAAGTCCGCATAGCAGAGACGCCCCGGTGGCACCCGGGGCGTCTCAGGAAGGAATCGCAATGAGTTCCACGGAGATTATACCGTTCACCTTCGAGGAGGTGAACGTCCGTACCGTCCTCGTCGACGGTGAGCCCTGGTTCATCCTCCGGGATGTGTTGAGTGTCCTCGGCCTGTCGAACCCGACCGAGGCTGTCCACTCGCTCGATGAAGACGAGTTCAGTACTACTGAACTCAGCCTCGACGGACAATGCCGCAGCTACTACATCGTCAACGAGCCGGGTTTGTACTCACTGATTCTTCGAAGCCGGAAGACCGAAGCTCGCGCGTTCAAACGCTGGGTGACGCATGAGGTGCTCCCGCAGATCCGTCGGACGGGTTCATACGGGACTCCGGCCGATGATCTCGCTTTGCCGGGTAACTATGTGGAGGCGTTGGAGGCTCTGCTGGTGAGGGAGAAGGCCAACCTTGAGTTGGAGCGTGAGAACGCGGGTTTGGTTCCGCGGGCGACCGCGTGGGATGCGATCGTCTCGGCGGTGGGTGACTACAGCAGCGTGGGGGATGCGGCGAAGATCCTGTCCCGGGCGGGGGTTCCCACCGGCCCGCAACGCTTGTTCGCCCAGTTGGAAGACATCCGGTGAGTGTATCGCGGTGGGGACGGGAAGTGGCGCGCCTACGCGGAACGTGTGGAGAAAGGCTACCTGGCGGAGAAGGCCCAGTTCCACCACCACCCCGCAACCGGGGAACTGGTGTTGGACGCCCCGCAGGTGCGGGTCACCGTGAAAGGCGTGAACAAACTGCGGCAACGTCTCCATGTTGGGGCGCTCACGGCGGTGACCGCATGAACGGGCACAGACTCCCGCCGGGTGTCAATGATGACACCCGTGTGGGGGAACCAGCAGGCCGGGGTGAGTCCCCTCGTCCCCGGCCTGCTGGTCTTCGACTGCCGGAGGACGGCGTTGATCGGAGAGCCTCGTGAGTTATGTGGCTGACGTGTACGGCGACAACAGGTTACTCAAGAGCGGAGTCGCCCTCGTCAATCCAGCGCTTGAGGAGACTCACCGTGTCCTCATCGGGGTGGATGACGAGACGATCCGCGCCTTCGACCAGAAGCAGCATCTTCCACTCCTCAAAAAGCGCATTGTTTGCGTCAACGTGGTCGAGGGTGTCGAACTCGACGGAGATCGACATGCTGGGATCGATCCAGATCGCGTCGTGGCCAACAACGTTGTCGTCAGAACCGCGGCGCTCGAGCCAGAACCCCTGCCCCATCTTCTGCTGGGTGACGATGATCTGCTGAATGGTGGCGATGATCTCGTCGCTGTAGGTGATGTCGGGGACGCCGGGGTAACGGATGACACCCATGAAAGTTCCTCTCGTGTTCGCGCGTCGGAGGTTGCGACTCCTGACGCATCTGGTCGAACTCTAGGGGACACGACAGGTCGGGGTCTCTCTCGTCCCCGGCCTGCTGGTCTTCCGATGCCGATCAATGGTGACGGCATCGCCCGCGCCCGGAAAGCGGCGGACGGAGACCAACTGTGATCGATCTGCGAGCCCCTGTAACGGTGCCGGAGTGTGACCCGGTGGTGATGGTGGCCTCGTGTCGGTGGTGCGGTTTCGATGGGGAGGTCACCGCGACCGTTCTGGGCGTGGAGCGGGGGTGGTCGGCTTGCACGGTCACCTATGGGTTCACCTGCCCGAACGGGTGTGTCAACGAGATCCGCGACGACGGGGGTGGACGGTGAACCGGTGGACCGTGTTCGTGACCGGTGTTTTCCTCACCGCCGTGGTCCTGGCTTTCACTGCCGCGGTGGCGGGCCTGACCCTGCTGCGCCTGCTGGGCACCGTGATCGCGATCGGCGTGTTCACTGCCGCGTGCTGGGCGTATGAGGCCCACACGGGAACACGAGAGAGGAGGGAAACCGATGAGTAGCCCAGATGACTATGACGGCAGATACAGCTTTTTCACGGGCGGGGACGCGGTACAGCGCTGGTTCTCTGATGTGGCTGTTGATCTGCGTTCCTTAGCGGATGTGATCGAGAGGATCAGCGGGTATGACGATGACGCCACCCGCACCCGCCGTTACGCCGATATCAGCGTTGATCTCGCGGCAGACACCTGTGGCACCCTCCCGCTCCTTGTCGATCACCTGTACCGACTCCGCGATGCCCTCTACCGGGACGCGCCGTTGAAGGAGTCCGAGGTCACCGCGGCCGGCGGGGTCTTCGACCTCGCCTTCGGCGGGCGGAATGAGCGTGTTCGCGCTGGACGCATAACACCCACACCCGTGAACTCAGAGAAGGAAAACCCATGATCACGAAATACCTGACCCGGAATAAGAGGATCAACACTCGTGACCACGACATCGTGGTCACGGTCAACTGTCGCACGGACTCCTTCGGGCACACATTCCACACCATCGACCTGGCCTTCGACGAGGAGCTGAGCGTCGGCTATGTCTCCCGGGTCCTGGCTGAACTCGCCGCCCGCCTGTTGGACACCACGGACACAATCCCGCCCGGCCACACGGCCTTCTGTCATGCGCCTGCCGCCCACACCCGTGAATCAGAGAAGGAGCCGGGATGATCGTGTTCGCGTGTGTGGTCGGGTGGGGTATCGCTGTGGTGTGGGGTGCCGCCGTGGTGTGGGACTGGTTCAGCGGTCGCGGGGTGGGCTGATGGACGATGTGATGCGGACGGTTGTGGGCATTGTCTATGGGCCACGGTTCACCGGCCGTGACCTTCCACCACGACCCGGCGGCCGTAACGACAGTGTGGCTGCTGCTGGTGGTGATCATCGCCGTGACCAGTGGGATGTCGACAACCTCGTCCGCGGGGACGGGATGCCGGAGGGCGCGGCGTGACTTACTTCGATCGTATCCTCGACGATGGCACGATGCGCGAGCGGTGGCAGGAGGCGCGCTGGCCGGTGGTTGGCGCGTCCGATGCCGCGAAGCTGTCGAAAGCGTCCTCGCTCCCGTCCTACCTGCGGGGCAAGCTTTCCCGGACGGGCTTCCATGGCAACGACTACACCGCCTCCGGCCACCGGTGGGAGCCGATGATGCTCGCCTGGGCCGGTATCCCGCAGAACGTCGCGCTCGTCCACGCACCCGACGAGCCCGGGTTCGCTGCGACGCCGGACGGGATCCTTGAGCTGCCAGGCGGGCGGCTACGGCTGGCGGAGTGTAAGGCGAAGCACGGGCGGATCGTGAACGGTCCGACGCTGCCCGAGTGGCGGCAGCTCGCGTGGCAGTTCCTCGTGTTTCCCGAGGCCGAGGAGATCGAGTTCGTCTGGGCCGAGATCGTGGGCGGTGAGCTGCGCACGGCCGAGCCGAAGCACCTGACGATCCCGCGGGACCACCCGAAGATCACGGACCTGACCGCCCATCTCCTCCCTATCGCGACCGAGCTGCTGGCGCAGCTGCGCATCGCGCTCGACTTCGAAAGGCAGCTCGCATGACCAGCACCGCTCTCAAGCCGTATGACTCGGCGTCGCTTCCCGAGCGGCAGCAGTACGCGCAGACCCTCGCAACGGGCGGTGACCTGATCCCGAGGGGTCTGTGGGCGCAGGTTCGCCAGCCCGACGGCTCGGTGACCCAGGCGCCGTCGCCGGGGAAGGTGCTCCTGGTGATGGAGACCGGCGCGATGCTCGGCCTCCACCCGGTGGCAGCACTGCAGGGCGTCCACATCATTGAGGGGAAGGCGACGCTCTCACCGGCGCTGATGAGCGCGGTCGTGCGCAAGGCCGGCCACCGCCTCCGGGTGCGGACGAGTGGGAGCATCGCGGGCGGAGACTTCGCCGCGACCGCATCGCTCACACGCTCCGACGACCCCGACTTCACCTACGAGGCCACCTGGACGACTGAGCGCGCGACCCGCGCCGGCCTGATGGGCAAGGACGTGTGGAAGAAGTACGCGGAGGCGATGTGCAAGGCCCGTGCGATCTCGGAGGTGTGCCGCGAGGGCGCGGAGGACGCACTCATGGGCGTGCATTACACCCCGGAGGAGCTCGACACCCCCGTGACCCAGAACGGTGAGGCCGACGTGATCGAGGGCGTACTGGAGCCGACCGAGGACTGGGCGGCGATGATCAAGGACGCGCAGACGAAGGAAGCCGTCGAGGAGATCGTCGCGAGGGCGAAAGCCGTGGGCGAGTTCACCGACCCGGTGCGGACCCTGGCGCTCGCCCGGTACGGCGCGATCGGCCGCGCCGAGGAGAAGACCGTCGAAGCTGAGCCCGTAGCGAACGAGGGCGAGGAGGTCTCTGAGGAAGAGTACCTGCGTCGCGAGGCAGCAGAGTACGAGGCGGCGGTTGCGCGCGGTGAGGTGCAGCCGTGACCGAGCTTGTGCATGCCACGACCGGCGAGCTGATCGACTACCAGCCGGTCTCGCCGATGGAGATCGAGTTCATCATCCGCGAGATCGGCGAACGGTTGGAGACGGCAGTACCGGTCCTCAAGCAGATGTGGCGCGACCGCTACGAAGCCGAACGGGAACTGATCAAAGCGCGCGCGACCGCGATGCTCAACTCCAAGGCCGACTCCGTGACAGAGAAGCGCGCCGAGGCTGACCTTGCCGCCCTGCCGCACCGGTTGGAGTTCGACCTCAAGAAAGAGGCTCTCCACGCGGCCGAGGAGTTGCAGAAGGCTCTCACGGCGAAGCTCTACGGCTACCTCAACCTCAACAAGGCGCTCGCGTCGTCGTACAACGCGACCGGCCGCTGAAAACCCACCCAGAGAAGGGAACACCGTGTCCGATTACCTTGGCACCCTGGACGGTGCGGTCGCCGATCAGGTCCAGACTGAGGATCTCCGCGAGCTGCCACAGCCGCGTCGCACCCACCGTTCGGCGAGGAAAGCCGGAACCGCGTTCGAGTCATCCGTCGCCGCGTATCTCGCCGCCGAGCTCGACGACGACCGGATCGAACGGCGCGCGAAGAACGGTGTCAAAGACCGCGGCGACATCACCGGGGTGAAGACGATCCGCGGCGGGCGGGTCGTGATCGAGTGCAAAAACGTGGCCACCCTCGCCCTGCCCGCCTGGCTGCGGGAGGCCGAGACCGAGGCCGGCAACGACGACGCTGTAATCGGGGTTGTCGTCCACAAACGCCGCGGCGTCGCCGACCCAGCCGAGCAGTTCGTGACCATGACCCTGAACACCCTCGCCCGTCTCCTGAACGGCGGGGCCGAACTATGAGCCCCGACACGATTCCCGTCCTCATCGACATCACGGGCAACGAGATCCACATCCTTGAGCTGATCAATACCCCCGTCGGCCTCGCACTCAACGACCGCGGCGTCTACTCGCTGCTCGGCACCGTCCGTGAGGCACAGATCGCCGGGGCGCGCGAGGGGTCGCTGATCAACAGCTGGCGGTGGGACTCCGAAGGCTACTCGGGTGAAGCGAAGACGAAAGCCGCCGCCATCGCCGCGATGCTCACCGACACCGGCTATGTCCAAGCGACCCTGACCGACACGATCCCCGACCTCCTCGACCACTGGGATGGTGCCGGATGATCCCCGCGACGGTGAAGAAGGCGGTCCTGACCCGCGACGGTGGTGTATGCGTTCTGGCGTCGTTCGGGTGTCTCGGTGAGGCGACGGCGTGCGATCACCGCATCGGGCGTGGGATGGGCGGTGGCCGCGGGTTGGATGTGCCGGTGAACCTGGTGGCCGCGTGTGTGCTGTGCAACGGCCTGAAAGAGGACGACACCCAGTTCCAACGGGAGTGCGCACGCCGGGGTTTGAAAATCCGCCGCACCCAGACCACCACCCAAGACCTGGAGAACGCCGCGCGTATCCCCGTGCAATACCCCGACGGCACCTGGTGGACCCTCACCGGCACCACCAAGCGCCCGCTGCGAGCGGACGAAGCGAACACCCTGATTACCCGGCACGGGCTCGATCAGAACAGAAGGAAGGCGAGCTGATGGCGTGGTTCAAGGTTGATGACGGTTTCTGGTCACACCCTAAAACCCTGAGGCTGTCGACGGCGGCGGTGGCTTTGTGGGTGCGGGCCGGGTCGTGGTCTTCTCAGCAGTTGACGGACGGCGTCATTGAGCATCATGTGCTCGGAATGTTCGGTGCGACGGCTAAAGTAGCGCGGGAGCTCGTGGATGTCGGGTACTGGGAGATCGATGCTCGCGGCTATGTTTTCCACGATTGGCAGGACTATCAAGAGGAATCCGAGAAGGTCAAGGCCCGCCGAGAGGCTGCGCGTGAACGTATGCGCACTGTTCGCGCGAACAGAACCCGAACAGAACCCGAACATGCCAACGAACGTTCCGACGAACATGCGGAGAAGTTCGCGGGAAGTTCGGAAGAAGTTCGCCTAACCCCGACCCGACCCGACCCGACCTACTTAACAACACCTGACGGTGTTGTTGCCCGCACTCGTGGGACCCGCATCCCGGAGCCGTTCGTCGTGACCGGGCAGATGCGGGCCTGGGCGGCCAGCGAGGTCCCGGCGGTCGATGTGGACGCGGCGACCCGGAAGTTCGTGGATCACTGGCGGGCGAAGTCCGGCCGTGACGGGACGAAGCGGGACTGGACGGCCGCGTGGCGCAACTGGCTGAGAACCGACGCCGAACGCAAACCGCAGGCCCGACCGGACAAGGACGAGCGTGCTTTGTCCGTTATCGAGATGGGTCAACGCATGGCGGCGGCGGACGCCGGAGCGCGCCGGGAGGTGACGGCGTGAACATTGATGAGACCGCGAAGGTGTTGGCGAAGATCCAGCTCGGCGACAACCGCCAGATCACTTCGTTGGTGATCCAGGAGTGGCACGACACCATCGGGGACCTGCCCTATACGGACGCCGTGGAGGCGGTCAGGATGCACCGCCGTGACACGATCGCGTATCTGATGCCTGCCCACATTCGAGCCAACGCTCGCGTCCTCCAGCATCGACGCGAACGGGCGCAGCGTATCGCCCGCCCGGGCCTGCCCCGACCGGAGATCACCCTCGACCGGGAAACATTCGAGGCCGAGACACGGAAGTGGATCGAGCACTACCGCAGGCAGCGAGCAAACGAACCCATCGAGACGGAGGAGGCCACAGCGTGACCCAGATTGTGAAGTTCCCAGACGCCGTGTGGGGGCGGTTGGCGTCCCTGGCGGAAACGCGGGAGGTGTCCATCGCGGACCTGATCGTGGAGGCGGCGGAGCACCTGCTCGCGCAGGCTGGTAGCCGGCGGCGCGGCCGCCGGGTGTTGGACGGGGAGGACCCGGCGATCGCGGCGCGGATCCGCGACCTGGTGGAAACCCACCACACCACCGCGGGCATCGCCCGCGAGCTGGGCGTATCCGTGGACTCCGTGCGCACCGTGCTACGCCACCTTGGCATGCCCACCGACAACCGTTACCACGCCGCCCGGACACGGACCCAGGAACGATAGGAGAACACCCCATGACCGACCCCACCACCCCGACCAACCGCGCCACCCCGACCACCGTTGAGGCTCTGGCGGCGGAGCGGGACACGTACGCGCAGGCGCTCTGGGACGTGTACGGCATCCTCGGCTTCGACCGCGACGGTGACCCGACACCGGCCGCGTGCCTGACCTCCGGTGCTGAGGATTTCGCGAACTCGATGGTCGCCGCCGCCTGGGAGGCCCGCGAAAACACTGAGGAGGCTGTGCGTGAGGAGCGCCGCGACGCCCTCGAAGAGGTCCGCGCCCACCGGATCAAACACGTCTTCCAAGAACGCCCGAACGAGTACAGCTACCGGTGTTCCTGCGGATTCCTCGTCAAACACATCCCATTCGGCGGCCCAGCGGAGTGCCCGGAACTGTCCAACCTGATCCGCGGAACAACCGACGAGGAAACCCCCGCATGACAGACACCGACCCGCTCCTGGCAGCCGTCGAGGCGCTGACGAGGGAGACCCGATGACGTTGCTCTGCGTCACGAACGACATGGATGACTGGAGATCCTGCACTATCCGGGACGCCCACACCGTCCGTTGCGGGAACCCCGGCACCTGCACCGGCTGCCTGCCACGCCTGGCGCAGGTCGGGCTGCTCTGCTACCCGTGCTGGGATCGCGTGGAACACGCCTTCGCCGACTGGACCGCCGAACGCGCCCACCTGATGGGGTCGATCGACCGGGCCGTGCAACGCGACACCGGTGGCCGCACCTGCGGCCCGGAGGGATACGTCCCCATCCCCGGCACCCGCCTCGCCGTCGACGAGGTCGAGTCCTACCTCCGCTCCTCGAACGGGTTCCAGGCAGCGGAGGCGTGGGTGTCCACGGTGGCGGGCGCGGCGGACGCGGTCCGGTTCGCCGCCGCCGCCCACCGGGCGCTGCGCACCCATGAGCTCGAAGAACGCGCCCGCCCGCTACGCCGAACCCGCTGCCCCGAATGCGGGCAGCTGTCCTTCGTCCGCAACCCACCCGCCACCGCCGGTGCCCCCGTCACCGTCGTCTGCCAGAACGAAACATGCCGCACCGTCATCCGCGAAGGCGACCGCACCCCGAAGAAATTCGGTGACGAGGAGAAACTCGCCATCATCGCCCGCATCGAGAAAACCCGACCAAAGGAACGTAGCGCATGACAGGAGGACGCATGATCACGTTCGAGGACAGCGCAGACCCCAAGTACATCGATGTGGACCTAGCCGCACAGCTCGTGAACCGGAAGCAGCGCACGATCTACGAATGGATCAAGTTCGAGTCCGTCCGCACCCTCAAGCGACCGAACATGGCAGTGCTCGTACATATGGACGACATTCGCAAGATCGACGGCGAAAGGGCACACGGCAGACGCAGAAAACCCCGCCCACCATGGGAACGACTCGCCGGAAGGGATGCTTGACACTAAGCCGCACTGCCCGCAATCTCGAAGAAGAGGATGGAGAACTCCACCCAAGAAGGCCCCGCAAGCGAATCCCCGCATCGCTCGCAGGGCCTTCGTGATTCTCTGGGTCCGACTCCTGGAGGTCTCTCATGGCTGTGTCGTTGGGTCTCGGGACCGATTTCGAAGCAGAAGTCGCCACGCTGGCCGGGGTCACCAGCTACGACCCCGGCAGTCTGGAGATCACGCTCCTCAACCCGACCGGCGACACAACAATCAGGTTCACCATCGCAGTAAACGTCGACACCCCCACCCTGAAGATCATCCTCGGGAAGCACATATCATGAGCGCCATCCAGTGGTGGAACGGCGGACACGACAGCCCCCTCAGCACCATCGGCTTCGTCCCGAATGAGCACCGCCGATGAGCATGCGGGTGTGCACCGTAAGCGGATGCCCCACCATCTTCGACGCAACCGAAGGCACGCGCTGCAGCGGGCACCGCAAGCAGACAGACCGAGCACGCGGCAGTCGCAAGCAACGAGGCTACGACGCCAACCACGACCGACTCCGCCGGCAATGGGCACCACGAGTAGCAGCAGGCACCATCCGCTGCGCACGCTGCGGCCTATACATCGGCACCGGCGAACCGTGGGCACTCGACCACACCGACACGCGTGACGGCTACCTCGGCCCATCACACTCGCGCTGCAACAACAGCGCAGGAGGCAAAGCCTCACACCGATTCGCGGATTGATCCCCCGCGACAGAGAAGCCCAGCGTCCTGAGCGCTGGGCTTCTCGCGTTCCTCAGGAGAATGACATGGCACAAGATAGCCCAACCAAGACGTGCGCCCAATGCGACCGGCCAGTCCGAGCGAGGGGCCTCTGCTCAACGCACTATAACCAGACGCAGAGCAACCGACACCGCAAGACGACGGTCGCCTGCGCAGTATGCGGCAACGCGGTCGCCAGGGCCACACACAGCGACCGCGCTCACGTCTGCTCAGCACCCTGCCGCGCCGCGCTCGCAGGACGTACCAGTGGCACAGGCAAGTACGACTGGGCGCGCGACGCAGCCAACCGAGCAAGGCAAGCCGGGGCCCACATCATCGAGGTCTTCACCGATATCGAGATCCACGAGCGTTACGGATGGATGTGCTACCTGTGCGGCACAGCAGTGGACCGCAGAGTTGATCCGCTCCACCCCGACGCGCCGAGCATCGACCACATGGTGCCACTGTCCAAGGGCGGACAGCACACCCGCAGCAACGTGGCCCGTGCTCACCTGCACTGCAACAGCAGCAAGCAGGACCGACCCGCACCCATGCCGCACGCCGTGTGACTCTCACGCAAGGCAAGGCGAACACAGATTCGAAGGTCGAGTTAGCCGAGTCGAACACAGACCCAGGGGGTAGGGGTCAAGCAGCCCCCACGCCGACCCGCCGGGGAGGTCGGCCGTTGGTGCGGAGGGTTCAAAAGTTTCGCTCCACCCCCTTTTTCGAACGTTGATTCGAATGTCCGTCGGTTCTGAGCGATTCGGAACTGCAGCGCGACGCTGAGGAGAAGCACATGCCTAGTGGTGGCGCTCGTAATAGGTCCGGTCCGCAGGCTGACCTGTCGTCTGGTCGGTCTGAGCAGCGTGGAATCAAGCTGGCTGCGCTCCCCGCGGGTGGTTTCACGGGCGAGATCCCAGAGTTTCCCCTGCCGATCGCGTCGGCGATCGTGTGGACGACCGATGAGGATGGGCGCCGTGCCAAGCGTGTCGATGAGGACGCCACTGAGGAGCAGCGTTCGCGCGAGCTTGAGGTGTGGTGTGAGGCATGGCGGACTCCGCAGGCGATCGCTTGGAAGCGTGAGTCGTGGCGGTGGCCGGTCATCGGCGAGTACTGCCGCCTTAAGACGATCGTGGAGCGGGACCCTGGTGCGAACGCGACTCTCGTTGGTCAGCTCCACCGTTTCCGTGACCAGATCGGCTTGACGCCGGCCGGGATGCGCGAGAACGGGTGGGCGATCGCGGTCGACGTGGTGGCGGAGAAGCGCGAGGAGCGATCGGAGACTCCGACCGCGGCGCCGGCGCGGCGGTTGAGGGCCGTCAATGGCGGACGGTGAGTTCGTCGTCGACTTCCCTACCCTCGGTGATCTTGGTGATGCGTGGATCACGCAGCACTGTCGCGTGCCTGATGGGTTCGCGCGTGGGAAGCCGCTGCAGATGTCGGACTGGCAGTTCTGGTGCCATGCGAACCGGTATCGGATTCGACCGGACGCGGTGTTCGTGCCGCCGGAGGAGGTCGGACCGGATAACCCGGCGACGCTGAACCAGGCGTTCGTTTACCGGCAGACGCTGATCGTTGGGCCGCAGAAGACGGGCAAGGGTCCGTGGAGTGCGGGTCAGACGGCGTTCGAGGCGTGTGGTCCGTCCGTGTTCGCGGGCTGGGCTGAGGCTGGCGATGTCTACAGGTGCGAGGACAACGGCTGCCCGTGTGGCTGGACGTACGAGTACTTGCCGGGTGAGCCGATGGGGATGCGGCATCCGTCGCCGCTGATTCAGATCACGGCGACGTCGGAGGATCAGGCGGACAACATCTACCGTCCGCTGCGGTCGATGATCAAGCTGGGGCCGTTGAAGGAGCTCCTCGCGGTCCGTGAGGGCTTCATCCGCATCCTCGGGTTGTCTGGTGATGATGACCTCGACCGGATCGACGTCGTGACGGCGTCCGCGAACTCGCGACTTGGTAACCCGATCTCGGACGCTGAGCAGGACGAGGTCGGCTTGTACACGAAGTCGAACAAGATGATCGCGGTGGCGGAGACTCAGCGTCGCGGTGCTGCCGGTATGGGCGGCCGGACTCATGCGACTACGAACGCGTGGGACCCGGCGATGAACTCGTACGCGCAGCAGGTGTTCGAGTCGGGGTCGGACGACATCTTCGTTTTCTACCGGGAACCGGACCTCGAGCTTCGCGGGAAGGACGGCAAGCCGCTGTCCTACCGGCGCAAGGATGACCGGCGCCGCATTCACGAGTACGTCTACCGGGGGTCCTGGTGGGTGAACCTCGATTCGATCGAGGCTGAAGCGGTCGAGTTGATGAAGACGGACGCTGCGCAGGCGGAACGGTTCTTCGGTAACCGGATCGTGTCTGGTTCGGGTTCATGGATCTCCGACATGGGCATGTGGGATGTGAAGTCGGCCCCGATCACCGTGGAGCCGCGCACGCAGCTCTGCGGCGGCTTCGATGGGTCGGACAACAACGACCACACCGGTATCCGGCTTGAAACCTTCGACCAGTACCAGTTCACGCCGTCGTACACGCTCGCGGATGTCGAGCGGAAGGCGTACTGGAAGCCGGCCGAGTGGGGTGGCCGCATCCCGCGGTCTGAGGTCATGGCCACGTTCGAGTGGATCGAGAACAACTTCACCGTGGTCCGGTTCTACCTCGACCCGATGTTCTGGGAGACCGAAGCGGATTCGCTGGCGTCCCGTTTCGGGGAGAAGAAGTACATCAAGTGGCCGACGAACCAGGTGGGCCGCATTCACGGCGCGCTCGAGCGGCTACGTGGCGACATCGGCAACGACGAAGCCGCGTTCCGGCACGACGGCGACAAGGACACCCGCCTGCACGTGCAGAACGCGATCGTGCGGGCCCGACCGGGTGAGAAGTACATCATCGGCAAGCCGTCCGAGCACCAGAAGATCGACCTCGCCATGTCGGGTGTCCTCGCTCACGAAGCGACCATGGACGCCATCGCGGCCGGTGAGTTCAAGACCCCGACAGATAACCGGATGTTTGTGTTCCGCTGACCTCATCGATTGGAGCAACCGCATGGCTGCAGCCGATGAGTTCCCGAAGCTTCAGGACATTCCCGAGTTCACACAGTTGCGGAATACGCTGCAGATCAGCCGGCAGCAGACGCGCCTGTACAACGACTACTACGAGGGCTGGCACAAGCTCGCCCAGCTCGGCCTGGCGATCCCGGAGGAACTGAAGCAGTTCACGGTGATGGTGAACTGGCCGCGCCTGGTGGTGGATTCGGTGGAGCAGCGGCTGGATGTGACCGGGTTCCGGATGCCCGGCACCGACTCCGCGGATTCGGCCCTGTGGGATGTGTGGCAGTACAACAACATGGACGAGCTCGCCGGGTTCGCTCACACGGACGCGCTCGCGATCGGCCGCTCTTACGTGTGCGTCGGCACGAACGATGACGACTCGGAGTTCCCGCTGCTGACGGTGGAGTCGCCGTACGAGATGGTCGCGATTCGTGACCCGCGCACCCACCGGGTGATCGCGGGTATGCGCATGTACGGGGAAGCGGACGTCAACGGGACGATCGTCGACAACCGGGTGACCCTGTACCTGCCGAACATGACCCGCTGGCTCGTCCTCCAGGACGGCGTCTGGGTGGATGAGGTCGACCCGGACGTGCATAACCTCGGCGTCCCGCCGATCGTGCCGTTCATCAACCGCAACCGGGCTTCCCGGGGTTTCGGTCTGACCCGGAACATCCTCGAGGGCGTGTCGGAAATGTTCGACATCATCCCGATCGCGGACTCCGCGGCACGGGCGTTGACGAACGCGCAGCTTGCGCAGGAGACCGTCGCGGTGCCGCAGAAGTTCGCCCTCGGCATGTCCAAAGGCGACTTCGTCGACGTCGACGGGAATCCGCTGCCGATATGGGCGTCATATTTCGGGTCGATTTGGGCGAACGCGAACAAGGACGCGAAGGTCGGCCAACTCCCGTCCGCCGACCTCAGCAACTTCGAGACGATGATCAACATGTACGCCCGGCTCGCGTCGGGTATCGCGTCCCTCCCGATCGAGTACTTCGGGTTGAACACGCAGAACCCGCCGTCCGCGGACGGTCAGCGTGCCGGTGAGACACGGCTGATCAAGAAGGCGGAGCGTCGGCAGACGACGTTCGGGCATTCGTGGGAGCAGGTCAACCAGCTTGTCCTCCGCTTCCGGGATGGTGAGTGGAACACGGACGCGACCCGCATGGAGACGCTGTGGCGTGACGCTGGCACCCCCACGATCGCGCAGGTGACGGACGCGGTGGTGAAGGAGTACACGTCCGGTCTGACCGATTGGGAGACCGCGCAGGAGACCCTGGGGCGGTCCCCGGAGACCATCAAGCGGATGAAGCAGCGTCGGCAGGCTGAGCAGGCCGCCGCGATCGGGTTCGGTGTGCAGCAGGCAGCCGACCTGCAGCAGCTCGGCGCGCACGTGCAGGTCACCGACCAGATCGGTAGCGACCAGGCGGCGAGCGGGGCATGACCGTCGCGTCGGTCGCCCTCGACCGGCAGCGGCGGATGATCCAGGTCACCGACCGCACCCGCAACAAGGCCATGCAGGCGTGGCGGGGAATGAACTTCCAGGACCTCGATGGGTCTTGGGCGACGATCGGGCCGGACATCACCCAGCAGGTCGCCGCGGCACAGTACACGCTCGCTGCTGGCGCTGACCGGTTCACGAACCAGGTGGCCGCGCAGACCGGGTTCAGCCAGGACCCGTCCGCGATCGTCCCGGAAGCGTTAGCCGGTGTCGATGGGATGGGCCGTGAGCTCTCCGACACCCTGTACGGGTCGGTGACGGCGACGAAGAAAGCGATCGGGTCCGGACGGTTCGGTGCGGGCGGTTCAATGATGATCGGCCAGTCCTACCTGGGCGCGATCGTGAAGACCCTCATCACCGACGCATCCCGCGACGCCGACAAAGTCTCGGGGACGGGCAAGGGGTACACGCACTACGTGCGCGTCTGCTCGGGGCAGGCCTGCTCGAGGTGCGCGGTCCTCTCCGGGATACACTCCGGCCCGGACGCATTCGCCCGGCACACGTGCTGCCAATGCACCGCCGCCCCCGTCCACGTCGACGGGAAAGTCGTGAAGGAGCTGTCCTCGTTGAAGGGCATCCCCACCACCCCGGAGGAGTACTTCGACTCCCTGTCGAAGTCGGAACAGGACCGTGTCTTCACGAAGGCCGGCGCGGAGGCGATCCGGAACGGCGCCAACGTCACCACGGTCGTGAACGCACGCCGTGGCGCTGACGGGATCGGGTACGCATCCCACGGTGGCGCGAAGACCGGCCCAGGCCCCCGCGGGGTCTTCACCAAGACCACGATCGGATACCGCCCCAACGGCACACCGGTTCAGGTGTACACCACGTCAGAGGGCACAACCCGCCGCGGCGGGTTCGGGCGTCAGCAGATCCGGATGGGCTCCACCGGCCGGGTCCGGCTGATGCCGGAGTCCATTCTGGAGATCGCCGGCAACGACAAAGAGTTGGCGCAGGCGTTCCTCCGTGACGCCGGCTACCTCGACTACGTGCCGCCGAACGGCTACACGACCGACTGGGTCATCAATGGCCTCCCGGCGCAGCAGCGCGCCGACCGTGTCCTCGTAGACCAGGCGACCCTCCGCTACGGAAACTTCACCCTCGGCTGACCACAGCCCTTCATGCCCCCGGCAGACGCGATGTCTGACGGTTCATTCCAAGCGATTTGGAGACAACCAGAATGCCCGACCCGACCGAACCCGTCGTCGAGAACAACGAGCCCGTCGTCGAGAACGACGGCGAGCTCGGAGACGCCGGCAAGCGAGCAATCGCAGCCGAGCGGAAACGCGCGGAGATCGCCGAGAAGTCCCTGAAGGCCCTTCAGGAGGAGATCACCAAGCGGGAGAACGCCGAACTCTCGGAACTTGAGCGATTCAAGAAAGAGAACGAGGAACTCCGCAACAACAACTCGACCTCGAGCCTCGAAGCGACTCGCTACAAGGTCGCACTCGAGAAGGGCATCCCAGTAGACCTGGCCGGACGGCTCCAGGGAAGCAACTACGAGGAGCTCGCCGCGGACGCGGATACTCTCGTCTCCCTGCTCCCGGCGGCCGGCGCCCCGGTCAAGCAAACCCCACGTCCAGACCCGTCCCAGGGCGCGAAACGGCAGCACGCTGCCGCGTCGCCTCGGGAAGCGTTCGGCGACGCTCTCAAATCCGCTCTCGGCCGCAGCTAGCGGCCTAACCTCTAGGAGTCCTCGTGGCTATCAACCCCACAGCGCTCGCGAACGTCAACGGCACCCTGCTGCCGCCGACGATCACCGGGCCCATCTTCAACAAGGCTGCCGAGCAGTCGGCCGTCATGTCCCTCGCGCGGCGTGTCCCGCTCTCCATCAACGCCCAGACGGCGATCCCCGTCCCCATGGACATCCCGGTCGCTGACTGGGTCGGAGAGGGTGGCGCCAAGACCGGCGGCCAGGCCGGCGTCGGCGTCAAGACCATGACCGGCAAGAAGATCGCCCTTCTGGTGCCGGTCTCCGACGAGGTCGCGTCCACGAACCCGGGCGGTCTGTACGACCAGCTCGAGCAGGACCTCCCGACCGCGATCTCCCGCGCGTTCGACTTCGCGGCGATCAACGGCAAGTCCCTGAAGACCGGCGGCGCGGGTCCCTTCAGCGACTACCTGGCGCTCACGAGCTCCACGGTCGCGCTCGGCACCGGCGCACAGTCGAACGGTGGTCTGTACAACGACATCGTGACCGGCGCGGGCAAGGTCGTCGACAAGAACTACGACTTCACCGGCATCGCCGCTGACCCGCGGTTCAAGATCGACGCCCAGCTCCAGACGGACACGCAGGGTCACCCGCTGTTCAACGACGAGGCCGGCACGCTCGCCGGGTTCCAGACGTTCTTCAACAAGGGCGTCTCGGGCAAGTACTGGCGCGCGGGTGACTCGGTGCAGACCATCACCATCGCCGGCACCCCGACCGGTGGCACGTTCATCGTGTCCTCGGGCGGCAATTCCTACACGGCCGCGTACAACGTCTCCGCGGCGACGCTGCAGTCCGCGATCCAGGCATGGGGCGGCGTGTACGCCACCGTCACCGTCACCGGCACCGCGGGCTCCTCGTACGTGATCACCTTCCCGGCGGTCTCGACGAACATCGCCAGTGCGGCCGCCCCGGTCACCGTCAACGGCAAGGCCCTCACCGGCGGCACCAACGTGACCGCCACCGTGGCCGCGTCCGGCGCCGGCGGCACCGACTCCCTCCTCCGCGGCATCGGCGGTGACTGGTCCCAGGCGGCGTACGGCGTCGGCATGGACATCACCATCAAGGTGTCCCAGGAGGCGTCGTACTACGACGGCTCGACCTGGCACTCCGCGTTCCAGGAGAACCTCACCCTGCTCCTCGTCGAGGCCTACTTCGGCTTCGTGATGGGCTCCCCGGACGCCTTCGTGGCGTACACGAAGGGCACCGCCGCCTTCTAAGCCGCCGCCCCTTCCGATAACCGAGCAACGACGAGAGAGGGTGCGCGATGGCTACCAACCCTGCAACCGTGACGGACCTGCAGAACAGGGCCCTCCGCACCCTCTCCACCGTCGAAACCACTGTCGCCCAGCAGTGGCTGAACGACGCGTTCAACAACCTCACCACCCGCCTCCCCTCCATCACCACCCGCCTCCCCTCCGACGGAACAGGCCCCGACGACACACCGTCGACCGGGTTCCAGGAGCTCGTCGTGCAGACGGTGTGCGCGATGGTCATGCGGGTGTTCAATAACCCCAACGGTCTCCTCGACGAGACCGTGGACGACTACACGTCCCGCCGAGACGCCACCCAGTCGACCGGTCTGCTGTACGCGACCGATGACGAGCTGGCGCTGCTCGCGGAGTCGGGGTCTTCGGCGAACTCGTTCACGATCAGCCCGCTAGGACGCAGCCCGGACGCGACGTGGACTCCTGACCGGGTGATGTCCTGGTGAGCGCATCTTCCACGCTCGCGCACGGCCGCGCGTTGGCGGAAGCGCTGATGGAGTCCACCTGCGTGATCACCCGCGCCGGCACCCCGACCGTGGATCACTCCACCGGGGCCACGACAAGCGCTGACGCGACGATCTACACGGGCCCGTGTCGTCTCCGGTTCCCGTTCGTGCGGCCGGAGCAGGCGGACGCTGCCGGGCAGGTGGTGGAGAAGACGCGCGGGATTCTGTCGTTGCCGATCTTGGACCCGTCCACGGCGAGTGTGCGGACGGGCGATGTGGTGACAATCACGGTGAACCCGTCCGACCCGGGCATTGTCGGCATCACACTCCGCGTGGAGGGGCCGTTCCCGGAGACACACCCGACCGCGCGCCGGCTGCCGGTGGAGGTGGTCTCGTGAGCGACGGTTTCGAAGTCGACTTCTCCGACGTGATGAAGCTCGCCGCCGACATGGGTCACGTGGATGAGACGCTGGCCCCGCTTGTGCGGAAGGCGATCGAGGTTACCGCGCGGAAGGTGAAGGACAGCGCGAAGGCGAAGGTGGCCGCGGGTTCGTCGTCATGGTCAGGTCTGCCGAACACGATCGACTACGACCTCCACGGCACCACCGGCGCGCGCCTGGGCGGGATTTCCGCCGAGGTTGGGTACAACAAGTCCCGCGGGGGCGGCAAGCTTGGCAACATCCGCGAATTCGGTGCGCCGGCCAAGAACCGCGGGCCGCACAACGACCTCGCGAACGCCCTGGAGGAGAACCAGGACGACTTTCAGCGTGGGCTGGAGATCGCAGCCTCGGATGCTGAGAAGGCGGCCGGCCTGTGAGGTGGGCTGATGTGGAGGCGGCGCGGGCGCTGGTTGAGCAGGTGCCGATCCTGACGGGTGCGACGTTCATCTCGAAGGCGCCAGAAGACCCGGCGAACCCGGATCGGATGCAGCCGTTGCCGTACGCGCTCATGCACCCCATCGGTGGAACCCCGACCGCCGAGCGTGAGACGGGCCCAGCGGTGACCGAACACCCATCGATCACCTTGCACCTGGTGGGTTCGTCGGCGGAGCAGGTGATCGCGCTGACGGATCTCCTCCGTCCGGTCTTGACGCCGGAAACGGTGCCTGTGGTCGCCGGCCGCCTTAATGGGCGTGTCTGGTGGCGTGAGCCGCTGCCTGTTCAGGAGGACACCGACGTGTCCCCGTCCCTGATCTACGCCGTGATCGAATTCGGTTGGCGTTCCGACCCCGCCTGAGGAGGCAAATCTCATGACCCCGTTCATTCGTGTGCGTTCAGCTGATGGGCCGAAGCACGAGTACGACGTCTCCCCCGAACTTGTGGTGGCGTTCCCCGACGACTACGTGATCATCGACGACAACCCCGTCGATTCGGCACGTGAGCCGAAGTACGTGACCGAGAAGGCCACGAAGCCGGCGAAACCCGCGGCCGAGGCCGCCCCCGAACCGTCCCTGGGCGAGACCAACGAGGAGGGTGCCTGATGGCAACCGAAGCAGTACCCGCAGGCACCGTAGCGGACGGTAACGGGCTCGTCCTGTTCGTCCCCACGATCGCCGACCCCTACGGCACCGGCCCGACCGTCGCCGAACTCACCGCCACCGGTGTGAAGAAGCTGACCTATTCCATCGACGCCGGCGGCTACACGCACACCATCACCGTCAACAAGGTCAAGGTGAACCGTCTCACGATGGCGCAGGAGCTCCAGTACGACGGCATCGTCACCGACGACATCTCGATCAAGTACGCGTACACGAACACCGTCAGCGACATCGCCCGGCTCGCGCTCCCCGCGGGTGCCGTCGGGTTCATCGTGGAGCGGTGGGCCGTCCCGAACGGGCAAGCGATCGCTGCCGGCGACATTATCGATGTCATCCCGATCAAAGCGTCGATCCCCGCGAAGGACGCCCCCGCCGCGAACGCGGAGCTGACCCGCACGCAGACCCTGAACGTCACCGGTCCTGTGTCCCGCGACATCCCCGTCCACGCGTAACAGGCCCCTGCCGGGCGTAAACCATGCCCAGGGAACGCCCGGCAGGCCTCCTCTTCATCTCTGGGCTGATCCCTGGGGAGCAGACTCTCTTGTCACTTGATGACGACCTCGACGCCGACCTGACCCGTGATGTCGACTACGCCGACCTGAACATCACCATCAACGGGAAACTGCGCACCCTGCGGTTCACCCAGATGGACGGCCTCGAATGGGCCGAACTCACCGACCGTTTCCCAGCCCGACCCGATGTCCTTCTCGATATGCGTTACGGGTACAACCTGCGCTCCCTGTCGAAAGCCGCAGCGCCCCTGTGCGGGAAACTCCTCGACGGCGACAAGCAGGTAGCCCTCACTGAGGAGCAGTGGGAGAAGCTGTTCAAATCGCAGCCCGGGTCCACGATCACGCGCATCGGTGACGTCATCTGGAACCTCAACGAGTACCTGCCCACAGCAACGGTGGAGGCCCTAAAAAAAGGATCAACGCCCGCGTCCAGCAAGAACTGATCCTCGCACGGGAGCTGGGCATCTCCCACCGCCGACTGATGGGCCGGGAACTCCGCGAGATCACCGAGGAGTTCGACGGTGACGGGAACCTCCTCAGTCGCACAGTCACACGACGGGAGCCGGAGTTCACATCTCGTGAGGTGAACTTGCTGCTCGCGTCGAAAGAACTACAGGACGACCTCAACCCCTACGGCATCCCGTACAGCGAAGCCACGAACCCGAAAAACCAGCACGCGTACGTCGCCGACCCCATGCCAACGATCGACCATGCCGCTAAAACGGTTCTCGACGCGCAGGACGCCTACTACAAACAATGGCCCAACACATCATCGAACGGGCATTTGTGGCAGGTGCGACGGAAGGATTAACGGCGCTTCCGCAAACCGCGAAGCAGCAGGACGGTTCCAACAACCGCACAGAACACAACTGCAAACAGCTTGTATCCAAATTCATCGGTGCCTACCGGACGCACGAGAATACCGAGGCCCCAGGCATACACCGCCGCCGCCGCGATGATCCAGCCGGTTCCGCGGCCTTTCTTGACGTCCTTCGACTCAGTCATGAGCCGCCTGAACCCTTGTTCCGCTGCACAGAAGTCAGTGCCATCACACCGCCGACGACCGCAGCCACAACCGCAGCCACGAGAAGCAACCCCGTATCCGCGGCGAATCCGTTGAAGACGCTGACGACGACCCAGGTGATGAAAATCACGCCAGCGACGATCAAAGCGTATACCCACGACGGTCGCGTGGACCGCGCCGTCCGATAAACGGACTCATCAAATCGGATCGGTTCCTTCGACACGCGCTGATCTTACAACCCGCGCTTCCCGCGCACCATGCCGTGAAGGGAGACCCCCTATGGCTGATAGGACGACGAAGGTCACGTTCACCGCGAACTTCAACAACTACCTCGCCGGGATGGACGCTGCGTCACGGAAGACGCAGGAGTTCGCGGCCGGGTCGGCGCAGAAGCTCGCCGCGCAGAAGCAGGCGTTCACCGATATCGGCCACACTGCCCTCCTCGCAGGCGGCGTCATCGCGGCGGGCCTCGTGGTCGCCGTTAACGCGTTCTCCGAGTTCGACGCGAAGATGTCGCAGGTTCACGCGCTGTCGCACGCCAGCGGCGATGACATGAAGCGGCTCTCCGACGCCGCCATGACTGCCGGCACCCAGATCGGGTTCTCGGCAGCACAGACAGCGGACGCGGAGATCGAGCTCATCAAGGCGGGCGTGTCCGTGTCGAACATCCTCGGCGGTGCGCTGAAGGGTTCCCTCGAACTCGCTGCCGCCGGTCAGATCGACGTGGCGGACGCGACCGAGATCGCGACGATCGCGCTCACCCAGTTCGGGTTGAAGGGTTCCGACATCCCCCACGTCGCGGACCTCCTCGCCGCCGGTGCGGACAAAGCCCT
The DNA here is from genome assembly GCF_000470775.1 of Leifsonia xyli subsp. cynodontis DSM 46306. Classification (NCBI taxonomy): domain Bacteria; kingdom Bacillati; phylum Actinomycetota; class Actinomycetes; order Micrococcales; family Microbacteriaceae; genus Leifsonia; species Leifsonia xyli. The sequence goes on from NC_022438.1 coordinate 2,157,992, forward strand.
TGGTGGTGTCTCCGACCTCGGCGAGGCCCTGAAGTCGGGTGGTCTGGTCGCCGCCCAGTTCGGTGTCTCCCTTGATGAGACCGTGGGCACCCTGTCCGCGTTCGCGAACGCTGGCCTCCTCGGTGAGACGGCCGGCACTGATCTGCGGCAGATGCTCTTGAAGCTCGCGGACCCGTCCGCGGAGGCCCAGCATGACATGGAACGGCTCGGCATCAGCCTGTATGACCAGCAGGGCAAGTTCGTCGGCATCGCGAACCTGGCGGGACAGTTGCACGACAAGCTCGGCGCGCTCGACGAGGCCACCCGCAACCAGACCCTGGCGACGATTTTCGGCGCCCGTGCGATCGCCGGCGCGAACGTCCTCTACAAAGAGGGCGCGAAAGGCATCTCGGACTGGACCAACAACGTCAACGACACCGGTTTCGCGGCCGCGCAGGCGGCCGGGAAAATGGACAACCTCCAAGGCGACATCACCAAGCTCGGTGCGGCGTTCCAGAACGACCTCATCAAGGGCGGCTCCGGAGCAAACGACGTCCTCCGTGGGACCGTGCAAAACGTCACCGCCCTCGTGAAGACCATCAGCGGCGTCCCACAACCTGTGGTCGCGGTCGGGGTCGTGATCGCCGGTCTGACCGCGGGTGTGCTGCTCCTCGGCGGTGGGTTCCTCTCGATCGTGCCGAAAATCGCCGCCACGAAAGCGGCCATGGCCGAACTCAACCTCACCGGCAGGAGCCTCGGGAAGATGCTCGGCAAGGGTGGCCTCATTGCCGCCGGACTGATCGGACTAGAGGGCGCTCTCGCTGGTGCGTCGTCGTCGATCCAGTTGACCTCCGCCCAGGTATCCGACCTGAACTCGCGGCTGAACAACGCCGACTTCACGGGCATCAACAAGGAGTTCGTGGACGCGAACGGCAATATCACCAAGATGGGAGACGCCCTCGACGACCTGTTCTCGCCGAACTTCTTCAAGAACTACTACGGCGGCGTCGCCCAGCTCAACGGGGTTTTGAAGAACTGGACGGGAATCGATCTCGGCGCGTGGGCGGACACCAACAAGGCGAAGTTCGCGCAGCTCGGCACCCAGCTTGGTGAGACCGCGAAGAAGGACCTTCCCCAGGCCGCGCGGCAGTTCCAGCAATTCGTGAAGCTCGCTGGTGGTGGGTCGGAGAAGGCGCACGAACTCCTCAACGCTATGCCTGACTATAAGGCTGCCCTGATCGACCTCGCGTCCGGAATGGGGAAGACCCTGAGTGGCCAGGAGCTCCTCAACCTGGCCCAGGGGAAGGGGACGTTTGCGGCGAAGCTCGCGACCAAGTCCGCAGCTCGGCAGGCGGCGGCGCTGGCGAAGCTGTCGGGGACTGCCGTGGATGCGAAGGGGGATATTTCTGACCTGGCGAAGGAGATCACGAATTTCGGGAAGGCCGAGTTCGATGCGGAGGACACGGATCGGGCGTTGCATCAGGCGATCGATGATGTGACTTCGAAGCTGAAGGATCAGGTGGACGCGTATAAGCAGGCGCACGGGAATCTCAATGGGTTTACGAAATCGCTTGATATCAACACGCAGAACGGCCGCGACAACTCTGCCGCGCTCGAGCAGATCGCCAAGTCCGCTCTCGCGCACGCTGCCGCGGTCGCGACGCAGACCGGGAGCCAGGAGCAGGCGACGGCTGCGATCAATGATGGCCGTGCGGCGCTGATCAACGCTCTGGCTCAGTTCGGTGTTACTGGGCAGGCGGCGCAGGAGTATGCCGACAAGCTCGGTCTGATCCCGAGCAACGTGTCGACTCTGATCAAGTTGAACAAGTCGCAGGCGCAGATCGACGCGGAGAACCTCATCGACACCCTGAATCGGGTGCAGCGCAACATCGACATCGCGGTCACCCTCCACGGGGCGAACCATCTGGCCACTACGGGCGGGCTGAGGGTCGCGAACGCGAACGGTGGCATGTACTCGTACGCGGATGGTGGGTTCGGGGCGGGTATCTATTCCGGTGGGGCGCCGTTGTACAAGTTCGCCGAGCCGGAGACGCGGTGGGAGGCGTTCATCTCGGGCAAGCCTGGGCAGGAGGCCAGGAGTAGGCAGATCTGGGCGCAGGCGGGCCGCAAGCTCGGCATGGGCCCGAGTGGCGCTGCTAGCTCGACGACGGTCTCTCTCGCGGGGGCAACGATCCTCATGTCCGTTGACGGCCGTCAGATGACCGCGGTCATCCAGGACCAGATCGTGTCCGCGAGCCGTGCGCAGAAGACCGGCCTTCAGGGCGGCATGCAGGAGGTGGCTTACTGATGCCCTACGCCCCGACTCTGACGGCCTTCACCGACGCGAACCCGGGCGTGCGTGTCCTGGTCACGTTCTCGGCCCTCGCGTCCGGGACGCAGACGATCAACGTCTACCGGACAGCGGAGGGACGCCGGTTCAAGGTCCGCGGTGGTGTGAACCTGTACGCGGTCGGTGGTGTCGCCGTGATGGACTTCGAGGTTCCGCTCGGAGTCGCGGCGACGTACCAGGCGGAACAGTTCGACTCGTCGGGCCTGTCCCTCGGGTTCACGGACGCGACCTCTGTGACCGTGTCGACGTCGGGTGTGTTCACGGACACGTCGCAGGCGATCTTGCATCAACCGTTGTCGCCGTCGCTGTCGATCATCGCGAACCTGGATGCTTCTACCGCTGCGGATGTCGCGAACGTGGTGCCTGGGTCGTTGACGTACCCGGAGGGCGCGACGGTCGGCACCTGGATCGGTGGGCGCCGGCAGGGCATCAGCGGCCTCGCGTTGACGGTGAAGGCGCAGTCGTACGCGGACGCTGACGAGTTCCGCAACATGTTCGGCGGGTATACGACCGATTTCCCCGCCGTGCTCTGTGTTCGCACTGCCCCGCCGGTGAGGCTTCCGCGGGTGCTGTTCGCGTCCGTCGACATGGTGCATGAGTCGGTCGACTACATCAACTCTCTGGTGACGTTCGCGTTGACGGTGAACGAGGTTGCTCCGCCCGCACCAGGGCTCATCATCCCCACCCTCCGCCGTGAAGACCTGGACGTGGCCTATGCGACCCGTGGTGCGGGGGACGCCGCGTACGCGACCCGTTTGTCGAGGGACACCGACTACAGCAAGGCGGGGCTCGCGGGATGAGGTTCGGAACTCCACAGCTGAAGCAGGTTCTCACCGGGTCGTTCACCCACCGGTACGTCGTCGATGTCATCAAGGACGGCTCCCGGGCGCTGCGGGACGTCCCGGTGACGAATGTGCGCCTCACGGACAGTGGCGCCTCTCTGGTGCAGTCGACGGGTTCGTTGACGATCGTCTACCAGGGCGATTTCGCCGACTCGGTCGCCCCGTCGCGGATCGGTGACATTCTCGCGCCGTTTGGCACACGGCTGATCGTGTACGCCCTCATCACCGCCGGGCCGGGGTTCCAGGAGCGGGTCGCCCTGGGGCATTACCTCATCACGGGGGCGCCGAAGATCCGGACCACCCGGTTCCAGTACCAGGGCGCCGGGGCGGTGAAGGGCGACCTGATCGATCTCACCATTGGTGACCTGTTCGCGGGGGTGCAGTGGGACCGGTTCGACATCCCCGGCGTTGCCCCGGACCTCACGTCGGTGTGGAAGGAGTATCAGCGTCTGGTCGGCCTCCCCGTGACGAGGACGGTCGCTGACGCGGCGATCCCGACAGCGGTGGCGTACCAGGAGGACAAGCTCCAAGCCTGCTACGACCTCGCCACTGTCCTCGACGGGGTGGCGTACATGACCGCCGATGGCACAGCCTCGATGCGGCCGAACGTGTGGCCGGCCGCCGTGGACACCCTCCATAGCGGCGACGTGAACGGTGACGGCACTCCCGTGAAAGCTGGTGCTACCTCGGACGGGACCCTGGTCGATGTGGTGCCGTCGCTTGCGAACGACAATGTGTACAACGCGGTCGTCGTGCGGGGGAACTCGCAGGACGCCTCGACGATCGTGCTCGCGACGGCGGAGGTCACTGATGGGCCGTTGCGGGTGCGGAACCAGGACGGGTCGCTGTCCCCGTACCGGCGCAAGCCCTACTTCTACTCGTCCCAGTACGTGACCACGCAGGCGCAGGCGGACGCATACGCCCAGCAGATGCTTCCCCGGGTGTCCCGGCTGCGCTCGATCACCTACGACCTGGTGGAGACGTTCAACCCGCTCCGCGAGGTCGGCGACGTCCTCACCGTGCGCAGGCTCGGGCAGGCGTTCACCTGCCGCATCACCGACATCAGCCGGGACGCCGGCGCAACCCAGACCGTGACCGTGGCGGTGAACCCATGACCGACGACTACAGCGCCGCGCTGCTCCGCGCCCTCCAGGGACGTGCGCGGGTGAAGATCCTGCAGGGCACGTTCGTCGCCCAGTCAACGTTCGGGTGCAACGTCGATGTCGGGGTGGGCTCGTCATCGTCGCGGATTCCCGCGCACCTCGGCACGTCGTTCCTCCCGGAGGTCAACGAGCCGGTGTGGGTGTGGAACATTGACAAGCAGTGGTTCGTCACGGGGCCTGTCGCATCGAAACCCGACCGTGGCACCGTCGTCTCGGTGGCAAGCGGTCTGGTGACGTTGACGACCGCGCTGGGCACCACGGTGATCGCCCCGTACACGGGGCCCAGCCCGTCGGCCGGGCAGATCATGAAACTGCTGTGGCACGGTGGGCCGTTCGCGATGCTCATGTCCACCAGCCCGGTACCGAACACACCCCCACCGGCCCCCGGCGGCGGGACGACCACGCACCAGGACGTGTTCACGGCAATCGACGCAGGGTCCTATGGGTCGGGCCGGTGGTGGACGAACCAGGTTTACGCATCCGACAAAAACCTTGGGTGCTGGTTCTACGGCACGAAAACCGCCGACACCATCCCGGCGTCCGCGACGATTCAACGCGTCGAGCTGTACGTCTCGCCGGAGAGGATTAGCGGTTCGCCGCCGAACATCGCCGTCCATGGGTACTCGGCCAAGCCCGGAGACGCGCCCGCGCTGGCGACCGTCGCCGCCGTGGCGATCTCCGGCGGCTGGGTGACCCTCCCCGCCTCGATCGGGAACAACCTCAAGGCCGGCGGCGGCTATGTGGGTGTCGGCTTCAACCATGGCGGATACAGCATCCTCCGCTCCCTCGCCGAAGACGGGTTCTCCGGCGCGCTGCGCATCACCTCCACCTACTGAAAGCAGGCACAGCATGGCACGAGACAGTTCCGGGACGAAGAACCAGCCCCAATACTCCTCCTCCGGGGTGCCGGCCCAGGCCGCTGACCTGTCCGAGGTGTCGAACTACGCGGCCGGCGTCGGCAACCGCAAGACCGGCACCTCCACCACCCGCACGGGCCTGACCGGCGCGGACGTGTGGGACGGCCTCGAGTTCTACGAAACCGACACCGGCGCCACGTGGGAGCACGGCTCGTCCGGCTGGGCGCGCAAGCGCATCACCCGCCTCGGCCGGGCGCGCCTCACCTCGCCGCTGGTGTTGTCCGTCGCGTCGACGTGGACCGACGTGCTCTCCGTCACGGTCACATCGACGGGTGGTTTGACCCTTGCGGACTGGCGCGCATACGTGTCGAACCAGAACTCCGGCAGCCGGCAGATCGCCCAGTTCCGGGTCCTCTGCGATGGCACCCAAGTCGATGACACCCTCAACAACGACCTACCTTGGATCAGCGGCGCGACATCACAGTACGCGGCCGGATTCGAGCACGAACTCTCCACCGCGGCCGGATCACACGTCTGGAAACTGCAGGTCCAATGCTCTTCGGCGTCGGCGATCAGCGTGAACAACGCGGTCCTGATCCTGAGCGAGGTGTGACCATGACCCTGCTTGAGGGTGTTGACATCTCCTACACGCAGGGCGACTACACCCCTGCGGGTGAGGATTTCGTGATCATCAACGCCTCCCGCGCCAATGTTGGACTCACCGTCGGGTCCTGCTACCGGGCACAGGTCGCGCTCGCGCGGGCCGCGGGGAGGCATGTCGGGCATTACTTCTTCAACGGGAACCTCGACCCAGTGGTGTGCGCGGACTTCTTCGCCGACAACCTCGCCTACGTCGCCGGGGATTCGCTGTGGCTCGATATCGAGGACGAGGCATCCACAGGCACCCGGGCGTGGAGCCCCGCGCAGGCGCTCGCCTTCCTGAACCAGGTGAAGACCCGTCTCAGGGTGGTCCCGGGCGTGTATCTGAACAAGTCGCTCATGGACGCCGCCGACTGGTCCGCCGTCGTGGCGGCCGGCGCGCCCTTGTGGATCGCCTCCTACACCCCGTCCCCACCACCCATCCGGTGGTGGCCTGACTGGACGGTATGGCAGTACACGTCCACCCCCATCGACCGTAACAAAGCCCAAACGTCGCTGACCACAGCGTTCACAACCCCAACCCCTCTGGAGGAGGACATGAAAATCCAGCTGATCAAAACGGGCGACGCCTCCGGCGCGATCGGCACGTTGAACCCGGACGGGACCCTCGACTGGCTGACCGCGGACGAGTTCCAAGCCCTGACCCGCACCGGCCTCATCGAGCCCGTCCACGCGGAAGGCGACGGGACGGTATGGGGCATCCTCGCATCCCGCACCGCACGCCTCCGCGCACAACAGGGCGGCGACCCCGTGGCCCTCGCGAAGTCCGTGTCCGCCCTTCTCGTCCCGGCCGTGCTGGCCGGCATCCAGGCCAACAGTGGCCTCTCCCTCACCCCTGAACAAGTCCAGGCCGCGTGCGAGACCGCGATCAAGGACGTGTTCGCCCACGCATCCACCTAGAACCCTCTCCCGAACCCCATGAGAGGGGAACACCATGCCCGACATTCCCATGGGGTGGGCGACGTTGATCGCCGCGGCCGTGACCGCGGCCGGTGGTATGGCCGCGATCGTGATCTCGATCGTGCTGGGCGCCCGCACCCGCCGCGCCGTGAAAAACATCGCATCCGACACCCGCGAGGTCAAAGAACAAGTCACGAACAGCCACACCACCAACCTCCGCGACGAATCCGACCACCGCCACAACGAACTCATCAGCGAGATCACAGCGGTCATCAGCGAGATCACAGCCGTCCGCGCAACCCAGGACACCCACGGAGAGCGCCTCGATGAGGTGCAACGCACCCAACGGGGCATGCAACGCGATATCGGCCGTCTCGCCGACGCCGACCAAGAACAAACCCGCACCGATCACCGCCTCAGCGAACGCCTCACCGACATCGAGAAGAACAACCCCCGACCACACCTCCCCGAAGGAGAATCATGAGCAAGCACCTCACCGCCGAGATCCCGGAGATTATTCACACCGGCCAACGGGTCCTCCGCACCATCATCCAGACAGGGATCCCCGCCTTCCTGACCTTCGCCGTGATCCTCCCGCAGGTCATCGACGCCCTCGGCCTGCCCCTCACCTCGAAGGTCTACCTGTGGCTGGTCGGCCTCGCCGGCATCGTCACCGGGATTGCCGCCGCCCTCACCCGCATCATGGCCATCCCCACCATCAACCGGTGGCTGACAACCATCGGCCTCGGCACCATCAAAAAGACCGACCCGCAAACCCCCGCCAACCCGACGCAGGACCCCACAACCACCCCACCCGCCAACCCCTAACACCCACCACCACGCCCCGGCCCACCCCTCAATTGAGGCGGTAGGCCGGGGCGGGTTTTTGTCGTGTGCCGGCGGCCCGGGCATGGGAGAAGGGGTGTCGCAATATGCGACACCCCTTCAGGGGCTTTGCATCATCACCCGGAAATCACCGATCGTTTACGGTGCCGGTTCCCGCTGTACGCCATGCCGATGCTGGCCGGCTTCTCGGGATGGACCCGTCAGTTTTTCTTTGTTGCGTATTTGAAAACATCGACGTAGTGGGCGATGCCAACGCGTGTGGGGTGGAAGGCTTCACCATTACGGTCTGGCGCGCCGAGGGCGTTGAGACCATTCACCCAATGGGGTGCAGCGCTACAAGCAGTCCGTGCCTGGCTGCGGCTGCTTGCAGGAAGGAGGGTGAAGCCATACTTTTCTGCCTCTCTCTTGATGAGACCGTTCAACTTGTCCTGAACCTGGTGAAGATACACCACATCCTCATCCGTGAAAGGCATGTCGGTTTCCTTCAAATCGCCCGTCCCGGTCGTCGTGAACGCGTAACAGCCAGCCGCCGGAGTGTTCGCCCGGTCAGGGAACAGATCCGGATAGTCGTAGGCGAACTTCCGCGCGTGCGGCGCACGCGCGCTGATCTGACCATAAAGAGCATCGAGGGCCGGTCCCACAACGTCAGTGATCCTGCGGTCCAATTCGTCGTGACCATTCTTCACGTAATCCTGACGACACGTCCTCGAACCCGTCTCTGCAACAGGACCCTTGCCGGATTCGGCAAGGCAAGAAATAATGACTCTTGAGAAGCCCAGGTCGGTGCCTCCAGCGGAGACAAGAACCATGTCGGTGGAGGAGTTCAATGCGTTAATCTGGGGTGGAATGTGGATCGTTTTGCCATCGCTGTCGGTCCTGTCCTGGCCATTGACCATGCCTCGGGCCGTTGCGCCCATGCAGGTAACATCAGTGACAGAGTAACCGGCTGCGCTGCCTACCAGACGTCCCACGCTGGAATCGGACTGGCCACACACGGCAGCGGGGCCTCCTACATCCGCGCCAACACCGTAGGCTGCAGTGAAAGAGTCCCCGATACTCACGAGACCATGCCCAGATGGGCTCACCACACGTTGCCCCGATGACACAGAACCCACACCGGCGGACGCCGACTGAACGCCGACGAGCGAGAACGTCAGACCCGCTACGACCGAGGTCACGACAGCAAGAGAACGGATTCCCCTCCGCTTCGACCGGTCCCTTCGGCCTAAGGCCAGAAACCACCACCCGAGAAGGGGGATGGCATGAGTGCCGTCTTTTACACGAGCCATAACATCACTTTTTATCAACATGGCCGAACGCTACTCTCCAGCCATACACACCGGCAACACCCCTGCGGTAGGTGTGTGGCTGCGGCGTTTGCAGCGGCCGGTAGGCGAACCATTCGGAGAATGGTGACCCGCTCGGCAGACGGCATCGTGGGTGTTCGGCAGGTAGGCCGTTCTGCTGGTGCTCGCGGTAGAAGCTGGACAAACTTCGCGGCCGTCAGCTGCTTCTCGGTCATCTCCACCGCCAACGCTGAACGTGTTCGTGATCGCCTTCGCCGGCCGTGGCTGACTCCCTGGCCTTAACTGAGCCTTAGGGTCACCGTCCGTTTCCACCATTTTTTGGATAGGCCTCCCCGCAGACCCGCTCATGGGGTTAACCTCTTCCCTGCCTCCCAGACAGGCCCCCTCATGAGGGGCCTGTCTGGGGGGAATGCTCGCTCGTATGGTGCGAGGGGTAGCAGGAATTGAGGAGGTTTTGATGTTGGGTGTGTTCTCACAATCTTGGAGGGTTCGGGTTGTGGCGGGGGTGGCTGGTTTGGTTGTCGCGGGGCTGGTTGCCGGGTCGTCTGTTGTGCTGGTTTCGCGCGTGGACTCGGCCGTGGGGTCACCGATGCGTGATACCAAGACGGTGGTCGACTCTCGTACCCGCCCGGTTCCCCAGGCTGAGGAGGGGCCGTCGGAAGATGATGGCGGTTTTTCGTTCACCGTGCCAGGCGAGCAGACGAATGAGGTTGTCGATGCGGGTGGTGTTTCCCGGCGACCGTTTCATGGCACCGGGCGTGCTTTGGGTTCTACAAAGGTAGGGGAGACGGTTATGAGTGTTTTTCCGACCGAGAATGCTCTGCAGGTTCTGATGCGGGTGCCGTCACCAGGTGCGGTAAGGGAGTACCGGTTCCCGTTACAGATGATGAAAGGTCTTCACCCTGTTATCCGCCAGGACGGTTCCGTAGCTGTTGTTAGTGACGGGCAGAATGATCCGGTCGGAGGGTTCGCTGTTCCCTGGGCTGTAGACGCGCACGGCGAAAAGGTGGGGGCTTCCTTCCGCCTCGAAGGAGGCGACCTTGTAGAAACCATCAATGTGCGGCGCGCAACGGTCTTCCCTGTTACGGCAAGCCTTGAGCAGGTTATGCAAGAAGGCCAGTAGACCGGAAAGTTTCGTGAAAACTATTTCGGTAAAGAGCTTTTCCGATGTTTCTCGGATGAATTTATGCGGGTTCACGCCATAATCTGGTGGACGCTGTTGGCAATAGCAGTCAGCGGGGTGGGTTTGCTGCTTCTCCCGCGTTTTCTCGTGAGATCTGAGCCACTCGTTGGGTGGGCAGCACCCAGCATCTATAACACGTGCGGATTGTTCCTTGTCTCCGGAACAATGGGAGTACTTGTTCTTGTCTTCTTGGTCGTCAGGGTATCATCATGGCCAGGCAAGCGGTTTCACCTGTTCTGGGTCGTCCCCGTCGCGGTTCTTGTTGCAGTCGCGTTTTTTGTCGCCTTGCTGCTGGCGACGGTTTTCGTGCCATACCCCTCTCTGTGATTTATCTATTGATATTATTTTTGATATTTAAATGATTGGAAGTTCGAAATGAGAATACGACTTTCTCGGAAAACACTCATGTCGATAAGTGTGATCACTGTAGTAAGCCTCGGAATGGTCGGCGGCATGGCTCCAGCCCATGCGGCCGGACTGGTAGAATTGCCCGCCGGATGCACCCCTGTGCAAGTTCTCGTGTTCCGCGGTTCAGGCGAGCCTAGGGGTAGCGCTGGGACGTACAGAGATACGACGATGACCACTAACGGCTGGGAAGGGAAAACTCTACGTCGTCTTCTGGAAGCCTACGTAGCTCAAAGCCGCGGCACCAGGGCCCCGAGTCCGTATGTGGATACGGTCCCAGTCAAAGCGATCGGTCCGGACGAATTCGGTACCGGGAAGGGATATCCGGGGGTGGCGGTACCGAGAACGGTCGACGTTGCCTTTATCAAGAAAGTAATCGGGGACTCCGCTCGAGCCGGCGCAACAAATACCGCCTCATATATAGATTCGACCATCCAGGCGCAAACTGCTGCCGGTTGCCCGTCTCCGAAGTTTGTTGTCCTCGGTTATTCCCAAGGTGCGATAACTGCGCGCTGGCTCACCCAGCTGCGACCTGACGATGTCGCGCTCACTCAAATTTTTGGTGACCCGCTGCAATTCGAAAATCAAACCGGTAACCACGGCAGTGGTTCCGGCGGAAACGGCTTCATGCGCTACATTTCCACCACCCCCGAAAAAATTCAAGACAACAAGTATTACGCGCTTTCCTCTTCCAAAACCGGTCTGTGCCATGGAGGCGACCCATTCTGCGACTACAACTGGCTCGTGGGAGCGTTCGCAATCGTGTTCCATCAGTTCCAAGAACACCTCGACTATGTCACAGGAAACTCAGAAATTACCCAAGAAGGCCAAACCATCAGCCGCAAAGTTGCTCAGCTAATCCAAACCGTCACAGTCAACGGACCCACCCTGGGTCGACAAAAAGCTACACCCGAACACAACTATCTGGATGATATCGACATGAACACCCTCATGGCCGACCCCAACGTAACCGTCGCTAACCCCGAAACCCCCCAAGCAAACCTCTCTCCCCTTCAACTTCAAGCCATCGGCAAGAACAAGGCTGCACATCTAAACCTTCACCGATTCATCAGCATCCGAGAGGGCAGCACCGTTCGAATCCATGTCGCTGGCATACCAGCCGGGCAACAATTCGGCCTTCGCCTTACTTCCCTAACATCCAAGGGTTCTTGGCGACTGCCTGCTGTCTGGACAAGTCCGATCTACACCTCTACCGGTGGAACCCAAACCATCACCCCAGCCCTCACCGGCATTGACCACGGAAGCTATACCGCAAGCGTGCTTACCAACACATTCACTCACACCCCAGACACCACAATCACTATCACCCAATAATGTAAACCGTCCCATCGGCATCGTCATTGACGAAACGACCGCGGAAAAAGAGGCGATCGGAGCGTGAGGAAGGATTGGTACAACTGATCGTTAGCGCCGGGAGATGCTGGCGGGGAGAAGATATTCAGAGCGTTCCAGTCCTCGGGCGTCACGGAGAGCTCACCACCGGGAGGCGGCGGATGGTGCGCCGTTCACGTTCCCGGCGACGTGTGAGATGTCCTTGTCCCACGTCACCGTCTGGACGTACTCCCAACCGTCTCGATGAGGAGAAGTGGACGGTGGCCCAACCGAGTTCAGTGTTCCAGAACCACAGAGTAGTGGCCGGCTTCGCGGCTCGATCCCAGGCGGTCACGTGTGGGCGGTACCAGTCCACAAGGCCCTCAGCGCCCGTCGTATCTCCGTGGAAACCACGCACGCCGTACGCGCCATCGCTAATGATCGTGTCGGGCGCTTCCCAGTCCTTGTAGGCGCGGAGGACGTTCCCCCGGTGCAACGTGTAGGGAGGGCGGATGGATATGACGGGCATACGATCACACTAGCCCCGGGAACCGACCCTCACTCAGAGACAAGCCGGGCACCACCCGAACACCAACAGGATCGATCTCCTCGCCGATGACAGCATGAGCATGAGCATGAGCACATTCCACCAAATGCCACACCACAAACTGTGGTGACCGGCGGGCGGGCACCCCTCAGCGCAACACGCCGAATAGTTCCGTGAATATTTGACAGGGACAATTTTATAGTCCAGTCCCACAACCACCAACAAACCCCCACCCCACCCCACCCCACATTTTGCCCACAAACACCCCGAAACCAACCAGCCCCAAACGTATGTACTGGCATGCAATCTCTACGGCACATAGTGGTAGACCTCTCCACCAAGGGATGCGACGGCAGCCCGCGCGACATTCTGCTCCACGGACAAATTCACCGGCCCGGCCGTGTGCCCAGCGAACGCGGCCTGGAGCAACTTATCGGCCTGGTTCGTGAACTGATACTGGAGGATCGGATCATCACCCAGGGTCACCGTCCAGGAGTCGCCGCGGGCATAGTAGGTCTCGCGTGCGTCGCCAGCGAGGACCGGTTCGATGTTCGAGTCACGCCCACTCGCCCACGAGTTGACGTTGATGGTATGCCCGTAAAGCATGCACGTCGCCGTCGACAGCAGGGCCGGGGCACCGCCCGCGATGTCACCGACACGAACGTCCTCGCAGCCCTTGATACGGATCGCGATCACCCCAGCATCTTCCCCGATTGAAACCGCAGCGGGCGTGGAAGTCGTCTTATGCGCGGGCTTCGCAGCGGGCGTCGTCGAGCACCCGGCCAGAGCGAGCACCCCCACGAGCGCGAGAGCGAGGACTGACTTGTTCATGGCGCTGATCGTACATCCACCGACAGCCGAACCGTTACACCTTCAAAGGGTGCCCCCGCTCGGGCTCGAACCGAGGACCCAGTGATTAAAAGTCACTTGCTCTGCCAACTGAGCTACAGGGGCTTACCCAACCATCTTGTCAGATTCGGGAATGGTGCGCATGCGAGCCGAGCTGCGTCGCTGCGCGATCGGCGGAAGGGTGGCGACTCCGGCGCGCATGTCGTCCTGGTCGACCTCGGTATAGAGCTGCGTCGTCGCCAGCGAAGCATGGCCGAGGAGTTCCTGCACCACTCGGATGTTGACGCCCTGCTTCAGGAGAGTGGTGGCGTAAAAGTGGCGGAGGCTGTGCCCGGTGAGGTTCCGGTCCGTGATGCCCGCGTTGCGGATCGCCTTCGAGACGCGGGCGGAGGCCGACTTCATGAGGATGTGGCCGCTGCCGTTCGGGAACTGCTCATTGCGGTGCGGCGATGGGAACCACCATCCTGTGCGCGGGTAGCTCCGCGCGAGGTCGATGAGAATAGGGTGGAGGGCTATCACGTGGGCCAAGTTGCCCTTGCGGAGTGAACAGAGAACGCCGCCGTCGAGGTCGACGTCCTCACCTCGGATCTTGACAATCTCACCGATACGTAGGCCCGAAAGGGCGGCGATGGTAATGATGTCGCGGGTGCGCTTGTACGCGCCGGAGTCCAGCATGGCGTCGACCTGCTGGATGCGCAGCGGTCGCGGCTTCCGGCGCGGGATCTTGATCTTGGGGAGTCCGGCGGAAGGGTTGTCGGGCCGGTGCCCTTTGACCTGCATCCACGTGAAGAACGTCTGGTAGTAGGACCGCTCGGACTGCTTGGTCCCGGCCGCGAGCGGGCAACCGGTGCGCGGATTGAATCGGGAAAGCATATTGAGCAGATCCTCTTCACACACGTCGAGGGGCCCAATCCCGCAAAGACGTGCGATGAGTATGAGGCTTTCTTCTCGGTTCACAATGGTCTTCTCTGACAGACCAGCGGCGCGCTGGTAACGTGCGAATCCGGCGAGGGCGGACGTCCAATCCATGTGCTCAATCCTCTCAAGAGTGCTGCCTGACATGGCGCAACAAAGGCTATAGAGCGGGGCACTGTGCGGTATTGGGCTACTGTGATTTGCGATACGTCAGGCAGCGCGACCCCTGGGGTGACGCTGGTCGAGGCGTAGGCCGGGCCGCTGACGGGGCGAATGATTCTGGAGCGGCATAAAAACGCCCCCATAATCCGCGGGTCGTGGGTTCGAGCCCCACGGGGCCCACCTCAACGGCCGGTCGAGGGCCACAGGATGCTGTGGCCCTCGACCGGTGCGGCCGAACGAGCCGTCCGGGATAGTGGGGCGCTTGAGAGAAGTCCAGAATCGAGAGAAGTCCTGTGTCTCCGGTGAGCAGCGCGCCCGAGCTCCCGGCGAAACCCAGCCGTCTCTCCCCATCCGAGTCCGATCCCGGGTTGAATAGACTCATGCCTCGCAACACCTGGTGGTCTCTCCTGGGACTGGCCCTCATCCTCGCCCTGGTCTCCCTGGGACTGTTCCTCGCGCCCGGGCTCGATCAGGGCGTCGCCACGCGAGCGGTCGGCCACCACGACGCTCTCACCCGACGGCAGTGGATCGACCTGGCCGTGGCGGTCGTGGGGTTCGCGACGGCGGTCTGTGCCGGGACGGCGCTGTTCGTCACACGGAAGCGAACGGAGGAGGGAGTTCAGGCGACGCCGGTCACGCGACGCCGCTCCCACACGTAGCCGACCGCGACCGCTCCGGCGACGCACAGCATCACCGGGGTCAGCAGCTGCGGGCCCTGGTGTGTGAACTCCATCACCAGCAGCAGGGCGGTGACCGGGGCGCGCATGGTCGCAGCGAGGAACGCCGCGGCCCCGATCAGCGCGAACCCGGCGAGCGGGACGCCGGGCCAGAGCGCGTCCCAGACGGAGCCGAGACCGAGACCGAGGCCCGCGCCGATCGCGAGAGACGGGGTCAGCGTGCCGCCCGCTGCGCCCGCCCCAATGGTGCCGACGGTCGCGACGGTCTTCACCAGAGTGATCGCCAAGAGCAGCAGCACCGGCACAGTCGCCGACAGCGCGAGCTGGCCGAGTGCGTGACCGTTGCCGAGGATGGCCGGCATGCCGAGGGACACGACGCCCACCGCAGCGAAGGTGAGCGGCATCGCGATCAGGATGCCCCAGGAGCGCGGCCGACGGGCTTGCGCGAACGAGGCGAGGCGGACGAAGCCGACAGCGGCGACGCCGAGCAGCGGCCCCGCCAGCAGTGCCCAGACCACGAGCTGCGGACTGAGCGGCACCTGCTGCACGGTGTAGAGCGGGTTGGCCGGGACGACGGAGCTGGCGACGAGGGCGGCGACGCCGGAGACCGCGAAGGCGGGGAGGACCGTGGCGAAGCTGATCTCGGCCAGGAGGATTTCGAGGGCGAAGACGGCCCCGCCGAAGGGGACGCTGTAGACCGCAGCGAGGCCGGCCCCGGCCCCGCAGGCGACGAGGATGCGGCGCTCACGGGCCGTGACGCCGGCGCGCTCGGAGAGCCAGGACGCCCAGAGCGCTCCGATTTCGCGCGGTGCGACCTCTCGCCCGATGGACGCGCCCAGACCGACGATGACGACCTGCAGGGCGGCATTGGCGAGGGTGACCAGCACCGGCATCCGCTGGCCGTCGACGGCGGCCTGGACGGCGACGACGGCGTGATCGGCGCGGCGGCGGCCCCAGCCGCGCAGCAGCCACCAGCCGACGGCGCCGATGACGCCCGCAACCGCCAGCGCCACCACCCGGTCTGCGGGAGGCGACTCTTGCAGACCGTCGAGGAAGGTGCCTTCGGAGTACCCGAACGCGAGGTGCTGGAGAGCGTGCAGGGCGAGCGCCACCGCCCCTCCGCCGACACCCGCGCCGACCCCGACCAGCACGGTGACGACGACGAGGCGGATCAGCCAGGCGGGTGTGCCGCGACCGGAGACGGGAGAGGCGAGGGGCACGGTTCCAGCGTAATCTCGGATCAGCCGCCGACGAGCGCGCCGACCGTCAGCAGAGAGACGCTGGCGCTGGTACACGCGGTGAAAGCACCGTCCTTCACGAACAGAGCGGTGGTCGAACCAGGCGGATAGACGCGGAAGCCGTCGGCTTTCTGCGGCTGGCACTCCGATTGGTCGTAGTTGAGCGCCTGTGCGATCTTGAGCGGCGCGTGCGCGGTGCCACCGGGGGCGAGTCGCACGGTGGGATGCGGCGCGCTGCGGTCGAACTCAGCCGGCTGGCCGAGCTGGACGCCGTTGCCGTCGCCGACGAAGGAGACACCCGGCCAGCCTTGCAGCGCGCACGGCTCGGACCCCCCGTTGGTCAGGACGAGGGTGACCTCGACGCTGCCGGCCGCTCCCCCGCCTCCCGCGGCGATGGAACCGTTCAGCTTCGCGGTGTCGCACTGGTCGTCGATCGGAACGGCCGTGCTGCTGCTGCTCGGCCGCGGCGTCGGAGAGCCGGTGGCGGTCCGGTTCGGGGTGGAGGACGCCGTCGGGCCCGCGCCGGGAGAGCAGGCGGAGAGAGCCGCCGTCAGAGCGGCGGTGACGGCGAACGCCGCGAGAGCGCGCCGGGATGCGGAGGACGGGATGCGCGTACGATCGGCCATGCATCCACCTCAGCATTCATGCATGTGACTATGGGGGAAGACGCGCCGCACTGACAGGATGGGACTATGAAAGCGCTCGGAACCTGGCTCATCCGCTTCTGGGCGATCGGCGTCCCCGTGATCGGCCTCGTCCTGCTCGTGGGGTTCTGGACGGTGCCGCTCGGAGCGTTCTCGATCACGCTGATCGGCGTCTTCCTCGCGGGCACCGTGCTCGCGGCCGTTCAGCACGCGGAGGTCGTCGCCCACCGGGTCGGGGAGCCGTTCGGGTCGCTGGTGCTCGCCGTGGCGGTCACCGTGATCGAGGTGGCGCTGATCGTGACCCTGATGACAACAAGCAAAGACTCCGAGACCCTCGCGCGGGACACCGTCTTCTCGGCCGTGATGATCACGATGAACGGTATCGTCGGCCTCAGCCTGTTGCTGGCGGCCTCCCGCCGCGAGACCACGTCCTTCAACGCGCAGGGCAGCGGCTCGGCCCTGGGCACCGTGACAGCGCTCGCGGCGCTGACGATGGTGCTCCCGGCGTTCACAGAGACACCAGGCCCGCAGTTCTCCCCGAGCCAGCTGTGGTTCGCGGCGATCGCCTCGGTGCTCCTCTATGCGATGTTCGTGTTCACGCAGACCGTCGCCCACCGGGACTTCTTCCTCCCGGTCTCCACCAAGGAACGGCCGATCGCCGAGGACAGCCACGCCGATGCGCCCTCCAACCGCACCGCGCTCATCAGCCTCGGGATGCTGTTGATCGCCCTCGTTGCCGTCGTCGGCCTGGCCAAGCTCGAGTCCACCCCGATCGAGCGCGCTGTCACCGCGGCCGGTCTGCCGCAGTCGTTCGTCGGAGTGGTCATCGCGCTGCTCGTGCTGCTCCCCGAAGGCATCGCAGCGGCGAAAGCGGCGCGCCGGAACCGGATGCAGACCAGCCTCAACCTGGCGCTCGGCTCCGCCATCGCGAGCATCGGCCTCACCATCCCGTCCATCGCGATCGCGTCGATCTGGCTGCCGGGGGCGCTGCACCTGGGCCTCGGGGCGAGCCAGATCGTGCTGCTGGCCCTCACGGTGGGAGTCAGCATCCTGACGATCGTGCAGGGGCGCGCGGCACGGATGCAGGGAACCATCCACCTGATCATCTTCGCCGCGTTCATCTTCCTCTCGATCGTGCCCTAGGTGTGTGTGTGTTGCCCAGGGACGGTGGTCAATCTGCTGATGGGTGGCTGGCTGCCGATGGCGGTGTGGGGCCTGTGGTGATTGTAGGAGTGCAGCCAGGCCGGGAGTGCGTTGCGGCGGGCTGATTCGGAGTTGTAGTGCCGGGCGTATGCCCAGCCGTCGGCGAGGGTGCGGTGGAAGCGTTCGATCTTGCCGTTCGTCTGCGGATGGTAGGGCCGGGTGCGTTTCGGTTGGATGCTGAGCTCGGCGCAAGCGTCGCGCCAGGCGTATGAGCGGTATGCGGAGCCGTTGTCGGAGAGCACCTGTTCGACGGTGACGCCACGGCTGGCGAACCAGCCGACCGCTCGACGCAGAACAGCGATTGCAGTGGCGGCGGTTTCGTCGTCGTGGATCTCGGCGTAAGCGACACGGGAGTGATCGTCGATGACGGTATGAACGAACGCTGTGCCGGTGATCATGTCGCCGGTGATCCCGTGTTTCCCGGTCCGCTTCGCGGTGATGGCCTTGTTCCGCTCTCCCTGGAGACGTCCGACGTAGCGCCAGCCGCCACCGTCGGGGATGTTGCCGAGTTTCTTGATGTCGACGTGGATCATCGATCCGGGATGCTCGTGCTCGTAGCGGCGGGCGGGTTCGCCGGTGCGGACGTCGACGTGGCTGGGCCGATTGATCCGGCACCGGGAGAGGACCGTGTGAACGGTCGAGGCGGGCATGCCGAGCTGGGCGCCGATACCGACTGGTCCCAGCCGCTTCTTCCACCGCAGATGCACGACCTTGCGGACCAGTCTTCGCGGGGTCTTGTTCGGGCTGTGATGCGGCCGTGACGAACGGTCCAGCATTCCCGCCTCGCCCATCTCCACGTAACGACGAGCCCATCGGTCCGCGGTGCGTCAGGACACTCGGAAGTAGGTCGCCGCCGCAGCAACGGACCAGCCGTCGTCGACGACTTGGCGGGCCAGGCGGAGGCATTCGCGAGGAGTCAAAGCAGCATTAGCGTGGGTCACGAGGACCTCCTAAGTCATCGAGTGCAGGGAAACTAGACAGCCCCACTCTCGACCGGGAGGTCCTCACCCATCTATCGCGTCACACCTCAACCAACGTCCCTGAGCAGCACACCTAGCCCACGAGCCGCTCGCGGACCACATCCGCGAGTTCGTTCGCCATCCGCACGGCCGTGTCCTGATCGGCCGCCTCCACCATGACCCGCACCAGGGGCTCGGTTCCCGACGGACGCAGCAGCACCCGGCCGCTGTCGCCGAGCGTCGCCTCCACGGCTTCGACGGCCGACCGCAGCGACTCGTCGCTGTGGACCGAGTGGTGATCGACCCCCCGCACATTGACCATCACCTGCGGGTACACCGTCATCGCCTGTGCGAGCTCGGCGAGGCTCTTGCGCTGGCGTGCCATCTCGCTGAGCAGGTGCAGGCCGGTGAGGATGCCGTCGCCCGTGGTGGCGAAATCGCTCATGATGACGTGGCCAGACTGCTCGCCGCCCAGCGAGTAGCCGTGCCCGTTCATCTCCTCCAAGACATAGCGGTCGCCGACGGCGGTCTCGACCACCCGGACACCGGCCTCGCGCATAGCGAGCTTGAGTCCGAGGTTGCTCATCACCGTCGCCACGAGCGTGTCGTCTTTGAGTTTGCCGCGCTCCTTCATCCCGAGAGCGAGGATAGCCATGATCTGATCGCCGTCGACGATGCGGCCATCGGCATCGATCGCCAGGCAGCGATCGGCGTCGCCGTCGTGAGCGATGCCGACATCGGCGCCGGCCGCCAGCACGGCCTCCGCCAGCCTGTCGAGGTGCGTCGAGCCGACGCCGTCGTTGATGTTCATACCGTCCGGCGCATCGCCGATGACGGTCACCCGGGCGCCGGCATCGGTGAAGACCTCCGGCGAGATCCCCGCGGCGGCTCCGTGCGCGCAGTCGAGGACGACATGGATGCCGTCCAGGCGGTGTGGCAGACTCGCCAGAAGATGCAGGACGTAGCGGTCTTCGGCATCCGCGAAACGCCGGATGCGCCCGACCTCGGCGCCGGTCGGTGTGAGCTTCTCCAGGTGGAGGTGCTCCTCGATCCTGTCCTCCACGACATCGGGGAGCTTGGTGCCGCCACGGGCGAAGATCTTGATGCCGTTGTCCGGAGCGGGGTTGTGCGAGGCCGAGACCATCACACCGAAGTCGGCTTCGACATCGGCGATGAGGAAGGCCGCAGCGGGGGTCGGGATGACACCGGCGTCATAGACGTCGATTCCCGAGCTGGCCAGACCGGCCGCGACGGCGGCCGACAGGAACTCACCGGAGACACGCGGGTCGCGGGCGACGATGGCCAGCGGGCGCTTGCCCGCGGCGCGGCGCGCCTCCGCGCTGCGGCCTCGCGTCAGGACAGCGGCGGCTGCCTGGGCGAGGCCGAGCGCGAGGTCGGCGGTGAGCGTACCGTTCGCGAGTCCGCGGACTCCGTCGGTTCCGAAAAGACGGGGCATAAACCGAAGCCTAAGCGCTGCGAAGCGTCAACGCTTGGAGAACTGCGATGCCTTGCGGGCCTTCTTGAGACCGGCCTTCTTGCGCTCGGTGACGCGAGCGTCGCGGGTGAGGAAGCCCGCCTTCTTCAGGGTCGGCCGGTTGTTCTCGCGGTCGATCTCGTTGAGGGCCCGGGCGATGGCGAGGCGGAACGCCCCGGCCTGACCCGACGGGCCGCCACCGGTGATGCGCGCGATCACATCGTAGGAGCCGACGAGGTCGAGGACCTTGAAGGGGTCGGTGATCAGCTGCTGGTGCAGTTTGTTCGGGAAGTAGTCCGCGAACGCACGGCCGTTGACCGTGATGGTGCCGGCGCCGGGGACCAGACGCACGCGCGCGATGGCCTCCTTGCGGCGACCGACGGCCGCGCCGGGAACGGAGAGGACGGGACGGGGAGCGGCCGGGGCGGCGCTCTCCGGGGTCTCGGTCGAGTAGGACTCGACGTTCTCAACGGTGTCGACCTGGGCCGAGTCGATGCTGTCTGCGATCTTCGCCACGATGGTGATAATCCTTTTTCTTAGTCAGTCGTGAAGGTCGTGGGATCGCCTACTGGGCGACCTGGCCGAGGGCGTAGGCCTTGGGCTGCTGGGCGGCGTGCGGGTGCTCGCTTCCGGTGTAGACCTTCAGCTTGCGGAGCTGGGCCCGGCCGATGGAGTTCTTCGGCAGCATCCCGCGCACAGCCTTCTCGACGGCGCGAACCGGATTCTTCTCGAGGAGCTCGGCGTAGGTGACGGCTTTGAGGCCGCCCGGGTAGCCGGAGTGGCGGTAGGCCTTCTTCTGGGCGGCTTTCTGGCCGGTGAGGGCCACCTTGTCCGCATTGACGATGATGACGAAGTCGCCTGTGTCCAGGTGAGGGGCGAAGGTCGCCTTGTGCTTGCCGCGCAGGAGGGCGGCGGTGTGGCTGGCGAGACGGCCGAGCACGACATCGGTCGCGTCGATGACGACCCAGTCGCGCCGGATCTCGTCTGCCTTCGGGGAGTAAGTGCGCGTCACAGTAGTGGCTGCTTTCTTGTGTCGAACGGAGGAGTTCGTGAATCCCACTCCGATGGGGGTTCCTCTCCCGAGGGGAGGGGAACCGAAGCCGGTGGAGGGCTCACGTTCGCGGTGCGCGCCGCAGTGAGGCGTAGACACCAAGGGTCAATCCTACGCGACACGCCCGGGAACGGTCAAACCGGACGTCAGAGCGTGCGCAGACCGCGGGTCCGCTCGGCGCGCCGGCCGAGTTCGGCATCGTCGGGGTAGCCGACCTCCCGCAGCGTCAGACCGCGCGCGGGCATCACCCTGAAGGCGCTCGTACGCCGCCGCTCGTCGCGCAGCTCGACAAGGGCGCCGGGCCGGAGCGTGCCTTCGCCCACCTCGACGCACGCGCCGACGAGCGCCCGGACCATGCTGTGGCAGAAGGCGTCGGCGACGACCTCGCCGAGCAAGACGCCGTCGTCGTCGCGCCGCCAGGAGAACGCCTGCAGAGTGCGGATCGTCGTCGCGCCCTCGCGCGCCTTGCAGAAGCTCGCGAAGTCGTGGAGGCCGAGCATCCCGCGTGCGCCCCGGTCCATCGCGTCGGCGTCGAGCGTCGAGGGAACCCAAAAAGTGCGGTGCCGCTGCAACGGGTCGCGGAACGCGACGCGATCGGCCACGCGGTACTCGTAGCGGCGCCACAGTGCGGAGAACCGCGCGTCGAAGCCGGGCGGCGCTTCGGAGGCCCGGACGATCACGACATCCGGGAGGGGCCCCAGCACACCGTTCACCCGCCGCCGCAGCGCCTCGTGCGCAGCCCGGGGCTCGCGCTTGCCGTGCGGCTTGCGCAAGAGCGCCACCTGCTCGGGCGAGAGATCGACGTGCGCGACCTGGCCGGTGGCGTGGACGCCGGCATCCGTCCGCCCGGCGACGGTCAGCGCCGGCGGCTCCCCCGTGCGGCGGAAGATCGTCGCGAGCGCGGCCTCCAGCGTCCCCTGGACGGTCCGGAACTCCGGCTGACGGCCCCAGCCGGCGAAGTCGGTGCCCTGGTAGGCGATGTCGAGCCGGAATCGCGTCGCCTGGTCGGTCATCCCTCGATTCTAGGAGCCAGGATGCCGCACACGCGGGCTGTGGCCGATCTTCTGCCGGCGACGAAGCCATCGGGGTGCGCGGCCACACGCTCGCGCCGCCGGTCGAAGCGAACGTCCCGCACCCCCGAGGGGATGCGGGACGTCACGCTGCGATGAGAAGGTCAGGCCTTCTCGGCCTCCGCCTTGGCGGTGGTCTCCTTCTCGGCCTCGCCGGTGGCCTCTTCGACGACCTCGGCCTCGGTCGCGACGGTCTCCTCCGAAGCGGACTCCGCGGGAGCCTCCTCGGCGGGGGTCTCCTCGACCGGCTCCTCCGCCTTCGGGGCCGCCTTCGCGGCGCTCGGCTTCGCGCGCTTCGCCTTCGCGGTCAGCGGCTCGAGCACGAGCTCGATCTGCGCCATCGGGGCGTTGTCGCCCTTGCGGAAACCCAGCTTCGTGATGCGGGTGTAGCCACCCTCGCGCTCGGCCAGCAGCGGCGCGATCTCGGTGAAGAGTTCGTGGACGACGGTCTTGTCGCCGATGACGGCGAGGACACGACGACGGGCGTGCAGGTCGCCGCGCTTCGCGAACGTGATGAGGCGCTCGGCGTAGGGGCGCAGGCGCTTGGCCTTGGTCTCAGTCGTCTTGATGCTCTTGTGGGTGAACAGCGCGGCGGCCAGGTTGGCGAGCATCAGGCGCTCGTGCGCGGGGCCACCCCCGAGGCGGGGGCCCTTGGTGGGCTTAGGCATGATCGGTTATCTCCAGTGTTGAAAGCGGAAGGCGGAAGGGAGGCGGCCTCAGATGGTGGACTCGTCCTCTTCGTACCCGCTGTAGAAGTGGGCGCCGTCGAAGCCGGGGACGGAGTCTTTGAGCGAGAGCCCCATCTCCGTCAGCTTGTCCTTGACCTCATCCACCGACTTCTGGCCGAAGTTGCGGATGTTCATGAGCTGCGTCTCCGACAGCGAGACGAGTTCGCTGACGGTGTTGATGCCCTCGCGCTTGAGGCAGTTGTACGACCGGACCGACAGGTCGAGGTCCTCGATCGGCATCGAGAGCTCGGAGCTGAGGACCTGGTCGACCGGCGCGGGGCCGATCTCGATGCCCTCGGCCGCACTATTGAGCTCGCGCGCCAGTCCGAACAGCTCGACCAGCGTGCGGCCGGCGGACGCGATGGCGTCGCGCGGGCTGATCGCCGGCTTGGTCTCGACATCGACCACGAGGCGGTCGAAGTCGGTGCGCTCACCGGCACGGGTGGCCTCGACGCGGTACGTGACCTTCAGGACCGGGGAGTAGATCGAGTCGATCGGGATCTGACCCGCCTCGCTGTACTCGTTGCGGTTCTGCTGGGCGGACACGTAGCCGCGGCCACGTTCGATGGTCAGCTCGACCTCGAACTTCGCCTTGTCGTTGAGGGTCGCGATGACCAGCTCGGGGTTGTGGATCTCCACGCCCGCGGGGGCCGAGATGTCCGCGGCGGTGACCTGGCCGGCGCCGGTCTTGCGCAGATAGGCGGTGATCGGCTCGTCGTGCTCGCTCGAGACCACCAGACCCTTGATGTTCAGGATGATCTCGGTGACATCCTCCTTGACACCCGGAACGGTGCTGAACTCGTGCAGCACGCCGTCGATGCGGATGCTGGTCACAGCCGCGCCGGGAATGGAGGAGAGGAGAGTGCGGCGCAGGGAGTTGCCGAGCGTGTAGCCGAAGCCCGGCTCGAGCGGCTCGATGACGAACCGCGATCGGAACTCCGAGATGTTCTCTTCGGTGAGCGTAGGACGCTGTGCAATGAGCACTTTTTGTTTTCCTTTCGGCTAAGTGTCCGCTATATGACACTCGCATCGGGCGCGAGGGGGTGACGCGGCGAAGCCGTGCCACCCCCTCGCTTGCTCGAAAATTTACACAGAATTAGACGCGGCGACGCTTCGGCGGGCGGCAGCCGTTGTGCGCCTGCGGAGTGACGTCGTTGATCGAGCCCACCTCGAGGCCGGCGGCCTGGAGGGAGCGGATCGCCGTCTCACGACCCGAACCCGGGCCCTTCACGAAGACGTCGACCTTTTTCATACCGTGCTCCTGCGCCTGACGGGCGGCCGACTCGGCGGCCAGCTGGGCGGCGTACGGAGTCGATTTGCGGGAGCCCTTGAACCCGACGCCGCCGGAGGAAGCCCAGCTGATGACCGCACCGGTGGTGTCGGTGATCGAGACGATCGTGTTGTTGAACGTGCTCTTGATGTGGGCCTGGCCCACAGCGATGTTCTTCTTTTCTTTCTTGCGCGGCTTGCGAGCGGCCGACTTGGGTGCTGCCATTTTCTTATCTCCTTGAGTCCGTTGTCGGCCTAGCGAGCCTTCTTCTTACCGGCGACGGTGCGCTTCGGCCCCTTGCGGGTGCGCGCGTTCGTCTTGGTTCGCTGGCCGCGGACCGGAAGGCCCTTGCGGTGGCGGATTCCCTCGTAGCTGCCGATCTCGACCTTGCGGCGGATGTCGGCGGCGACCTCGCGGCGGAGGTCGCCCTCGACCTTGAAGTTTCCTTCGATGTAGTCGCGGAGCGAGACGAGCTGCTCGTCCGTGAGGTCTTTGACGCGAATATCGCCCGAGATATCGGTCTCGCGAAGGGTCTGCAGCGCGCGGGTGCGCCCGACGCCGTAGATGTAGGTGAGTGCGACCTCCACGCGCTTGTCGCGCGGGATGTCGACGCCTGCTAGACGTGCCATTTTTGGCTTCTCCTGTGATGAGCGGAGGTCTGCGGCGGCCCCGGTGCCCCGGCCTCCTCCGGGGGTGTCCCCCGCCTCCTGAGTCAGGACGCGGGTTCTGGGATCGCCTCGTTATTCAGTTGAGTCTTGCGCGGTGAGCCCCGGCCGGATCAGCCCTGGCGCTGCTTGTGGCGCGGGTTCTCGCAGATGACCATGACCCGGCCGTTGCGACGGATGACCTTGCACTTGTCGCAGATCTTCTTGACGGAGGGGTTGACCTTCATAAGTTTCTCTAACCTTTGTTCGCTGTCCTCGTGCCCCACCCGGGGCTACCCGGTGAGTGGGGCCGTTACTTACAGCAGCTCTTACTTGTAGCGGTAGACGATCCGGCCGCGGGTCAGATCGTAGGGGCTCAGCTCCACGATCACGCGGTCCTCGGGGAGGATGCGGATGTAGTGCTGACGCATCTTGCCGGAGATGTGGGCAAGAACCTTGTGACCATTGGTGAGCTCCACGCGAAACATCGCGTTGGGGAGCGCCTCGATCACAGATCCTTCGATCTCGATGACACCGTCTTTTTTGGCCATAGCCTCACTGTCGCTAAAAATAGGGGTTGCTGGTCGTGCGTTGACCGGTGACGGGCACGCCGGAAGCGAGCCCAAGACACCGAGGATCAATCTTATGGGATATCCGCATGTTTCGCCAATTCCCGCTATACTCCCGGTTCACGGAATCGGACTCGGGGTGAGGCCGAACGGCGCGAGCCCGGCCGCCCCGCCGTCATCCGCCGTCAGCACCCAGATGCCGTCCGCATGCACGGCGACGCTGTGCTCCCAGTGCGCGGCAGCGGTCCCGTCCTCGGTCGCGACGGTCCAGCCGTCGTCTTTCACATAGGTGTCCTGGTCTCCCAGCACGACCATCGGCTCGATCGCAACCACGAGTCCCGGCTTCACCTCCGGGCCTTTGGCGCGCACCCGGTAGTTGAACACCGGCGGCTCCTCGTGCATCCGGCGGCCGATCCCGTGCCCGATGTAGTCGGTCAGGATGCCGTACTCTCCCCGCGAGAGGATGTAGTCCTCGATCGCCTCACCGACCTCGTTGAGGTGCCTCGCCCGGGCGAGGCGAGCGATCCCGTGCCAGAGCGACTGCTCCGTCACCTCGGAGAGCGTCTGCCGCTCGGCCACGAGATCGGGACGCGCGGGGTCGGGCAGCACGAATGTACGCGCCGCGTCCCCATTCCAGCCATCGAGGATGGCGCCGGAGTCCACCGAGAGGATGTCGCCGGGTTGCAGGAGGCGCGGGCCAGGGATGCCATGCACGACCTCATCGTTCACCGACGCGCAGATCGTGTGGTGGTAGCCCGCCTCCAGCTTGAAGTTCGGCTTGCCGCCGGCCGCCTCGACGGCACGCTCGGCGATGGCGTCCAGCTCGAGCGTCGTGGTCCCGGCCGCGATGGCCCGAGCGACGGCGTCGAGAGAGGCCGCCGTGGCGCGCCCCGGCGCCACCATCGCACGCAGCTGCGCGGGCGTCTTGTAGAGCGAACGTTTGAAGACCATCGAGGACGGCTAGGCGGCGCTCGTGAGGGGCAGGATGCCGCGCTCGGCGAGCGCCGCGCGAATGCGATCGGCCACCTCGCCGACGGAGCCGAGTCCATCCACCTCCACGAGCAGCCCGCGCTCGCGGTAGACCTCGATCAGGGGGGAGGTCTCACGCAGATAGACCTCCTGGCGGTGCCGGATGGCCCCCTCGGAGTCGTCGGCGCGGCCCTGTTCCAGTGCCCGCTTGGTCAGCCGGGCGACGATCTCTTCACGGTCGGCGACGAGCTGGATCACAGCGTCCAGCTTCCCGCCATCCGAGGCCAGCAGTTCGTCCAGGTACTTCACCTGCTCGAGCGTGCGCGGATAGCCGTCCAGCAGGAAGCCGCCCTTGGCGTCGTCCTCGGCCAGCCGGCCGGTGACGAGTTCGTTGGTCAGGCTGTCCGGAACATAGTCCCCCGCGTCCACGATGGCCTTGACCTGCTTGCCGAGCTCTGTCTCGTTCTTGATGTTGGCCCGGAAGATGTCGCCGGTGGAGATGTCGGGAATTCCGTATCCGCTGGTGATGAGGGAGGCCTGGGTGCCTTTCCCCGATCCCGGAGGTCCGACGATGAGCATGCGGGTCAACGCAGCAGCCCTTCGTAGTGCCGCTGCTGGAGCTGCGAGTCGATCTGCTTGACCGTCTCGAGGCCGACACCGACGATGATTAGGATGGACGTGCCGCCGAACATGAAGTTCTGGCTAGCTCCGAGCAGAGCGAAGGCGACCAGAGGGATCAGCGCGATCACCCCGAGGTAGATGGAGCCGGGCAGCGTCACACGGGTCAGCACGTAGTCGAGGTACTCGGCGGTGGGGCGTCCCGCGCGGATGCCGGGGATGAAGCCGCCGTACTTCTTCATGTTGTCGGCGACCTCCTCCGGGTTGAACGTGATGGCCACGTAGAAATAGGTGAAGCCGACGATCAGCAGGAAGTAGAGCAGCATGTAAAGCGGGTGGTCGCCCTTGGTCAGGTAGTTCGTGATCCAGGTGACCCAGGCGGCCGGCGCCTTGCCCGCGGCAGGCTGGTTGAACTGCGCGATCAGCGCCGGCAGGTACAGCAGAGACGAGGCGAAGATGACCGGCACGACACCGGCCATGTTGACCTTGATCGGGATGTACGTGTTGTTCCCGCCGTAGGTCCGCCGGCCGACCATGCGCTTGGCGTACTGCACGGGGATGCGGCGCTGCGACTGCTCGACGAACACGACCGCCGCGACGATCAGCAGCCCGATCGCGATCACCACGAGCATGATCTCGATGCTCTGCGACTGCCCGATGGTCCACAGGGAACTCGGGAACTGGGCGGCGATCGAGGTGAAGATGAGCAGCGACATGCCGTTGCCGATGCCACGCTCGGTGACCAGCTCGCCCATCCACATGATGAGGCCGGTGCCGGCGGTCATGGTGACGACCATGAGCATGATCGCGTACCAGGAGTCGTCCGTGATGAGCTGCGTGCATTGCGACACGGCCGTCGTGCCGAAGAGCGCACCGGAGCGAGCGACGGTGATCAGCGTGGTCGACTGGAGGACGCCGAGCGCGATCGTGAGGTAGCGCGTGTACTGCGTGAGCTTGGCCTGCCCGGCCTGACCCTCCTTGTAGAGGGTCTCGAAGCGTGGGATGACCACGCGCAGCAGCTGCACGATGATCGACGCGGTGATGTACGGCATGATGCCGAGCGCGAAGATCGAAAGCTTGAGGAGCGCGCCGCCCGAGAACAGGTTCACGAGCGAGTAGAGGCCCGAGGTGTCCTGGTTGGCGTTGAGACAGGTCTGCACGTTGCCGAAATCGACGAACGGCGCGGGGATGAAGGACCCCAGCCGGAACAGGGCGATGATACCCAGCGTGAAGAATATCTTCCGGCGGAGATCCGGAGTGCGGAAAATCCGCGCGACGGCGCTAAACAAAAGTGCGTCCTGCTTTCCTGTCGGAAGTCAGTCGGGTGGCCGGTGGAGTTCCGGCCACCCGACTGCGCTGCTGAGGGAGGCTACTGGCTGACAGAGCCGCCAGCGGCGACGATCTTCTGCTGAGCGGAGCCGGAGACCTTATCGACCGCAACGTTCAGCTTAACCGCAATGTCCCCGTTACCGAGAACCTTGACTTTCTCGTTCTTGCGAACGGCGCCCTTGGCGACGAGATCGGCGACGGTGACGTCGCCGCCGGCCGGGTAGAGCTCGGCGAGCTTCTCCAGGTTGACCACCTGGTACTCGACGCGGAACGGGTTCTTGAACCCGCGCAGCTTCGGCGTCCGCATGTGGAACGGAAGCTGACCTCCCTGGAAGCCGGGGCGCACCTGATAGCGGGCCTTGGTTCCCTTGGTGCCGCGACCGGCCGTTTTGCCCTTGGAGCCCTCGCCGCGTCCGACGCGGGTCTTCTCCTTCTTGGCGCCGGCGGCGGGTCGCAGGTGGTGAACCTTCAGAACCTGCTCGCGCGGGGCGGCGACGTCCTTCTTGGCCGAGGCCTTCGCCGGCTTGGCGGCGACCGCCTCGTCCTTGGCGGCGGGAGCGGCCTTCGCCGGAGCCTTCTTGGCCGGAGCCGCAGCCGTCGCTTTCTCGGCGGCCGGCTTGGCGGCGGGCTTCTTGGCGGCGGCCGGCTTCGCGGCAGCCTCGTTCGTGGGCTTGTCGTCAGCCATTAGTCAATCTCCTCGACCTTCACCAGGTGGGCGACGGTCTTGACGTACCCGCGGTTCTGCGCGGTGTCCTCGCGGACGGTCACGTCGCCGATGCGCTTCAGTCCCAGGCTGCGCAGCGTGTCGCGCTGGTACTGCTTCTCGCTCACTTTCGACTTGATCTGTGTGATCTTCAGACGGGCCATCAGGCACCCACCTTCTCTGCGCCGGCCTTCTTCGCGGCAGCGGCGGCCTCGGCCGCGCGGGCCTCGATCTGCAACAGCTTCTCCGGCGCGACACGGTCGTAGTCCAGACCACGACGGGCGGCGACGGCACGCGGCTCTTCGAGCTGCTTGAGCGCCTCCACGGTGGCGTGGACGATGTTGATCGTGTTGGACGAACCGAGCGACTTGCTCAGCACGTCGTGGATGCCGGCGCACTCCAGGACGGCGCGCACGGGACCACCCGCGATGACACCGGTACCGGCAGCGGCCGGGCGGAGGAGGACAACGCCAGCGGCGGCCTCACCCTGCACCGGGTGCGGGATGGTGTTGGCGACGCGGGGGACGCGGAAGAAGTTCTTCTTCGCCTCCTCGACGCCCTTCGAGATCGCGAGCGGCACCTCGCGGGCTTTGCCGTAGCCAACGCCCACCAGGCCGTTGCCGTCGCCGACGACCACGAGAGCGGTGAAGCTGAAGCGACGACCGCCCTTCACGACCTTCGAGACGCGGTTGATGGTGACGACGCGCTCCAGGAACTGGCTCTTGTCGGCGTCCCGGCTGCCACGGTCGCGGTTGGGGTTGCGCTCCCGGCCACCGCGGCGCGGCTCACGCTGCTCACGGTTGTTGTCGGTCGACGCAGCGGTCTCGACCGGCTGCGCGGTCTCCGTTACCTCAGCGGCCACGGTCTGCTCCTTGTTGTTCGTCTCGCTCACAGGTTCAGCCCGCCTTCGCGTGCGCCCTCGGCGACGGCGACCACACGGCCGGCGTACTGGCTGCCGCCGCGGTCGAAGACCACGGCCTCGACACCGGCGCTCTTCGCGCGCTCGGCGACGAGCTCACCCACCTTGCGGGCTTTGGCGGTCTTGTCGCCGTCGAAGCCTCGGAGGTCCGCTTCCATCGTGGATGCGGAGGCCAGTGTGCGGCCCTGGGCGTCGTCCACGACCTGCACGAAGACGTGGCGGGCCGAACGGGTGACCACCAGGCGCGGACGCAGCTCGGTGCCGACGATCTTCTTGCGCAGGCGGGTGTGACGACGGCCGCGAGCGGCCGCCTTGCTCTTTCCTCTGGTACCCAGAGCCATGATTATTTACCAGCCTTTCCGGCCTTGCGACGGACGACCTCGCCGGCGTAGCGCACGCCCTTGCCCTTGTACGGCTCGGGTTTACGGATCTTGCGGATGTTCGCGGCGATCTCGCCCACGGCCTGCTTGTCGATGCCGGCCACGGTGAGCTTGTTGTTGCCCTCGACCGTGAAAGTGATGCCGGCCGGCGGCTCGACGGTGACCGGGTGCGAGAAGCCGAGCGCGAACTCGACGGCCGCGCCCTTCTGGGCCACCCGATAACCGGTGCCGACGATCTCCAGGCCCTTGGAGTAGCCCTCGGTCACGCCGATGATTTTGTTGTTGAGGAGGGTGCGGGTGAGGCCGTGCAGCGAACGCGACTCGCGCTCGTCGTCCGGACGGGTGACCAGGACCTGGCCCTCCGAGAGTGTGACCTCGATCGGGCTCGCGACGGTGAGGCTGAGCTCGCCCTTCGGGCCTTTGACGGTGACGGCCTGGCCGTCGATCTTCACATCGACCCCGGCGGGGACGTCGATGGGCAGTCTTCCAATACGCGACATGGCGGGTTACCACACGTAGGCGAGGACTTCCCCACCCACGCCCTTCTTCTCAGCCTGGCGGTCCGTGAGGAGCCCCGAGGAGGTGGACAGGATGGCGACGCCGAGCCCGCCGAGCACCTTGGGGAGCTCCGTGGACTTCGCGTAGACGCGGAGGCCGGGCTTGGAGACGCGCTTGATACCGGCGATGGAACGCTCGCGGTTCGGACCGAACTTGAGGCTCAGCGTCAGGGTCTGGCCGACGCGCGCGTCGGCGACCTCCCACCCGGAGATGTAGCCCTCGGTGGTGAGGATCTCGGCGATGTGCGCTTTGAGCTTCGAGTGCGGCATCGACACGGTGTCGTGGTGGGCCGAGTTCGCGTTGCGTAATCTGGTCAGCATGTCTGCGACCGGATCTGTCATTGTCATGTGCGGTTTTTCCTTCGTACACCAGGTTTCGTGCAGCCGTTACACGACTGACGACCTGTGGTGGGAGTGGGCCGGCCGGACCGGCCGGCCCACAAGTAGACAAGGCTACTAGGTTTCCCTAGTTCGCCGCCTCCACGGAACGGAAGGGGAAGCCGAGCTGCTTGAGCAGCGCGCGGCCCTCCTCGTCGTTCTTGGCGGTGGTCACGACCGTAATGTCCATACCGCGGACGCGGTCGATCCTGTCCTGGTTGATCTCGTGGAACATCGACTGCTCCGTGAGACCGAACGTGTAGTTGCCGGTGCCGTCGAACTGCTTGTCGCTCAGGCCGCGGAAGTCCCGGATGCGGGGCAGGGCGAGCGAGAGCAGCCGGTCGAGGAACTCCCACATCCGGTCGCCGCGCAGCGTGACGTGCGCGCCGATCGGCTGACCTTCGCGCAGCTTGAACTGCGCGATGGACTTGCGGGCCTTGGTGACCTGCGGCTTCTGGCCTGTGATCAGGGTGAGGTCGCTGATCGCGCCGTCGATGACCTTGCCGTCGCGAGCCGCCTCGCCGACGCCCATGTTGACGACAATCTTCACCAGACCGGGCACCTGATGCACGTTGGTGAAGCCGAAGTCGCCCTGGAGCTGCTTGGCGATCTCGTTCTTGTACTTCTGCTTCAGGCGCGGCTGGCTAGCTTTGACAGACGCCGCGCCAGCGGCGGTTGCAGTGTCAGTCATTTTTACAGGTCCTTACCAGACTTCTTGGCGTAACGAACGCGGACCGTCTTGGTGACGCCGTCCTTCGTAACGGTCTCGGTGCGGAAGCCGACGCGGGTCGGCTTCTTGGTCTCGGGGTCGACCAGGGCCACGTTGGAGACGTGGATCGAGGCCTCGTGGGTCTCGATGCCGCCGGTCTTCGTGCCACGCTGCGTCTGGCCGACGCGGACGTGCTTGGTGACGAAGTTGACGCCCTCGACGATCACACGGTTCTTCTCCACGAGGACCTCGATGACGCGCCCCTGCTTGCCGCGGTCACCGCCACGGGCCTGCGAGCGGCCCGTGATGACCTCGACGAGGTCGCCCTTCTTGATGTTCGCCATGGCTTACAGCACCTCCGGAGCGAGCGAGATGATCTTCATGAACTTCTTGTCGCGGAGCTCACGGCCGACCGGGCCGAAGATACGGGTGCCACGGGGGTCACCGTCGTTCTTCAGGATCACGGCGGCGTTCTCGTCGAACTTGATGTAGGAGCCGTCCGTGCGCCGGGTGTTCTTCCGAGTGCGCACGATGACGGCCTTGACGACATCGCCCTTCTTGACGTTTCCGCCGGGGATGGCGTCCTTGACCGTGGCGACGATGACGTCGCCCAGCCCCGCGTACCGACGGCCGGAGCCGCCGAGCACGCGAATGGTCAGGAGTTCCTTGGCGCCCGTGTTGTCGGCGACCTTGAGTCGGGATTCCTGCTGAATCACTTGGCCTTCTCCAGAATCTCAACCAGGCGCCAGCGCTTGCTGGCGCTCAGGGGGCGGGTCTCGTTGATGAGGACGAGGTCGCCGATGCCGGCGGTGTTGTTCTCATCGTGCGCCTTCACCTTGGAGGTGCGGCGCAGGACCTTGCCGTACAGCGGGTGCTTCACACGGTCTTCGACCTCGACGACGATGGTCTTGTCCATCTTGTCGCTGACGACGTAGCCGCGACGGGCCTTCCGGTAGCCACGGACGAGGGCCTCATCGGCCGCCGGCTCCACAGCCGTGGCCTTGGTGGTCTCAGCCATTACTTGGCCTCCTCAGTCTCGGTCTCGGCGATCTCGGCGGCCGCGGGGGCCTCCGTCTCCGCCTTGGACTTCGCTGCCTTCTTGGCAGGCTTCTTGGCGGGCTCAGCCTCGACCGGAGCCGGGGTGGCCCGGATCCCGAGCTCGCGCTCGCGGATCACGGTGTAGATGCGAGCGATGTCGCGCTTCACGGCGCGCAGGCGGCCGTGGCTCTCGAGCTGGCCGGTGGCCGACTGGAAGCGCAGGTTGAACAGCTCTTCCTTGGCCTTCTTCAGCTCGTCGATGAGACGCTCGTCTTCAAAGGTGTCGAGCTCGCTGGGGGCGAGCTCCTTGGTGCCGATCGCCATTACGCGTCGCCCTCCTCGCGCTTGATGATGCGTGCCTTGAGGGGCAGCTTGTGGATTGCACGGGTCATCGCCTCGCGAGCGAGGTCCTCGGAGACGCCCGAGACCTCGAAGAGGACGCGACCCGGCTTGACGTTGGCGACCCACCACTCCGGCGAGCCCTTACCGGAACCCATGCGGGTCTCGGCCGGCTTCTTGGTGAGCGGACGGTCGGGGTAGATGTTGATCCACACCTTGCCGCCACGCTTGATGTGACGCGTCATGGCGATACGAGCGGACTCGATCTGACGGTTGGTCACATAAGCGGGGGTCAGGGCCTGGATGCCGAACTCACCGAAGGAGACCTTGGTGCCACCAGTGGCCTGGCCGGAACGGCCAGGGTGGTGCTGCTTGCGGTGCTTGACTCTGCGTGGGATCAACATGGTTATGCCTCAACTCCTGCTGCGGCCGGCGCGGCCTGGGCTTCGGGCGCGTTGCTCCCCCGGCCACCGCGGCGCGGACGGTCGTTGCGCTCGCGCGACGGCTTGACGTTCGCCTGCTCGCGAGCCAGTTCCTTGTTCGTGATGTCGCCCTTGTAGATCCACACCTTGACACCGATGCGACAGAAGGTGGTCTTGGCCTCGTAAAAGCCGTAGTCGATGTTGGCGCGGAGGGTGTGCAGCGGCACACGGCCTTCGCGGTAGAACTCGGAGCGGCTCATCTCGGCCCCGCCGAGACGGCCCGACACCTGGATGCGGACGCCCTTGGCGCCGGCGCGCTGCGCGCCCTGGAGGCCCTTGCGCATCGCGCGGCGGAACGCCACGCGGGCGGCGAGCTGCTCCGCGATGCCCTGCGCGACGAGCTGGGCGTCGGCCTCGGGGTTCTTGACCTCGAGAATGTTCAGCTGGATCTGCTTGCCCGAGAGCTTCTCGAGATCGGCGCGGATGCGCTCGGCCTCGGCGCCGCGGCGACCGATCACGATGCCCGGACGGGCCGTGTGGATGTCGACGCGGACGCGGTCGCGAGTGCGCTCGATCTCGATGCGCGAGACACCCGCGCGGTCGAGCGAGGTCTTCAGCAGTGTGCGGATCTTGACGTCCTCGGCCAGGTAGTCGCTGTAGCGCTGACCCTTCTTCGTGCTGTCGGAGAACCACCGCGACACATGGTCGGTGGTGATGCCCAGACGGAAGCCATACGGGTTGACTTTCTGACCCATTAGTTGCTCGCCTTCTTCACAGTGCTGGCCTTCTTAGCTGGCTGGGCGACCTCAGCCTCATCCGGCGTCGCGAGGACGACGGTGATGTGGCTGGTGCGCTTGTTGATGCGGAAGGCACGGCCCTGAGCGCGCGGCTGGAACCGCTTCAGGGTGGTCCCTTCGTCCACGAAGGCACGGCTCACGTAGAGGTCCTGCTCATCCAGGTAGGTGTTGGTCTGGTCGGCCTTGACGCGCGCATTGGCGATGGCCGACGCGACCAGCTTGTACACCGGCTCGCTCGCGCCCTGCGGGGCGAACCTCAGGATGGCCAGGGCCTCCTGGGCCTGCTTGCCGCGGATCAGGTTGACGACGCGACGGGCCTTCATGGGGGTGACGCGGATGTGTCGCACACGTGCGATCGACTCCACCATTTCTCTCCTCCTTTTCGTCGCCGCGATTAGCGGCGACGACCCTTCTTGTCGTCCTTCACGTGACCGCGGAAGGTGCGCGTCGGCGCGAACTCGCCGAGCTTGTGACCGACCATGGTCTCGGTGACGAACACCGGGATGTGCTTGCGACCGTCATGCACCGCGATCGTGTGGCCGAGCATGGCCGGGACGATCATCGAGCGGCGCGACCAGGTCTTGATCACGTTCTTGCTGTTGGCCTCGTTCGCGGCGACCACCTTGCGAAACAGGTGCTCGTCGACGAAGGGGCCCTTCTTGAGACTGCGTGGCATCTTCTCGAACTCCTACTTGCGCTTCTTGCCGGCGTTGCGGCGGCGAACGATGAGCTTGTCGCTCTCCTTGTTGGGGTGGCGCGTGCGGCCTTCCTTCTGGCCCCACGGGCTGACCGGGTGACGACCACCGGAGGTCTTGCCCTCACCGCCACCGTGCGGGTGGTCGATCGGGTTCATCGCGACACCGCGGACGGTCGGGCGCACGCCCTTCCAGCGCATGCGGCCGGCCTTGCCCCAGTTGATGTTCGACTGCTCGGCGTTGCCGACCTCGCCGATCGTGGCGCGGCAGCGCGCGTCGACGTTGCGGACCTCGCCCGAGGGGAGGCGCAGCTGGGCGTAAGGGCCGTCCTTCGCGACGAGACGCACCGAGGAGCCAGCGGAGCGGGCCAGCTTGGCGCCACCGCCCGGCTTGAGCTCGATCGCGTGGACGACGGTGCCGGTCGGGATGTTGCGCAGCGGCAGGTTGTTGCCCGGCTTAATGTCCGCGCCAGCGCCCGACTCGACGATGTCGCCCTGCTTGAGACCGGCGGGCGCCAGGATGTAGCGCTTGGTGCCGTCCAGGAAGTGCAGGAGCGCGATACGAGCTGTGCGGTTCGGGTCGTACTCGATGTGGGCGACCTTGGCGTTCACGCCGTCCTTGTCATTGCGACGGAAGTCGATGACGCGGTACTGGCGCTTGTGGCCACCACCGATGTGACGGGTCGTGATGCGGCCCTGGTTGTTGCGGCCACCACTCTTCGACAGCGGCCGGAGAAGGGACTTCTCCGGCGTCGAGCGGGTGATCTCGGCGAAGTCAGCGACCGAGGAGCCGCGACGACCGGGGGTCGTGGGCTTGTAGTTACGAATAGCCATGTCTGTCTTC
This sequence comes from Leifsonia xyli subsp. cynodontis DSM 46306, assembly GCF_000470775.1. Classification (NCBI taxonomy): domain Bacteria; kingdom Bacillati; phylum Actinomycetota; class Actinomycetes; order Micrococcales; family Microbacteriaceae; genus Leifsonia; species Leifsonia xyli. The sequence continues at coordinate 2,194,512 of NC_022438.1, forward strand.
CTCTAATCCTTCGCTCAGCCGACGGCCGTGAAGATGTCGATGGAACCGGACTTCAGCGTGACGATGGCACGCTTGGTGTCCTTGCGCTTGCCGAGGCCGAACTTGGTGCGGCGGGTCTTGCCCTGACGGTTCAGGGTGTTCACCGATGCGACCTCGACCTTGAAGATCGACTCGATGGCGAGCTTGATCTCGGCCTTGTTGGAACGCGGGTCGACGAGGAAGGTGTACTTGCCCTCGTCGATCAGGCCGTAGCTCTTCTCGGAGACGACCGGGGCGATGATGACGTCGCGCGGGTCCTTGTTGACGGCGGCCATCAGGCGTTCACCTCTTCCTTCTTGGTCGCAGCGCTGGTGGACTTGGCTGCGATGAAGCCCTCGAGCGCGGCCTGGGTGAAGACGATGTCGTCGCTCACCAGCACGTCGTAGGCGTTCAGCTGGTCGTAGGTCAGCGCATGCACGGACGCGATGTTGCGCACGCTCTTGAAAGCGAGTTCGTCGTCGCGCTCCAGCACGACGAGGACGTGCTTCGAGGTGGCGACGCCGCTCAGCAGCTCCACGACGGCCTTGGTCGAGGGGGCTTCACCGGCGGTGAAGGCCTGGACGGCGTGGATGCGGCTGCCGCGAGCGCGGTCCGAGAGAGCGCCGAGCAGAGCGGCGGCGATCATCCTCTTGGGGGTGCGCTGCGAGTAGTCGCGCGGCGTCGGTCCGTGGACGATGCCACCACCGGTCATCTGGGGAGCGCGGATCGAGCCCTGACGAGCACGGCCGGTGCCCTTCTGCTTGAACGGCTTGCGGCCGGCGCCGGAGACCTCGCCACGACCCTTGGTCTTGTGCGTGCCCTGGCGAGCCGCGGCGAGCTGCGCCGTGACGACCTGGTGGATCAGCGGGATGTTGGTCTGAACGTCGAACAGGGAGTCGGGAAGCTCGACGGAGCCGGCCTTCTTGCCCTTGAGGTCGACGACGTCAATCGAGGTAGCCATGAGCTTAGGCCCCCTTCACTGCGTTGCGGACGAAAACGATGCGGCCGCGCGCACCGGGAACGGCGCCCTTGACCAGCAGCAGGCCCTTCTCGGCGTCGATGGCCTGCACCGTGAGGTTCAGGACGGTGACGCGCTCGCCGCCCATGCGACCGGCCATGCGCATGCCCTTGAAGACACGGCTGGGGGTCGAGGAGGCGCCGATGGAGCCCGGCTTGCGGTGGTTGCGGTGCGCACCGTGCGAGGCGGAGACGCCCTGGAAGTTGTGGCGCTTCATGACGCCGGCGAAGCCCTTGCCCTTCGAGGTGCCGACGACATCGACCAGCTGGCCGGCCTCGAAGGTGCTGTCGACGGTGAGCTCCTGGCCGGCCGAGTACTCGGCGGCGTCGGCGGTGCGGACCTCGGTCAGGTGACGGCGCGGCGTGACGCCGGCCTTGTCGAAGTGGCCGGCGGAGGGCTTGTTGACCTTGCGCGGGTCGATCTGGCCGTAGGCGATCTGGACGGCATTGTAGCCGTCGGCCTCGGGGGTGCGGACCTGGGTCACGACGTTCGGCGTGATCTCGATGACGGTCACGGGGATGAGCTTGTTGTTCTCGTCCCAGACCTGGGTCATGCCGAGCTTCTTGCCGAGGAGGCCACGGGAGGTCTTGGTGTCGATGGTGGACATAGCGGCACTCCCCCTTAGAGCTTGATCTCGATGTTGACGTCGGCCGGCAGGTCGAGACGCATGAGCGAGTCGACGGCCTTCGGCGTCGGGTCGATGATGTCGATCAGCCGCTTGTGCGTGCGCATCTCGAAGTGCTCGCGGCTGTCCTTGTACTTGTGGGGCGAACGGATGACGCACACCACGTTCTTCTCGGTGGGAAGCGGCACCGGCCCGACGACGGTCGCGCCGGCACGGGTCACCGTGTCGACGATCTTGCGCGCCGAGGTGTCGAGACCAGCGTGGTCGTACGATTTAAGCCGAATGCGGATCTTCTGTCCCGCCATGTTGCGACTCTCTCTCTTGTTATGGCGTCGTACGAAGAACTCTCCTCGGGGGGAGTGCTCTCGCATTGGACGCGGTGCGACGAACGCAGGGGAACGCCACTGTTTATCTGTCAACTCTCCGGCCTCGCCTCTGGGAGTTTCTCCCGGCCGGAAGACAGGGATGAACCGTGTTCTCCGAGGTAGCCGATGTGAGCGTGTCCTGCTGCCTGCGGCCTAACCATCCGTCCGCGGGTCCGGAGACTCTCGCGCTGGGCTATGCACAACCTGGCAGTGATCCGTTCGGAGCGCGCACTCGCACACTCGTTCCGAAATGTTCAACCCGTCAAGTTTGCCAGATTCCGGCCAGTGCTGCAACCCGGGCGTGTCGCGCTACCGGGATCCGGCGAGTTCCGTCAGTTTCACGCCGAATCGAGCGTACTCGGAGGCGACGTACGCCTCGAGCGCCCCGGCTGCGTCGCCCGCGGCATCCGAGCCGGGCTCACCGATCGAGCACAGAGCCGCGGCGAGGGCGCGGACCAGTTCTGCGTGGGAGGAACCGTCGACCTGGACGAGACTCTCCCCCACCGCGCCGGCCACTTCCTCCAGCGCCGGCGAGCTGCGCGTGACGACCGTCTTCCCGGCGGCCAGGCCCTGCCAGACCTTGTTGGCGATGACGCTCCGCGCCTTCGGGGAGTCCCCGAAGATGCCGAGCACCACATCCGCGGCGGCCAGGTGATCGGCCAGCTCGATCGCGGGGACCGGCTCGAGGAATCGGCACTGCTCGGCGATCCCGAGCTCAACGGCCCGCGCGCGGACGCTCGCCCGCGGCGTACCGTCGCCGATGAACGTGGCCTCGAACGACGTGGCCGCTCCGAGCGCGGCGAGCGCCTCCAGAATGACCGGCAGGCCGTGCAACGGAATGTAGTTGCCGTAGTAGAGGACACGGAGGGGCTCGTCCGCTGCGCGCCGGCGATCGGCGGCCGCCGCCCCGGTCGCCGGGCGCGCCCACCCGGGAGCGCCCACCGGGAGGGAGAGGACATCGGTTCCGGGATGCGCGGCAGCCAGCTGTTGCGCCCGGACCCTGGTGTCGATCAGGACGAGGTCGGCCAGCGCGCAGGCCATCGCGTCCACCAGTGCGTACCATCGCGCCCGCAGCGAGCCCGGCCGTGCTTTCTTGCAGTCTTCGACCATCGTCTCGTACTGCCCGACGAATCCGTCGGCCACGAGCACGCCCCGGTTGAGGCGCGCGACCGCCCACACGACGGCGATGTACGGGAGCGAGAACTCCGACAGGATGTAGACCCGCCGCCCGTGGACGGTGAACAGGAGCGCTCGGAGATCGTGCAGCATCCGCCCGCCAGCGGGACCCTTCCCGACGTCGCGTGATCGTGATCTCGGCGCCTAGGTGCTCCTCGAGGAAAGCGCGAATCCGTGCGTTGCGCGGATATTCGGTGTCCCAGACACGGCAGTAGGCGACCTTCACGCGGCGGGCCTCCCCATCCGAACCCGGTTGCTGAGCGCGCGGAACGTTGTGACGCAGAAGTAGGCCCAAGCGCCGTACCCGAGCCGTCCGCCGCGGAGAGCCGCGCCCAGGCACGCGAGCAGGCCGCTCCCGCTCGCCGCCCGTCCCGCGCGGTCGGCGGGCAGCGTCAGGAAGAAGTCGCCGCGGATACGCCGACTGGTCGCTGTGAGGTACCGTTTGCCCCACTCGAGGCTCGCGCGCCAGTTCGGGTCCGTGGTCAGAGAGTCGGCATGACTGACGGGGCGGCACACGAGCGGTTCTGGGACGCACAGCATGCGGGTTCCCCGTTCGCGCTCCAGCCAGATCAGCCACTCCCAGTCTTGGTGGAGCCGCACGGCGGTGTCCCACGGCTCGGACAGCGCCAGAGCCTGGGGGAACAGCATGGTGGAAGAAGCGAATTGTGGCGAGACGGAACGGAGGCGGGGTCTTTCCAGCAGGTACTCGGTGATGCTCGGAACGTCTCGGACGGGCTCGGTGGGGACCACGCGCTCGCCGCCGGTGCTCAGGTCTTTTTCGAGAATCGCACAGCTCACCACCCAGTTGCCGCCCGAGACTCCGGCCGATTCGAGCGCGTCCAGCTGGGCTCGGAGCTTCGTCGCCTCCCAGGTGTCGTCGTCGTCGAGCGGCGCGACGGTCTCGTGCCGCGCCGCGCGGATGCCGGCCATGCGTGCGCCGTTCCCGCGCAGTTCCGGTTCGGAACGCACGACATGCACCCGGGGGTCCTGGAAAACCGGCGGATTCTAGTGGTCGTTGCAACACGACGATTAGCTGGTAGGTAGTTTAGCGAGGCGCTGGGCTGGGGTTTCCCAGCCGAGCGTTTTGCGTGGGCGGGTGTTGAGTTCGTGTGCGACTCGGGCAAGGTCCGCGGGCGAGTGCTGTGAGAGGTCGGTGCCCTTCGGGAAGTACTGCCTCAGCAACCCGTTCGTGTTCTCGTTAGAACCGCGCTGCCAGGGCGAGGCTGGGTCGCAGAAGTAGACGTCCATGTCGGTGGCGATCGTGAACGTCTTGTGGGCGGCCATCTCCGCACCCTGGTCCCAGGTCAGCGACTTCTTCAGTTCGGCCGGCAGGCCGCTCATCGTCCGAATGAGGCCATCGCGGACGGTCTCGGCAGCGTGGTCGGTCGGGAGGTGGACGAGCATCACGAACCTGGTGGTTCGCTCGACGAGGGTGCCGATCGCGCTGGCGTGGTCAGCGCCGATGATGAGATCGCCTTCCCAATGCCCTGGAACAGCACGATCAGCGACCTCAGCGGGGCGCTCGGAGATCATGAGCATCGGGTCGACGAACCGCGAACGACGTGCGTTGGTTCCCCGGTTCGGTCGGCGACGTGCGCGCCCGGTACGCAGCGCTGTCGCGAGATCACGGCGCAGCTGGCCGCGTCCTTGGAGATAGAGCGTCTGGTAGATCGTCTCGGTCGCCACTCGCATCCCAACGTCGTCCGGGAACTGACGGATCAGGGCTCGAGTGATCTGCTCGGGAGACCACCGCAACGCCAGCTTCGACTCAACGAAAGCACGCAACCGCAGCTCTGTCACCAGTCTTCGCGGCTTTGGCCGTGGGCGACGCTTCGCCGAGTAGCGATGTGCTGCGAAGGGGTGATAGATCCCGGTCGAGGACCGGTTCCGGGAGATTTCCCGACTGATCGTGGATGGCGACCGCCGCAGCTGGGCGGCGATGCTCCGCAGTGACAACCCATCGCGGAGGAGATCCCGGATCTGCTCACGTTCCTCCAGCGAAAGGAACCGCGGATCGAGCTTCCTCTCCAGCTGAAAGATCGCCGCCGGCGAGATTGTCTCGGTGCCGTCAAGAAACGTCGTCATACCTGTTTTGTAATCGACGACCCGACCATCTGGGTAATAGCGGCGATGAGCGGTCTTCCGGACACCGTTATCCCAATCCCGTGCCGTGCGGATGTTCACCCCGACGGCAGCCGCTGCTTCGCGACGCGAGATGCCATCGCGTCGCAACTGGAAGTAGCGTTCCTTTCCTGGATGCGGACCAGTCCCGGTTTTCCCCTGGCTGCGCAGGCCGGCCTTCCATACCCACGTCCCGCAGGTCGCCGGGTTGAACCCCAACTCACGCGCCGCGATCGTGATGCTCCCACACGCCTCGAACAACGCGAAGAACGCGTCCTTATCAGCCTGCGTGAAACAGCGTCGATCCCTCGAATAGCTCCTTAAACGGGCCACGGTCGTTACAACTCCCAGAAAGTCCAGGTGTTGCAACGACCGTTAGAACCCAAGAATAGCGCGGGGCCTTGTTTTTGCTGGAGCCGCCCGAGGGAATCGAACCCTCGACCTTCTCATTACGAGTGAGATGCTCTGCCGACTGAGCTAGGGCGGCGTGGCCGGAATGCAGTGCCGGATACAATGAGACAGCTTACCCGATCTCGAGAGGCTCTCTCGACAACGAATGCGGCGTTCGGGGGGTCAGCGGGGCTTCGTCCCGAGCGCCTGCACCTGCTCGAAGGAGCTGCGGAGCCGGGCGCTGAGCGGTTCGCCGCCGCCGAGGTCGACCCAGCACGACCAGGCGTGCCGCATACCGGCGAACGCGACGTACGTCACGAGACGCGCTCGCTGGTGCAGGGCCTCGGGGTCGGCGGCGAGGGCGGGGTCGTCGCGGGAGAGACGCTGCTGCACGACCGCACTGAGCGCGTCCTCGAATTGATGCATCCTGGCCAGGCGCTGAGCGAACAACTCGGGGTTGTCCTTCAGGAGGGCGCGGCGCCGGATATGCAGCTCCTGCACGCTCGCGGACATCGCGCCCGGGAACGCGGGATCGCCCAGCTCGCCGGTGGCGATCGCCGCGATCAGCAGCTGGCCGATGCTGTCCAGAAGGGGCTCCTCCGGCCCGGCGGCGACGAACCGATCGATACTCGCCTCGTCAGGGAGTTCGGGGAGCTCGCCGACGATCGCGGACTCCTTCGACGGGAAATAGTTGAAGAAGGTGCGTGGGGAGACGTTCGCCGCGTGGCTGATCTCATCCACGGTCACACGGTCGAACCCTCGTTCGCCCGCGAGTTGGAGGGCGGCGAGCTGGATGGCGCGGCGTGTGGCGATGCGCTTGCGCTCGCGGAGGCCGAGCTCACCCTCCACTGCGGGTTCGCAGGCGACAGTCACAGAGATGATTATTTCATTCTCTGCAAAATTGCACCACTCACTTTAAGTCGCATGAAGCATGCCTCAGCAGGTCTTACCGTCGGCGGGCAGCACGCCATTCACGAGGTAGGAGTCCACGGTGTCGTTCACACAGGAGTTGGACTTGTTGTAGGCCGTGTGGCCCTCGCCCTTGTACCTCAGCAGGCGCCCGTTCTCCAACTGGCCGGCGAGGCTCTTCGCCCAGACATACGGGGTGGCCGGGTCGTTGGTGGTGCCGACGACCAGGATGGGAGCCGAGCCTTTCGCGGCGATCGGGCCGCGCTCGACAGCCGACTTGTACGGCCAGTTCGCGCACCCGATCTCGCCGTACGACATGTAGGGGCCGATGACCGGCGCCGCCCGTGTGAGCTCCGCGGCTTGCGCACGCATTCTGACGGGATCGGCGTCGTGGGAGTAGTCCAGGCAGTTGATCGCCGAGAACGCCTCGGTGGAATTGCCGTTCTCAGTGCCGTCTTTGCTCCGGCTGTTGTAGGCGTCGGCCAGGGTGAACGCGGCCGCCGCGCTGCCCTTCATCACCGACTCGAACATCTTACTCAAGTACGACCACGCGGTCGCGTCGTAGAGCGGGTAGATGATCGCGGTCACCAGGGTGTCGGCGCCGAGCATGCGTCCGTCGCTGTTGCGGATCGGACTCTTCTCGACAGAGGCCAGCAGGTCGGAGACGGTCCGCATCCCCTCCTCCACCGTGCCGGCGAACGGGCAGCCCTTCTGCGGCAGGCAGTCTTTGAGATAGGCGCTCAGCGCACTCTCGAAGCCCTCGGCCTGCGCCTTCGTCACATCGAAGTACGAGACCGCAGGGTCGAGCGCTCCGTCGAACACGAGCCGGCCGGTCTTGCCCGGATAGAGACCGGCGTAGACCGCGCCCAGGTAGGTGCCATACGAATAGCCGAGATAGTTGAGCTTCTTGTCGCCCAGGGCGGCGCGCAGCAGATCTAGATCGCGTGCGGCGCTGACCGTGTCCACATGGTCGAGCAGCGCGCCCGTGTTCTTCTCGCACGCCGCACCGAAGTTCTTCGAGACAGCAGTGTTCTCCGCGATCCACTGGTCCGAACCGCGCGTGCCGGGCGTGATGCCATAGAGGTAATCGTCCATCTGGCCGGCGCCGTAGCACCTGACCGCCGACGACCGGCCAACGCCGCGGGGATCGAAGCCCACCACATCGAAATGGTCCTGCAGAGTGGAGTCGGTCGCGCGGTCCACCGAATCCTTCACGAAATCGTAGCCGGAGCCACCGGGTCCACCCGGGTTGACCAGCAACGAGCCCTGCTTCGCGCCCTTCGCGGGCTGCCGGATGAGCGCGAGCTCGATCTCGCCCGCGCCCGGATCGTTCCAGTTCAGCGGCGCCTTGGCCGTCGAGCACTGCATCCCGCTCGCGCAGTCCGACCAGGTCAGGCGCTGGCTGTAGAAGGGCTGCAACGCAGCGGGAACGCTCTCTGTCGCCGGCGTGGACGTCCGCGGCGCTCTCGCCGGCAGGAACCAGGTGACGCAGCCGCTCAGCGTGAGCGCGACGACCGCTGCGATGGCGATGAAGACGGTACGGGCGGCTCCCCGGCAGGACGGGCGTCCTGATCGCGTGGTCATTGGTCGGTCCCTTTTCGCGCGGCTTCGCCACGGAGAACAGCGGTGAGCATGGCCTCGAGGGCCAGCGCGGGCGCGACGTTCGCGTCGATGCGCTGACGGGCGGTGGCGACCGCGTCCATGGCCGCGAGCGTAGCGGCCGGAGTCGTACGGGCGCTGAGTGCGCCGAGCTCGCCACTCAGCTCGGTGTTCACGAGACCGATCCCGCCGTCGAGCTGGACCATCATCACGTCGCGGTACAGCGAGAGCAGATCGGTCAGGATGCGGTCGATCCCGTCGCGCAGACTGCGCGTAGCACGGCGCTTCTGGTCCTCTTCGAGCTGGCGCAGTTGCACACGCAGCGCCGGGGGGATGGCCGCGCCGGGTTCGAGGCCGAGCGAGCGCAGAGCGTGTTCTCGCTCCTGCGCGTCGCGCTCCTCCGTGATCGCTTTGGCGTCCGCGCCGGCGATCTCCAGCAGTTCCGCTGCGGCGAGCACCGCGCCGGAGACCGAGCGGACCCCGAGGGCGAGTTGCAGCGTCCGCTCGCGCCGTCGCCGGGCTTCCCCGTTCGTCGCGAGCCGGTGCGCCATCCCGATGTGGCTCTGAGCGTGACGGGCCGCGCGCTCGGCGGTCTCGGCGTCCACCCCGTCGCGCCGTTGGATGAGCCCGGCAACGTCCGCCACGCCGGGCACCTTCAGCCGCACCGTGCGCACGCGGGAGCGGATCGTCGGCAGCAGGTCGGCCTCGCTCGGCGCGCACAGTATCCAGACCGTGCGCTCCGGAGGCTCCTCCAGCGCCTTCAGCAGCACATTCGAGGTGCGCTCGGTCATCCGGTCGGCGTCCTCGATGACCATCACGCGAAACCGCCCGGCCGAGGGCGCGAACTGCGAGCTGGAGACGAGCGAGCGCACCTCGTCGATCGAGATGATCACCCGCTCGGTGCTCAGGACGGTGAGATCGGGATGCGTCCTCGCCTCGACCTGCCGGCGCGCTGCCCGGTCTCCCTCCGGGGTCCCGGGGCTCAGCAGCGCGGTCGCGAAAGCGAACGCGAGATTCGACCGGCCCGAGCCGGGCGGACCGGTGATCAGCCACGAGTGCGTCATGCCGCGGGCCGCCTGCTCGACGGGCCCGGGGGCGGTGGCGGTCTCCGCGGCGGCACGGACGACGGCGATGGCGTCGTCCTGCCCCGTGAGTTCGTCCCAGACCGCCATAGCCTCCAGGCTAGCGGCCACCGCGGACACTCGCTCCGCCCTCAGACCCGGCCGTCGAGGCGGCGGCGGATCTCCGCGGCGATCTCCTCGACCGGACACGAAGCGTCCACGACCAGGAACCGCCCCGGCTCGGCGGCGGCGAGCGCCAGATAGGCCGCCCGCACCCGCGCGTGGAACTCGGACCGTTCCGCCTCCAGCCGGTCGTACCGTGTCCGGGCACTGTCGAGGCGCACCCGCGCGGTCGTCTCGTCGAGGTCGAGCAGAATGGTCAGATCCGGCAGCAGCCCCTCGGCGGCCCACAGCGACAGCCCGCGGACCTCCCCCGCGTCCAGCACCCGTCCGGCGCCCTGGTAGGCGACGGAGGAGTCGAGGTAACGGTCCTGCAACACCACCTCCCCGCGCTCCAGGGCCGGACGCACGACCGTCGCGACATGGTGCGCGCGGTCCGCGGCGTACAGCAGCGCCTCGGCGCGCGGAGCGATGTCCCCGCGGCGGTGCAGAACGATCTCCCGGATCTCGACTCCGACGTCCGTGCCGCCGGGCTCGCGAGTGCGGACGACCGTGCGGCCGAGCCCGAGCAGCCACCGCTCGAGCAGGGCGGCCTGGGTGGACTTCCCGACACCGTCCCCGCCCTCGAGCGTGATGAACAGCCCGGGGCGGGAGGTGGGGACGCTCACTCCGCGTCCGCAGCGGTCGGCTCGACGGCGGTGGATGCGGTGGTCTTGACGGCGGCGGCCTTCTTCGCCGCCGCGGTCTTCGCCGCGCTCGACGTGGCCGCTGCGCTCGTGGTCGCGGCCGTCTTCTTCGCGGCGGCCGGCTTCGCGGGCGTCTTCTTCGCGGGCGTCTTCTTCGCGGGCGTCTTCTTCGCGGGCGTCTTCTTCGCGGGCGTCTTCTTCGCGGCGCTCGCGCGCGACGTGGCCTTCCTCGCCGCGCCCTTCTTGGCCGGACCCTTGGCACGTTTATCGGCCAGGAGTTGCACGGCCCGCTCGAAGTCGACCTCGTCGACGGTCTCGCCACGCGGGATGGTCGCGTTCGTCTCGCCGTCGGTGACGTAGGGACCGAACCGGCCGTCCTTCAGCCTGATCGGTTTGCCGCTGACCGGGTCCGCATCGAATTCCTTGAGCGCGCTCGAGGCACGCCGGTTGCCATACTTCGGCTGGGCGAACAGATCCAGCGCCCCTGCGAGGTCGACGGCGAAGATATCGTCCTCTCCCGGCAGCGAGCGGGTGTCGGTCCCCTTCTTCAGGTACGGCCCGTAGCGGCCGTTCTGCGCCTGGATCTCGTCCCCGCTCTCCGGGTCCACACCGACGACACGTGGCAGATCGAGCAACCGGAGCGCGGTGTCGAGGTCGACGCTCGCCAGGTCCATCGATTTGAAGAGGGACGCCGTGCGCTGCTTCGGCGCCGCGCCCTTCTTCGCGGGCTTCCTGGCCTCGATCACCTCGCCGGTCTGCTGGTCGGCCTCGGGCTCTTCCGGGTCGGCTTCGGTCACGTAGGGACCGAAGCGGCCGTCTTTCGCGAGCACCAGCTTCCCGTTCGCCGGGTTGGTGCCCAGCACACGGTCGGTCTGGACCGGCGCCTCGATCAGCTCGCGCGCCTTGGCCGGGGTCAGCTCGTCCGGGGCCAGCTCCGGCGGGATGCTGACCCGGCGCGGCGAGGCGTCCTCCGCCGCACCCGGTTCGGCGAGCTCGAGGTAAGGACCGTACTTGCCGATGCGAAGCGTCACGCCGTCGTCGATCGCGATCGAGTTGATGCTGCGCGCGTCGATCTCACCGAGATTGTCGATGACCCGGCGCAGCCCCGTGTGCTTGTCACTGCCGAAGTAGAAGCTGTTCAGCCAGTCCACGCGCGCCGCCAAACCGCCGGCAATGCGGTCGAGGTCGTCTTCCATCTCGGCCGTGAAGTCGTACTGCACGAGGTCGCCGAAGTAGTCCTCCAACAGGCGGACGACCGAGAACGCCACCCAGCTGGGCACGAGCGCCTGACCGCGCTGGGTGACATAGCCGCGGTCGATGATCGTGGAGATGATGCTCGCGAACGTCGACGGACGCCCGATCCCGAGCTCCTCCAGCGATTTGACGAGGCTCGCCTCGGTGTAGCGCGGCGGCGGGGTGGTCTCGTGCCCGTCCGCTGCGACCTCCTGGACGGACAGCGCCTGCCCGGCGGTCAACGGCGGGAGCTTGGACTCACCGGTGTCGGAGGCGTTGCGCTCCTCGTCCCGGCCCTCTTCGTAGGCGCCCAGGAACCCGCGGAAAGTGATCACGGTGCCGCTCGCGGTGAACTCCGCGACCGTCCCCGAGAGCTGCCCCTCCGCGATGGCGGCCTCGACGGTGACCGAAGCGGTCTGTCCCTTGGCGTCGGCCATCTGCGAGGCGACCGTGCGCTTCCAGATCAGGTCGTAGAGCCGCAGCTCCGGCCCGCGCAACGACTTCTCCAGCTCGGCCGGAGTCCGGAACGTCTCACCCGAGGGACGGATCGCCTCGTGGGCCTCCTGTGCGTTCTTGCTCTTGGAGGTGTAGACGCGTGGCTTCTCCGGCACCGTCTCGGGACCGTAGAGCTTCGCCGCTTGTGCCCGTGCCGCGTTCGTCGCCTGCTGCGACAGCGAGGCGGAGTCGGTGCGCATATAGGTGATGTAGCCGTTCTCGTAGAGCGACTGCGCGACACTCATCGTCTGACGTGCCGAGAACCGCAGCTTCCGGGCGGCCTCCTGCTGCATCGTCGAGGTGGTGAACGGCGCTGCCGGACGCCGCGAATACGGCTTCGAGTCGACCTTCGCGACCGACACGACCGTGCTCGGCTTCCGGATCGCCTCGGCGAGCGCCTGCGCGGCGGCCTCGTCGAGGGTCCGCGCCCCGGAGGTCAACCGACCGTGGTCGTCGAAGTCGCGACCGGTCGCGATCCGGTCGCCATCGACCCGTGCGAGCCGGGCCCCGAAGGAAGGGGCCTCTTCCGGCGCAAGCTCGGCCGTCAGTCCCCAGTAGCTCGCCGCGACGAACGCCAGCCGCTCCCGTTCGCGGTCCACGACGAGCCGCGTCGCCGCGGACTGGACGCGACCGGCCGACAGCCCGGGACCAACCTTCCGCCAGAGCACCGGCGACACCTCGTAGCCGTACAGGCGGTCCAGGATGCGCCGGGTCTCCTGAGCGTCGACGAGGGCCGTGTCGATCTGGCGGGTGTTGTCGCGCGCCTTCTCGATCGCCTCACGGGTGATCTCGTGGAACACCATCCGCTTGACGGGCACCTTCGGTTTGAGCACCTCGACCAGATGCCAGGCGATGGCTTCCCCCTCGCGGTCCTCATCCGTGGCGAGCAGGAGCTCGTCGGCGTCCTTCAGCGCCCGCTTCAGGTCGGCGACCGTCTTCTTCTTCTGATCGGACACGACGTAGTAGGGCTCGAACTCGTTCTCGACATCCACCGAGAACTTGCCGAGCGAGCCCTTCTTCAGTTCCGGCGGCAGGTTCTTGGGCTCGATGAGGTCGCGGATGTGCCCGACTGAGGCCATGACCTCGTAGCCGTCGCCCAGATACTGCGCGATAGACTTCATCTTGTTCGGAGACTCGACGATGACGAGTTTCTTCGTGGCGGGCACCTGACTCCTCGTTATATCTGTACGCACGATCGTTTCGACGAACGTGCGGTTTCGCTCCCCCAAGCGCCGCTCCGATGGCGGCGAGCGCGGCCCACACGGCCCAACACGCAAACCATACACACCTCAGCCGCCAGTGTGCCTAATCCTCTCGACGGACGTTCGCCCTGGGCGCATCGCCCGAACCGCACCGCTCTTGCGGTCGCGCAGCGAACGCGGACAATAAGGGTATGGCACCGACTTCAATGACGACGTACACCGCCAAGCTGATCGACGGCCCCCTCGAGGGCAAGACCATCGCCACGGCTTTCCTCGACGAGGACGGACTCCGCCCCCGTCTGGAACTCCCTTCCACCACCGCAGGCAAGCGCTTCGTCTACATCCGTGCCGCCGGGGCAGAGGTCGAGTTCGCGCCCGGCGACGACCGTGCGCCGCTTCCGAGCGCGGCGGCGTATCGCTATTTGGAGACAGTGTTCGACTGAGCAGTGCTCGGCCTGTGCGGCCCGCGCATCGACTTATGGTGTGCCTGCCCTCATGGTGTGCCCGCCGGCCCGGCTCGAGCGGATGCGGAGGCCACGAGCCCGGCGTAACCCACCTGCACGGTGACAACGGCGACCGCCTCGGTCACCGCACACGCGCTCACCACCGCGCCGTTCGCCCTCGCGATATTCCGGGCAACCTCACACGGTTCGCCCGGCAGCCGTCCGATGGCGATGTCCGCCGCCGCGAGCGCTGCCAGGTCCGCCGCGACGCCCGCCCGTCGTTGAGCCGCCAGCGCACCGCAGACCGCCATCACGAGCAGCCCGACCACGACGACGACCGCCACGATCAGCACGGCAAGGACGGTGCCCGCTCCGCGATCTGAGGAGAGCGGGACAGCTACGCCACGCGCCGGCGACAAACCTGAACGCACACCACACCAAGCACGCGCACCACACCCCGAAGCCGCTGCCGTCTCCGCGCCACGACTCGCACGCTCACCGCTACCGGACACGAACCTCATGCGTGAGCCCGGTGTCACCGATGCCGTCACGGTCCCTCGACCGCCGACTCGTCCAGCGCGCACGCCCGGGCGCTCACAGCGAGCCCGAAGCTGCCGAGTCCGATCGCCGCGACCGGGGCGGACATCCGCACGCACACCATCCCTTTCTCCCTCTCGGTCGCGCTCGTCTGTCCACCCGGCGGATCGGGAGGAACATCCCCGCGCCCGAGCAGCCAGGCCATCACGGCGGCCCGATCGGTCAGCACCGCCTGCTGTGCCGCGGCCTGGACACCGGCGATGCACAGCCCGAGCCCGACGATGACGGCGGGGAGCGCGGCTGCGAACTCTGCGGCCACGCTGCCGCGCTCGGCGCTAACCGGCCACCGTGAGCGCACGTCTCACCAGTTCGCTCAGGATGCCGCGGACCTCGTCGCCCCGGAGCAACACCAGCAGCCCGGCGAAGCCCACCGCCGCCATGGTGGTGACCGCGTATTCGGCCGTGCTCGCGCCGCGTTCTTCGATGATCAGTCTGTTCGTGAACTCCCGCATGGGTCCTCCTTCGTTGTCGATGATTCGATCCTCGCGGCGAAGGCTCAGGCGTGGTTCGAGTCGGGCGAATCTGTTGATAAGTCATCGGAGACCGGTCACTGTGGAGGAGACCATCGCGAGGATGACCGGTGCGACGCCAAGAACGAGAAACGCGGGGAGCACACAGACACCCAGCGGGAGCAACAGCCGCACAGCCAGCGTCGCCGCCCGCGCTCGTCCCTCGATGCGGGCGGAGCGCCGTTCCTGCCGAGACGCGGACGCCAGGAGATCGGCCACCGGCGCTCCCGCGCGTTCCGCGATACGGAGCACACGGTCGAGCACATGATCGTCGCCGGTGTCCAGCCCCGAACGCTCCCGCACCTCGCCGATGAGCCGTCGCGCACCCGGCACGGAGAGACCGCCCGCAAGGGCCGCGCCCATCAGGTCCAGTCCGACGCCGGCGACGGGGCCCCTCGTCGTCGCGGACCGGACCAACCGGGACATCCAGGCCCGCCCCGCGAACGTCAGCCCGACACCGGCGACGAGGAGCCCCCAGCCGATCAGCGAACCGGTGAGCGCACCGAGGACGTCGATCCCGAGCCCGGCCGCCATGAGCAGCCCCACCAGGGGAAGGACCGTCATCAGCCGTGAGGTCGCCCGGGGACCGCTCAGTGCCGCTTCCACTTCACGCGCCGTCTCCGCGCGGTCGCGGAGCGAGGCTCCGGCGCCGCGCAACACGGGCGAGAGCACGGCTCCGGCGGCCTCGGCGACCTGCCAGGCTGCCGCGACCGTCCGAACGGCTGGGCCCGCCCGGACCGAGACGAGCACGAGCGCATCCCCCGGCCGCTCCCCCGCCGAGACCGCTCGCGCCACGCGGCCGATCGCGGGATGCGATGAGTCCTCCGCGAGATAGCCCCAAGCCGATTCCGGAGCCACCCCCGCCTCCAGCAGCACGCCCAGCGCCTCGACGGCCTCGGCGAGCGCGTCTTCCTCGAAACCGGGCCGCCTCCGGCCGCGCTCAGTCATCCCGCACCACCCGCAGACGGCCGTCGCCGCCGAGCGCGAGCCGGCCGAACCCCGCCACTCGGCGGCGCCCACCCGAGCGTTCGACGTGGACGATCATCCCGATAGCGCTGACCGCCTGACGCGCCACGGCTCGATCGTGCAGCCCCGCGAGCGCCCCGAGCGCCTCGAGCCGGGCCGGGACGTCCTCGATAGAGTTGGCATGCAGGGTGCCAGCTCCGCCGTCGTGTCCGGTGTTGAGCGCCGACAGGAGATCGCTGATCTCGGCGCCGCGGCACTCCCCCAGGACGAGCCGGTCCGGTCGCATCCGGAGTGCCTCGCGGACGAGGCGGCGCAGGTCTACCCCACCCGCACCCTCCAGATTCGGCTGTCGCGCCTGAAGACCGACGACGTGCGGGTGCGGAATGCGGAGTTCGGCGACATCCTCGATCACGACGAGGCGTTCGGTGGGCGGCACGTGGGCGAGCATCGCCGCGAGGAGGGTCGTCTTCCCCGCGCCGCCAGCCCCCGTCACGAGGAGGTTGACCCTGCCTGCGACGGCGGCGAGCAGGATCGCACGCTGGGCGGCCGTGAGCGTTCCGCTCTCGACCAGATCCGGGATGCGCGGCTGCACGCGCGCGGGGATGCGGACGGAGAGCAGGGTGCCCTCGGTGGAGACGGGCGGCAGCACTGCGTGGACGCGCACGCCGCCCGGGAGCCGGACGTCGATGAAAGGCGTCGCCTCGTCGATGTGCCGTCCGCCGTGCGCGATCAGGCGGACGGCGAGTCGTCTGACCGCGGTTTCCTCCGCGTTCCAGCCGTCCTGCCGTCGGAGGCCGCTGCGGGCGTCGTCCGTCCAGAGTTCGCCGGAACCGGTGACGAAGAGGTCGGTGATGCCCTCGCGCATGAGATAGAGGGTGAGCGGACCGTACGTGTACCAGAGGCCGGCCGGTGGCGGGGTCTGGAGACGGACCGATGAGGCGTCCGGACGCGGGGAGAGCACGGGCGGTTTCGACGCCACGCGGGACGAGACGGCCGCCAAGCCCCCTTCCGGGCTCCCGGCTAGCGTCGGTGTCTCCGGCGCAATCGCCGGCGACCCCCGCGATGCCGTCGCGTCATCCAGCGCAACATGAGCGGCCGGGAGCACCCGGCCGCCGCCCGGCGGCTCGTACCGTTCGGCCGGTCCTGCGGCAGCCTCCATCGCCCGGTGACGGGACGGCTCCCGTGGGCTCTCCCGCGGCTTCGCCCGCGCCCGTGTTCGTCTTCGCATCCCCTGACGCTACGGACATCCCGCGTCTGCGCGCCGGGGTCGCAGAATCCGTGGACAACTCGGCCGCGCCGCCGTGCTGTGGAGAACTCGATCGCGAACAGGAGACCCGTGTTAAACAAAGGGGGGCCGCACCTATTGGGGGGAACAGGTGCGGCCACTGCGGCGCAGGATTGGGGGGAATCGTATTGCGCCGCACGCCAGAATATTAACAATTCGGCCACGGACTAGTCTACGCAGAATCAATGCAAACGCAAGTCTGTTCGGGGTCCTCTTCTACAGGTTGTAGAGTCGGGCAGTATCGTGCCACGACTCATCCCATCCGGCATCGCAAAGGAGCGAACAGACTCGCCATGAGCAACACCATCGACAACCTGCTGCACGAAGCGCGCCGGTTCGCGCCCAGCGAGGAATTCGCCGCGAACGCTGTGGCGTCGGCTGATCTCTACGAGAGAGCGTCCGCCGACCGTCTCGGATTCTGGGCCGACCAGTCGCGCGAGCTGCTGCACTGGCACAAGCCGTTCACACGCACGCTCGACTGGTCGAATCCGCCGTTCGCTCAGTGGTTCGACGACGGCGAGCTCAACGTGGCCTACAACTGCCTCGACCGGCATGTGAACGCCGGAAACGGCGAGCGCGTCGCGCTCCACTGGGAGGGCGAGCCCGGCGACAGCCGGAGCATCACCTACGCCGAGCTGACCGCCGAGGTGAAGAAGGCAGCGAACCTGCTCACCAGCCTCGGCGTCCGTGCGGGCGACCGCGTGGCGATCTACCTGCCGATGATCCCGGAGGCCGTCGTCGCGATGCTCGCGATCGCCAGGATCGGCGCCGTCCACTCGGTGGTCTTCGGCGGATTCAGCGCAGAGAGTCTCCGCTCGCGCATCGACGACGCCGCGGCGAAGCTTGTCATCACGGCCGACGGCGGCTGGCGGAAAGGCCGCGTCTTCCCGCTCAAAGACGCGGTGGACGCCGCCCTCGCCAACGAACAGTGCGCCGACCGGCAAAGCACCGTCGAGCACGTTCTCGTCGTGAAGCGCGGCGAGAACGAGGTGGCCTGGACCGAAGGCCGCGACCTGTGGTGGCACGAGAAGATCGCCCAGGTGGATGCCGACCACGTCGCGAAAGCCTTCCCGTCCGAGAACCCACTCTTCATCCTGTACACCTCGGGCACCACCGGAAAGCCGAAGGGCATCCTGCACACCTCGGGCGGCTACCTGACCCAGGCGGCTTTCACCCACAAGAACGTGTTCGACCTGCATCCCGAGTCCGACGTCTACTGGTGCAGCGCGGATGTCGGCTGGATCACCGGCCACACATACGTCGTGTACGGCCCGCTCGCGAACGGCGCGACGCAGGTGCTCTACGAAGGCACCCCCGAGACGCCGCACCCCGGCCGGTGGTGGGAGATCATCGAGAAATATAGGGTCTCGATCTTCTACACGGCCCCCACAGCGATCCGCTCCTTCATGAAGCTAGGCCGGCAGCACCCGCAGCGGTTCGACCTGTCGAGCCTGCGCGTGCTCGGGTCGGTGGGGGAACCCATCAACCCCGAGGCCTGGATGTGGTACCGCGAGGTCATCGGCGGCAACCGGACGCCCGTCGTCGACACCTGGTGGCAGACCGAGACCGGCGCGATCATGGTCTCCGCCCTTCCCGGAGTGACGACATTGAAACCGGGGAGCGCCCAGGTTCCGCTGCCCGGGATCTCGGTCGACGTCCTCGACGAGGCCGGTGTTCCGGTCGGCCGGGACGAGGGCGGCCTCCTCGTGGTCACCAAACCGTGGCCGAGCATGCTGCGCGGCATCTGGGGCGACCCAGAGCGCTTCAAGGACACATACTGGGAGAAATTCGGCGACAAGTACTTCGCCGGCGACGGCGCCCGCTACGACAAGGACGGCGAGATCTGGCTGATGGGCCGCGTGGATGATGTGATGAACGTCTCCGGGCACCGCCTGTCGACCACGGAGATCGAATCGGCGCTGGTCGCCCACCCGCTCACCGCGGAGGCCGCCGTGGTCGGCGCGGCGGACGAAACGACCGGTCAAGCGGTGGTGGCCTTCGTCATCATCAAGCAGAATCAGCTGGAGACGGCCGAGTCGATCGACGCGGCCGCGGAACTGCGCAAGCACGTCGCCGAGCAGATCGGCGCGATCGCCCGGCCGCGCGACATCTTCCTGGTCAACGAACTGCCGAAGACGCGCTCCGGGAAGATCATGCGCAGGCTGCTCCGGGATGTCGCGGAAGGGCGCGAGGTCGGCGACACCACGACTCTGGCGGACACGGCGATCATGTCGTCCATCCAGTCCAAGCTCGTCTAGCTGTACAGCTAGACGATCGGCGCAGCGCAGATCCAGACAGCGCGGACCAGAGCAGCACCGCTGCCGAACAGAGGAAGCGGCGCGAACCGGGCCGGTTCGCGCCGCTTCCCGGGCTCACGGCCTAGTCGAACGCGACGATGAGCTCGACCTCGACAGGAGCGTCGAGCGGGAGCACAGCGACACCGACCGCGGAGCGAGCGTGGACGCCGGCGTCGCCGAAGACCTCGCCGAGAACCTCGGAGGCGCCGTTGACGACACCGGGCTGGCCGGTGAACGCGGGGTCCGAGGCGACGAAGCCGACGACCTTGACCACACGAGTGACGCGATCGAGGGAGCCGATCACGCTTTTGACCGCAGCGAGCGCGTTCAAAGCACAGATCCTGGCGTACTCCTTGGCGTCAGCGGCGGGGACGAGGCCGTGCCCCTCCCCCACTCTGCCTGTCGCAGGCAGAGCGCCCGCGACCATGGGCAGCTGACCGGAGGTGTACACGTGGCCGCCGTCGACCACCGCGGGAGTGTAGGCGGCGACGGGCGGGACAACCTCCGGCAGGTCGATCCCGAGTTCGGCGAGCCTCGCCTCGACGCCCGCCATTAGGTGTCCGCCCCGTCCCGCGCCGGACGCTTCAGGTAGGCGACCAGACCGCCTTCCGATCCGATGACCACCTGCACCAGCTCCCAGCCGTCAGACCCCCAGTTGTTGAGGATGGCGGCGGTGTTGTGGACGATCAGAGGGGTGGTCATGTATTCCCAGCGCAGCATTCTGCCCTTTCCGGTTGCAGGGGTCGGGCCGTTCGGTCCCACCTATCAGGTTTATCGCTTAGCCTGATCCTATGTCTGCGAAAAAACCACAGGCTAGAGGTGGGCTCGGAGCCGTCGGCGCGTTCGTCGGCATGAGCGCCGTGGTCGGTCTTCTGGTCACCGCCGCCGTCACACCCGCCATCGCAGTGACAGGCATGGCCGCCAACAACAGCATCGGCATTTTCGAGGGGCTGCCCGAGTACCTCCAGATCGGCCAGCTCGCCCAGCCGACCACGATCTACGCGAAGAACGCCGACGGTTCCGACGTCGCGCTGGCCACTTTCTACTCCCAGAACCGGTTGCCGGTCGCCTTCGACCAGATCTCGCAGTCGGCGAAGGATGCCGCGATCGCCGGCGAGGACCCGCGCTTCTACACGCACGGCGGCGTCGACATCCAGGGCACCATGCGCGGTGTCCTCTCGACGGTCTCCGGTGGCGGCGTGCAGGGCGGCTCCTCGATCACGCAGCAGTACGTGAAGAACGTGCTGCTCCAGAAGTGCGAGGCGATGCCGGTCAAGACGAAGGATCAGAAGGCCAAGTACCAAGACTGCGTCGACGACTCCACGGGCATCACGCCAGACCGCAAGATCAAGGAGATGAAGTACGCCATCGGCCTGGAGAAGAAGTACCCCAAAGACGAGATCCTGGTCGGCTATCTGAACATCGCCGGCTTTGGCGGTTCCGTCTACGGAATCGAAGCCGCAGCCCGCTACTACTACAACACGACCGCGGCAGCGCTGACGCCCGCGCAGGCGGCCAGCCTCATCGCGATCGTCAACGAGCCGAGCGGACTGAAGCTCGACAACCCCGACTCCGCATCGAACGGGGCCGCCAACGGCTACGCCAAGAACAAGGAGCGCCGCGACTACATCCTCGGCAAGATGTACGAGTACAAGAAACTCACCAAAGCGCAGTACGACGAAGCGGTCGAGACGCCGATCCAGCCGGTGATCACGCCGTCCAGCCGCGGCTGCCAAACGGCCGGCGGGGCGGCGTACTTCTGCGACTACGTGCAGAGGATCATCCTGAACGAAACCACCTTCGGCAAAGACGAGGATTCCCGCGCAGCGAACTTCAACCGCGGCGGCTACAAGATCTACACCTCTCTCGATGTCGACCTGCAGCGGACCGCGGAGGAGACGCTCGCTTCCTATGTGCCACAGACGTACTCGTTCGACATCGGCGGCGTACTTGTGGGTGTCCAGCCGGGGACAGGGCGTATCCTCTACATGGCCCAGAACAAGCAGTACTCACAAGATCCGGATGTGCTCGCGTCGGGCGATCAATACTCATCGGTCAACTATGCGACTGACTACGACTACGGCGGCTCCAACGGTTTCCAGGTCGGATCCACCTACAAGACGTTCACGCTCGCCGAATGGCTCGAAGAAGGCCACACGCTGAACGAGACAGTCAATGCCAACGTCAGGACCTACGCCACGGGCACGTTCAAGGGGTATTGCTTCCCCAACGGCTCCTACGGCTCCACCCCGAACCGCTGGCCGACGAACGACAGCTCGGGCGAAGAAGGCGTTCGCAGCGCGATTCAGGCGACGCAGCTCTCCATCAACACAGCGTTCGTCTCCATGGCATCCCAGCTCGATCTCTGCAAGATCCGGGACACGGCAAAAGCCTTCGGAGTACACACCGCCACGGGCACTG
Source organism: Leifsonia xyli subsp. cynodontis DSM 46306 (assembly GCF_000470775.1). Classification (NCBI taxonomy): domain Bacteria; kingdom Bacillati; phylum Actinomycetota; class Actinomycetes; order Micrococcales; family Microbacteriaceae; genus Leifsonia; species Leifsonia xyli. Next base: position 2,216,048 of record NC_022438.1, read on the forward strand.
AGCTGGCCGCGAACCCGGCCAGCGTCCTGGGGACGAACACCATCGCACCGCTGACGATGGCAACCGCGTTCGCGGGAATCGCCAATGGCGGAGTCACCTGTTCCCCGATCGCGATCGACAAGATCATCGGAGCCGACGGCAAAGAGGTGTCCGCTCCGACATCGAAGTGCGAGCAATCGGTCGACCCGTCGATCGCCGCAGCGATGTCCGCGGCCATGCAGAGAGTGCTCGTCAGCCCAGGCACGGCCGCCGGCATGAATACGACCGGCAAGGACATGATTGCGAAGACCGGGACCACAGACGGAAACGAGCAGCTCTGGCTTGTGGCTTCCACCACGGGAGTGGCGGGTGCGTACTGGGTGGGCAATGTCACCGGTCACCAAGACATGCGGCGGACCACCCCGACTCACGGCACATCCCCGGCCAGCGCCCGCACATCGGTCATGCGAGCCATGATGTCCGCCGCCGTCGCGAAGTACGGGGGCGAGCCTTTCGCCAAGGCATCGGACAAACTCGTGCGCGGCGCACAGGTGACCGTCCCCGACCTCACCGGCAAGACCCCCGCGGAAGCGAAGTCCATCCTGATCGGCATCGGCCTCGACTCCGTCGACGGCGGCCCGCAGGACTCGGCACTGCCAGCGGGCACGGTTTCCGCAACCGATCCTGCGGCAGGGGCCTCGGTCGAGAAAGGCACGCAGGTGACCGTCTACACGAGCAACGGCGCGCTGGTGACGATCCCCAACGTCGTCGGGATGAAGGTGTCCGATGCGCAGAAGGCGCTGGCCGACGCCGGTTTCGCCATCAGACTCACCGGTGAGGGCAGCCCGGACGCCATCGTGCAGGCCGAGGAACCCGGGGCGGGGAGCAGAGCCAGACCGGGAACCCAGGTGGCCCTGACCGCGCAGAAAGCGACCCAGCCGACTCCGACGCCCGGCGCCGGCGGATGAGCGCGCGCTCGCTTCGAGCGGCGGGCGCCGCGCTGACGGCGCTCGCCGCTGGCGGCGCGACCGCATTCGCCTACGGGTCGCTCGTCGAACGCCGAGCGTTCACTCTGCGCGAAGTGACGGTTCCGGTGCTGCCGACCGGATCGGACTCCATCCGGGTGCTGCACCTCTCCGATCTGCACATGGCTCCGTGGCAGCACGACAAGCAGCAATGGATACGTTCCCTGGCGCGCTTCGAGCCCGATCTGATCGTGGACACCGGCGACAATCTGAGCCACCAGGACGGCCTCAGCGGCATCCGCGCGGCGCTCGATGTCTTCCGAGGCGTACCCGGCGTCTTCGTACACGGCTCGAACGACTACTTCGGCCCCCAGCTGAAGAACCCGTTCAAATACTTCACCGGCCCGTCCAAGAAGCGCGGCTCCACCTCGCCCCGGCTCGACACCGCCGCTTTGACGGAATACTTGAGCGGCCTCGGCTGGCTCGACCTCAACAACGCTACCGGGGCTCTGGAGGTACGTGGCACGCACCTCGAGCTGTTCGGTGTCGACGACCCGCACATCCGCTACGACCGCGTGGCAGCGATCCCGGGAGCGCTGGACGAACTGCGCGAGAACGACCCGTACTCCGACGACACGGCCTGGCCTGGCGACGGCGCGCGACCGGAACGCCCGACGGTGACACTCGGCGTCGTCCACGCGCCCTACCGTCGTGTGCTTGACTCGTTCGTGACCTATGGCGCTGCGATGATCTTCGCCGGGCACACGCACGGGGGCCAGGTGTGTGTGCCCGGCTACGGCGCGCTGGTGACGAACTGCGACATCTCCCGCAAGCAGGCAAAGGGCCTGAGCCTGTGGCGGCACGCCTTCCGCACGGCTTACCTGAACGTGTCGGCCGGGCTCGGAACGTCGATCTACGCACCGGTGCGGTTCGCGTGCCGGCCGGAGGCGACGCTCGTCACGCTGACGGCGGCAGAGTGAACGGAGTCGGCCTTTTCTCCTGCACGAACTCCTCTGGCGTCTTCCCCGTCGATCGGCAGGAGTGGTCATCGCCGCCCCGGCGCTCATGTATCCTAGACAAGGCCTTCGGGCCATCGGGGTGTGGCGCAGCTTGGTAGCGCGCTTCGTTCGGGACGAAGAGGCCGCAGGTTCAAATCCTGTCACCCCGACTCTGTCAAATAGGCTGTGAGACACGGCTGCCGATGCTTTCGCGAGTGTGCGCTTCAGCGGGCTGCCGCCTTCGTGCAGAGGCAAGGGGTCTGGCGAATCACAACCGCCGCGATTCTTTCACAGCACCCCTCACCGGGGAGCTTTCCATGACGCGTCTCGCCCCTCGTTCCGCGAGTCAGAACGCATCCGGCCGCGCGAACTCCGCCCCCGTGTATCGTGCGTCCGGGTCGGCCCGCGAGCGCACCAGTGGCAGCGTCCGCGTCACGGCGGTGGCGATCCGCTCGCGCAGGTCGTCCGAGGCGATGGCGTAGTCCTCGAAGTCCGCCTCGCTCGCGTAGATGCCGAGGGGCAGGGTGATCGACTGGAAGAACCCGAACAAGGGGCGCATCTGGTGCTCGACGAGCAGGGCATGGCGGTCGCTTCCGCCCGTGGCCGTGAGCACGACAGGTTTGTCCACGAGGGCGTACTGGCCGATGTGGTCGAAGAAGAGCTTGAAGAGGCCGGTGTAGGTCGCCCGGTAGGCGGGTGAGCCGACCACGATGATGTCAGCCGACTCCACCGCTTCGAGGGCGGCGAGGACACGCGGGCTGAGGTGGCTGCAGAACGGCCCGGCGCCCAGGTCGCCGAGCAGCGGTGCGAGTCCGATGACGTTCGGGGTGCCGCCGGTCGCGTCGGCGAAGGCAGGGGTCACCTCGTCGACGAGGACGGTCGTGCGCGACGGCGTCGTGAGGCTGCCGCTGACGCCGACGACGGTGGGTGCGTGTGCCATGCGGGACCGCCTTCGCTGCTGACAAAGCTGGGAAACGCGGCCAACGCTACCCGGGCAGTCCGGATGCCGCTCCATGCCGTGTCACGGACCGTCATGCGGCGGGGTAGAGCTGCGCGACGATCTCCAGCGAGCGGATGCGACCCTCGATGGTGGCGGCGCCGGAGGAGACCATGAGCTCGTCCGCCTCGGTGGAGGCGAGAAGGGCATCCAGCCGGGCCTTGACCTCGTCGGGGACGCCGATCGCCTGGCGGGCATTGCGAGCGGCGATGAACTCCTCCTCCAGCGGGGTGAAGTCGTGCGCGAGCGCTTCCTCGACGCTGACGGGCTCGGGTTTCAGCCCCTGACGCAGACGGAGGAAAGAGAGCTGTCCAGGGAGGCTGAGCGCCCGCACGGTGTCGGGGTCCTCGTCCGAGACGACGGTGACCGCGATCATGGTCCGGGGTTCGCTCTGGGTGTCGCTGGGCTTGAACCGGGAGCGGTACACCTCGAGCGCAGCCTCGGTGTTCTCGCCGGCGAAGTGGTGGGCGAAAGCGAACGGGAGTCCGAGAGCCGCCGCGACCTGTGCGCTGTAGCCGCTGGAACCGAGAAGCCAGATCTGCGGGACGTCGCCGAGGCCGGGGACGGCGGTGATGCTGCGCAGGGGGTTGTCATCGTCCATGCCGCCGTGGAAGAAGCCGAAGAGGTCGAGGAGCTGCTGCGGGAAGTCATCGACGCCGAGGCCCTGCTCGCTGCGGCGGAGAGCCATCGCCGTCGCACCGTCGGTGCCCGGTGCGCGGCCGATGCCGAGGTCGATGCGGTCGCCATAGAGGGCGCGGAGGGTGCCGAACTGCTCGGCGACGACGAGCGGCGCGTGGTTCGGCAGCATGACACCGCCGGACCCGACGCGGATGCGCTCGGTCGCTGCGGCGATTCCCGCGATGAGGACGGCGGGAGCGCTGGAGGCGATGGCCGGCATCCCGTGGTGCTCGGCGACCCAGAACCGGCCGTAGCCGAGGCGTTCGGCAGCCTGCGCGAGCCGGACGCTGCCGGCGAGCGCGTCGGCGTTGGTGCCGCCGGCGGGGCGGCTCGCCAGGTCGAGGACGGTGAGGGGGATGCTGCTGGACGCGTTCACCCTGAGTCCAACCGCGCCCGGACGCCTGCGATTCCCGGCGCCCGGACGTCTCCCGCGGGAGCTGCTCAGTCGGCGCGCAGGCGACGCGCCCAGCTGGCGACCAGGAGCGCCAGGAGACCCGCCGCCAGCAGCCCGCCCGTCAGCCAACCGGCCCAGCCGGCGACGACCGCTCCGGTGTCGGCGAGACCGCTGCCCGGCTCGCTCACTGAGGCCGGGTGGTCGAGCGGGGTGACCGTGAGGGAGGCCGCGCAGACGTGGCCGCTCGTCTCGCCGTGTCCCACGATCGAGTAGAGCCCGGTGGCGTCGAACAGAACCGTCACTGTGAGGACATCGCTGCCGTCCGCGTTGACGCGCTTCTCGAAGTGCATGGTGCTCGGGGCGGCCGTCGAGACGAGGCGGACGCTGATGCCGTCCTCGCCTGTCACCGTTCAGTCGACGAGCTCGGAGGCCGACCAGGTCCCCGGGACGCAGATGAGCGTGGCGGTTCCACCGGCTTGCGAGCTCAGCAGATCGAAGCGGCAGGGAGCGCCTTTCGTGTACTGGTCCGCGTTCGCGGCCGTGGGCGCGGCCAGCATCAGGGTCGCGGCGATCGTCAGCGCGGCCAGAGTCTTTCTCATCATCAGCCTTGCCTCCTCTCGGCCCGACGCACATCGAGCTTAGTGATTAATTCTCACTTTATGCCGGTGGCGCATGGAACGACAAGGGCGGCAGCGGTGCGCCTGGCCCCCACAACAGGGGTGGACCCGTCGCCCGGAAGAGTCGGCGCGACCGTCACATCGAGCGCTGTCCCGGTCTGCCCGACCTCCAGGAACTCGACCTGGACGGTCTTCGCCTCCCCCGGCGCGAGCAGGACCTCCGTCACCGCCACCGGCCGCGCCCGATCCGTGCCCGAGACCGCCGAATGCCTCGCGCCGCCGCTGGTCACACCCAGCAGCAAACCGTCCGCGGGACGGTACACGACGACCCGCGTGAGGATGGACCCCACCGGGACCCCGGACTTCCCTGCGCCGGTGACGTAAGCGGGCAGCCCCGGAACGCTCGCCGCCGCCACGGTGTTCGTCAACGTCACCCGAATGTGCGCCGTCGGTTTGCCGTCCGCACGGCACACCGTCGCACCGGCGGCGACCTCGGACTTCAGGTAGTAGCTCATCTTCGATCCGGTCGCGTCGTTGAAGTACACCCCGAAACCGCCGGTCTCAGCCGTGGAGGTCGGCAGAGCGCCAGCGAGAGTCGTCGACGCGAGCACGCGCTGTTCGGCGGGGTGCGCGCTCCAGATCAGGATGCGACGGCTCGTTCCCGAGTCCGCCAGCGCCGCGATGAGCACCCTTCCGTCGAGCCCGCCCGCGGTCACCCGGCCGAAGACCGCGCTGGCAGCCGACGCGAAGAAGGAGTCCTGTGTACTCGGATCGCCGTATCGCTGATACACACCGCTCAGGAGCAGCCGCACGGCGTTGCCAGCGCTCAGCGTGTCCCCGCCCGGCAGCGCGATCGGTCCGGTCGCTCGGAGGACCGCGGCGAGAACGACCGGGTCCATCGTCACCACGCCATCCACAGCCGTCCCGGTGCTCGACGCCCACATCGCCGCGACCGTGCTCGCCGCGAGCGGGAAGTCGGGGGTGAGGTTCGCATCCTGGAGGAACCGTCCGACGAGCGGACCGTAGAGCCCCTGCGTGGCCGCGGGGACGCTGACGACCGGCGAACGCCAGGGCCCGATCGTGGAACCGGCCTTCTGCGAAGCGAGCGACACGGCGCCTTTGTCCGCATGGATGACCGCGACCGAGCCGATGAGTCCGCCGGTAGCCCGCAGTTCGGCCGGATTCTGGGCGACGAGGAGGTAAGTGCGCGGTCCGTCGGCGCCGAGCATGCCGGGCAGCAGACGCGCGGCGTTGCCGGCCACGTCGATCGTCGGCGCGGTCTGCGCGAAAAAGGTGCGCATCCGGTCGACAGCGGTACCGACAGGCGAGAGAAGGCCACCGGAGGGCAGCGCTTCCACACTCGCCTCGGCCCTGCGGAAAGCCGTCTGCGCGCCCTCGACCGGGGCCTGGGCGGCGGCCAGCCGGGCCAGATCGACGCGGCCGCCAGAGAGGTCAAGACGACGGGTGTCCACCTCCGTCGCGACGCCGATGAGCAGTCTGACGACCTCCGAGGCGACCGTCTCGCTCACGGTCGCGACGGTCCGCACCGCGGTGAGGTTGGCTCCGATCCACGGAATGCCCTCCGCTACCCGCCAGACCGGATCTGAGGTGAGCGATACCGCCGCCTTGGCGTGGCGTTCGAGATCGGCGGAGGCGGCCCGCGCGCGTGCGAGGCCCCCGCTCTCGACGGCCTTCCGCACGGCGGCGATGTCGGGCATCGCCGCCGTCAGCTCCTGCCGTGCGAGTACGCCGCGCAGAACGATCCAGCCCGCCACAGCGGCGATCAGCACCACGGCGAGCGCCACCACGGCGACGAGGACGGGACGCCGCCGGCGCGGCTCGCGAGGAGGCTCCGCCGGATGCGGCGACGACTCCTTCTGCGAGAGACCGATCACCATGAGGACAAAGGTAACAAATCCTCAGTTTTGTGGGCTGCCCCCAAACGGGGCTGCCGAGGAAGGCGGCGCCGCTTGCCCGTCGCTCCGCAGAGGTCCTCCCCTCCCGAAGTCTCACCTCTTTCCCGGCATCCAGCCCCCACACCCCGGAACCCCTCCTTTGCCGCCGCCCGTCGGAAAAGGAGGGGATTGCAGCCGGTAACGAGGCAAACGCAGGAAACGGAGGAGAGAACAGGCCCCAACGGCCAGATCTCTTCCGCTTCCGACGGGACGGAGCGGGTGGCAGGCGGACGGAGCGCCTCGCCGTTCAGCGCCTCACGGGGAAGTCGCAGCTAGCGCCCGAGCCCGCGGTACTCCCAGCCGGCAGCGCGCCACGCGACGGGATCGAGGGCGTTCCTGCCGTCGATTACGCGCCGGTGCGCGACCAGCTCACCGAGTTCGGCGGGGTCGAGCCCGGTGAACTCCGGCCACTCTGTGATGAGGACGACGACGTCGGCCCCGGCGACCGCCTCGTGCGCGTTCGCAGCGAAAGCCAGCTGCGGAGCCCGGAGACTCGCATTCGGAACAGCCTCGGGGTCCGTCGCGGTCACAATCGCTCCCCGGGCGGCGAGCCGGGTCGCCACGTCCAGTGCGGGTGAGTCGCGGATATCGTCCGAGTGCGGCTTGAAAGCGAGCCCCAGCATACCGACGCGGACACCCTCCACTGCCCCGGCGACCTCCGCGACGAGATCGACCACACGGGCGCGGCGGCGCAGATTGATCTTGTCCACCTCGTCGAGGAAGCGCACGGCATCGCCCTGTCCGAGCTCCCGCGCGCGCGCGCTGAAAGCGCGGATGTCCTTCGGCAGGCAGCCGCCGCCGAAGCCGACGCCGGCGTTGAGGAAGCGTCGGCCGATGCGTGCGTCGTGCCCGATCGCGTCGGCCAGCCGGGTCACATCCGCTCCGGCCGCCTCGGCGATCTCGGCCATAGCGTTGATGAAGGAGATCTTGGTCGCGAGAAAAGCGTTGGCCGAGACTTTCACGAGCTCGGCGGTAGCGTAGTCGGTCACGATGACCGGTGTTCCAGCGCCGACGGCACGGGCGTAGACCTCGTCCAGGATGCGCGCGGCGCGCTCTCCGGCTTCGCCCGACGGGACGCCGTACACGAGACGGTCCGGGCTGACGGTGTCTTTGACAGCGAACCCTTCGCGGAGGAACTCGGGGTTCCAGGCGAGCGTGACCTCCGACGCGCGCTGCGCGACCAGCTCGGCCAGCCGGGCGGCCGTGCCCACCGGGACCGTGCTCTTGCCGACGATCAGATCCCCCGGTTTGACGTGCTCCAGCAACGAGGCGAACGCGGCGTCGACGAAGCGCATATCGGCCGCGTCTCCCTCGGCCGACTGCGGGGTGCCCACGCCGACGAAATGCACCTCGGCCTCGGCGACGGCCGAGAAGTCCGTGGTGAACCGGAGGCGTCCGCTGGCGGTCGCGGAGGCGAGCACCTCGGGCAGCCCCGGCTCGAAGAACGGCGCGCGCGCCTCGGACAGGGCCGTCACTTTGGCCTCATCGACATCGACGCCGATGACAGTGTGGCCCAGGTCAGCCATCGCAGCAACGTGGACCGCTCCCAGATAGCCGCAGCCGATCACGGAGATTCTCATGCTGTTGATCTTTCGTTGCTGTGGGGGATCAGGTGAAATCGGGGTCGGGTTCGCTATCGTAGGCTGTCGCGACATCGACAGGCCAGCGCCGGCGGCCATTGTTCAGCACACCGCGGCTCTCCTGCAGATAGCAGGCTCCACAGAGCGATTCGTAGCTCACCGAGGCGCCGTCGATGGCGACCTGATCGCCGTCGAAGACGAAGACGCTGTCGATTTTGCGCGCGTTGAAGATCGCCTTGCGCCCGCAGCGACAGATCGTTTTCAGCTCCTCGAGGCTGTGCGCGACCTCGAGAAGACGGCGGCTGCCCGGGAAAGCGACGGTCTGGAAATCGGTGCGGATGCCGTAGGCGAGAACCGGGACATCGTCCAGAAGCGCGATCCTGAGCAGATCGTCGACCTGCGCCTCGGTGAGGAACTGCGCCTCGTCGACGAGCACGGCGCTGATATCGCGATCGAACCGTTTGCGGATGCGGTCGCGGTGCTGCTGAAAGACGCCGTACGCGTCCGTCCCCGGCGCGATCAGATAGTCCACCTGGCGGGTCACGCCCAGGCGCGACAGGATGCCTCTGTCGCCTTTGGTGTCGATCGACGGCTTTGCCAGAAGCACGCGGTGTCCGCGCTCCTCGTAGTTGTATGCCGCCTGGAGCATGGCGGTGCTCTTGCCGCTGTTCATCGCGCCGTAGCGGAAATACAGTTTTGCCACGTCCCGATCCTAGGCGGTCGAGGCTGACGCTCCTATGGGGGCGCCGGACGCTCAGGTCAGGTAGCCGTCTTCCGCCGCGCGGCGGATGAGGTCAGCGCGCGAACTTGTCGGCCGGCCGGCCTTCCCGTACTTCTCTCGCACACGGCGCAGATACGTCTTAGCCGTCTCGTACTGCACGCTCATCGCCTGAGCGACCTCGGAGGTCGTTCGACCGTCGGCGTAGAGAAGCAGCGCCTGGCGCTCCCCGTCGCTCAGCCGGGGGCGCGCGGCTCCGAGCGCGGGCGAGGCCGGTCGCCAGGCCACCGACGCAGCCACGGACGAGCCGCCGCCCGAGGCCTCCCAGCCGACCGCGGACCGCGCAGCGGCAAGAAGGCCGCTCATCGGCTGAGATTTCGAGACATAGGCGATCGCGCCCGCGGCGAGCACCGCCGCGCGATCCTCCTGGGTGTCGACCGCGGTCAGGACGATCACTTTGGCGCCGGCGGCCCGGCAGGTGCGCACGCGCGCGCCGATGGAGATGGACTCGCGCAATTGCAGATCCATGATCACGAGGTCGGTGGGGAACGCGTCGCTATGCACCAGTTCCAGCCAGCTCCCAGCACGGAGCACGAGGTCGAACTCGGGAGCGTTCTTCTCGATCCAGGTGGAGAGGCTGTCGAGCAGGATCTCGTGATCGTCGAGGATGGCGAGCCGGACCGTCGGCGAGACGGGGGCGGCTAGGGGCGGGGGTGCGGGGATGGTGCTCATCGTATCGGTGTCCCAGGATAGGCGATGCGGACGGTGAGCCCGTCATCGTCCGCCTGCATCGTGGCCGTCAGGCCGGCCGATCGCAGAACGCTCAGGATGGGAAGCAGCTCTCGCCTCAGCTCGCGGCGAGACTTCCGGACGCGCGCCGTCAGCGTGAAGAGGGGACGCTCCGGCTCGGAGACGACGACCCTGACTCTCTCGGCGTCCAGTCCCGGCAGCCCCGCCAGGGTCGCGAGGAGCGCGCTGACGATCGCGCGTTGCTCGTCGCTGAGCACCCGATCGAGCCGGTCGGGGTCGTGGACGCGGGAGGCGGACCGCCCCGGAGCGGTGTCCCGGCCGCAGGACGCGAGGGCGAGGGCGAGGGTCTCGGCCAGCCAGGTGCGCTCGACGGCCGCGACAGCGGCGGCGCGCAACTCATCGGCGATCCGGCGCGCCCGCTCACGATCCTCCGCGGTGACGCTCCCGCTAGCGACAAGCTCGGAGAGGAAGGGAACCGCCGCCGCGTTGAGAGCCGTCGCACGCTCCTGCAGGATCATCCGGGCGGCGGTCTGGCGCAGCTCGCCGTCCAGGCGGCCCTGCCCGGCGCGGGCCACCTCGCGCCAGCGCAACGTCTCGCCCGTCATCGTCCAGGCGTACCCCGCTCCGCCGCAGGCGAGCGCGAGGACGGGGGTCGCGGCCACCGTCGCGTAGACGAGCGGGTTGTTCTCGCCTGACGGGGCTTGCAGGGCGGCGAGGGCGCCGAGCACGGTCCCGCAGGCCGCCGCGACGCCGAGCGCCTCCCCGACAGGCCGGTACAGCGGCATCACGGCGACCAGAAGCGCGACCGCGATCTGCCCCGCATCGTCCTGGATGCGATGGTTGCGTCCCCACACAGCCGCCGCGAACAGACACGCGGAGGCCAGAGCCATTCCAACGATCGCGAGGTGGGACCACAGCCCGACCGGAGCGAGCCCGGGGTAGGTCCGGACGCCGGCCGTCACCACGGCGAGGACCAGCACGCCGAGCGCGACCGCCGCGAGCACGGGCGACCGCAGCTGGTTGTGGTGCAAGACAATGGAGAACGCAGCGTAGCCGATCGCGGTCACACCGAGCAGCGGCAGGAGGGGCCAAGCCGACTGCACACCCAGGGGGTCGAGCCGCTGCGGTGTGCGCTCGAGCGGCACGGAGCGAAACCGGACGATCGTCTCGGTGATCCGGTCGGTCATGCGGCCGTCTCCCGTGTCGGCAGGACCATGATGACGGTGGTACCGACATCGGCGCTGGAATAGACGGTCACCGTCCCACCGAGCCGGCCGATGCGGTCATGCACCGACTGCCGGAAGCCGAGCCGATCGCTGGCGGTGGAGGCGGGCGCGAAGCCGCTGCCGGCGTCCACCACCATGACCGAGACCGCGTCGCCCCCGCCGGAGACCGCCACCTCCGCGGTGGCACTGCCCGAGTGCCGGAGCACATTGATCAGGCACTGACGCACAGCGAGCCCGAGCGCGCGCTCCGTATCGTCGTCGAGCCGCGCGAGGATGTCGCGGTCGCCGGAGAATTCCACCGAGAGCCCCTCGTCGCGGGCGTCCTCGATCGCATGCCGCAGTTCGCTGTCGTACCAGGGATCGCCTCCGGGCGCTGACTCATCACCGTCGTGCGGGGCGACAGGTCCCGTGATCCGCCACAGGTCGTCCTCGATCCGCTGGCGCAGCCGGAGCGACAGCTCGCCCGGCTCGGCGTTCGCGACGGCCGCAAGCTCGCTCAGCACCGTGTCGTGGACTTCGGCGGTCGAGCCGGCCAAGAGTTCGCGTCTCAGATCGACCAGACGCACATCCCGGACGGCGCGGTGGAGGGCGGACTGGGTCTTCGATCGCGCTCCCCGCGTGACCCCGTCGAACGCGAACACGCCGATCAGGAACAGGTAGACACCCAGCGAGGTCGCGTCCGGCTGGAACGTCCGCCCGGTCGCCGCAGTGCCGAGAACCATCGCGGCATCGGCGAGGGCGAAGCCCAGGGTCGCCCACAGGATGCCCGCGAGCGTGCCGGTGCCGGTGCCGCCGACCAGCGTCATCGCCGCGACCGGCAGTCCGGCCACGAACAGACATGTGTCCCGGTAGACCGGCATGCCCGCGAAGAGGGCAACGATGTAGAAATATGTGCAGACCGTCCCCACCAGCAGGTACGCGACCGTGAGCAGTGTGGTCCGCCTGCGCGCGAGCAGAGCCAGCAGCACGGTCATCGGCACCAGCATCAGCAGCGTGACCCCGGAGGAGGGGCTCATCCCGGCGTTGAGCCCCGAGAGCAGCACATTGGCCGCGGCCGCCGCAAGGCAAGCAAAACCCGCCCAGCGAGCGGCCGTTGCGAGCGCCCGCGAATTGGCCGCGCGAGCAAGATGACCGGGCAGCCCCAGGGACAACCGCGCTCCTTCCCACGAGACCGGCCGAGCGACCAGCGGGCGCCTGCGGCGGCTCGACCTCCCGAGGGAGAGTATGGCAGGTCACCGCGTGGCTGTGTACCCTGAAGAAGGCGTTTTCTGCACGCGGATCAGGAACAGCGTCCGGATCAGAACAGCGTCGGCTGCACACCGAGCGTCACGAGCCCCGCGGCGCCGGGCACTTCGCCCGCCATCGCCGCCCCGGCGAACATGCGCCGCTCTCCCTCGCTGTCGCGCAGCGTCCGGAGCGCCGACGACCGGACCCCGCCGGTGAGCGGACTCTTCTCGCTGCGCTCCAGCCCGTGCGCGCGGAGTAACGGCTTGATCCGGGCGGCCAACCAGCGCCGGTACTCCTTCGGCGCATACGTGCCGCGCCCATACATCGCCCGGTACTGCGGCAGCAGTTCGGGATGCTCGCGCCCGAGCCAGAGGTAGTACCACTCCTTCACGCCCGGCTTCAGGTGGAGGGCTGAGTAGAGCACGCTCGTCGCGCCCGCGTCTCTGGCCTGCCGGAGTGCGCGGTCGAGGTGTACACGGGTATCGGTGAGGTACGGGAGGATCGGCATCAGGAACACAGCGCAGTCGAGGCCGCGCTCGCGCACGGCCGCGACCGTCGCGAGGCGAGCCGTGGTCGTGGGGGTCCCGGGCTCGACCGATTGCTGCAGTTCGTCGTCGTATACCGCGATCGACACTGCGAGGTCCACCGGCACCCGCGTCGCCGCGTCGGCGAGCCGGTCGAGGTCGCGGCGAAGCAACGATCCTTTCGTGAGGATGCTGAACGGAGTGCCGGAGCCGGCGAGCGCGTCGATGATGCCCGGCATGAGCGCATAGCGCCCCTCCGCCCGCTGATACGGGTCGGTGTTCGTTCCGAGTGCGACCGGATGCCGCCCCAGCCCGGTCGTGCGAGCTCCTTGCGGAGGACCTCGGCGACGTTGACCTTGACGATGATCTCCTGGTCGAAATCCTTTCCCTGGTCGAGGTCGAGGTAGGAATGCGTCGGCCGAGCGAAACAGTAGACACAGGCGTGCGAGCAGCCCCGGTACGGGTTGACCGTCCACCCGGAGGGCATCGGGCCGCCTCCGCCCGTGACTCTGTTGAGCGCCGACTTGGCGAGAACCTCGTGAAAGGTGATGTTCGCGAACTCGGGAGTGCGCACCGACCGGACGAGGGCGCTCAGCCGGGCGAGCCCCGACAGCGCGGTCGGCGTCTCCGCCGTGAGTTCTTGGCCGCTCCATCTCATGACACTATTCGAACATATGTTCGAATGATGGTCAAGTGTTGGGGTGGTTCAGACAGCGCCACAATCGACGCGGGAGGAGCGGGCGCTCGAACGGCAAGCGCCATCCGCGCCATACAGGGCCCCGCCTCGTCGGGATCGCTTCTGTGGCCGGTCGAGTTCGGCCGCGACGAGAGCCGAAGCTGCCTTCAGCGTCTCGTTCACCCGCCGCAACTCGGCATTCTCCGATTTGAGACGCTTGATCTCTCGACCTGTGCGTCGATCGTGACGCCGAGCCGGCCACTGGCATCAACCCGCTGTCGACGACTCCACATGCGAATCGTCTCCGGCGACCCGACCGAACGCCTGCGCGAGCGCGCCCACTGCCCGAAACCCGCAGAAACAGCGCGAGTTCGAGGGCGACCAGGCACGACTGCGCAAGGCCCACCCGCGACACGCGCTCTCCCCGGCCACCCGCGCCCGCGGAACCGCCGACGCGATCGGACGGCATCGGGGCGGCCGAACGGCCTACCGCGCGAGCTTCAGCACAGCGGCGGTCTGCTCGAGCACGCGCTGAGCCTCTTCGGGCCGGTCGTTGAGCGTCGTGCCGACGGTCGGGATGAGCTCTCTCAAGGCCGGCAGCCAGCCCTCGAACCGCCCCGGGAAGCAGCGCTTCAGCAAGTCGACCATGATCGGCACCGCGGTGGACGCGCCAGGCGAGGCGCCGAGCAGACCGGCGATCGAGCCATCCGCCGCCGCGATGACCTCCGTGCCGAACTGCAACACGCCCCCCCTCCTCTCGTCCTTCTTCATCACCTGGACGCGCTGCCCTGCCGTGATGAGCTCCCAGTCCTCCGACTTCGCTGTGGGCATGAACTCGCGGAGGGCGGCCAGCTTCTTCTCGCGTCCGGCCATCAGCTCGCCGATGAGGTATTTCATGAGGTCGAGGTTGTCGCGCGCGACGGCGAGCATGGGGCCGATATTGCCCAGGCGGATCGAACCGGGGAGGTCCCACCAGCTGCCGCTCTTCAGGAATTTGGGGCTGAACCCGGCGTACGGGCCGAACAGCAGCGACGTCTCGCCATCCACGACGCGGGCGTCGAGGTGAGGCACCGACATGGGCGGCGCGCCGACGGCCGCCTTGCCGTAGACCTTCGCCTTGTGCTGGGCGACGATCGCCGGGCTGGTGGTCCGCAGGAACTGCCCCGAGATCGGAAAGCCGCCGAAGCCTTGGATCTCCGGGATGCCCGACTTCTGCAGCAGATGCAGAGCGCCGCCGCCCGCGCCCACGAACACGAACCGCGCGAGTGCCTCGCGCGGAGTGCGCCCGACCTCATGCCGGACGCGGATGCGCCACAGACCGTCCTTGGTGCGTTTGAGGGAGCGCACACGGTGGTTCACTGCGAGTTCTGCGCCGTTCGCGACCAGGTCGTCCATGAGGGCGCGGGTGAGCGCCCCGAAGTCCACGTCGGTGCCCGCCAGCTGGCGGGTCGCCGCGATGCGCTGCTTGCGGTTGCGCTTCTTCGTCAGCAACGGTGCCCACTCGCCGATGGTCTCGGCGTCCTCGCTGTACTCCATCCCGGCGAAGAGCGGCTGCTCCTTCAGCGCCTCGTAGCGGCGGCGGAGATACCGTATGTTCTCCCGACCGCGCACGAACGTCATGTGCGGCGTCGAGTTGATGAAGGTCTGCGGCTCCGGCAGGTCGCCGGCGGCGACCAGGCTGGCCCAGAACTGCCGGCTCAGCTGGAACTGCTCGTTGATGCTGATCGCCTTCGCGGGGTCGACTGTGCCGTCCGCCGCTTCGGGCATGTAGTTCAGTTCGCAGAGGGCGGCATGGCCCGTTCCCGCGTTGTTCCAGGGATTCGAGCTCTCCTGGGCGACCTCGCCGAGGGACTCGTAGATCCGGATGCTCCAGCCGGGCTGCACGCGCTGGATCATGGCACCCAGCGTCGCGCTCATGATGCCGCCGCCGATCAGGACGACGTCGATGGGATCGTTGCTCACCCGACAATCCTACGGGGCGCGGGGAGCCCCCGCCCGTGCCGGCGGAGACCCTTTCGCTGCCGAGGTCATCGCAGCGCCGGGAAACCGGCCGCGACCGGCGCGGACGCGGCCTCGGCCCGGAGCCGCGACCGGCCCCGGGCACACAGAGGCGAGTGTGCCCAAGCCGTCACACTCGACGCACCGGGACCCCGCGCAGCGGCTCGGGGTCAGGCGCTGACCGAGGCGGCCAGCCGTTTGGCGACGAGCTCGGCGATCTGCACCGCGTTCAGCGCTGCTCCCTTGCGGAGGTTGTCGTTGGAGACGAAGAGCGCCAGACCGCGACCCTCGGGAACGCCTCCGTCGCTGCGGATGCGGCCGACGAAGCTCGGGTCCTGGCCGGCCGCCTCGAGCGGAGTGGGGACATCGGCGAGACGGACGCCCGGGGCGTCCGCGAGCAGCTCGGCGGCTCGCTCGGGGCTGATCGGGTTCGCGAACTCCGCGTTGATCGAAAGCGAGTGACCGGTGAAAACCGGGACGCGCACGCAGGTGCCGGAGACGAGCAGACCCGGCAGATCGAGGATCTTCCGGCTCTCGTTGCGGAGCTTCTTCTCCTCGTCGGTCTCGTTGAGACCGTCCGCCACGAGGGAACCGGCGAGCGGGATGACGTCGAACGCGATCGGCCGCACGTACGTCACCGGGGCCGGCAGCCCGACGGCGGAGCCGTCGTGGACCAGGCGCAGCAGGTTCTCGTCGGCCGCCGCGGCGCGGATCTGACCGGCCAGTTCCTCCGCACCGGCGAGACCGGAGCCGGAGACAGCCTGGTACGTCGAGACGACGAGGCGTTCGAGGCCGGCCTCGTCGTGGAGGACCTTCAGCACCGGCATGGCCGCCATCGTGGTGCAGTTCGGGTTCGCGATGATCCCCTTGCGCGCGTCGGCGATGGCCTCGGGGTTCACCTCGGAGACGATCAGCGGGACATCCGGGTCCATGCGCCAGCCGCTGGAGTTGTCGATGACGATGGCACCGGCCTCCGCGAACCGCGGGGCGTGCGCCTTGGAACCGGTCGCGCCGGCCGAGAAGAGCGCGATGTCGATGCCCGAGACATCGGCGACCTCGACATCCTCGACCACGACATCCTCGCCGCGGAAAGGCAATGTCGTGCCTGCCGAGCGGGAGGAGGCGAAGAGACGGATTCTCCCGACCGGGAACTCGCGCTCGTCCAGCAGACGGCGTATCACCGCACCCACCTGACCGGTGGCGCCGACGACGGCGATCGAGAGTCCAGCGTGCTCGCTCATGGAGAGGCCCCTTCGGGTCGAGTGTTCAGATGGTCGGATGGGAAACGCACCGCGCGAATTCCCGGAGCGGTCGTCAGCGGCCGGTGCCGGCATAAACGATGGCCTGCTGGTCGCCGTCGAGCCCGAAGGCGCTGTGGACGACGCGAGCGGCCTCCGCCACGGTGTCGGCGCGGGTCACGACCGAGATGCGGATCTCGCTGGTGGAGATCATCTCGATGTTGATGCCGGCGTCGAAGAGGGCCTCGAAAAGCTTGGCCGAGACACCGGTGTTGGTGCGCATCCCCGCGCCGACCAGGGCGAGCTTGCCGATCTGGTCGTCGTACTGGAGCGATTGGAAGCCGACTTCGTCCTTCTCGGACGTCAGGGCGGTCAGCACGCGCTGCCCCTCCGACTTCGGCAGCGTGAACGAGATGTCGGTCAGGCTGGTGGCCGCCGCGGAGACGTTCTGCACGATCATGTCGACGTTCGCGTTGGCCTTGGCCACGATCTTGAAGATCTGCGCCGCCTTGCCCGGCACATCGGGCACGCCGACGACGGTGATCTTCGCCTCGCTCAGATCGGTGGCGACCCCGGAGATGATGGGCTCTTCCACGGTTCCCTCCTTCTTCGCGGCCTCAGCCGCGGCTGCTTCGTTGAGGACGTACGTGCCCTCCCGGTTCGAGAACGAGGAGCGCACATGCAGGGTGACGTTGTGGCGCCGGGCGTACTCCACCGCGCGGATGTGCAGGACCTTCGCGCCGGCGGCGGCCAGCTCCAGCATCTCCTCGCTGGTGATGCGGTCGATCTTGCGCGCGAGCGGAACCTGCCGGGGATCGGAGGTGAACACGCCGTCCACATCGGTGTAGATCTCGCAGACCTCGGCGCCGAGCGCGGCGGCGAGGGCGACAGCGGTCGTGTCGGAACCGCCGCGGCCGAGCGTCGTGATGTCGCGGGACTCCCGGCTGAAGCCCTGGAAACCGGCGACGATCGCGATGGCTCCCTCGGAGAGGGCGTCCTGGATGCGGCCGGGCGTCACGTCCACGATGCGCGCGGAGCCATGCACCGCGTTGGTGATCATGCCCGCCTGGCTCCCGGTGAACGACCGGGCATCGGAGCCCATGCTCTTGATCGCCATCGCCAGGAGCGCCATCGAGATGCGCTCGCCCGCGGTGAGCAGCATGTCCAGCTCGCGCGGGGCCGGGATCGGCGTCACCTCGTGCGCGAGGTCGACCAGTTCATCGGTGGTGTCCCCCATCGCGGAGACGGCGACGACGACTTCGTTGCCCGCTTTGCGCGTCTCGACGATCCGCTTGGCGACGCGCTTGATCGACTCGGCGTTGGAGACGGACGAGCCGCCGAATTTCTGCACGATCAAGACCATGGCACTCCAGAAGTCACGGGAGTTCCCATCCTACCGGCCGGGGGTATGCCTGGGCGTTCATGTGACGATGGCGTCAGGAGACCTGACGCCGGCCCTCGAACGCGCGGCCGAGGGTGACCTCGTCGGCATACTCCAGATCGCCGCCGACCGGCAGACCGGAGGCGAGACGCGTGACGCGGACCTCCAGCGCGGTCAGCAGGCGGCTGAGGTAGGTCGCCGTCGCCTCGCCCTCGAGATTGGGGTCGGTCGCGATGATGACCTCCTGCACGGTCCCGTCGGCGAGACGCTGCATGAGCTGCCGGATGCGGAGGTCGTCGGGGCCGACGCCATCGATTGGGCTGATGGCGCCGCCGAGGACGTGATAAAGCCCACGGAACTCGCGCGTGCGCTCGATGGCGACGACATCCTTCGCTTCCTCCACGACACAGATCAGCGCCGGGTCGCGACGCGGATCGCGGCAGATGGAGCAGGTGGCCTGCTCCGAGACGTTGCCGCAGATCTCGCAGAACCGCACCTTGTCGCGCACTTCCAGCAACACCTCGGCCAGCCGGG
This sequence comes from Leifsonia xyli subsp. cynodontis DSM 46306, assembly GCF_000470775.1. Taxonomy (NCBI): domain Bacteria; kingdom Bacillati; phylum Actinomycetota; class Actinomycetes; order Micrococcales; family Microbacteriaceae; genus Leifsonia; species Leifsonia xyli. Next base: position 2,234,483 of record NC_022438.1, read on the forward strand.
TGACATCGAACGCCTCGGTCTGCAGGATGTGGAACGCGATCCGCTGCGCCGACTTCGGCCCGATCCCCGGAAGGCGTCCGAGTTCGTCGATCAGCTCCTGGACGATGCCCCCGTACACGGGTCACCGCGTCCCCGGGTTGGACGGAGCGGGCTGCTCCTCGAGGAAGGTCGCCCCCAGGATCTCGCGGACGACAGCCTCGCCATAGCGCTGCGGGGCCTGGAAGGTGGGGGTGCGCGTACCGGTGGCCGGTGCGGCCGCAGGAGCGGTGCGCAGCGCCGGATGCTGCGCCGGAGCCGTGGACGGGGCAGGAGCCGAGCCAGCGGGAGGAGGAGGGACAACCGCTCCGTCTTCGTCGGGCTCCTTTGGGAAGTCGGGCTCCTCCGGGAAGTCGGGCTCGAACGGCGGCTCGGTCTCCTCCGGCGGAACATCGTCGGAGAGAGGCGTGTCACCGCGGGGCGGGATGCCGGCTCGGGATGCGACTGGAACAGCGGCGGGCTCGGGCCGTTCGAGGGTCACGACAGCGGACGCCGCCCCCACCGGTTCCGCAACAGGAATGGCGACGGTCGCCCACTCAGTCACTGGCCCGGAGGACGGCGCGGCGGCCGAACGCGATGCCGCCCGGGCGGCTCCCGACGCCTCCGCGCCAGCGTCCGCCGCGACGCCGGACCCGGAGATCTCGGGCGGAGCCTTCGCCGACGGCGACGCACCGGGCGCCGGGCGTCCCGACACCGGCGATCCCGAGGACAGGTCTTCGGAGGCGAGGCGATCGGGAACGCCGTCCGACGGTCCCCCGCCCCCGTGCGGCGCAGCGCCGGGGCCGCCCGCCCCGGGCCAGGCCTCGGCCGCGGGAACCGCCTGCGCACCCGGGCCCGACGAACCGGAACCGCCGTCGGCGCGGGCGATGAACTTCACCCGGATTCCCAGGATGTCCACGATGGCCTGGCGGAGATACTCGCTGACGCCCTGGGTGCCCGGCGACGGAGGCTGCCGGAAACTCTGGACGTCGTTGTCGCTCGGGAAGGACAGCGTGAGCACGTCATCGCTGAGGGCGCGCACCTGTGCGGTGAAGACGACCATCCAAGCGCTGCGTTTGGCGCGCTGGACAGCATCCAGAATCTGCGGCCAAGAGTCCTTGACCTGCTGCGTCGTCACCGGACCGATCGGCGGCGCGGTGACGGCTTCGGCCGGAGCGACCGCTGCAGGCTCCGGCTGTGGTTCCACCACCGCATCCGGCTCCGGCGCAGCTTCCTCGGCCCTCGCCGGCTGCTCCGTCCTCGCCGGCGGCTGCACCCCCGCAGTCGGCTCCGCCTTCGCAGCAGGCTCCGCCGCACGAATCGCCGGGGGCTCCGGAGCGGGCGCGCTGCGGGTCGCCGGCGCCGCAACCGCAGGCGCCGTGCCCCTCGTCGGCCCACCGCCCGCGGCATCGCTCACGCCCACCCGGCGCTCCAGCCGCTCGACCCGGGCCAGCGCACCGCGCTCGGTGTCGTCGCCCGACGGCACCAGCACACGGGCGATCATGAGCTCCAGGTGCAGGCGCGGCGAGGTCGCGCCGGTCATCTCGGTCAGCGCGGCGTTCACGATGTCGGCGGAGCGGCTGAGCTCGGCCGCACCGAACATCATCGCCTGCATGCCCATCTTGTCCAGTTCGTCGGCGGGGACGCCTCGGAGGACGGCGGCGGCGCCCTCGACGCTGGTCGCCGCGACGACGATCAGATCGCGCAGACGTTCGAGCAGGTCGTCCACGAAGCGGCGCGGGTCCTGTCCGGTCTGGATGACGCGGTCGACGGCCGCGAAGGCCCCGGCCGCATCCCGGGCGGCAATGGCGTCCACGACCTCGTCGAGCAGAGCCGCGTGCGTGTAGCCGAGGAGCGCGACGGCCCGCTCATACTCGATGGAACTGCCCTCGGAGCCCGCCATCAGCTGGTCGAGCAGCGAGAGGGTGTCGCGGGGCGAGCCGCCGCCGGCGCGGACGACGAGCGGGAGCACGCCGGGCGCGACGGTCATCCCCTCGCTGTCGCAGAGGCCCTGGACGTACTCGAGCATCTGCGCAGGGGGGACGAGCCGGAACGGGTAGTGGTGCGTCCGGGAGCGGATGGTGCCGATGACCTTCTCCGGCTCCGTGGTCGCGAAAATGAACTTCACATGCTCCGGCGGCTCCTCCACGATCTTCAGCAGCGCATTGAAACCCTGCGGCGTGACCATGTGCGCTTCATCCAGGATGAAGAGCTTGTAGCGGTCGCGCGCCGGCGCGAAGATGGCGCGCTCGCGGATGTCGCGGGCGTCGTCCACACCGTTGTGGCTCGCGGCGTCGATCTCGACCACGTCGAGCGAGCCGCCGCCATCGCGGCTGAGTTCGACGCAACTCGGGCAGGTGCCGCACGGGGTGTCGGTGGGCCCCTCGGCGCAGTTGAGGCAGCGGGCCAGGATGCGCGCGGAGGTGGTCTTTCCGCACCCGCGCGGCCCGGAGAACAGATACGCATGATTCACCCGGTTGGTGCGCAGCGCCGTCCTGAGCGGATCGGTCACCTGCGACTGGCCGATCATCTCGGTGAAGGTGTCCGGCCGGTAGCGGCGATAGAGAGCGGTGACCACCCCCACATGCTACTTGCCACGACCGACAATGGGGTCAGTCTGAGGGGACCCGCCGACCTCGAAGGTGGTATCCGCGCCGCGCTAGGAGTTGTCACCGACAAGCGGCTCCTCCGTCGCCATATCCCCCTCTATCCAATCCTGCCGCGTCCAATAGATCCGGGATTTGTGCGATTGATTGACTACGCCAATCCAGAGGAATGGACATCAAAGTCAATGACCTTAAAGCCTGATTTACTCTTAGTAATAGAATAAACCCAAGGCAATTCAGGTTCAGTCGATCTCCATTTCTCGGACTAAATCAAGCGTGGCTTTATTTTCGTGTTCACCTACTGCCAGCACAGTAATAAAAGCCAGGGCGGCGTGACCCCACCATCCTCCCTGATTCACCGGGTTCGCCCACGATTGTTGAGCCGATCTTATCGACTGGCCGAGCATCGGGCGCTTTTCTGGCTCATCTACCAGAAGCCGTGAGGGACAATCAATAACGAGGACTATTCCTGATCGAAAATCAAGCTCTACTGGGTCGGAAAGAAGCTCATCGAAGGCATCCCAATTTCTCCCAAAGTAGTCAGGGAAACGCAATGCACGTGAGAACTCTTCGAACATGTCTTTGACAGTCACACACTCCATCGCTGAGAGTTGGACTATAACAAGACCGTCGCGGTGAGCGTCGGCAAGAAAACCATCCAACTCCAACGATGATTTGTGAAAGATAAGAATCGGCTTCATATTAGCCCCCCGCAGCACTAGGAAATTTAACAAATGAATTGTAGTGATCGGGCGTATAGTAAGCGCTTCCATCGCTACCTGTGACTGAACGCTGCCCTCCTCTGTCAACATCCGGGATCCGGGGATTTACGTCCCCCTCCCGATAGCTAGGGCCGTCTGGCAACGCGCCCTCCCTATTGCTAAAGTTTCGGCCTCCCGCATATCCAGACGGCGGCTTCCCTGTGCTCTCTACAACGTCATCAACCATGGCCGCCTTCGCAGTGGCTGGGCCAAGAGGTGTCGGGGGATTTCTAACAGGAGCCCTCACGCTGCTAGCAGCGGTTTCTGCTTTTGCGGCTGTGTTCCCAGCGGTGTTGGTTATGACTTTGGATGCGACCGCGCTGAGGGCTTTCCCAGCCACAGCACCCACAGCCCCACCAACAATACCGCCGACCGCGCCACTCGCGACCGCTGAAGCGAACCCCGCCCCGGTCTTCTTCCCGGGCTTCAACCCGTAGGTAACCGCACCACCAACCGCACCAGCACCCAGGATCACCGCCCCACACACCCCGAACGTAACCGCAACACACCCCGCCGCACCCGCGATCGCCGCACCAACCGCAACAGCCGCCACAACACCCGCACCGATCGCGGCGGCTTTCTGCCAGGTCTTCGGGCTCCAGCTCCAGGGGTTCCACCATTGCTCGGACTTCTTACCCGAGCTGCCCTTCGCGCTGGACTTGTCCGTCTTCGAACCACCCGCCACGGCTTTCGGCTTCGATTTCGCGCCGGCCGATTTCGCTGCCGCAGGTTTCCCCTTGGACTTGTTCGTCTTGGGTTTCAGCCCAGACGGGTCACTGGTAGTGACCGGGTTGTTGTGGGAGTAAGAGTACCCGTTCGACTGCTGCGGGTCGGTCATGTCCAGGATCGGGTCGACGGAGAGGAACTTCCCGATCACCGGGTCATACGCCTGAGCACCCAACTGCGTAAGCCCAGTCATCACACTGGTGGGCTTGTTCAAATACCCATGCTGGCTCCCCCACACGGTTTGAGGCCCGCGCGCGTTGCCGTAGGGGTCAGCGAAGCGGCGGGTGACCTGCCCAGTGGACTGATTCACCGCGAGATCCTGCGTACCGTTCATGTCACCGGACAGCCACGTCACAGTGCTGCCGGACACCCCAACCTTGGTGGAGCGTTCCGCAACAGTCACCCCCGCCACCGAATACGTCCGGGTCGCGGACGCCGCACTCGCGCCAGGCGCGAGCGTCACTTCGGTCTCCCCCACGAACAGGGTCGTCCCAGCCTTCGGATCCGTCTGCAGCAGCACGTTCCCGTCAGCGTCATACACCCGGGACTGGGTACCGTCTTTCGTGGACACCGAGGCGAGCTTCCCGGACTCATCCCACGTCAAGGTCTGCCCCGGACGCGTCACAGTGTTCCCGGCTGCGTCGTAGTCGTACTGTCCACCGGCCACACTCGTCACCGCGTGCGGACGCGCGGCACCCGCCGCCGGATACGTGTAGCTGGTGGTGGTGTCCCCGGCTGTGGTGTGCGCGGTGGTGGAGGTGCGGTTCCCCGTCAGCGGGTCGACCGTGTAGCTCGTCCAGTACGGCGCCGCCCCACCCAGCCCGGCCGTGGTGGGGGTGGGTGCGCAGTCGCTGCTCTTCGGCGTCCACGCTTCGGTGAGCTGGTGGAGGTAGTCATAGCGGAAGCACTGCGTATCCGCGCCGGCCGCGCCGGTGGTGGAAGAGGTCGGTTTGCCCTTAGCCAACGTGTCGAACGACCACGACGCCAGCAACGCACCACTGGTAGAATCGGAGTATTTCGCCGTCTTCCGGTTCAACTGGTCATACGTGTACGCCAACACCTGCCCGCGCGCGTCCGTGGTGGACAGCACATTCCCCGCCAGATCATAGACACTCACCGTGCGACCGGAGTCCGGGTCGTCGGCGACAACCTGGTTGCCTTTCAGGTCGTACTGCCACGCCCACCTATTGCCCGCAGGATCGACCATGCCGGTCATCTTCCCGCCCGGGTTGTACTCATACGTGGTGGCCAACCCGGCACCAGCGATCCCCGCTCCCTGGTACTGGACCAGCTTCGTCTTCTCCCCCCGCGAGTTCGTGAACGTACTCGTCGGGGTGCCCCCAGCCGGTGGCACCATATCGGTGCGATCCGCCCCCGGATACGCATACCTCGTCCGGGACGTCTCATCCCCATACGTATACAGAACACTCGCGGTAGTCCGCCCCGCCGCATCGAACACCGTGTCCGTGCGGGAAGGCACCTGAGCCATACTCGTCGGCACGAACAGCTTGCCATTCGGCGCCTCGGTCGCCCAATACGGCCTCGTGGTCGACACCGTCCGACCCTGGGAATCATAAGCCGTGTCCGTGTTCACCCCACCGGAACCGACCGCGGGCGCCTGCGACTGCACCAGACGGCCGAGACCATCGACCACCTCGATCGTGGTCTTCGTCCCACCCGGGATCAGCGTCTTCGTCGTCACCGTCGATGCCTGCGTCTGCGACACCCCATAGGCGAACGCGCTCGACGGGGAGGAGGCGTTGTCCGCCTGCGCCCGGTTCGGGAGCCAGACTGCGGTGCGGCGGCCGAGCGCATCGTACGTCGCCGAGGTGACCTTCCCGTTTTCATCCGTCACTGACAACTCCGCGCCGCGTGCCGGATCCAGCACCGTGCTCGATACCCACCCGACCGGATTCGTGGTCTCCACCCTCGTCGTCGGGCCCCCCGTAGTGGCGGGCGTGTAGGCGGTCTTCGACACCCGCCCCAACACATCCGTCACCTCAACCGGCCGCCCCAGGCCGTCGTACACGCTCGTGGAGGCGACCGTCCACGTCTTCGCCGCACCCGACATCTCGGTGACCGCCTCGGTCATGGTCACCTCCCCCCGCGTCGGCGCCGCACCGACCGCGGCCCCGTCGTAGGCGGTGCGGACTCCGCTGATCAGCCGATCCGCACCCACCGTTCCGGACTGATCACACGCCCCGGAGGTGGTCAGCACCTCGGAAACTGAACCGACCAGGTTCGCCGCCGCGTTCACCGCCGCATACACCGTCGTCGCACACGTCGCAGGCGCGTCACTGGACACCACCTGCTGCGTCACCGACAACCCCCACGCCCCCGCGAACGCCGTGGACGACGTCGTCGTCCGGCTCCCCCCAGTGGACACCGGCTCGCTGGTCACCACCGTCGCCTCACCGGTATACCACGCGGAATGGTAACCATTGCTCGCCGTCGCCGCCGACATCCACGGCGTCGTCGTGGTCGACACCACCGGACCCCCCCACCCCCAACGTGGTCACCTGCTCCCGGACCCGCCCCGCAAAGGGACGCTCATCCGGCACACCCAACACACTCACGGCTTTCGCGCCGCCCGCGGGGGCGGCGCGGTCGCCGTTCAAGCCGCGGAAAAAGGTGTACTTCGTCACAGCCTGCCCCGCCGGATTCCCCGCACTCCCGACCCGCACCTCGGTGGAATCGAACCCAGCGAAAACCGACCAGGAGCGCTTGTCCGCCGCAGACAGCGGGGAGTCGTTGTACCGCCACGCCGGCGTGCCATACAGGTAGGACTTCTCAACCGCGGGAGACCCCGCACCACCGTGTTCGGGTTATCGATCACACTCGTGACCACATACTTATGGAACAGATCCTGCTGAACTGCTTGCGGCGGCGTCACCGCCGGACTCCACCACTGCGAGTAGCAGCGTTTCGTATTATTCTGCGGATTCGCGAAAATCGCCGCCCGATCCCCCGGCACACACTCCTGCCCCGAATAATTCACGCTCACCGTCGCACCCAGCTCGGTCTTGATCGAAGAGATCCGCCACTTATCCAACGGCACCAACCCGTCGATCGCCCACACCCGATTCTGCATCGTCGTCCCCGCAAAACTCACGGTCGGCTCCGTCAGTGACGTGCCGTTGCTGTAGCCGGTGTGGGTGATGCTGTCCAGCCACAACGCCGCCGACGTGCCATCGCCGGGGGCGGGGAACGACTGCTTGAGCTCCTAGGAATCCACATCCTTGTACGACCCACCCGTGAGGACCTGGGTCTTCACGCTGGCGAGCTTCGAGGTGGTCCAGAACGTCGGGGAAATCTGGGTCGCGCACGAACCCGAGGTGCAGAGCTGGTCGAACGGGACATCCGGATACGCCGCCGCATTCACCGGCTTCACCGCGTTCCCGGCTGTCGGCTGGGCCATGCACGACTCACCACCCGGATCCGAGCAGCGACCATTCCTGTCATAGGTGTCATAGGAGAAGAACACCTTCCCGCTGGCCGCGTTCGCCCCATAGACGGTACGGTGCTGGAGGTCAGGCCGTACTCGATGTGCTCCAACTCACCGCCCCGCGTATAAGCGGTCGCCGTCGACCCGTTTTTGGCGTAGAGGTTCGTTTGCGCGTTGTAATAGAACGCCTCCGCATTGCCGTGAGTGTCCACCACGTAGTCGAGGTTCCACCGCCACCCCAAGGTGCAGGACGACGCCGCGTGACACGGCTCCCCGACATCGTTCCCGAACACCGGAACACTCCACGCACTATTCGTCACCGGCTTCCCCGCACTCCAGCCAGGAAGCTGATTCAGGCCGAAGAAATACTGGGTCCCGTCCGTGGTCGTCATCTGCCAACACGCCGTGTCCGAGGTGCCATTCGCGGCACACAGTCCACCCTTGAGCTCCGTGAAGCGAGTGCCGTCATCATTGCCCAACCGGTACTGATTCGACCCCGCAACCTGGATCAACTCACCCGAATGCCCCGCGAACGACACTGACGCATTCGCGTTCTTCCAACACAGGTCCCCACTCGTCCTCACCGCACCACTCGGCCCATCATCCACCGCACACCCCACATAAGAACGCTCGATGAACCCACCCCCCGCCAAAGACCACCCCTCACCGACCGCCGACGGCTGATTATTCGTCGACCCCGTCAACCCATCCACCGACTGCGAATCATACGACAACGAAAGATCCGGAGAAGGACCAGCCGCAACCGGCGGCACCCGCAACGGATACTCCCACGTGAACGTCCCCGTCTGCGCCGACACATCCCACTCACTCGACGGCCTCAACGACGTCGCCGTGAAATCCCCCGTCCCCCTCCCACCAACCGGCGCCGCCAACGGTATCAACAACACCGGCGCCGAAGACAACACCGGCGCAAGCACCACATCCCCACCCTTCGCCTGGACAGACGAGGGGACCGAGTCGGCTGCCTCCACCACCGCCTTCGCGGACTCCGGCGGCTTCACCCCGTCCACCTGCACCCACCGGGCACGCGAAGCATAATCCGCACCAAACACCGCATCCAACAACCGCGACGGAACACGCACCCCCACCGACGCCTCACCCTTGCCCCCATCCACCCGCTTCAACTGAACGACCGGGCCGGACACACCGAGCTTCTTCGCCCGCTCAGCACTCAAAAACCGTGCCTCAACCTTCCCCGCACTATCCCTCGCCGCAGCCTTCGCCTTCCCCTTACGGGAGACATCGAGTTGCTTCCTCGCATCCCGAACCGCAACAGGATCCCCCGCCGCAGCCACCGCCACCCCCGACCCACCCAACTCACGCCACGCACCATCCACCACCGTGGCCCGACCACCACCAACAGAATCGACAACCACCGCACCCAAACCCGCCGAACCATCAGTGACAACCTCATACACCCCCGACAACGCCTCAGCAGACACAACTGGCGCCGACACCGGAGAAACACCACCCCCAACCTCGACCCCCGACGCCAGAGAACCCTTCACAACCTTCTCCGACACCAACGGAACCGGCCTCTCACCAGCAAACACCGGCACACCCTGCACAATCGCCACCACCAACGCCGCAACAGTCGCAACACCGATCGCAGCACGGCGACCAACCACCCCACGGCGACCAACCACCCCACGGCGAATAGAACGAGAAGAATCACGCTTCATTAGGAATCTTTCTGAACTCAACGAAATCACGCAGGAAAACAGGTCACGGTTGGGGGACAGGACGCTGACGCAACGTCGAATCCGGCAACGCAGCCGGATACACAGAGACATCTGCGACAGCGCCATCGAAGAACTGCGTCGGAATCCCACCGGTGAGAGCCGAGCCGACCACGACAGCGCCCAAAGCCGGAACATCATCCACCGGAAGCGAGAAGAACACCCGGTTCACAGTGAGGACATCATCCGCGTAAACCACAATCCCCAACTGCCGATTCACCGCATCCCAGACACCCGAAACCGTCACGAAACCCGGTGTGGTCGAAACCGCCGGTCCCGTCACGCACTTCGTCACCGCCGTGGGGCCCTGGGCGCGCAGACAGAACTGCCAATTCATTCCCGCCTGCAAAGAGAACCCTGAATCACTCACCCCGCTCCCCGAGACAACCGCCTGCGCCTCCGTCTGCCCCGACGTCTTCACCCGCGCCGAGACCGTGAACGATTTCGTCGTGTCCACCACACCCGGAGCGGTGGCCGTCGGCTGATACTTCGCCAGGAACCCCCGCGAGCCCTCGTTCACCGCCCCAGAAGGACAGGCAGAAGTCGTTGTCGTGAAGTAGTCGTTCCCCACCCGGCAGCGGAAGATCTCCACCGCCGTGTACCCGGCCGGCAGCGCCGAGGCCGAGGCCCACACATACCCGAGAGGCCGCCCCGTTGGACCAGCGCCGTCGCAGTTCGCGGCGCGGGAGAGCATGTTCCCCGCCCCATACGCGCACGCATACAGCACCTGCGTCCCGGACGGCTGCACAGCACCGGAACCGTACCGGGCAAGCTGCCCGATGGTGGACTCAAGGACGAACCCCGGCAGGGAAGCAGCGTCCTTCTCTGTTGCGTGCCCCCCACCCGGCTTCGCATAACCGTTCAGCGAAACCATGCCGAGGAACCTCAGCTGTGGGTCCTCACCGTCCGCACTCGCCCACCCGGCATTCCCGCCGACCGGAATCGACGCCGCTCCGACCCGGTCCGTCAAGGTCATCGCATCCACATCATCCGCACTCCAGACGTGACCGGTCGACAGATCCGGCAGTTCCGCCCGAACCTCCAGCCCCGCCGCGGACGCCTTCGACACCGAATCGTACGAAACGTTCCCCGCCCTGTCGTATGCGGCAACCCACAACGTCGAGAGGTCCTCGACCGGAGCGACCCGAATCGTCGTCCGTCCCGACGGATCCGCACAGACAACACGCACCGCGCCCGCCTGTCCCAGCCCACAATCCGGCAACGCCGACGTGTAACTGGTCACCGGCGCGGCAGGGCTCATCACCGGCCTACCGCCGTTGGTCCACCACACCTGATACCCGGCGATGGCGGGTTCCGCAGCAGTGACCACCACATCGAGCGGGCTGCCGACCGTCGCGCCCACCGCATCCACGCTCACCGTCGGCAGTGCCGGTTTCGTGGAATCCGCCACGAAATAGCACCTCGGGGAAGCAGCCGAATAGTTGATCGTGTCGAAGCCCACCGCCGACCACGCGTATTTCTCCCCGTCCACCAAACAGTTCGCCGGGATCGTGTACGTCAGGTTCGCGCCCTGAGCCTGGAAAGCCGTCCCCGGGACATCCTGCACCCCATTGGACAGCCGCGTGATCGTGAAGATCGCCGCCGTGTTCTGCGGGTCCGGGTCCGTCACCGTGACCCCGATCGTCACCGGCGCGCCACCGTAAACATAGACCGGATTGTTCGCATCCGTGCTGCAGGACCGTGCGGGAGCCGTGAACGCAGGAGCGGCTGGCGTGTTCGGGCGTGAGTTGTACGTCACGATCAACTGGGCATCCCACCGGTAATGTTTACCGGTGAGGGAGCTGCCCTCATTCTCCGCCCGCAGCGCGAGAGTCTGATACGGGAGCCCCGCGGCAGCAGCATCCTGAATCGCGACAGTGGCCGAGAAACCCACCCACTGCGGGTCCCGCTGGCACGGACCACCGACGTTGTAAGCCTGCCCGTCGATCGCCCGCACCCACTGCCCCGGGTCGGAATTCCAGGTGAAGCCGACACCGGAGGGCCCGTACTGCCACAACTGCATCCACGTGCTCGCACAACTGTTCGCCCACGTCTGAACGACATTGAAACGAGCGTTCTGAATCGCCTTCCCGGCAAGGAAACTCGTATCGAACCGGTAGAACGCCCGAGAGAGGTAGCCGACACCGCCCTGGACCCCGTAGCCGGCGCTGTTCTCCGGCGGATTCAAGTAAGACTGATTCGGATACGCACGATCCGTATACCAGTCGTACTGCAAATAGCCACTCCAATCCGGGTCCACATACAACGGATACGTCACATCACCATCCGTGATCGCACCAATGTCAAGAACCGACTCCGCACCCGACACGGAACTGGCAACCGCACGCGGCTCCGAACCCCCCGGACTCTCCTCGCTCGCCGCCTCGTGCGACGAGTCCCACCACAGCGGCGTCGCCGCCAGAACCGGCTCACCCTCGGCAGGATGCGCCTCCAACGCTCCCGTCTCGGCCGACTCGACCAGGCGCGCACCCGTGACCGTCAAACGCAAAGCCGACAACCGCTCATCCGCAGCAGCTTCCGCGTTCTTGACGACCAAAACTTCCCGCATGCCCGCTTTGGTCGCGGTGACCCACAGATTCACACCGGGAAGAACATCCTTGAACACCGCCGCGTTCTTCTTGACCGTGGGAACAGGAAGGTCACCGTAGGGCCAAGTCTCCGTGATCCACTCGCCCGACACCGAGCGAACCGACACGATCTGATCCGTGCCACCCCGCCCGATGCGGACCGGAACCGCAGCCACCTTCGGCTCGAACCACTCATCCTCCTCGACCAGCGTCGTGTCGAGCGTGGTCCACTTCCCCTTGACTTTCGCCTGCTCCGGAACCTGACTGGTCACCGCCTCCATGAGACCGTCAGCACGCACCTTCACCAGCAGGTTCGGAGAGCTCTGAGAATCGACCACGACATCATGGCCATACGCCTCCGCGACCGCCCGCGCCGACACCTCATCCGCGGCATGATCCGCATCCACGACCCCCGCCGACTGCTCAACCGCCGCACCAACCGGCACATCGACAGCCACAAGGCCCGCACACACCACCAGCGCCGCCACCCCACCAGCCACCAACCGAGACCACCCACGACCGGACACACATGCCGGAACCCAGCGACTTCTACGAATTTTCATAATCGACACTCATCATTGCTTAAAACAAATGCGAAATGAAAATTTCAGAAATACTTACATTCGACCCGTAAAGGGTGACAACACCACCAGAGAGCGAACACAGAGGGAAACGAGAGAACGAGCGAGAGCGAACCGCGTCGCCGCGTCCCAGGCCGAACCGCTCAGCCCGCGGCGACCGCCCGCAAGGATTGCCGCGCGATCTCGAGTTCCTCGTTGGTCGGCACGACCAGCACCGTCACCGCAGAGCCGTCCGCTGAGACGATCCGCGCGCCCGGCGACCGGGCCGCGTTCCGCTCCGGGTCCAGCTGGATGCCGAGCACGCCCAGTCCCTCGCACGCGGCCGCGCGCAGATCGGGGTCGTTCTCGCCGACGCCGGCCGTGAAGGTCAGCGCGTCGAGGCCGCCCAGCAGTGCGGTGTAGGCGCCGATGTAGTGCTTGAGCCGGTGCGCGACGGTGTCGAGCGCGAGCCGGGCCGAGACATCCCCCGACTCCACCGCCCGATGCACATCGCGCATATCGCCGTGGCCGGTGAGCCCCAAGAGGCCGCTGCGCCTATTGAGGAGCTCATCCAGTTCGTCGATGCCGAGACCGGCGCGGCGGGCCAGATGGAACAGCACCGCCGGGTCGAGATCGCCGGAGCGTGTGCCCATCACGAGCCCCTCGAGCGGCGTCATCCCCATCGAGGTGTCGATCGAGCGACCGCCATCGACCGCGCACGCCGAGGCGCCGTTGCCGAGGTGGAGCACGATCTGCTTGAGCTCGCCGAGCGGGCGTCCGAGCACCTCCGCCACCGCTCCCGAGACGTACTTGTGGGAGGTACCGTGGAAGCCGTAGCGGCGCACACGGTGCTTCTCGGCGAGCGCTGCGTCGATCGCGTAGGTGTACGCGGCCGGTCCGAGCGTCTGATGGAACGCCGTGTCGAAGACAGCGACGTGCGGCACCTCCGGGAACGCCTGCTTGGCGGCGCGGATACCTTGCAGGTTCGCCGGGTTGTGCAGCGGGGCGAGGTCGGCCAGGTCCTCGATGTTGATCTCGACCAGGGGGGTCACGATGGTCGGCTCGAAGAAGCGCTTGCCCCCGTGGACGACTCGGTGCCCGACAGCGTCCAGGGGATGCTCGGCCAAGCTCGGCCCGTCAGTCTCGAAAGCCGCCAGCATCGCGCGGAAGGCCGCGATGTGGTCCGGGATCGCGAGCGTCCGCTCGCCAGAGCCGCCCGGTCCGCGGTGACGGATGCGCCCCGCGCCCTCCCCGATCCGCTCGATGAGACCGGTCGCGAGCGCTTCCTCGCTCTTCGCGTCGATCAGCTGGTACTTGAGCGACGACGAGCCGCTGTTGACGACGAGGACGGCGCTCATGACAGAGCCGCCTGGATGGCCGTGATCGCGACCGTGTTGACGATGTCCTCCACCGTCGCCCCGCGCGAAAGGTCGTTGATCGGTTTCCCGAGCCCCTGAAGCACCGGGCCGATGGCGACGGCCCCGGCGCTGCGCTGGACGGCTTTGTAGGTGTTGTTCCCGGTGTTCAAGTCCGGGAAGACGAACACCGTCGCACGGCCGGCCACCTCCGAGCCGGGCATCTTGGCGGCGCCGACCGCCGCGTCCGCCGCGGCGTCGTACTGGATCGGCCCGGCCACGGGGAGCTGGGGAGCCCGGTCGCGGACGAGCGCCGTCGCGGTGCGCACCTTGTCCACATCCGCCCCCGTGCCAGAGTCGCCGGTCGAGTACGAGAGCATCGCCACCCGCGGCTCGATCCCGAACTGACCGGCGGTGAGCGCCGAGGAGACCGCGATGTCGGCGAGCTGCTCGGCGGTCGGGTCCGGGATGACCGCACAGTCGCCGTAGACAAGCACCCGGTCGGCGAGTGCCATCAGGAACACGCTCGACACGACCGAGACGCCCGGACTGGTCTTGATGATCTCGAACGCCGGACGGATGGTGTGCGCCGTCGTGTTCGCGGCCCCCGACACCATGCCATCGGCGAGCCCGGCGTGGACCATCATCGTGCCGAAGTAGGACGGGTCCGTCACCGTGTCCGACGCCTGATCGATCGTGATGCCTTTATGCGCGCGCAGTTCGGCGTACTCGTGCGCGAAGCGCAGCCGCAGCACGTCGTCGAACGGACTGAGCACCTCCGCACCGGAGATGTCCAGACCGAGCTCGATCGCGCGCGAACGCACCTCGAACGGCTCGCCGAGGATGGTGAGCCGGGCCACGCCGCGGGCCAGCAGGGTCGCAGCGGCGCGCAGGATGCGATCGTCCTCCCCCTCGGGCAGCACGATGTGCTTGTCGGCGGCGCGGGCGCGCTCGATCAGGTCGTACTCGAACATCAGCGGTGTCACAACCTCGTGACGGGTGACATCGAGGCGCGCGAGCAGGGCCCCGGCGTCCACGTGCCGCTCGAACAGGGCGAGCGCCGTGTCGTACTTCCGCTGCGAGTCGGCGGCCAGCCGGCCGCGCGCGTGTGTGATGCGGACCACCGTGTCGTAGGTGTCGAGTCGTGTTCGCACAATCGGCAGCGGCGAGCGCAGGCCCGCCAGCAGGCGCTCGATCGGCTCGGGCAGCTCGAAGCCGCCGTTGAGCACGATCCCAGCGATCGACGGGAACGTTTCGGACGCGTTCGCCATCAGCACGGCGAGCAGGACCTCGGTGCGGTCGCCGGGGACCACCACGACCGCCCCCTCCACCAGGCGAGGCAGCACATTGTTCATGGACATGCCCGCCACGACCACGCCCAGAGCCTCACGCGCCAGCAGCTCACGGTCACCGGCGAGCAGCTCGCCGTCGGTCACCTCCATGATCGAGCGGATGCTGGGCGCGACGAGGAAGGGGTCTTCCGGGATGGCCCACACCTGCGGCCGGTCGCCCTGAGCCGGGGCGCCTGTGGCCACCGCTTCGCCCACCGCTTCGACGATCGCCTCCAGCCGCTCGCTGTCCGCGCGGTTCGCGACCACCGCGAGCAGTCCGGCGTGCTCGGCGCGAAGCTCGGCCACGGCGAGCTCCGCCAGCTGCCGCAGCTCCTCCGGCGAGCGCGGGTCGGCCTGCCCGAGGCGCTCCCCGAAGCCCTGGCCGATCCGTCCACCGAGCACGAGCAGCGCCGGGGCGCCCAGATTCGCGGCGATGCGCGCGTTGTAGCCGAGCTCGGTCGGGCTGCCGACATCGGTGTAGTCCGAGCCGAGGATGACGACGGCGTCGGCTTTCGCCTCCACCGCGCGGAACCGCCGGACGATCTCGCCGAGCGCCGCGTCCGCGTCCGCGTGGACGTCCTCATAGCTGACGCCGACCGCCTCCTCGTAGCCGATCCGCACCGTCACGCGAGTGAGCAGCAGGTCGAGCACATAGTCGCGCTCGACCGTGGAGCGGGCAATCGGACGGAACACCGCGACCCGTTCGACCGAGGGCCGCAACGCCTCCAGCACGCCGAGGGCGACCGTCGATTTGCCGGTGTGCCCCTCGGCCGAGGTGATGTAGAGCGACCTCACCATGTCAGCCGGCCCTTTCGATCGTCCCGAGGGCCCCGAACCGGTATACGGTCTCCGGCGGCGCCTCGGCCGTCCTGTGGTCTTGGCTCGGCCGGGTCGCGTTCATGGTGATAGTCAGTCCTCCGTCAGAGGGGATGCGATGGACCGCGAGCCACTCCGGATCGAGCACGGCCGGGGACCCGGCGGCGAGCGCGTCGGTCAGCCGCTCACCCAGTACCTGCCCAATGATTGCCTGTCCGGTCATTCCTGCGCCTCGACTCGTCGGAGCTTCATTCTACAGAATGTAGAACAGTGGCGTCGCCGTCCGCACTCGACACGGTGCCCGCGACCGCGACCCGCACGGAAAAGACCCCCCACGCACCCGCCAGAGCCCGGTTGCCCTTGCTGCGTTTCCGCCCTGGGGGAGTTGGCCTGGATGGCGCCACGTGGGGAGCCGACGATCAGTGTAGCGGGTCCGGCTGGGAGGAGCGGCAACGAGCACGACCCAGCGTCCGCTAAGATATTCGGAGCCGTCACCGCCAGGTGGGGGCGACCCAGGAGAATTCGCCTAGTGGCCTATGGCGCACGCTTGGAAAGCGTGTTGGGTGCAAGCCCTCGGGGGTTCGAATCCCCCATTCTCCGCCCAGAGCCGAGGAGGCCATCGGGCACCGCCCCACCCCGTGGAGCCCGGGCTTCGTCGCAGACGTTACCTCTTGACCATGACTAAGAAGATGTTCGCTCAGCTGTGCGCCACCGGGGCGATCGCCGCGGTGACCCTGTTGATCGGCAGGAACCTGCACGACACCGCCACGGTGGTGCTGTTCGCGGTCGGGGTGCTCGCGACCATCCTGTCGGCCTTCCGGGTGCGCTCGCTGCGGGCGCGAGAGGTTGCCGAACGCCGCCGCCAGGTCCGTGTCCCCCAAAATACCGCTACCGAGTCGGAGGCCGATCCGTCAGGCTCGTAGCGATGAGCGGACGGAAAGAAGTCGGACGGACCGCAGAGACGTTGCGGGTGACGGTGCTGCATCCCTTCCAGCGCCTGTACGTCCGCGGTCTGCTGGCCGCTCTGGCGCTGACCACGCCGGTTTTCGCCCTGCTCTACTGGCTGACCGTCCCCGACGACGCGCACATCGTTGTGACCGGTCTCACCGCCCTGGGGATCTACGCCTTCTTCAGCACCCGCATCTCCCTCGGTCCGGATGGGGTCAGCGAGCGCCGTTTCTTCGGGAGGACGGTGCTGACACGACCGGGCGAAGCCGGGGCGATCCTGCTCGTTCGGCTCTACGACGGGAATACGCTCGACACCCTCCCGGAGCTTCTTCGTGACCGGACACAGCGGCCGGGTGCTCATCCGCATGCGCGGCCGATTCTGGTCACTGGAGGATATGGAGCGTGTGGCTGAGGAGCTGGATGCTTCGGTCACCCGCACCGAGGAGCCGATGACGCGCACTCACCTCCGGAGGAGATCCCCGGAACTCCTCTCCTGGTTCGAGCGCGGGCTCCACCGGAGCTGAGCAGCCGCGGCGCTACCGCGCGACGGTCTGCCACGCGACGAGCCTGGATTCCTCCAGTGTCGCGACGGCCGAAGCGGCCAAGGACGCCGCTGAACCATCGGCCGGAGCCCCCAGATGTTCCTCCAGACCGGCGACGATCTCGGACATCGTCCGCGGACGGTCGAGCAGACGCCAGATCTGCGCGCCGAGCCCATGCAGCACCCGGGCGATGCCGTCGCGCAGGAGCACAAGGTCGCCGTCGACGGTGAGTTCGTCTTCGACATCGGCACGGGTCAGCGCCTCGATGAGCGCGTCGTCGGAGAGCAGCTCGGCGACGACGGGGACGAAGCCGGCCGCCTCGCTGTAGCGCACCGCGAAAGCGCCACCGCAACGGTCGAGGGCGGCGGCGAACGCCGCCAGCGGCCGCCGGCCCCGGACAAAGTAGCTGGTCTGCGGCAGGATGTGCTCGACCGCTTCGCGGAAGAGAAGCGGTCGCAGTTCAGGGGCGCCGGTGTGCGAGGGCTCGCGATCGAGGACGAGAATGCGGCGGAGGCGGGCGCCGGCGGCCCCGCTGCGCAGCATCCCGAACTCCTGCGGCGACGCCTGCCGTTTGAACGGACGGCCCGGAACCTTGATCGAGACGGGCTTCTGGTAGGAGAGCACCCTGCCGCTGGACGTCACAGCCACGGATTCGTCCGAACAGTAGACCAGTTCGCGCCCGAGCGCCTGGGACACCGTGCTCTTGCCCGCACCCGATGGGCCGACCAATGCCACGGCCGCCCCGGTCACGGGATGCGCGAACCCGGCGGCGTGGAGCAGCAGCCGCCCCTCGGGCTGAGACGCGAGCGCGATGTGCGTGACCGCGACCGTGAGCCGTTCCGCCAGTTCGTCCAGGCTGCGTGCGACGACCTCAGTGGGCACGTCCCCGCCATCCCCGACGGAGACGCGGAAAGCGCCTTCCGGGTCGAGGACGCCGCGGAGAACGCTGTACGCCGCCGTTCCGACCGGGGCCCGGCACCAGTCCCATGACTCCACGAGAGGAGCGAGATCCTGTCCCGGCGCCGCGGTCGCGTCAAGGCGCAGCTCGATAGGAGACCCGAGGGCCATCACGGTGAGGCGAAGTTCGTTCATGTCTGTGGTTCGACATTAGCCCCGGTGGGTTCTAACAGTGGTCGCAACACCGGCTAGTTTCGGGAGTTGTTATGACACTTGTAAGGACGTCGCAGAAGATGACCGGGCCGGCACCGATGTCGGCCGAGCGTGCATGATATATCGAGTTGTGGCGGCAGGGAATGAACACCTCCGAGATCTGCCGGATGCTCGGGATTCGCCGCAAGCTGGGCAACAACTGGCGGAACGGGTGGAAACATCGCGACCTGGTCACGGGCAAAGTGCGTTACTATCCGCCGATCGATGAGGTTCCGGTGGTGACGACGGTCTCGGCCCGGTTCTTATCGGAGGACGAGCGGGTGAGGATCGCCGACCAACTCAGGACGGGCGCGAGCATCCGCAGTATCGCAGCCGACCTGGGACGAGCACCGTCGACAATCAGCCGGGAAGTGCGCCGCAATCGCGGGATCACTGGGGAAGTATCGACCGTTCCATGCGCACCGGCTCGCGAGGAGTCGCCGTGCCCGTGACCGGCCGGGGAAGATCGCCTCCAACCCCCGATTGCAGCAGGAGATCCGTGGGCTGTTGAAGAAGTATTGGAGTCCCGTTCAGATCTGTCAGCACCTGCGTCAGCAGCATCCTGACGATCCGAGCATGCGCGTGGTGCATGAGACGATTTACCGCGACCTCTACGACTACCGCGGCGGCGCACTCCCGCGCGAACTCTGCCGAATGCTGCGCACCAAACGCGACAGACGCAAAGCACCCCGCGTGATCGCCCGGCGCAGGATCCGATTCAACGCTGCGCTCACGATCCATGACCGTCCGTTCGCGCCCACGGACCGCAGCGTCCCCGGAGCCTGGGAAGGCGACCTCATCATGGGGCTCGGCAACCGTTCGGCGATTGCCACACTCGTCGAGCGAACGACCCGGTTCACTCTCCTGTTGCCTGTTGACGCTGTCAACAGATCCGAGAGCCTCCGCGATCAGCTCGTCCCTGCTCTCGCGGCGCTCCCGCCCGAACTACGCCGCTCAATCACCTGGGACCAGGGCTGGGAAATGGCGAGACATGAAGAGATCAGCCGCGCAACAGGAACGAGAATCTACTCCTGCGACCCGCACTCGCCCTGGCAGCGCGGCAGCAACGAGAACACGAATCGGCTCTTGCGGGACTACTTCCCCAAACGCACCGACCTCAGAACACACACCCCGAAAGAGCTCGCCCTCGTCGCCGCCGAACTCAACAACCGACCCCGCAAAATCCTCGGCTGGAAGACCCCGAACACCCTCTTCACTACGCTGCTAGAACAAACACACCATCCATGAGTGTTGCGACCACTGTTAGAACCCACCCCCAATTCCCCTGGACCGTGACAAACGTCGCGTATTGGGTGGCGTTCAGCGCGAGAGCTCAGGCGAACGGCTCCCACGGCGGGACAGCGATGATCACGCCGAGCCCGACCGCGACAGACGCCGGGACCATCGGCCAGCGGCGCGGGCGCCGCTGGCGTGCCGCCGTGGCGGCGTCAGTGCGCGAGTTCGGGAACCGTCCGCGGCCGGACGACGAGCCACAGGGACGCGATCGACACCAGCGCGCACACCGCCATCACCGCGCCCATCGGCACGGCGCTGCCGGTGCCCAGGATGCCGACGATCGGCGAGACGATCCCGGCGATCCCGAAGTTCAGAGCGCCGAGCAGGCTCGCGGCCGTGCCGGCTTCGTGGCCATGGGCGCTCAGCGCGAGGACCTGCACACAGGGGAAGCCGAAACCGCAGGCGGCGATGAAGAACCACAGCGGGACGACGACACCCCACAGGCCGGCCTGCGCCTGGTCGAGCAAGACGATGAGGAGAGAGGAGACGAGCATGACCACGGTCGAGACAGCGAGTATCCACTGCGGCCCGACATACTTCGTGAGGCGCGAAGCGGACTGCACACCGATGATGATGCCGATCGAGTTCACAGCGAAGAGCAGGCCATACTCCTGCGGGTTGAACGAGTAGATCTGCTGGAAGACGAACGAGCTCGCGGAGAGGTACGAGAAGAGCCCGGTGAAGTTCGCGGCGCCGACGATCGCGATGCCGACGAAGACGCGGTCGCTGAGCACAGACCTGTAGCGCTGGCCGACGGTCGCGTGCCCGGCGTCGTGCCGCCACGCCCGCGGGAGGGTCTCCGCGATCCAGAGCGAGACGCAGACGACGAACAGGCCGTAGCAGGCGAGCGCGACGAAGATGCCGCGCCACGGCATGACGAGGAGCAGCCAGGAGCCGATCACCGGGGCGAGGACGGGGGCGAGACCGTTGACGAGGGCGAGGCGGCTCAGCATCCTGACCAGCGGCCGGCCGCCGAACAGGTCCCGGACCATCGCCATCGCGACCACACCGCCGGCGGCGGCGCCGATGCCCTGCAGCGCGCGGGCGGCACCGAGCAGCTCCACATTCGGCGCCACTGCGGCCGCGAGACAGGCCACACGATGTGTACCGCCGTCGCGACGATCAGCGGTGTGCGCCGTCCGATCTTGTCCGACCACGGCCCGACGAGCAGCTGTCCGACGCCGAACCCGATCGTGGTGGCCGTCAGCGTGAGCTGGATCGCGGCCGTCGAGACGCCGAAGTCGGCTTCCAGCGTCGGCAGCGCCGGAAGGTTAGGTGTCGATGGTGAACGGCCCTGGGCAGCACATCTAGCCAGCGCCCGGGAGCCGGCTATAGGTTCATCCGGACGACACATCGCCGACGAGGCCGGAGGACGACCATCATGAGGCTCACCCCCACCCGGGCTGACAAGTTCTCGTTCGGACTGTGGACCGTCGGCTACACCGGCGCCGACCCGTTCGGCGGCGCGACCCGGCCACCGCTCGACGTGGTGGAGGCGGTGACGAGGCTGAGCGAGCTGGGCGCTTACGGGCTCACCTTCCACGATGACGACCTGTTCGCGTTCGGCTCGGCCGACGCGGAGCGGCAGAAGCAGATCGACCGGCTGAAGCAGGTGCTCGCGGACACCGGGATCATCGTGCCGATGGTCACAACGAACCTGTTCAGCGCCCCGGTGTTCAAAGACGGCGGCTTCACCTCCAACGACCGCGCCGTGCGCCGGTTCGCGCTGCGGAAGGCGCTGAGGAACCTCGACCTCGCCGCCGAGCTGGGGGCGCAGACGTTCGTGATGTGGGGTGGCCGCGAAGGGGCGGAGTACGACTCCGCGAAAGATATCCGGATGGCGCTGGAGCGCTACCGCGAGGCCGTCGATCTGCTCGGCGACTATGTCACGGACAAGGGCTACGGCATCCGGTTCGCCCTGGAGCCGAAGCCGAACGAGCCGCGCGGCGACATCCTGCTCCCGACCGTCGGCCACGCGCTCGCGTTCATCTCATCGCTGGAGCGGCCCGAGCTGGTGGGGCTCAACCCGGAGGTCGGGCACGAGCAGATGGCCGGGCTCAACGTCGCCGCCGGAATCGCTCAGGCGCTGTACCACGGCAAGCTCTTCCACATCGACCTCAACGGGCAGCGCGGCGTCAAGTACGACCAGGATCTGGTGTTCGGGCACGGCGACCTGCAGAATGCCTTCGCGCTGGTCGACTTGCTGGAGAACGGCGGCCCGAACAACGGCCCCGCCTACGACGGCCCGCGCCACTTCGACTACAAGCCGTCCCGCACCGAGGACATCACGGGCGTCTGGGAGTCGGCGGCGGCGAACATGCGCACCTACCTGCTCTTGAAGGAGCGCGCGGCGTCGTTCCGCGCCGACCCCGAGGTGCAGGAGGCGCTGGCCGCGTCGCGCGTCGCGGAGCTGTCGCAGCCGACGCTCGGCCCGAGCGAGAGCTACGGGGACCTGCTAGCCGACCGCAGCGCGTTCGAGGACTTCGACGCGGGCGCCTACTTCGGCGGCAGGGGCTTCGGCTTCGTGCGTCTTCAGCAGCTGGCACTCGAGCACCTGCTCGGCGCACGCTGAGGGACTTGCTGTGACGCTGGTCGCCGGGGTCGACTCCTCGACGCAGAGTTGCAAGGTCGTCGTGCGCGACCTCGGTTCGGGCACGCTCGTGCGCTCCGGACGGGCGGCGCATCCTGAGGGCTCCGAGGTGGACCCGGCAGCTTGGCGGTCCGCCCTGACCGAGGCGGTCGCAGCGGCGGGCGGGCTGGACGACGTGGCCGCGGTCTCGATCGCCGGGCAGCAGCACGGGATGGTCGTGCTGGACGCCGACGGCCGCGTCATCCGCGACGCCCTCCTCTGGAACGACACCCGCAGCGCGGGGGCCGCACGCGACCTCATCGCGGAGGTGGGAGCCGGCGCCTACGCCGCCCGCGCCGGCGTCGTTCCGGTCGCATCGTTCACCGCGACGAAGCTGCGCTGGCTGCGGGACGCCGAACCGGAGAACGCCGGGCGCGTCGCGGCCGTCGCACTCCCCCACGACTGGCTGACCTGGCGGCTGCGTGGGTACGGCCCCGCGGACGAGAGCCCGCTCGGGCCGGACCTCGAAGCGCTGACGACCGATCGCTCCGACGCGAGCGGCACGGCGTACTGGAGCGCAGCGACAGGAGCCTACGACCTCGACCTGTTCGAGCGGTCCCTCGGGCGGGCCGGGAAGCCGGAGACCCCGGCGACGGCGTCGTCCTGCCGCGGGTGCTCGGTCCGGCCGAGAGCGCCGGCCGCACTCCCACCGGGGCACAGCTCGGGCCGAGCGCCGGTGACAATGCCGGGGCCGCACTCGGGCTCAGCGCTGCGGACGGCGATGTCGTCGTCTCGATCGGGACGAGCGGCACGGTCTTCGCGGTGACCGGGACGCCGGTCTCGGACGCCAGCGGGACGGTCGCCGGATTCGCCGACGCGAGCGGCCGGTGGCTGCCGCTGGTGGCGAATCTCAACGCCGCACGCGTCCTCGATGCGATCGCGGGCGTGCTCGGCGTGGACCACGCCGGTCTCTCCGCCCTCGCGCTCACGGCCGAGCCGGGTTCGGGCGGGGCTGTCCTGGTGCCGTACTTCGAGGGCGAACGGACGCCGAACCTGCCGGACGCGACGGCCAGCGTCCACGGTCTCACTCTGGCCTCGACCCGGCGCGAGAACCTGGCCCGCGCGGCGATCGAGGGGATGCTGTGCGGGCTCGCCGACGGGCTCGACGCCCTCCGGGCGTGCGGCGCGCGGGAGCGGCGCGTTCTGCTGATCGGCGGCGCGGCGCAGAGCCCGGCCGTCGCGACGATCGCGGCGCAGGTGTTCGACGCCGTCGTCGTCGTGCCGTCGCCGGGCGACTACGTCGCGGACGGCGCGGCCGTCCAAGCGGCCTGGGCCCTCACCGGACAGCGGCCACGGTAGGCGGTCGCGACGTCCAGGACGTTGCGCGTGGACACGCGCACGATCATCCGCCAGCAGTACGCGGCGGCGCGGACGGTGGGCTGACACCCGGCCGGCCGGGGCACGCGCTCAGAACTGCGCGGCCAGGGCCGCACCGGCGGCGCGGGCCCAGCGCGCGGCGTCGGCGGTCGCGGCGGCGATGAGGACGGGGAGGGCGAGAGCGTCGCCCACCGCAGCGGCCCCCGCCACGAGAGCGGCGCCCCCGGACAGGAGGCCGAAGCCGGCGTCGAGCCCTTGAACGAGTCGGGGGCGAGGACGATAGTGGCGGAAACGGCGCCCATCTCCTCACACTGGCACAGGATCGCACCACCCGGCCGCATCGCTCGATTTGCGAAAAAGAGCGTCCTCCCCGAAATCCTTCGCGTCTCCCGGTGTCTCCCTCTGTGTAAGGGATCGCGCCGCCCGTTCCCAGAGGAGGGACACCATGAGCACACCGATCATCGTGGACGACGACTACACCACAATCCCGTACCTGCTGCGGCAGGGGCAGCGGATCAATCTGATCCACTGGCACCAAATCGACGAACGCTGGACGTACGAGACGATGCATGGAAACTACTGCGGGCGCAACCAGTCCAGTTGGCTGCTCGAGGTCAACGGCGAGCCCCGCGCCGTCTCCCGTGCGATGTGGGCGTTCTTCACCTAGACCGAACGGGGGGCGCTGTCCCAGGGCGGCGACCGTCTCGGGAGAGCGGCGCCGCCCGGTGACGTGTCGTTGCGCGCATGGTTTGATACCATATTTCACATACTGTACTCGGTTTGTGGAGGTGGTCGGTGCCGGGCGACGGTGTGCCGTTGGTCTTCGATTTCGAGGCGGCGGACGCGCTGGCGGTCGGGGCGAGGGTGGCGGCGGCGATCGAGGTGCGGACGCCGGTTCGTTCGGGTGTTGTCGCGGTCGCGTCGGCGGAGTTCCGTGGCGGGTTAGCCCGCGCGTTCGCACGGAATGGTGAGCATGCGGCGGCCGGCGGGCGGGCGGGCGCGGCGGGGTTGCGGAGCCTGGCCGGGTTCGCGGACGAGATCGCGGAGAGCGCGCGGGCGGAGAAGGTCCGGCGTTCCCGGGTCCGGGAGTGGGAGTATCGGCGGAGTCGGCGGGAAGCGCAGGCGGTGGCGCTGGGGATCGCGGCGGCGGTGTCCTTCGAGGTGTGGGACCCCCGGCCAGCGGCGGGGCCCCCGCCGCTGAGACGGGCTGTGGAGCCGGTGTCGGTGCGGCGGGACACCCCGCCTGCCACCATGAGCGACAGCGGCAGCGGTGGTGTGTCGTCGGCGCGGCCGGGGGATCTGCGTGCGTATGCGAGCATGTGCGGGACGCTGGACGCGGAGCTGGCCGGGTATCTGCACCGGGTCCGGCAGGCGGTGGACGCCTTCGAGCGGGGGTGCCGGTGGGGTGACCTCGACGCCTCGGCTGTCCTGACCGGGTTCCAGCGCTGGCTGGACGGCAACCGGGCGGACGCTGCCTGGGCGGAGGGGACCGCTGCGGGTTTCGAGACCGCCGGCGGCGGGGCGAGCGGGACGGTGTGGGCGGTGTACGATCCGGTGCGGAAGGGGTGGGCTGCGGCCACCCCCGCTGAGCTCCTCGGCCTCCTGCGATCCCTCACCGCCGCCGAGCTCGCCCGGCTGCTGCGGAACAACCCCGACCTCGCCCAGACCTTCTGGAACCATCCCCCCGACCCCGTCCACGTCGCGGACTGGTGGGCGGGCCTGACCGCGAAACAACAGAACGCCCTCGTGAAGACCGCGCCGGTGATCATCGGCAACCTCCCCGGCCTGCCCTACCGCATCCGGGACACCGCGAACCGGGCCACCTACGCCCACTGGCTGCGCCACCTCGACGAACTCACCGAAGACCAACGGAAAGTCATCCAAGCCCTCAGGAAAGCCCTGGCCACTCCGGAGGACGGCGTCCCGGTGCGGTTGGTCGCCCTGAACCTCTTCGCCACCACCCCGCCGGTCGCGGTCGGCTACGGCGACCTCGACCGCACCAGCCACACCACCTGGTGCGCCCCCGGCATGGACTTCGACGCGAAAGACGCCCTCGGCACCTGGAGCGATGCCGCGAAGAACCTCTACCGGACCCAGCACACCACGAAGGTCGGCACTCCCGGTGTGGTCGCGTGGATGGGCTACGACACCCCGGGCCTGCTCGGGGTCGCCTTCGGGGCCGCGGCGGAATCCGGCGGCGCCCGCTTCGCGTCCGAGATCGACAGGAACAGCGCGGCACGGGCAGCCGGTGAGGCCGGGCCGGCGAGCATCGCCGTCGTCGCGCACTCCTACGGCACCACCATGGCCTCGTACGCGCTCACCCAGACGACCACCAGGATCGACTCGCTCGTGATGGTCGGCTCCGCCGGGATCGACACCGGTCTTGTGCCCTCGCTCTCCCGTGTCCACGCCACCACCGTCTACACCACCCACGCCACCGGCGACCGCCTCGCCCCCTTCGGCTCCCCCCTCGCCCACCGCGCCGAACCCAACCCCGAAGCCGCCGGAGCCACCGACCGGGCCATCGGCGGGGCCCACGCCTTCTCCTCCGAAGGCAACGGCCGCGACCTCGCCGGAGTCGATGGCCACAACCCCCTGGGCGAACCCCACCGCACCGCCCCCGGCGGCCTCCTCAACGCCGAACCCAGCAGAGGACACGGCTACTTCAATCTGGACACCCAATCGCTCTGGAACACGTCCGCGACCGCCCTCGGCCGGCCCGATCTGATCGATGGGGACCTGACCTCGACCACCGCCGGCGCCGACGCCCACAACCAGCGGGCCGAGAAGATCACAGAACGCCAGCGACAAAAGGCCCTGCCATGACCCACGCCCGCACGCTCACCGCCGCCCTCGCCCTCGTGGTCACCGTCTCGCTTGGAGGCTGCACCATGACCCCACCACCACAACCCGGCACCCAGAAAACCGGCCTCCACCTGCGCGACCAACTCCTGGACTACATCCACGACTCCCTCGCAGCAAGCGGCCTCCCCGACGGCTGGCGCTACAACCAAGAACCCGGGAGCGAAGCCTGGGACCCCGCCACCTCAGAATTCATCGGCAGTTCCTGCTACGTCGGCTCCACCAACAGCAAACGACTCAGCATGGACCTCTTCCACGACCCCGTCGGAGCAGCCCCGGACTTCGCCGCCACCATGAGCGACTACTGGACCAGCCGCGGCTACACCGTCATCGTCGCCACCAAACCCGCCGCCTCCGGCCACCACACCCGTCCTCCGCGCCGACCTCCCCAACGAGGCACGGCTCAGCGTGACCGCCCACGACGACTTCTTCGTCCTCGGATTCCACACCGAATGCTCCACCAGCCCCACCCTCGACGACTTCGCCGGACCCCACGGCTACCGCACCTGGGACCCCACCAACCCCGACGACCCCTACAACGCACCCACCGAAACCGAAACCGACGCCGACACCAACACCGAGTGAGCACCGGGCACCCGCCGAGACCGGCTGCGGTGAGCGAACGCCTCGATCCCAGCGCCAGTCGCGGGACGTCACGGCGACCGAACTCGGCGCAGTCCTGCCGCGCGCCGCCGGTATCGGCATCCCGACGCCGGCGGCGCGCCGCCCGGACGGGGTGGCTACTGGGTCAGGTCGTACAGGGTGACCCCGTCGACCGTCTTCGCCGTGAAGCTCCGCTCCACCCAGCTCGCGATCGCGCTCGACGAGCCGCTGCCGCCGCTCGCCCGGCCGATACCGCCCGCGATGAAGTAGTGGATCTTCCCCGCGGCGACATCCTCTTTAAACTGCGCCAGCGTCGGCGACGGGTCGGACCCGTTGAAGCCGCCGATCGGCAGGACGCTCTCCTGCGTGGCGAGCTGGTAGCCGCCGCCCGCGCGCCCGCCGCCGCCCGGCCCGCCCATCGACCCGGCGACCGTCGGGCCCGCGGTGACGATCGAACCGCTGTGCGCGGTCGTCACCGTCTGCAGCGTGTATGCGGTCGGCGCGAGCAGTCCGGCCACGAGCACGACCCCGATGGTCGCACGCGGCAGCGCCCGGGAGCGACCGGCCACGCTCGGAGGGAGCAACAGCAGCGCGCCCGCCGCGAGGGCGACGACCAGAACGACGACCCTCAGCCAGGGCAGCCAGTCCGGCGCGCGGTCCAGCAGCGCCCAGGCCCACACGCCCGTTCCGAGCGCGGTGGCCGCCGAGAGGATGCGCACCCACAGGCGGCCCCGGGCGGCCCAGGCCGCCGACGCTCCGATCGCGACGGTCCCGGCGAGCGCGGGCGCGAGCGCGACCGTGTAGTAGGCGTGGAAGATGCCGGCCATGAAGCTGAACGCCAGAGCCGTGACGATCAGCCAGCCGCCGAAGAGCAGCAGCGTCGCCCGTCGGGCGTCGGTCCGGGGAGCGCGCCGTCCGAGGACCAGCGCGAGCAGCACGAAGGCGGCCGGGAGCACCCAGGCGATCTGGCCGCCGAGCTCGTTCTCGAACAGGCGCAGGACACCGGTCGAGCCCCACATCCCACCCCCGGCCGCGCCGCGGCCCGTGACGCTGCCGGTCTCGTCTCCGGTCAGCCGTCCGAAACCGTTGTAGCCGAACGTCAGCTAGAGAAAGCTGTTCGTCTGCGAGCCGCCGATGTACGGCCGCATCGAGGCCGGGACGAGCTCGACGATCGCGACCCACCATCCGGCGGAGACGATCACGGCCCCGAGCGCCGCGAACAGGTGCCCGAACCGTCTGCCCCACGACACCTTCGCCGCGAGAAGATACACGCCGGCGAGCACCGGGAGGATGAGGAACGCTTGCAGTTGCTTCGTCAGGAATCCGAACCCGATGGCCACGCCCGCCCCGATCACCCACCGGATGCGGCCGGACTCGATCCCGCGGAGGGTGAGGAAGGTGGCGAGGGTGAGCAGCAGGACGAGGAGGGCGTCCGGGTTGTTGAACCGGAACATCAGCGCGGCGACCGGCGTGAGAGCCAGCACGCCTCCGGCGAGCAGAGCCGTGCGTGCCGTGAAATTCCGCCGCACGATCGCGTAGACGAGGCCGACGGTCGCGACTCCCATGAGCGCTTCGGGGAGGAGGATGCTCCACGGGCTCAATCCGAAGATCCGCACCGAGAGCGCCATGATCCACAGGCTCGCCGGCGGTTTGTCGACCGTGATGGAGTTCGCGGCGTCGCTGGAACCGTAGAAGAAGGCTTCTCCGTCCACCGACCCCGCCTGCACGGCGGCCGAGTAGAACGAGTTGGCCCAGCCGCTCGCCGCGAGGTCCCAGCTGTAGAGGAAAGCCGTGGCAACCAGCAGGCCGAGCAGCGCCGGCCGCTCCCAGGCGGCGGAGCGCCGTGCGGAGCCGGCCGGACGGCTGGGTCGGCACGGGAGAAACGCCGGGCGCGGAGATGGAGGGGGCACGGGCACGGTGGTGACGGACATGATCACTGCTCCGTTTCGGTGAGGGTCAGCACGAGAGGGGTTCCGGAGGCCGGTTCCGGCGCCGGGGGCAGGGCGGCGGGAAGCGCAGCAGGGGGAAGCACAGCGGGCGCGGGCGGCGCCCCCGTGGTGGCCCGCGCCGTCTCCCGCCGTCGCGACGCCCGGAACACCCACAGCCGCAGCAGCGCGAAGCGCAGCAGCGTTGCGGCGAGGTTCGCCGCGGTCAGCACCAGCAGTTCAACCCGCGAGGAGGCCCCCGGCGCGAGCGTGTGAAGCAGCGCGAGGGAGCCGCCGGTGAGCGCCCAGGCGATGCCGAACACGATCAGCCCCTGGAACTGATGCCGCGCCATCCCGGGACATCCGCGCACGCCGAACGTGAAGCGGCGGTTCGCCCCGGTGTTGGCGACCGCGGTGATGAGCAGCGCCGCGAAGTTCGCAGTCTGTCCACCGACCAGGCCGGAGAGAAGCAGGTAGAGCACCGCGTAGGCCGCGGTCGAGAGCGCCCCGACGACCGCGAAGCGCACAACCTGGCCGAAGAAGCCCGGCTCCCGGGCCGGGGCGAAGGGGCGCCGCCCGAGTTCCACGTACACGGACTCCAGCGGCATGCGGCCCCGCGCGATGTTCGTGCCGACGCGCAGCATCCCTTTGAGGTCCTCGCGGGCCGTGCGCACGATGTCGACCGAACTGTGGGGGTCGTCGACCCAGTCCACCGGGATCTCGTGGATGCGCAAACCCGCCCTCTCGGCGAGGATGAGCAGTTCGGTGTCGAAGAACCAGCCGTCGTCCTCCACGAGGGACAGCAGCCGCTGGGCGGCCTCTCGGCGGATCGCCTTGAAGCCGCACTGCGCGTCACTGAACCCGACGGCCATGCTGCGGCGCAGCAGCAGGTTGTAGCTGCGGGAGATGAACTCGCGTTTGCCGCCGCGGGTGACCCGGGCGCTGCGGCCGAGCCGCGTCCCGATCGCGAGGTCGGAGTGCCCGGAGAGCAGCGGGGCCACCAGCGGCGGCAGGGCGGCGAGATCGGTGGAGAGATCCTCGTCCAGATAGACCAGCACCTCGGCCGGGGAAGAGCCCCACACCCCTTTCAGGGCGCGGCCCCGCCCTTTGAGGGGCAGATGCACCGCGGCCACCCGCGGCAGCTCGGCCGCGAGGGCGTCTGCAAGGGCGGGTGTCGCGTCGGTGCTGGCGTTGTCGGCGATCGTGATCCGCCAGCTCGCCTGGACCGCGCCGTTCAGGTAGGCGTGCAGCCGGCGGAGGGACGTCTCGAGCGTCGCCTGCTCGTTGTACACGGGCACGACGATGTCGAGCGCCAGGGATGGAGTGGATGAGTTCGACATGATCGCAACCCTGCCGACGGCGCATAATCGTGACCTGTCGTGGGCTGAGGTCTTTCCCCTGCGTTTCCCGCTGTGTTCCGATGCGTCTCCTGTGCTTTCTCTCTGCGCCGGGCCCTGCCTCGCCCTCGCGCCGGAATGCGCGGGGACGCTCTGCCGTTGTCAGGAGAAGACATCGTCCACCGCAAGGAGCATTCATGGCCACCGTCGAGCTGACCGCGCAGAACATCGAAACCCAGATCGCCGGGAACGGCATCGTTTTCGTCGACTTCTGGGCGGAGTGGTGCGGGCCCTGCCGCCAGTTCGGACCCGTCTTCGAGAGCACGTCCGAGCAGCACTCCGATGTCGTGTTCGGCAAGGTCGACACCGAAGCCGAGCAGGCCCTCGCAGCGTCGGCGCGGATCACGTCCATCCCGACGCTGATGGCCTTCCGCGACGGCCTCCTGGTGTTCTCCCAGCCGGGTGCGCTGCCCGCTCCGGCGCTGGAGGACCTCATCGGCCAGGTGAAGGCGCTCGACATGGACGCCGTGCGCGCGTCGATGGCGGAGGGGCAAGCGGCGCAGCCCCGAGCGTAGCGCCCCAGGACGAGCCCGACGCCCACCGCTCCCGCCCACCGGGGGCCCTTCTCCCGAGCAGGCGTCGCACACCACCCAGTGATCTCGCGATCGCACTCATTCAGACGCTGAGGCTGCCACCGGCCACGGATGGCCGGCCGATCCCCGGCCTAACATGACCTCGATCGCACAGGAGCTTTCGATGGGGAATGGGGTGTGTCGATGTCGTTCAATCCGATCAGAGGCCGATCCGGCCGGGCGGTGGCCGCCCTCGCGACCATGGCGGTCGCCGGCGTCGTCGCACTCGTGCCCCACGGTGTGCCGGGAGCCTCGGCGGCGGAGCCGGTGAGGGACATGGCCGGTGCCGTCCTCCAGTCCCCGCCCGAGCCGAGGGCCGCGATACCGCATCGCTCGTCGTCCCCGGACTCCGATCCGCTCGGCTACTGGACCGCCGACAGGATGCGGTCGGCGGTGAGGGCCGGGTCGCCGGCCGGCGCCCGTGCCGAAGCGACAGCCGGGAACTCCGCGTCCGGGCATCCGATGCAGACCGTCGGAAAGCTCTTCTACGTCGACGCGAACGGCCAGGACAGCTGGTGTACCGCAGCCGTGATCAACGGTTCGTCGCACAACCTGGTGGAGACCGCCGGACACTGCGTGTACACGTACGGGCGGGGCTGGAACACGAAGTTCGCTTTCGCTCCCGGATACGACAACGGCAGGGCGCCGTACCTGGTCTGGGACTACTCGCGGGCCTTCACCCTCTCAGCCTGGGCTCTGCACCAGGACGACGAGCACGACCAGGGGTTCGTCGCCTTCCAGCGGCGCCTGGTGTACACCCATCGACCGTACTGGGCCTACCTCACCGACTGGGTCGGCGGCAACACGCTGAGAACGGGCCTGGGCAACGATGTTAAGAAGGTGACGGTGGTCGGCTATCCGACCTACTGGCCCCTCACCGGGGAGAGCCAGGGCACCTGCACCGGCGACGCGGAGCCGTTCCCCGGCTTCACCGAGCACGCCACGGTGCTGCACGGGTGCCGGATGACCCCTGGCTCCTCCGGCGGCCCCTGGTTCAGCACGATGACGTCCGCCGATTCCGGAGAGGTGTTCGCCGTCACCACCCTGGGCAGGTTCCTCCTGCCCGACCCGTACGCTCTCGCGGTTCCGAACGATTGGGAGGTCTGGTGCATGTATCTCATCGCCAGCGCGCGAAGCTGACGAGGCCGGGAGGAAGACGCCCCGCGATCCGACCCCGCATCCCCGCCGCCCCTGTTCGGAAGAACTACTTGTACCCCCACCCTGTACCCCACTATTGTCGAGGGCAGAACCTCCCAGCGGGGGGATGCCGCACAATCGGGAGGGGGTGCTGCGTGACAACCCACGAGACGCCCATCGGCAACACGCCGAAGACAGGTCAGGCCATCCATCTGGTGCGCTGGATTCGCTCGGCGGACGGCTGGAGCAGCGAGACCGTGCTGTGTACCTACCTCGGCGGCACCCCTCAGCACTG
This sequence comes from Leifsonia xyli subsp. cynodontis DSM 46306, assembly GCF_000470775.1. Classification (NCBI taxonomy): domain Bacteria; kingdom Bacillati; phylum Actinomycetota; class Actinomycetes; order Micrococcales; family Microbacteriaceae; genus Leifsonia; species Leifsonia xyli. The sequence continues at coordinate 2,267,118 of NC_022438.1, forward strand.
GATCGTGGAGCAGCACGGCGAACGCGTCCGGCTGGAACGCCAGGAGTGGGCGCAATTCGCGTTCTGAGCTTGGCTGTCCGGCGACAGCGGCGGGTCGGCGCCCCGCACCCCGACGATCCAGGCGCCGGCTGAAGCGGGGGATGCGGGGGCCGGTCACCCCGATGTGCCCCGCTAGAGCGACGCCCGCCCCAGCGCCTGCTCGACATCCGCCAGCAGGTCTGCGATGTCCTCGATCCCGACCGACAGGCGGACCACATTGCCGGGCACGTCGAGTTCCGTACCGCGCACGGAGGCGTGGGTCATCTCGGCCGGATAGCCGATGAGGGACTCGACGCCGCCGAGCGACTCCGCGAGCTGGAAGACTTCGGTGGACTCGGCGAACCGGCGTGCCGTCGCGGCGCCGCCGGTGAGGGTGACGGAGAGCATCCCGCCGAAGCCGCTCATCTGGCGGGCGGCGAGAGCGTGGCCAGGATGCGTCGGCAGTCCGGGGTAATAGACGGCCTGGATGCCGGGGCGGCCGAGGAGGGCGTCTGCGATCGCCTGCGCGTTCTCGGTGTGGCGCTGCATGCGGACGGCGAGGGTCTTGATGCCGCGGATGGTGAGCCAGGCGTCCATCGGCGCGGAGACGGCCCCGGCGGCGAACTGGACGAACCGTGCTTTCTCGGCGAGCTCCTCGCCGGCGAAGACGAGCGCTCCGCCGATCACGTCGGAGTGACCGCCGAGGTACTTGGTGGTCGAGTGGACGACGACATCCGCGCCGAACGACAGCGGCTGCTGAAGCGCGGGCGAGGCGAAGGTGTTGTCCACGACGACGAGCGCACCGGCGCTGTGGCCGAGGGCGGCCAGGGCGGCCAGGGCGCTGATCTTCATGAGCGGGTTGCTCGGGGTCTCGATCCAGAGCAGGCGGGTACGGCCGGTCGCGAGGGCGACGCCCACAGCGTCCAGGTCGGTCAGGTCGACCGTGGTGTTGCGCACGTCCCAGGCGCCGTGGATGCGGTCGATCAGACGGTGCGTGCCGCCATAGACATCGTTGCCCAGGACGACATGGTCGCCGGGTCTGAGCACGGCGCGCAGCAGGGCGTCTTCGGCGGCGAGGCCGGAAGCGAAAGACAGCGCGGAGACGCCGCCTTCCAGGGAGGCGAGCAGCGACTGCAGGGAATCCCGGGTGGGGTTGGCGGCGCGGCCGTACTGGTAGCCACCGCGCAGACCGCCGATGCCGTCTTGGACGAAGGTCGAGGTCTGGTGGATCGGCGGAATGATCGCGCCCGTCGTCGGGTCGGGCTCCTGGCCGATGTGGATGGGGCGAGTGGAGAAACCGTGTGTCATCAGTTTTTTCCTGTGCTCTGTCGTCTTGCGGGGCTCTTCGCTGAGGAGAGGAGCCTCTGCCGCGGGAGCCCCGCCCCGTGCTGCCTCTTGCCAGCTCCACGATGGCCCCCCGCCGCAGCAGCTACCCGGCCCTCTCCGTCGCGTGGATGGTCTCCGCGTGCCTCACGGGGTCCACCGTAACAGGGCAGCTGAACAAGCGCGCGAACACTTCCCGCACCGCATTCTGCGCCTCCCACACACAGCGCACGGCTGTGGCGCCGCAGCCGCGGAAGCGCCCGCCTAGGCTGCCACCATGCGTATCCTCGGGGTCGACCTGGCGCGCGGTGTGGCGCTGCTGGCCATGTTCGTCGCACACACGGCACCGCTCACGAGGGAGTCGCCCTTCCCGCTCAAGCTCCTGACCTTCTCAGACCACTTCGCGATGCCGCTGTTCGCGGTGATGATCGGGGTCTCGGCGGGTCTCGCGTCCCGGAACGCCCTCGCCGACGGCCAGAGAGCGTCGCAAAGCCGGTTCCGCAACGGGTTCGCCATCCGGGGGCTGCTGCTGATCGCCCTCGGCATCCTGGCCGGGTTCTTCGGGGCGCAGGTGTACCCGATCCTGCACTACTGCGGAGCCGTCTGCTTGCTGCTCTTGCCGTTCCTCTTCGTCCGCGCACGCTGGCTCGCGGGAGCGACCGTCGCGGCCGCGGTCGTCAGTTCCGCGCTGATGCCGATCATCGCAGACGGGACCCTGGCGTTGTGGAGCATGCACGGAGCGCTCCTTCCGCGTCTGCTGACGATGGTCGCCGGGTTCTTCTTCTTCGATCCCGCCTACCGGGTCACCTCGGTTCTCGCCTTCGCCCTCGTCGGACTCGCGATCGCGCGCACCGGTTTCCGCACACGCGCCATGCTCACGACCGGAGCGGCCGGGGCCGCGCTCCTCGCGGCGGGTTTCGTCTCCGCTTCCCTCTTCGGCGTCGCGGTCTCCCCGCATTCCGGCACCCTGCCAGAACTCAGCGTCTCGACCGGGTGGGCGCTCATCGTCCTCGCCGTCTGCGCTCTGACGGGAGAGATCGCAGCCCGGCCGGGCTCGACCCTCGGCAGAGCCCTCTCCCCCGTCGCCGCCCTCGGTTCGATGACCCTGACCTTCTACATCGCCCAGCTGGCCGTTCTGGGCGTCTGGACCCGCTTCTTCTCACCGTCCGACGATCACTGGTGGATGCTCGCGCTCCTGAGCGGCGGTTCGCTCGCCGGGGCCGTCCTCTTCCGCCGCTTCCTGGGCGGCGGACCTCTGGAGCGGATGGTCGCCGTGATCGCCTACGGCGGTCGCCGCGCACGTCCAGCGTGAGGCCTCCCTCCTCGCAGAGCCTAGAATCTGACCATGCCCGTGTCCTCCCTCTCCGCCGTTGCCCAGGACTACCTGAAGGTCATCTGGTGCGCGACCGAGTGGGAGGGCGACCCCATCACCGTCAAGCAGCTGGCCGAGCGGATGGGCGTCCGGGCAGCGACGGCCTCCGACAGCATCCGCCGTCTCGCCGACCAGGGCCTGCTCGTACACGAGCCGTACGGCGGCATCGAACTCACCGACGCCGGCCGCCACGGCGCGGTCGCGATGGTCCGCCGGCACCGGCTGATCGAGACGTTCCTCGTGGAGGAGCTCGGCTACGGCTGGGATGAGGTCCACGACGAGGCCGAGGTGCTCGAACACGCGGTCTCCGACGAACTGGTCGACCGGATCGACCGGCGCCTCGGCTACCCGGCGCGCGACCCGCACGGAGACCCCATCCCGACCGCCGACGGCACAGCCCGCCGACCGGACGCAGAGCCCCTGCTCACGGCACGCACCGGCGTAGCACTCCAGATCGTCCGCATCTCGGACGCCGATCCCGCGATCCTCCGCTACCTCGGCGAGCGCGGCATCGGGCTGGATGCGGAGGTCACGGTGGACGAGCATCGGGAGTTCGCGGGGGATGTGACGGTCCGCCTCCACGGCGAGCCGATGGTTCTCGGCTCGGCAGCTGCGGGGGCGGTCTGGGTGACCACCCGCTAGAGGGGTCGCGGGAGCACGGGTCGGGCAGCCCCGTGCGCGCAATTCCATCCGGACCGCACTGAAGGAGCGGCCGTCTGCCCTACGGTGAACCGCGGCGCTCGATTCTCGCGTGTCCGACCCCCCATAAGGAGCCCCACCGTGACGTCTCAGCCTGCCCCCGGAACGCCGCAGCAGCCCGAGTCCGCCCAACCCGAGTCCAGCCAGCCCCAGCCGCTCCAGCCTCAGCAGGCAGTGCCGCCCCGGCAGCCGGCCACCCACCTCGCCTCCTCAATCGTCTCCACCGCGCTGTTCTGGCCGGTCGGCATCGCCGCAATCCTCAAGTCGGTCGCCGCGCGGCGCGCGCTCGCGGCCCAGGACCTCCCGGCGGCGACCGCGGCCGGCAAGAGCGCCCGCACCCTGGCGATCGTCGGCACCTGCATCGGGTCCGTGCTGTTGCTGGTCTCGGTCGTCATGACGATCGCGGTCACGACAGCCTCCCTCCATGCCGCCGAGAGCGAAGACGCCGTCTCGGACGCATCGATCGATGTCGAGGACCTCGACGTCGGCGACTGCCTGGCGCTCCCGGCCAGCGGCATCGCGAGCACCGTCGAACTCCTCGACTGCGCCGGGCCGCACACCGCCGAGGTCTTCCACACCTTCGAGATGGCCGGCGCCGCCGCGTTCCCCGGTGCCGAGGCCGTGAAGCAGGCGGCCAGCGAAGCCTGCACCGGCGAAGCGTTCGCGCAGTACATCGGAGCGGAGACCGACGCTTCGGGCTACTCGATCAACTACTTCGGCCCGACGTCCGCCTCCTGGTCGATGCAGAATCGCGGCATCACCTGCTTCCTCGTCTCCGCGGAAGAGGGCGGCGAGCTCACCGGTTCCGCCCGCGGCTAGGCGTCGATCAGCGCCGCGAGCGCCCGGTCCGGCGCCAGCCCGGCGACGGCGCCAGCCCGGCGACGGCGCCAGCCCGGCGACGGCGCCAGCCCGGCGACGGCGCCAGCCCGGCGACGGCGCCAGCCCGGCGACGGCGCCAGCCCCACCGGACGGTCGTCCGTCCGGTGGGGCTGGCGCCCCGTCAGGTGTCGAGCAGTGAACCTTCGATCTGCTCCCAGTACAGCCGCGCGTAGACGCCCCCGGCTTCCAGCAGTTGCCGGTGGTTCCCCCGCTCCACGATCCGACCGCGGTCGACGACGAAGATGATGTCGGCCGCGACGATGGTGGAGAGGCGGTGAGCGATCGCGATGGTCGTGCGGCCGCGCGAAGCCGTGTCCAACGCCTGCTGCACCACGCGCTCCGAAATGCTGTCGAGCGCACTGGTCGCCTCGTCCAGGATCAGAACGGCGGGGTCCTTGAGCAGGACGCGCGCGATGGCGATCCGCTGCTTCTCGCCTCCCGAGAGCCGGTAGCCGCGTTCGCCGACCACCGTCTCGTAGCCGTCTGGGAAACCGACGATGGTGTCGTGGATGTTCGCCCGCCGCGCCGCCGACTCCACTTCCTCCGGCGTCGCCTCGGGCCGGGCGTAGCGCAGGTTCTCGGCGATGGTCGCGTGGAACAGATAGGTTTCCTGGCTGACCACGCCGATGTGCGAGACGAGCGACTCCTGCTGGAGCGCGCGCAGGTCTGTGCCGCCGAACAGGATGCGGCCGCTCGTGGTGTCGTAGAACCGCGGGATGAGGTACGACACAGTGGTCTTCCCCGCCCCGCTCGGACCGACGAACGCCGCGAACTCGCCCGGCTGGATCACGAACGAGACGTCGTCGAGCGTGTTCCGCTCCCCGTCCCGCGCATCCGGGTAGCGGAAGGCGACGCGGTCGAACTCGATCCGCCCGAGTTCGCGCTCGGAGTCGACCGGCACCGCATCCGGCCGGTCCACGATGGCCGGCTTGAGGTCGAGGTATTCGAAGATCCTCGCGAACAGCGCACCCGACGTCTGGAGGTCGAGCGCCACCCGCATGAGGGCGAGCAGCGGGAAGAGCAGCCGCGCCTGCACGGTCGTGAACGCCACGATCGTGCCCGCGGTGATGTCGGTCGCACCGCCGAGCACCAGCCAGCCCGAGACGAGGTAAACGATCGCGGGGATGGACGAGAGGAAGATGTTCACCATCGCGAAGAACCACTGGCCGCTCATCGCCTGCGAGACCTGCAAGCGGATCTGGGTGCGGTTCTCGTCGGAGTAGCGCTCGACTTCGGCGCGCTGCCGGGTGAAGCTCTTCGCGAGCAGGATGCCCGACACGCTCAGCGTCTCCTGTGTGATCGCGGTCATGTCCGACAGCGACTCCTGCGTCTTCGTCGCGATCCGCGCCCGCGCCTGCCCGACCCGCCGCTGCGCGATCACCAGAATGGGCATGAGGATCACGGCCACGATCGTCAGCTGCCCGTTGAGGAGCAGCATCGCGACCAGCGCGGCGATCACCGTGACCGTGTTGCCCAGGACGCTCGACACCGTGTTCGTGAGGACGTTCGCGACCCCGCCGACATCGTTCTGCAACCGCGACTGGATGATGCCCGTCTTGGTCTTCGTGAAGAAGCTCAGCTCCATCGACTGCAGGTGCGAGAACAGCCGCACCTGGAGCGCCCCCATCACCCTGTTGCCGACCGCCGAGGTCAGATACGTCTGCGCGACCCCCAGCAGCGCCGAGGAGACGAACACCACGATCATCAGCGCCACGATCTCGATCAGCGTCGGCAGGTCCGGCTTCCCCGCCTTCGGGAACAGACCATCGTCGAAGGCCCGCTGCGTCAGCAGCGGCGGGATCACCGACAGCGCGGCGCCGATCAGCACCAGCGCCATCATCAGCACGATCGCGGCCCGGTGCGGCGCGAAAAGCGCCATGATCCGCCGGAACAGATGCGGGATGCGGGGCGCTGTCGCGTTCAGTGCCTTCTGCGCTTCGGCGTCCCCGCCGCTGACGCGCGACCGCATCCCACCGCCGCCGATTCCACGCATCCCACTCATGAGTTCAGGGTAACTCGCCGGGCCGTCCTCCCCGCCACCGCCGCAACGCGACGACGCCGGCGGAAAAGGAGGAGTCATCGCACAGAGTCCGCGCGAACTCCTCCCTTTCCCGCGAAACAGCCGCGTCCTCGCCGGCCTCCAGGTCATCCTGGAGGACGTCTACGAGGCGGCGAAGGTGGACGGCGCGAGCACCGGGCAGCGCTTCTGGCGGGTGACCCTCCCGCTGCTCAAACCGGCGCTCATGGTCGCGATCCTGTTCCGCGTGCTCGACGCTCTGCGCATCTACGACCTGCCGCAGATCCTCACCGGCGGCGGAGGCGGCACCGGGTACGCGACGACGACGCTGTCGATTCTCGTCGTCGATCAGATCCGGCAGGGCTTCAACAGCGCGGCCGCCCTCTCGACCATCACATTCATCATCGTCTTCCTGGTGGCCTTCGTCTTCGTGCGGTTCCTCGGCACGAATGTGGTCAGGACACAGGAGGCGCAGCAGAAAGGAGCGAAGGGATGACCGCCGTCGCCGGCCCCCGGGCCTCCACCTCCCCTCCGGAGGCGAACGCACACCCCCGACCGCAGACGAAGAGCCGCACGAGGCAGCGGCGCCGGAGCGCCGGAGCGCCGGCGTCCGCACCGGCGTCCAGGCCCTCGCGATCGTCCTCTGGTGCCTCCTCCCGTTCTACTGGATGGTCGTCACCTCGTTCCGCGACGTCGGCTACACGAACGACAACACCCCGTGGATCGCCCACTTCACGTGGGACAACTACGTGACGGCTCTCTCCACCAACCTGGGCAAACACCTGGGACAAGCGCTGCTGAACTCGCTTTTCATCGGCCTCTGCGTCACGGTCATCTCGCTGGTCGTCGGCATTTTCGCCTCCTACGCGCTCGCACGGCTGGACTTCCGGTTCAAGGGCATCGTCCTCGGCGTCATCCTCGCCGCCTCGATGTTCCCGGGGGTCGCGCTCATCACGCCGCTGTTCCAGCTCTTCACGAACATCGGCTGGATGGGAACTTACCAGGCGCTGATCATCCCGGAGATCTCGTTCGCGCTGCCGCTGACCGTCTACACGCTCACCTCGTTCTTCCGCGAGATGCCCTGGGACCTGGAGGAGGCCGCCCGGATCGACGGCTGCTCGCAAGCGCAGGCGTTCCGGAAGATCATCCTGCCGCTGGCCGCGCCCGCGGTGTTCACCACCGCCATTCTGGCGTTCATCTCCTCGTGGAACGAGTTCCTGATCTCCAGCCAGCTGTCCAGCGACGCGACGCAGCCGGTCACGGTCGCCATCGCCTCGTTCACCGGCAGCCAGCCGCACCAGGAGCCGTACACGGCGGTCATGGCGGCCGGCACGATCGTGACCGTCCCGCTCATCATCCTGGTGCTGATCTTCCAGCGCCGGATCGTCGCGGGCCTCACGGCCGGCGGCGTGAAGGGCTGAGCGGATGCACTTCTGGCGCCCGCTGGAACTCGTCGACGTCGGACTCGGCTTCGTCGGGTTCTTCGGGTTTGCGTTCTTCGTGGTCACCGCCGTCTGCGAGCTGACCGGTCAGCCCGCCCTCGGCTGGGCGCTCACGACGCTCACGCTCGCGGTCGCCTTCATCGCGCTGTTGCAGGCGCGCCGCCGCATCACGACAACGCGACTGCCCGCGCAGTCGCGTCCGGAGCGGGACGCCTGAGCGGTCATGACCGGCATCGAGGAGGTCGCCCGGGCGACCGGTGTCTCCACAGCGACGGTCTCCCGGGCGCTGCGGGGGCTCCCGAACGTGTCCGACAAGACCCGCGACGCCGTGCGCCGGGCGGCGGACGAGCTCGGCTACGTCGCATCGTCCAGCGCGTCGGGACTGGCGAGCGGGCGCACGCTCGCTCTGGGCGTGGTCGTCCCCTCGGTCAGCCGGTGGTTCTACGCGCAGGTGCTGGAGGGCGTGGATGCCGAACTCCGGGCGGCCAGCTACGACATGATCCTCTTCAATCTGGGCGCGCACCGCGGCAACCGCGAGCGGGTGTTCCACCGCAGCATTCTGCGCAAGCGCACCGACGCGCTCCTCGCGCTCTGCCTGGACTTCACTCCCGATGAGCGCAAGCAGCTCGCCTCTCTGGGCCATCCGACCATCGTGGTCGGCGGCTCGGTGATGGGGCTGCGCAGCATCGGCATCGACGAGCGATCGACCGCCCGCCGGGCCACGGAGCACCTCATCGGTCTCGGGCACACGCAGATCGCCCACCTCGGCGGCGAGGACGAGGAGGGGCTCAACAGCAACGTCCCACTGAGCCGGCTGCGCGGCTTCGAGCAGGCGATGACGGTGGCGGGGCTGCCCGTGCGGCCGGAGTGGGTCGTCCCGGGCGGCTTCTCGCTTCCGCGAGCACGCGCCAGCATGAGCCGGCTGCTCGACCGGCCCGGTCCGCGACCGACGGCGGTCTTCGCCAGCTCGGACGAGATGGCGATCGGCGCCATCCTCGCCGCGGGCGACCGCGGGCTGCGCGTTCCGGAGGACCTGTCGGTCATCGGGATCGACGACCACGACTTCGCTGCGTGCTTCGGTCTGACGACGATGGCACAGAACCCGTTCGAGCAGGGTGCGACGGCCACACGGATGCTGCTCAAGGAACTCGGCGGTGGGGAGCCGCGTACACGCTCGGTGAGCGCGGCGGCGACGCTCGTCGTCCGCAGCTCCACCGCTCCCCCGCACTGACACACGGAATCTTCAGACGATCTCCGTCAAATCAGCCATCATGCACCGCAGAACGCTCACGTTTTGGAATAATAGGTCCGTTGGCCGCTGGCCGATCGCGCCTTTCGGGTAGGCACGATCGCCAGCCGACGGCCGCCCGTTGCCGAACTCTTGAGCTCCGGAATGCGAAGAGCCGCCCTGACTAGGACAGGGCGGCTCTTCGCATCGTGCGGGCTGCGCGTTCAGCCGGCGTCGGCCAGCGCCAGCACTTCGGCTTCCTGGTCCGCCGACTCCTGCGGTGCGTCCACCCGCTTCAGGTGCTTGTGTCCCAGCACGATGAGAGCGACCGCGATGAGCACAGACACGCCACCGGCGAAGAACGGCATCGCCGGGCTGATCGTGTCGGCCAGCAGCGTCGCCGCCGGTGGGGCGATGGCTCCGCCGAGGAACCGCACGCCCGAGTATGCGCTCGACGCGACCGGGCGGGGCAGGTCCGTCGCCTCCATCACGCACTCGATGAGCACGGTGTTCAGGATGCCGAGCAGCAGACCGCCGACGATGACACAGACGATCAGCGCGACCAGCGACGAGCTGAAGATCCCCGCGGCGATCAGATCGAGCGCGAGCAGCGGCATCACCGTCCAGAGCACTCGTGTGCGCGGGATGCGCGCGGTGAGCAGCGGCGCCACCCAGACCGACGTGACGGCGAGCGAGACGCCCCAGCCGAAGAAGACCAGGCCGAGCGCGATCGCGGATTCGACGCCGAGCGGCACCAGGGCGAACGGCGTGTAGGCCAGGAGCACGAAGAAGCCGATGTTGTAGAACAGCGCCGCAGCGGCCAGGAAGCCGAGGGCCGGGATGGCCAGCGCGCGGAACGGAGCGGAGAGCTTCGTCGGGGAGGGGCTGCTCGGGGTTCTTCTTCAGCAGCACGATGATCGCGACGAAGCCGATCGCCATCAGCGTGGCGGTTACGAAGAACGGCCCGCGCCAGCTCCAGCTGCCGAGCAGCCCGCCGAGCAGCGCCGTTGGACGCCGTCACGGCCGCCCTGGCGCTGCGGGCAGCGGGACCGGCCCCGCGCATCCTCGTGCAGGGGGCGACGGGGGCGGTCGGTGCGCTGGCCGTGCAGTTCGCGCTGCGCGAGGGCCGGATGGTGGTCGGAACGGCATCCCGAACCGACAGCTCCGCCATCCCGATCGTGGACTACCGCGCCGAGGGCTGGCCCGCCGCCGTGCGCGCAGCCGCGGGCGGTGCGGTGGATGCGGCGATCGACCACACAGGATCGGTGCGCGCCGGCGAGGCGCTCGCGGCGGAGGGCGTCCTCGTCCACACCGCTTGGGCCGGACGACCCGGGCACGAGCGCGCGGACGCGCTGCGCGGCGCGGTGGACGCACTGCGCAAGCGGAGGGAGCGCGTGGTCTCCGTCCCGGCGTTCGTGCGGTTCGCGGACGTACACTATCGCCGTCTGCTGGCGGGACTGCTCGCCGATGCCGCGGAGGGCCGGCTGCGCGCGCCGGAGCCGGTCCAGTATCCCTTCGATGAGCTGTGGAGCGCCTACCGCACGGCCGCACGGCGGGAGCCAGGGCGCAAGACGGTGCTCAGGATGCCGGGCGCGGCTGAGTGACCGGCCTAGGTGTGTTTCTCAGGGACGTTGGTCAATCTGCTGATGGGTGGCTGGCTGCCGATGGCGGTGTGGGGCCTGTGGTGATTGTAGGAGTGCAGCCAGGCCGGGAGTGCGTTGCGGCGGGCTGATTCGGAGTTGTAGTGCCGGGCGTATGCCCAGCCGTCGGCGAGGGTGCGGTGGAAGCGTTCGATCTTGCCGTTCGTCTGCGGATGGTAGGGCCGGGTGCGTTTCGGTTGGATGCTGAGCTCGGCGCAAGCGTCGCGCCAGGCGTATGAGCGGTATGCGGAGCCGTTGTCGGAGAGCACCTGTTCGACGGTGACGCCACGGCTGGCGAACCAGCCGACCGCTCGACGCAGAACAGCGATTGCAGTGGCGGCGGTTTCGTCGTCGTGGATCTCGGCGTAAGCGACACGGGAGTGATCGTCGATGACGGTATGAACGAACGCTGTGCCGGTGATCATGTCGCCGGTGATCCCGTGTTTCCCGGTCCGCTTCGCGGTGATGGCCTTGTTCCGCTCTCCCTGGAGACGTCCGACGTAGCGCCAGCCGCCACCGTCGGGGATGTTGCCGAGTTTCTTGATGTCGACGTGGATCATCGATCCGGGATGCTCGTGCTCGTAGCGGCGGGCGGGTTCGCCGGTGCGGACGTCGACGTGGCTGGGCCGATTGATCCGGCACCGGGAGAGGACCGTGTGAACGGTCGAGGCGGGCATGCCGAGCTGGGCGCCGATACCGACTGGTCCCAGCCGCTTCTTCCACCGCAGATGCACGACCTTGCGGACCAGTCTTCGCGGGGTCTTGTTCGGGCTGTGATGCGGCCGTGACGAACGGTCCAGCATTCCCGCCTCGCCCATCTCCACGTAACGACGAGCCCATCGGTCCGCGGTGCGTCAGGACACTCGGAAGTAGGTCGCCGCCGCAGCAACGGACCAGCCGTCGTCGACGACTTGGCGGGCCAGGCGGAGGCATTCGCGAGGAGTCAAAGCAGCATTAGCGTGGGTCACGAGGACCTCCTAAGTCATCGAGTGCAGGGAAACTAGACAGCCCCACTCTCGACCGGGAGGTCCTCACCCATCTATCGCGTCACACCTCAACCAACGTCCCTGAGCAGCACAACCTAGCCCGCACCGACGATCGTCGCCAGCGCGGTCGAGATGAACAGAGCGTTCCCCAGGCCCCAGCCGGAACGGAAACCGATGATCGACTCCACATTCTGCGAGAGACCGGCAGCGAGCGTGAACGCGACGATCAGAGCGAGGCCGATCAGCAGCGTGCGTTTGGCGCCGATGCGGCTGGAGATCCAGCTCGTGAAGAACATGGCGAGGCCCGTGATGAGCAGGTAGCTCGTGAAGAGCATCTCGGTCTCGGTCGGTGTGGCCTTCAGGCTCGCCGCGATGGCGGGGAGGATCGGGTCGACCAGGCCGATGCCCATGAAGGCGATGACCGACGCGAACGCGACGGCCCAGACGGCTGTGGGCTGTTTGAGGATGGTGTCGGGCTTCTCGTGGGACATGAAGGGCAGTGGCTCCTGAGGATTCGGAAAAAAGGGGACGGGGATGCGGCGCCGGGCCGTTAGCGCCCCGAGACGGCCGCGCCGGCCGCCGTCGAGAGCTCGACCCGCGAAACGATGACCTCGACTGTGCGGCGCAGGGCGGCCAGCTCGTCGACGCTGAGGTCGGCGAACATCGGGACCAGCGCGGCGGAGAGGGCGTCCCGCCAGTCCTGCAGCGCATCGGCGCCCTTCGACGTGATCGCGATCTGCCAGGCGCGGGCGTCGTCGGTGTCGGCGATGCGCTTGACCCATTCCGCCTCGACGAGGTTGCGGACGAGTTTGGTCATCGTCGGCTGCGAGACCCGGCTCTGGGCGGCCAGCTCGCCGAGCCGCAGCGGGCCGGTGGTCTGGAGGACGCTGAGCGTGCGCCAGGTCGCGGGGGACTCGGCGCTGCCTGTGGCACGGGCCGCGAGGCGGGTGAGCCGGTGGCTCGCGACGACGAGGTCGCCCAGGGTCTGCCGCAGGGCGGCGTTGTCGGTCTCGGTGATGATCGTCTCGGCCACGACATCCACTATATATAGCTAGTCTATATAAATCAAGCGCTCGGACCGGCGCTGAGCCGCCAGCAAAGCCCGAAGCGCCGGCGACAGTGCGATGCGCGCCCACACACCGAGCACGCGGCAGGCGCGACCGGGCGCTCGGTGGACGAGCGTTCCGCGCTACCCGGGTTAAACACGCGAGGGCGTCGCCCCCGTGACGGGAGCGACGCCCTCTATACCGTGGAACGCCCTCTGGGTGTGAGGAGTCCGCGTCGTGTGGCCATCAGCCTGCGGTAGAAGAGCCCCGGATGGGGCGCCGACTACTTGAGGACGATGGTGGCGCCAGCCTCTTCGAGCTTGGCCTTCGCATTGTCGGCGGTCTCCTTGTTGGCGCCTTCGAGCACGACGGTGCCCGCGCCGCCGTCGACAAGGGCCTTCGCCTCACCGAGGCCGAGGTTGGTGAGAGCGCGGACCTCTTTGATGATCTGGATCTTCTTACCGAGATCGATGGCCTCGAAGACGATGTCGAACGAGTCCTTCTCCTCCGCCTCCTCGGCAGCGGCGCCGGCGCCACCGGCGGCGGGGGCCGCGGCGACGGCGACGGGGGCCGCGGCGGTGACCTCGAAGGTCTCCTCGAACTTCTTCACGAATTCGCTGAGCTCGATCAGGGTGAGGTCCTTGAACGCCTCGAGCAGCTCGTCAGTCGACAGCTTTGCCATGATTTTCTCCTTAGTGTGTGTGGTTACTCACCGCGTGCGGGACCCGAGGGCCCTGATCCTCGAAGGATCTACGCAGCGGACTCCTGCTTCTCGCGCAGCGCGTCGACCGTGCGAACGGCCTGCGACAGCGGCGCGTTGAACAGATATGCGGCTCCGAACAGCGAGGCCTTGAAGGCGCCGGCCAGCTTGGCCAGCAGAACCTCACGGGACTCGAGATCGGCGAGCTTGCCTACCTCTTCGGCAGTCAGCGGGTTACCGTCGAAGTAACCGCTCTTGACCACCAGCAGAGGGTTTGCCTTGGCGAAGTCACGCAGCGACTTCGCGACGGCGACCGGGTCGCCATGCACGAAGGCGATCGCGGACGGACCGACGAGATCCTCGTCGAACGACGAGATGCCCTTCTTGTTGGCCGCGATCTTGGTCAGCGTGTTCTTCACCACGGCGTACGTTGCGTGCTCACTGATGGACGTGCGCAGCGTCTTGAGCTGAGCGACAGTGAGACCGCGGTACTCGGTCAGCAGAACGGCGGTCGAGCTGTCGAACAGGTTCTCCAGCTCGGCGACCGTAGCTTCCTTGTTCGCCATGGCCTACTCCTCTAATCTTCTTCGTCGCACACCGCGGGAGCGATGTGCGCCTCGACCGCGGGCAAAAGAAAAAGCTCCGGCGCAGGGCACGGAGCTGGCGACGCAGAGAACTGCGAGACTTGCTTCTTTACCTGCGCAGGCCCCCACCGAAATGGGTCTTCGGTCGTGCAAGCACGACAACCAGCGGTCTTTGGCTCCGACCAGGGTACGGGATGGGCGGGCGGATGCGCAAATCACCCCGCCTGCTGCGTCCGCCGCAGGAACGCGGCGATGTCGTCGGCGAACCTCGGATGCAGCGGGACGCCGCCGTGCGTCCGGTCCCGGTAGACGATGTGCGTGGCGCGTGGCATCCTCACCGCCGTCTCGCGACCGAGGTCGGCCGGGTAGAACACATCCCGCCCGCCGGAGAGGATGAGCGTCGGGGCACCGACCCGACCCAAACGGTCCCGGACATCGAACCCGTCTTCTGCGCGCAGGATCGTCAAGAGGCTCTCGATGTCATCGGGCGCGGGAAGAAGCCTCGTCGCCGCTCGCACCAGCGGGTCCAGGCGCCGAGACGACATCGTCGCGCTCGCCAGCTCCGCCGCAGCCCGGTGGCCCCCCGCCGCCAGCATCGCCGCGTACCGGCGCTGCACGGCCCGGCCCCGCGGACTGAGGCATCCGGCGCCCGCGGCGACGACCAGGCTGTCCACGAGCTCGGGATGGTCGGCCGCGAGCTGTAGGGCGACGCTCGCGCCCGTCGACATCCCCATCAGGGAGACCGGCCCGTCGAAACGCCTCCGCACGACGTTGGCGTACACCTCGGCGAGCCGCGACATGTCCGCATCCAGCGGCAGCGACATCGGGCGTCCGACCGCGTAGACGGAGCGTTCGCGCGTCGGCCCGCGCAGCACCCACCGCTCGAGCGCCCGTCCGAAACCGCGCGGCTGGCGGCTCTCAGCGGGAAGAGCGCGGATATAGAGGAGAGGTGGAGCGGAGGACGAACCATACTCCGTCGCGACCACGAGCGTCGGTGTCATGGCGCGTCCCCCGCCCCCGGCTCGGTCTCCGGAGCCATCTGGTTTGCGGCTGCGTCTTCTGTTGCGGCTCCGGCATCGGCTCCGTCCGCCGTCGCCTGCTCGGCGGCGCGCGCCAGCGGCAACCGCACCGTGAACACGGTGTCACCCGGCCGGCTCTGCACAGACACCGTCCCGTCGTGCGCCACCACGACGGCCTGGACGATCGCCAGCCCCAGGCCCGTCGAGCCCGTCGTCCGGGCCCGCGAGCTATCGCCGCGTGCGAACCGCTCGAACAGCGTGGATTGCAGCCCCTCCGGGATGCCGGGACCGTCGTCCGCGATGGTCACAACGGCCTGCCCGGCCTCCGCATCCACCGTCAGCGACGCCACGACCTTCGTCCCCTCCGGTGTGTGCAGGCGCGCGTTCGCCAACAGGTTCGCCACGACCTCATGCAGCCGCTGCGCGTCGCCCGGCGCGTCGACGGGCTCCTCCGGCAGGAGGATGCTCCAGGCGTGGCCGGGCCCGGCGGCGTGGGCGTCGCTCAGCGCGTCCACGAGCAGCAGTGAGAGATCGACGGGGTCCCGGTCGAGCTCGCGGCCCTCGTCCAGGCGGGCGAGGAGGAGGAGGTCCTCGACGAGCGAGGTCATCCGGGTTGCCTCCGACTCGATGCGGCCGAGCGAATGGGTGACATCGCGCGGCAGCTCGTGCGGGGAGCGGCGGGTCAGCTCGGCGTACCCGCGGATGGACGCCAGCGGCGTGC
This sequence comes from Leifsonia xyli subsp. cynodontis DSM 46306, assembly GCF_000470775.1. Lineage (NCBI taxonomy): Bacteria > Bacillati > Actinomycetota > Actinomycetes > Micrococcales > Microbacteriaceae > Leifsonia > Leifsonia xyli. The sequence goes on from NC_022438.1 coordinate 2,282,792, forward strand.
GCAGCTCGTGACTCGCGTCGGCGACGAACTGGCGCACCTTCAGCTCGCTCGCCTGCCGGGCGGTCAGGGCCGACGCGACGTGCCCCAGCATCCGGTTGAGGGCCGCGCCGACTTTGCCCACCTCGGTGTGCGCGTCGGTGTCCTCCTCGGGGACACGGACGGAGAGCGCCACATCGCCGCGGTCGAGCGGCATGTGCGCCACCTGCTCGGCCGTCCCCGCGACACGCTCCAGCGGGCGCATGGCCAGGCGGATCACGAAGCTCGCGAGGAGAAAGGCGAAGACGATCCCGGAGAGGGCGACCAGGACGATGACGAACGTCAGCCGGCCCACGGTCGCCTGCACATCGCTGAGCGGCAGGCCGATGATCACGGAGTCGCCGTTCTCGAGCGGGTACGCGGCGACGCGGTAGTCGCCGTAGGCGGAGCCGAAGTCGATCGTGCGCGGATTGGCGTCCGCGGGCAGAGAGCGGAGCTGATCGCCCGGGATGAGCCCGACGACCCGCGGCTCCGCCGGGTGGTTGTCGGAGCTGCCGGCCGGACGGTCGGTGAGGATGACCGGGAAGAGGAACTGGTTCCCGCTGCGAATGGTGCCGAACGTCCCCGTCGGCTGGCCGGGGACGGCGACGATGCGGATGCCCTCGGGCCCGGTCGGCGACACGCCGAACAGGCTGTCGGCGGTGTGCGCACCCCGGGAGAGCGCGCTCGTGAGCTGCCCGTCGAGGCGCTGCATCAGGTAGGTCTTCAGCGCGAGGACGCTGACCGTCCCGATCACCGCGCCGAGAACCGCGAGCATCGCGACGACGACGAGAACCACCCGGCTGCGGAGGGTCCACGAACGGAATGGACGGATGTTCGCGAACCAGCCGCGCACACGGCCGGCTCTCGGGGCGCCTGCCGAGCGGGCAGCGGTCATTGCACGGCCTTCACCATATAACCGGCTCCGCGGACGGTGTGGATCATCGGGGTGCGCCCCGCGTCGATCTTCTTGCGCAGGTACGAGATGTACAGCTCGACCACACTGGAGGACCCCCCGAAGTCGTAGCTCCACACCCGGTCGAGGATCTGCGCCTTGCTGAGCACGCGCCGCGGATTCCGCATGAGGAAGCGCAGCAGTTCGAACTCGGTGGCCGTCAGCTGGATCGGCTCGCCGTCGCGATGCACCTCGTAGCTGTCCTCATCCAGCACGAGGTCGCCCACGACGAGAACAGGGTCGTCCTGATCGGCGACCGCGGCGCGTGACCGGCGCAGCAGGCCGCGGAGGCGGGCGACCAGCTCCTCCAGGCTGAACGGTTTCGTGACGTAGTCGTCTCCTCCGGCGGTGAGACCGGCGATGCGGTCGTCCAGCGAGTCTTTCGCGGTGAGGAAGAGGACGGGAGCCTCATTGCCGTCGGCGCGCATCCGGGAAAGCACCTGCAAGCCGTCGATGTCGGGGAGCATGATGTCCAGAACCACGACATCCGGCCTGAACTCGCGGGAGAGCTGGAGAGCCTGCTGACCGTTCGAGGCGGTCTTCACCTCCCAGTCCTCATAGTGGAGGGCCATGGCGAGCAGATCCGTCAGCGTGGACTCATCATCGACGACCAGGACGCGGATGGAACTGCCGTCCGCGCGGCGCAGAAGGGTTCGGGGCTGAGTGGAGGGGCCGGAGGCGGCTCGGGTATTGGTGGTCACCTTTCTCATTATCAAGAGAGGCCTTGACGGTGTCTCTGAGGAAACCATGGACATCCTGAGAAGCCTCCGCTCGGCAGAACCATAGGTTCGCCACAGCGTTCCGAAAACGCCCCGGCCTACTTTCCCTCCGTAGTCATTCGACCCGAGAGAAGCGGAAACCAATGTTCGGGACCTATCTGCGGCGTGAGCTGCTCAACCGCCGCAAGCAGACAGCCATCATCGCCATCGGCATGGCCCTCGCGATCGCGCTCGTCATCATCGTCAACGCCGTCTTCGCCGGGGTCAAGGAAGCCCAGGCGAGCGTCCTGCAATCCGTCTACGGTGTCGGCACCGACATCACGGTCAGCCAGCCGGCCACCGCGCAGACCGCGAACGCGCAGCGGGGCCCCGGGGGCGGACCGCGCTTCGACTTCGGCGCCGAGGCGGGCACCGACACCGGGAGCGGCCGCCAGGTCGACACCTCCCGTCTAGAGCCCACCCGCGGCGCGACCGTGATGGACGCCAGCACGCTGGCGACCGTGAAGAAAGTCGAGAACGTCTCCGCCGCCGCGTCGGTGCTGTCGCTCACGAACACCAGTTTCAGCGGCACCCTCCCCGACTTCCAGCAGATGCGCGAACAACGGCAGGCCGGAGGGAGCGGGAGCGGCCAGACCGAGACCACGCCGCCGCCGACAGGCGGCGCGGACGGCGCCGGCGGCAGTTCGTTCACCGTGGACTCCTTCTCGGTCATCGGTCTCGACCCGGCCGGCGAATCGGTCGGACCGCTCGCCTCGGTGTCGCTGTCGAGCGGCCGCACCTTCACCGCCGCCGACAAGGGCGCGGATGTGACGATCCTGGACGCCGCATACGCCAAGACCGCGAACAAGGCCGTCGGCGACACGATCGCCATCGGCGGCACCGATGTCAAGGTGATCGGGATCGTCTCCGCCACCGGCGCCGACTCGACGACCGCGGCCAACGCTTATCTCCCCCTGGATGTCGCACAGACCCTCTCGGGCCAGTCCGGCAAGATTTCGTCGGTCTTTGTCACGGCCGCCTCCTCCAGCGACATCGATCAGATCAAAGCCGATCTGACCAAAGCGCTCCCCGACGCGACGGTCAGCACCCAGGCCGACCTGGCGTCCACGGTCTCCGGCTCGCTCGGCAGCGCCGGGCAGCTGATCGCGAACCTCGGCACTTGGCTCTCGGTCATCGTGCTCGCGGCGGCTTTCCTCATCGCCATCCTGTTCACCATCTCCGGCGTCACCCGGCGCACCCGCGAGTTCGGCACCCTGAAGGCGATCGGCTGGTCCAACCGCCGCATCGTCGGGCAGGTCGCGGGAGAGTCGGTCGTGCAGGGGCTCATCGGCAGCGTCATCGGTGTGGCGGTCGGCCTCCTCGGCGTGCTCGTGGTGAACGTGATCTCCCCGACTCTGACCGGCAGCATCGGTGCCGGCTCAGCCGAGGCTGCCGGCCGGGGAGCGGGCGCCACACCCGGCGGCCCCGGCACGGGCACCAGCGCCGAGGGCGGCTTCGGCGGCGGGGGCTTCGAGGGTCTCCGGGCCGCCTCGCGGAGCACCGCCGACATCTCCCTCCACGCCCCGGTGACCGTCTGGATCGTCATCGGTGCCGTCGGCCTCGCCCTCCTCGGCGGTCTGATCGCCGGAGCCATCGGCGGGTGGCGCGCCTCCCGTCTCCGTCCCGCGGCCGCCCTGCGGTCGGTCGCCTGAACCTCTGGAGCATCCCGTGTACACCCTGACGAACGTCACCAAGAAATACACCCGGTCCAAGCGGGAGGTCATCGCCCTCAAGGATGTGACCCTCGACATCCCCGACGGTCAGCTCGTCGCCATCCAGGGCCCGACCGGCGGCGGCAAGTCGACGCTGTTGCAGATGCTGGGAGCGCTCGACCGCCCCAGCTCGGGCGATGTCTCGCTCGGCAAGTCGAGCCTGTCGACGCTCGGGGACCACAAACTGACCGCCCTCCGCGCGAGCGAGATCGGCTTCGTCTTCCAGGGCTTCAACCTCATTCCGACGCTGAGCGCCCAGGAGAATGTCGAGACCGCTCTCGCCCCGCTCCGCATCAGCGCGGGGGAGCGCAAACGCCGCGCGGCCGAGGCACTCGCGTCAGTCGGCCTCGCGGATCGCGGCAACCACCTCCCGTCCGAGCTCTCCGGCGGCCAGCAGCAGCGCGTCGCCATCGCCCGGGCACTGGCGAAGAACCCGGGTGTCCTCCTCGCGGACGAGCCGACCGGAAATCTGGACGAGGAGACCCGGGACGAGATCATGGACCTCCTGGAGGGCCTGTGGCGCGACCGCGGACTGACTGTGGTGATCGTGACCCACGACACCGCCGTCGCCAAACGTGCCCAGCGGCGGCTGAACATCAAGCACGGTGAGGTGAAAGAGATCGCCTAAGCGGGCGGGCACGCGGGCGGCGCGGGTGTGCGAGAACACACCCGCGGCGCTCCCACCCGGATGGCCGTCGCGCGCAGAAGCCGGTCAGCCAGCTCCGGCGCACGGCTCAGTCCTGATTGCTGAACGCCGCGTCGAAGGATGCCGTCGGCAGCTTCCAGAGGAGCGAGCGGATGTAACCCACCGCTTCCCTCGCTCCGTGCAGACGGTCCATCCCGGCGTCCTCCCACTCGATCGAGATCGGGCCGGTGTAACCGATCGACTCGAGGGCACGGAATGATTCCTCCCAGGGCACGTCGCCGTGCCCGGTGGAGACGAAGTCCCAGCCGCGACGGGGGTCCCCCACGGGAGGTGCGAACCGAGCACACCGGCGCGGCCGTTCTTCGGACGGAGGCGAGTGTCTTTGCAATCGACGTGGTAGATCCGGTCCTGGAAGTCGACGATGAAATCGACCGGGTCGATGTCCTGCCACATCATGTGCGACGGGTCCCAGTTGAATCCGAACGTTGGTTGAGGTGTGACGCGATAGATGGGTGAGGACCTCCCGGTCGAGAGTGGGGCTGTCTAGTTTCCCTGCACTCGATGACTTAGGAGGTCCTCGTGACCCACGCTAATGCTGCTTTGACTCCTCGCGAATGCCTCCGCCTGGCCCGCCAAGTCGTCGACGACGGCTGGTCCGTTGCTGCGGCGGCGACCTACTTCCGAGTGTCCTGACGCACCGCGGACCGATGGGCTCGTCGTTACGTGGAGATGGGCGAGGCGGGAATGCTGGACCGTTCGTCACGGCCGCATCACAGCCCGAACAAGACCCCGCGAAGACTGGTCCGCAAGGTCGTGCATCTGCGGTGGAAGAAGCGGCTGGGACCAGTCGGTATCGGCGCCCAGCTCGGCATGCCCGCCTCGACCGTTCACACGGTCCTCTCCCGGTGCCGGATCAATCGGCCCAGCCACGTCGACGTCCGCACCGGCGAACCCGCCCGCCGCTACGAGCACGAGCATCCCGGATCGATGATCCACGTCGACATCAAGAAACTCGGCAACATCCCCGACGGTGGCGGCTGGCGCTACGTCGGACGTCTCCAGGGAGAGCGGAACAAGGCCATCACCGCGAAGCGGACCGGGAAACACGGGATCACCGGCGACATGATCACCGGCACAGCGTTCGTTCATACCGTCATCGACGATCACTCCCGTGTCGCTTACGCCGAGATCCACGACGACGAAACCGCCGCCACTGCAATCGCTGTTCTGCGTCGAGCGGTCGGCTGGTTCGCCAGCCGTGGCGTCACCGTCGAACAGGTGCTCTCCGACAACGGCTCCGCATACCGCTCATACGCCTGGCGCGACGCTTGCGCCGAGCTCAGCATCCAACCGAAACGCACCCGGCCCTACCATCCGCAGACGAACGGCAAGATCGAACGCTTCCACCGCACCCTCGCCGACGGCTGGGCATACGCCCGGCACTACAACTCCGAATCAGCCCGCCGCAACGCACTCCCGGCCTGGCTGCACTCCTACAATCACCACAGGCCCCACACCGCCATCGGCAGCCAGCCACCCATCAGCAGATTGACCAACGTCCCTGAGAAACACACCTAGAGCGCGCCACCGAGCGTGGACCGGTAAAGAATCTCTGGTCTTCCGGGCGTTCCATATCTTTGCTCCCGCACAGCGAGGCTTGCTCCCGCACAGCGAGGCCGTCGTCGCACAGGTGTTCCAGGTAGCGCCTCGCCGTGACCCTCGACAGTCCCAGCAGCTCCGCCGCTTCGGAGGCGGAAAGCGGGCTGGGCGTTCGACGCAGGAGGCCCGTCACCGACTCCAACGTGCTCGACGTAAGACCTTTCGGCAGTCCAGGACGGCCCGACGGGCGAAGGCTCGAGAACACCGCGTCCACTTCCTGCTGGGTGGAATGACCGTGGTCGCCGGCGAGAAGAGCGCGATAGCGCAGATAGCCGCCGAGCTTCTCGCGAAACAACGCGAAGCCGAAGGGTTTGATCAGGTATTGCACAACACCAACGCCAAGAGCTGCCTGCACGGTGTCCATCTGGCGTATCGCGGTGATGGCGATGAAGTCGATCGGCATTCGGGCTGCGCAGAGGGCCCGGGCCAGTTCGAGCCCGCTCGCGTCCGGCAGAGTGATGTCGAGCAGGATCAGATCGACGGGTTCCGATCGGGCTTGGGCACGAGCGATCTGAGCCTGGGCTTGCCGAGCGGAATGCGCGATCCCCGCCAGTTCGAAACCGTCGAGGCGCGTGAGGTAATCGGCGTGGGCTTCGGCGGCGATCGGCTCGTCGTCGACCACAAGAACGCGGATCACGATGCCCCGGCCGGCAGGGTGACGACCACGGTGGTCGGCTTACGGCGAAAATGAATGGTGCCGCCGTGCTTCTCAACCGTCTGTCGCACGAGGGCCAGTCCGATGCCGTGGGCCGTCGCTGTGTCGGTCTTCGTGGTGGCGCCCATCTCGAAGACGTCGAACTGGTCCGGAACTCCCGCGCCCGTGTCCGTGATCTCGAGCAGCGTGGTTCCGGTGGACCGGGAGAGTGTGAGACCGACCGCTCGCGGGTGCTCTTTCGCCATGACGGCGTCGAAAGCGTTGTCGAGGAGATTGCCCAGGACGGTGACCAGTTCCTTGCCGGAGAGAGGAAGCCGCGCCTTGTCTTCGAGGTCTACGCGAAAAATGATCCCGCGCTCGCTGGCCGTGGCGGATTTCCCCAGGAGCAACGCAGTGAGCACCGGATCGCCGACGCGGTTGCGGAGCGAATCCGTCAGATCCTGACTCGTGTGCGACATCCCGGCGATCAGCGCCTTCGCTTCGCCCGCTCGATTGAGTTCGAGCAGGGAAGCGATGGTGTGGAGGACATTGGCGTGCTCATGAGAGTGCGACCGCAGGGCGTCGGCCAGGGTGCGCACCGACTCAAGCTCGCCCAAAAGGACCTGAAGGGCACTCTTGGTCGCGAATCGTCATCACGGCCCCCTGTCCGGCCTTCGCTATCCGGCCCACGGGCGCCGCGGACTCCTGGTTGACGAGCAGCATGCGCCCCTGGGCGATGTGGGTCTCTTCGACCACGCGACGGCCGGAGTCCAGCAGGACGGCGACATCCTCATCGATGCCCAGCTCCGCCGCGGCACGGGCCGGGGCGTTCTCCGATGCGGGAGGAAGACCCAGGAGGTCCGCCGCTTCGTCGTTGTAGAGGACGACTCTGCGCCGCCCATCGGTGAGGACCACTCCCTCGCGAACAGAGTGGAGCACAGACTGAACTGAACCATCCGAGCCATCTGCTCGGGCAGCATCCGGCCGATCATCCGGCTCAGGGAGCGCCGGGTGACAGCAGCCGCAGCTCCCGGCAACGCCACGACAGCCAAGACGCCGATGAGGAACGGGACCCGGGGCAGCACTTCGCTCCCGAGGCTCGCCGTCCTCACACCCGCGGAGACGATGCCAACGAGCTGCCCGTCTCGAAGGATGGGCACGACGGCGCGCACCGACGGGCCGAGCGTGCCTGTGTAGGTCTCGGTGATGGTCCTGCCGGCTTGAGCCTCGCTGATCGTGCCGAGGAAACGCCGGCCGATCTGATTGGGATGGGGGTGGGTGAAACGGATCCCTTTCGGGCTCATGATCGTGACGAAGTCGACGCTGGCCGAGCCGATCACAGCCAGCGCATACGGCTGCAAAGCCGCAGTGGGATCGTGAGCGAGCAAAGCGTCTCTCACAGACGGATCGGAGGCGATGGTCTGGCTGACGGCGAGGCTCTTCTGGGCCGCGTCTTCGGTGACGGCGTTCTGGGCGTCGAGAACGACGACGACCGTCAGGACCGAGCCGGTGACGAGCAGGGCGATGACCTGCACGCCGAAAACCCGCCCGGCCACGCTCCACGCACGCCTGCGCATCCTCGCACCTCCGGCTCCAAGTATGGGCTGCCGGAGCGGGAAGGGTCGCGAACAGTATGAACACAACAGGGGCTTTCCTCCCGGAGGTCAGCAGGCTGGGGAGATCACACGCGGAGGGTCGCGACGCGGACGTCACGACCAGATCGGAAAGACCTCATGGCAATGGCGCACAAAGCTCCACACAGGATGGATCGGAACCACTACCTCTACCTCGCCGTCATCGTGGCGGTTGTCGCTGGCGCTGTCTTCGGCCTCACTGTCCCCGATCTCGCCAAGAGGCTCGCCCCGATCGGCACAGGGTTCATCGCCCTCATCCGCATGATGATCGCCCCGGTGATCTTCTGCACGATCGTCATCGGGGTCGGGTCCATTGCGAAGGCCGCCACCGTCGGAAAAATCGGAGGGCTGGCGCTCGGGTACTTCCTGGTGATGTCGACGCTCGCGCTCGGCATCGGCGTGCTGGTCGGCAATATCATCCATCCCGGTGAGGGACTCGACATCGCGGGTGCGACGTACACGGCGACCGCAAAGCCCGTCAGCACTCAGGATTTCGTGCTCGGAATCGTGCCGACCAGCCTGTTGTCACCGCTCGCATCCGGCAACGTGCTCCAGGTTCTGCTTGTCGCGCTCCTGACCAGCTTCGCGCTTCAGTCGCTCGGCGAGAGGGGCGCGCCCCTCCTCGCCGGTCTCAAGAACCTGCAAGCGCTCGTGTTCCGCATCCTGTCGATGATCCTCTGGCTGGCCCCGATCGGCGCGTTCGGCGCCATCGCGGGCGTGGTCGGATCGACCGGCTGGGCGGCCATCGTCAGCCTCGCGACCCTCATGGTCGCCTTCTACACAACCTGTGCGGTGTTCATCGTCGTCGTCCTCGGGCTGCTCCTCAAGCTCGTCACGGGAGTGAGCATCTTCAGACTCATGGGCTACCTCGGCCGCGAGTACCTCCTGATCGTCGGCATGTCTTCGTCAGAGGCCGCCCTGCCCCGCCTCATCGCCAAGATGGAGCACGTCGGAGTCTCCAAACCCGTTGTGGGCATCACAGTGCCGGCCGGCTACTCGTTCAACCTCGACGGCACGGCGATCTACCTGACCATGGCGTCGCTCTTCATCGCCAATGGGCTGGGAACGCCGATGTCGATCCCCGAGCAGTTCGGGCTCCTCGCGTTCATGATCATCGCCTCGAAGGGGGCAGCCGGAGTCACCGGCGCCGGCATCGCCACGCTCGCCGCGGGCTTACAGACCTACCGGCCCGATCTGGTGAACGGCGTCGGCATCATCGTCGGCATCGACCGCTTCATGTCAGAGGCCCGCGCCGTGACGAACTTCACAGGCAACGCGGTGGCCCTCTGCTCATCGGCACCTGGACACGACAGGTGGACCATCAGCGCGTCGCTGAGGTGCTCGCGGGCCGCCTGCCCTTCGACGAGGCTCGTTTCACCGGTCGTCAAGAAACCGAGCCGCCCCAGCGACCGGTGAGCAGCGCGATGAACCAGTCGACGCGAACTGACGCCGGGGAAGCCCGCCAGATTCGCTGTTGCGGAATCTCATCTGTGGCCAGTCCAGTGGCGGTGACGGACAGCGATGATTCCTGAGGCGAGGAGCAGGAGCGCGGCGAGAGGGCCGAGGAGTCCGATCGTCGAGCCTGTCGCTGCAAGGTCTCCTGTGGCGACGGCCAGCGGGGCCGGGGACGAGATCGAGGGTGCTGGTGTCGGTGGGGTCGGGGGCGGTGGCGTCGGCGTCGCGATCGTGATGGTGGCCGGTGTCGTTGTCGCGGTGCCGAGGGCGTTGGCGAACACTGCCCGATACGTCTGGCTCGTCCGGATCGGGTTTGTCTTGTACTGGGGCGCTGTCGCGTCCGGGATGTCCGCCCAGTTTCCGTCGGGTGTTCGGCTCTGCCAGCGAACGGTGGGGGTTTCGTCGCCGTCGGCGGCTGCTGTCAGTGTGAGCGAGTCTCCGGGACTCACGGTCTGGGAAGCCGGGTTCTCCGTGACGACCGGGGCCTTGCCGAAGGTGAAGCTCCCAGCGGTGAGGCTCTTCCGCTCTCCGAACTGCGTGTAGGAGACGGAGAGGGAGACGGTGCCGCTCCGATGCGCGGGAGATGTGACCGTCCACGTCTTCCCACCCTGACTGCTCACAGCAGTGCCGGGAAGCGAACCGAAAAGGACGCCGGTCACCTCCACTCCGGCGGCGACCTCGACGGGGGTGCGAGCGTTGGCGGTGTCGCCCCTGCCGAGCTGACCGTAATCGTTGTCGCCCCAGGCATAGGTATCGCCATCCTGACCACGGGCGTAGGCCGACCCGCTTCCTCCAGCGACAGAGGCGAACCTCACCCCGGCCGGGACCGCGACGGTTACCGGGGCGTGAGCGTTGGCGGTGCCACCCGTCCCGAGCTGACCATAGTCGTTGTCGCCCCAGGCATACGTCTTGCCGTCATCCCCCAGCGCATAGGCAGAGAGGCTCCCCGCAGAGACGGTGGTGAACCTCACGCCAGCAGGAAGGGCGACGGCGACCGGAGCATGAGCATCGAGAGTCGTGCCCGTGCCGAGCTGACCGTAGCCGTTGAATCCCCAAGCGTACGTCTTACCGTCATCGCCCACGGCGTAGGCCGACGGGCCGGCGGCGGAGACAGCGGTGAAGCTCACCCCGGCCGGAGCCGTGACTTTGACCGGAGCATGAGCATCGACGGTCGTGCCGGTCCCGAGCTGACCGTATTCGTTGTCGCCCCAGGCGTACACAGCGCCATCGTCGCCCAGCGCATAGACGGACGAGGTTCCCGCGGAGACAGCGGTGAACGTCACCCCCACGGGGCCGATCCGAAGACGGGTGCCGCCAGCGGTCGGACCGGCATCGGGGGTGGGTGTCGCGGCCGCGACGGGGTTCGCGCCGAGGGAGAGAGCAACGGAGACGCCGACAGCGGCGAACAGAGAGATCAGGGTCTTTTTCATAGAGAGAGCTCCGGGGTCACAGCACGCAGATCCGTATCGCGAGTCGAGCGCGATTCGAGGCGGCTCAGTGCAGCTGAACAGTGCCAGCGGAACACCGAAAATCCGAAACGGGTTGGGAGAGAGGGACACAAGCAATCGAAACACTAGAGGACGAACCGCCGGAATGAGTGGTGCGGGACGCATTTAGGTGGCGCCGAAGTTCCCCTAGGCATCGGGGGACATCCGTGCCGGCAGGTCAGGCCGCACCGATGAGCGACGACAGTCCCGGCCCTCTCGAGCGGCTCACGAAGCTCCGACGGGACGGCAGGAGCCCGTCGACCGCTCGAGGAAGTGCTGCGAGGGATTCTCGGCATGACCAAGACGGCCCTCCCCTCCCTGCGCAGCGCAGTCAGGGAGAGGCGCTGTGTCCGCCAGAGCCGGAGCCGACCAGATCGAGGAGGCCGTCGAAACGGTCGTCGTCCATTTGGTGTGCCCAGCTTTCGTGAGTGGTTTCTTCCCCGGGTTCGTCGTCGACAGGAATCCAGTCGTAAGCGTGATCGAGGCGGGTTCCCGCGATGAGGACGATCGCGGCGATAGCGAGGAGCGCGAAGAAGAGGTAATTGTGCTCGGTGAAGGCTTTCACCGGGATGCCGATCCCGGAGACACGGAGCACTCCGACGCCGTGGACCGTGTTCGCGGTGACCTGTGAGGAGTCGGAGCGGGCGTTCGCGTCGCCTTTGGTGGTCAGGGTGTCGCCCTGGATCTTCACCAGCCGATGCAACCGCAACCGGCCGGCATGGTCGGGGTCGTCGAACTGGACCACCTGCCCCGCCCGGAGCTGATCGGCCGACACCGGACGCACGACGGCGAGATCCCCCGCCGCGATCCCCGGCGACATGGAGTCCGACATCACCGTGGTGGCGTGCCAGCCGATCGCGAACGGAGCGATCACCCACACCAGCAAGCCGACCAGGTACCACACGGTTACGTCTGCAGACGTTCGCTGTGATCACACGGGCGACCACCTCACCCCGAGAGACGCGTCTCGCGCCGGGGAGTGCTGAGCGTGGATGTCCTGGGGAGGGCTCGAGCGATACCTGGTGGATCATCTCAGCTCGCCGCCGAAGGCTGGATCTCCCAGGTGAGATCCGCAGAGAGCGTCTTGCCCTGAACAGGGTTGGGAGCGCTCGCACTGAACGTCCAGGTGATCTGGTAAGTCTTCGTCGTCGCGCTGGTCGGCTTCCAGTTTCCGACGCCGGTCGAGTAGGAGGTGTCCTGCGTCAGGAACTTCCCGAGGCTGTCGTTGTAGACGGTCCCGTTCTGATCGGGAGTGAACGTGCCGCCCGTCAGCGACCCCTCCACGATGGTGACCGTGAAGTACTGAGCGATCGACGAGAGATCCGACGCGTTCGTCGCGTAGGCCTTGACCCCTCCGGTGATACCGGCGCCATTGGTGATCGTGATCGTGTTGCTGGCGGATTGACCGGGAACGATGTTGGTCGGCGTGAACAGTGGGGTGGTCACGTTGGACGTGAGGCTCAAACTCGCCGTCTTCCACGAGTTTCCGGTGTTCGAGACCGAAGAGCTGAACGCCGAGTACGACGCCTGGGACACCGAGAAGCCGCTCACCGCGAGCGCGGCCACGACGGCAGCGGCGCGAAAGATGCGTGCGCGCCGCGACAGGCGAACCTTCTTCTGCAGGAGACGACCGTCACGGCGGGTTTTGAAAGCTTTCATTTGTGAATTCCTTAACTATTTGGATGGATGGTTGTTGACGTCGATGGGTCAGAGCTTGTGTTTCGTTCAGGTGGTGTATGCGAATCCTCCGGAATAAGTGAGAGTGGGTCCGGGAGCGCCGGACTTGGTCTGTGTGGTCACGGTGATATCGGTCGCACCGGCGGCATGGGCGGGCGTGGTGAAGATCACAGTGAGTTCGGGGCAATCCGCCATGACGATATCGGCGGCGGCGCTGCCTCCCACGGCGACCCCGGTGGCTTTGCCCACGGTCCTGTCGGCTGCTTTCACCTGCACCGGGGCGAGGGAGTTCACGGTGGTGCCCTCGCCCAGCTGCCCGTAGAGGTTGTATCCCCACGCCCAGACAGCGCCGCGGGAGGCGAGGGCGAGGGTGTGGTCGAAACCGTCGGCGAGAGCGGCGATGGTCTTGCCCTCGAGCCCCTGCACCGGAGTGCCGGAGTCCGCGGCGACGCCATTGCCCAGCTGACCTTGTTTGCCGTACCCCCAGTCCCAGACCGTCCCATCGGAGGCCAACACCGTGCTGCGATTGCCGCCCGCAGCGATCGCCGCGATGGTCTTCCCCTCGAGACCCTTCACCTGCACCGGGACATGGGATTCGGTAGTGGTGCCATCGCCCAGCTGACCGTAAAGGTTGTATCCCCACGCCCAGACCGTGCCCTCCGAGGCCAAGGCGAGGCTGTGGCTATTGCCGCCGTCGACAGCGCTGAAGGCGAGAGGGGCGGTAGCGGGGAGGGTGAGTGCGACGCGGGTTCCGCCATGGGCGTCGCCCGTGGCGGGGAGGGCTGCGGGGGCGGTGCAGAAGGAGCCGATGCTCCAGCTGTCACCGGTGTTGCTGCTGGTTCCGACCCACATGGCCCAGGAGACCGCTACGGGCGACCCGGCGACAGCGACGGCGACGAGCGCGCAGAGGCTGGTGAGCAGCCAGGTGAAGATTCTCCCCCACCGCCGTCGTCGCGGGGGGATGAAAAACTTATGCATGATCTTCCAGGGGAGGGGGAGTGGGAGCGTATGGATCGGGAAGTGCAGTGTTAGAGCGTTGAGCCGAGTTCCTGATACGAGCACTCCGGTCACCCGGAATGAATCGCGACTCCATGCCACCGCGAGCGGAACGCCTGTGCAGTGGCCGCCCTGCGGGACGATGACAACGTCGACACGCCGGGCAATAGAGTAAATAACGTTCTTTTTTGGGATAAAAACCATTTACGACAGAATGCGCCAGTGCCGCTATGCCCGCCATCGAAAACGCCTCGTACGGGGCGGTGAGCGCACCCGCCTCCCGGGCAGCCGAGGCGGAGGACGGTCACCGGGCCTGCGTCGCCCGTTCGGCGCGAACGGCCGGCCGCCCTGCGCGGGGCGACCGGCCGCGGAGTTTCGCGAGGAACGTCAGTGGCTGCCCGCCACCCGCTTGAGCAGGTCGAGCGAGACGCTGCCGAGACCGGTGACGGGGTCGTAGCCCTTCGCTGTCTTCAGCCCCAGGTCCTGATCGAACGTCACGAAGAACGTGTGGCCGGTGAGCGGATTCGTGCGAACCACAGCCTGCGGCGGGTTCTGCTGCGGGAGGATGTCCTGGAAGGCGCCGGGCAGGACACGATTGAGGGCGTAGAGCGCCGGGTTCGCGAACCCGACGGCGGTGCCGGTCGCCTGCTGCGCGAGGGCGATGTGGGCGGCGACGATCGGAGTGGCCAGCGAGGTTCCGCCGGTGACGGAGGTGGTGTAGCCGCCGGTCTCGAGGGTGTCATCGTTGATGATCGGGCGAAGGCCGACCTGGAACCCGATGAACGGATCGGCCAGCGCAGCGATGTCCGAAGAGACGCGGAGGCCCTCGCTCAACGACTGCGGAACGACGCCACGCTGATAGTCCGGCTCGGTGAAAACCGCAGAGGGGCCACCGCCGGCACCGCCGAAAAAGCCTTCCGCCGGCCCGGGCAGCGGCGAGTCGAACTCGAGGCCGCCTTGGGCGTTCTTCACGATCAGGTCTGCCTGGTCACCCCAGCCGGTCTCCCAACTGCGGCGGCCGTTCTTATCGATCGCGAGGCTCGTGCCGCCCACCGCAGTGACCCACGGCGAGGAGTCGGAGAAATTCGCCGACGGGTGGCCGAGGATCAGGCTGTTGTCGCCATCGTCCCCGTTCGCGTAGTACAGGCCAATGCCCTCACCGATCGCCTGCAACTGCAGGTTGACCTCGCGTTTGAAGTCATGACGAGAGTCATATTCTGTGGAGGAGTATGAGTTGCTGACGATGTTCGCGAGCTTGTTGTCCAGAACCTTGGACAACGCAAGGTCTACGCCGCCCAGGCAGTTCGTGGCGCCGACGTAGAGGATGCGCGCTGCCGGTGCGATGGCATGCACCGCCTCGACATCGAGCGTCTGCTCGCCCTGCGTTTTGCGAGGTCGTCCCCACGTAGCAGCCACGCACTGAACCACGCTGGATCTGTGAGCTCACTGTTGTAGCGCACGTTCGCGTTCCACGAGTCGTACCAATCCCTTAGAGCGGCCGTCAGGTCAGCGTCAAGTCCGAGATCGTGGGCGGTAGGCATGTACAACTCGGCATCGTCTTCCCAGAATGGCCACGGGTTCGTTCCATCTTAGAGGTGGTTTCAGTAGTCGGCGTGGCGGTGGTTGTTGTGGCTGGTTAGCGGGGATGCTGGTCGAGTGTCGACGCTTGCTGAGGATCGGTTCATTACGGATATGTTGTGGGAGCGGCTGGAGCCGTTGATTCCGCCTCGGCCGCCTGTGGTCAATGGGCGGGCTGGGCAGCCTCGGGTTCCTGACCGGAAGGTGTTCGCTGGGATCGTGTTCGTGCTGCTGACGGGGATCCCGTGGAGAAGCTCCCGCCCGAGTTGGGGTATGGGTCCGGGGTCACTTGTTGGCGGCGTCTGCGTGAATGGTCCGAAGCGGGCGCGTGGGATGCACTGCGGAAGATCATGCTCGACGAACTCGGCCAGGCTGGCATGATCGACTGGTCAAGAACCTGCCTGGACTCCGTAAGTGTCCGGGCGAAAAGGGGGGCGATCTCACTGGACCTAACCCCACGGATCGTGGGAAACGGGGCACCAAGTACCATGTCCTGACCGACCGCAACGGACTCCCGCTGCATGTGGAGATCTCCGGCGCCAACCGACACGACTCCATGCTCGTGGAACCTGTGTTAGACAACATCACCGCGATCAAGGGCGTCGGCCGCGGTCGGCCCAGACGCCGCCCGGTTATCTTCCACGCCGATAAGGCTTACGACAACCGCCGCGTCCGCTGTTACCTGCGTTGTCGTGGGATCAAGGCACGCATCGCACGAATCGGAGTCGACTCCAAACAGTGACTGGGTAAACACTGTTGGGTAGTCGAACGCACCATGGCCTGGATCCTCGCCTTCCGGAAACTCGCCACTCGCTACGACCGCACCGCCTCAACGATCACGGCGCTCGTCGCTCTAGCAATCGCGATCACCAGCGCCCGCAAACTCACCAAAAACGACTACTGAAACCACCTCTAAGTAGAAGCGAATATGTCGCAGGCCGCCGTCTCGCTCGAGTGCTGCGCGTTTGATTGCGCGCTCGGATGAAGCGAAGGGTGGGATCACAAGCTCAATCTGAGTGATGGGATCGACAACCCAATTGACGTCCGACATGACTGCTACATTATGTCATCGCCCCATATTGTGCTCTCCTGTGCCTGGCCACCCCTGCCCGCCTGGCCACTGCGAGCCCGAGGCTCTAAACTCGGGCCTTCGTGCGCACGGCACCCAATGACGGATTCTCCGCCCAAAGGCCATTCGCGGGCACTTTAGCTGCATAGCTTCGGAGGACTACTAAGGATGCTGCGTGTGGCGCTCGACGGGACCGTGCCGGCCCGCTGGGCATGCTACCGCCGAGAGGCGTAAGCAGACGAACTCTGCAGGATCGAATATTGCACGTTACCGACACGCCGCCGGTATCGCTGTATGCTGGCGGCATGATCGTCCTCGCCACCGTCATGGTCACACTGGCCGCCGCCCTGCACATCGCGATCTTCTTCATGGAGAGCGTCACCTGGACGCGACCGGCGGTGTGGAGGCGGTTCGGTCTGACCGACCAGGCGGCGGCGGAGACGACACGACCGCTGGCCTACAACCAGGGTTTCTACAATCTGTTCCTCGCGATCGGGGCGATCGTCGGGCTGATCCTCTACAGGGTCGGGACGCCGGGAGCCGGGCTCGCGCTCATCCTGTTCACAATGGGGTCCATGCTGGCCGCAGCGGTCGTGCTGGTCACGAGTGGCTCCGGGCATCTGCGCTCGGCGCTGATCCAGGGAACGCTGCCGCTGATCGGCATCGTCCTGATGCTGCTGTCGTAGCGCCGGTCGCGGCCACCGTATGCCGGTCGGTGCGCCGCCGAGAACGAGGACCGGGCAGCATCGCGTGTGCGACGACGCCCGGCCCGATCGCCAATGCGTCCGTCAGCGCATGTTCCGGGCTCGGTGGAGGAAGGCCGCCATGGCCTCCCGCGTAATCTCCGCCTTGGGCAAGTAAGTGCCATCAGCGTTGCCCGTCGACAGCCCGGACTGTTTCATCCACGCGATCTCACCGGCGAACTTGCTAGCGGCGGGCACATCCGTGAAGGGCGCGCGAGCAGGCTTGGCCGCAGCCGCAGCCCCCTTGACAGGGTGGGTTCTAACAGTGGTCGCAACACCGGCTAGTTTCGGGAGTTGTTATGACACTTGTAAGGACGTCGCAGAAGATGACCGGGCCGGCACCGATGTCGGCCGAGCGTGCATGATATATCGAGTTGTGGCGGCAGGGAATGAACACCTCCGAGATCTGCCGGATGCTCGGGATTCGCCGCAAGCTGGGCAACAACTGGCGGAACGGGTGGAAACATCGCGACCTGGTCACGGGCAAAGTGCGTTACTATCCGCCGATCGATGAGGTTCCGGTGGTGACGACGGTCTCGGCCCGGTTCTTATCGGAGGACGAGCGGGTGAGGATCGCCGACCAACTCAGGACGGGCGCGAGCATCCGCAGTATCGCAGCCGACCTGGGACGAGCACCGTCGACAATCAGCCGGGAAGTGCGCCGCAATCGCGGGATCACTGGGGAAGTATCGACCGTTCCATGCGCACCGGCTCGCGAGGAGTCGCCGTGCCCGTGACCGGCCGGGGAAGATCGCCTCCAACCCCCGATTGCAGCAGGAGATCCGTGGGCTGTTGAAGAAGTATTGGAGTCCCGTTCAGATCTGTCAGCACCTGCGTCAGCAGCATCCTGACGATCCGAGCATGCGCGTGGTGCATGAGACGATTTACCGCGACCTCTACGACTACCGCGGCGGCGCACTCCCGCGCGAACTCTGCCGAATGCTGCGCACCAAACGCGACAGACGCAAAGCACCCCGCGTGATCGCCCGGCGCAGGATCCGATTCAACGCTGCGCTCACGATCCATGACCGTCCGTTCGCGCCCACGGACCGCAGCGTCCCCGGAGCCTGGGAAGGCGACCTCATCATGGGGCTCGGCAACCGTTCGGCGATTGCCACACTCGTCGAGCGAACGACCCGGTTCACTCTCCTGTTGCCTGTTGACGCTGTCAACAGATCCGAGAGCCTCCGCGATCAGCTCGTCCCTGCTCTCGCGGCGCTCCCGCCCGAACTACGCCGCTCAATCACCTGGGACCAGGGCTGGGAAATGGCGAGACATGAAGAGATCAGCCGCGCAACAGGAACGAGAATCTACTCCTGCGACCCGCACTCGCCCTGGCAGCGCGGCAGCAACGAGAACACGAATCGGCTCTTGCGGGACTACTTCCCCAAACGCACCGACCTCAGAACACACACCCCGAAAGAGCTCGCCCTCGTCGCCGCCGAACTCAACAACCGACCCCGCAAAATCCTCGGCTGGAAGACCCCGAACACCCTCTTCACTACGCTGCTAGAACAAACACACCATCCATGAGTGTTGCGACCACTGTTAGAACCCACCCCCAATTCCCCTGGACCGTGACAAACGTCGCGTATTGGGTGGCGTTCAGCGCGAGAGCTCAGGCGAACGGCTCCCACGGCGGGACAGCGATGATCACGCCGAGCCCGACCGCGACAGACGCCGGGACCATCGGCCAGCGGCGCGGGCGCCGCTGGCGTGCCGCCGTGGCGGCGTCAGTGCGCGAGTTCGGGAACCGTCCGCGGCCGGACGACGAGCCACAGGGACGCGATCGACACCAGCGCGCACACCGCCATCACCGCGCCCATCGGCACGGCGCTGCCGGTGCCCAGGATGCCGACGATCGGCGAGACGATCCCGGCGATCCCGAAGTTCAGAGCGCCGAGCAGGCTCGCGGCCGTGCCGGCTTCGTGGCCATGGGCGCTCAGCGCGAGGACCTGCACACAGGGGAAGCCGAAACCGCAGGCGGCGATGAAGAACCACAGCGGGACGACGACCCCCCACAGGCCGGCCTGCGCCTGGTCGAGCAAGACGATGAGGAGAGAGGAGACGAGCATGACCACGGTCGAGACAGCGAGTATCCACTGCGGCCCGACATACTTCGTGAGGCGCGAAGCGGACTGCACACCGATGATGATGCCGATCGAGTTCACAGCGAAGAGCAGGCCATACTCCTGCGGGTTGAACGAGTAGATCTGCTGGAAGACGAACGAGCTCGCGGAGAGGTACGAGAAGAGCCCGGTGAAGTTCGCGGCGCCGACGATCGCGATGCCGACGAAGACGCGGTCGCTGAGCACAGACCTGTAGCGCTGGCCGACGGTCGCGTGCCCGGCGTCGTGCCGCCACGCCCGCGGGAGGGTCTCCGCGATCCAGAGCGAGACGCAGACATTGCGGTGCCGCGACCAGAGCTCGCCATAAGCGTTCGCGTCGCCGGCGCGGACCCGCTCCAGCAGACGACGCTCCTGTTCGCCAGCTCCAGCCAGGGAGGAATGGACGATGGATGCGGAGGCCGAGCGGCCCACCAGATCAAGCTGAGGCATTTCGGATCCCTCGACGCTCCATTCGAGTGCGACCCGGGGCCGCACTGTTCGGGTAGTTCACCTAAAATGCCAACGGTGATGTGAGAAATCCCGCGTAGTACTACTACCTGATCGGCTACGCGAGTATGCGTCTCCCGCCACGCTTCGCCGCTCCCTCGCCGACGGCGGCTCGGGGCGCGCAGCTCCTGCGGAAGGGCCTGTGGAGGGAGGGGCGTTCCGCCGCCGGGCATCGTGCGAAGAGACTGCCGGAGGGCGCGCCGCCCCCAGAGCGGGGGCTGAACCGGGCGAGTCCGTTCGCAGCTCGGCTTCCCGGGAGCAAGAATGGTCTCACCTTCACAGGAATGACAGATGAAACAGTTCGGTAACATCTCAGATTTTCTCAGCACGAGCCCGCTCGTCGGAAGACGCTCCGAACTCCGCAGCGCCCTCGCCCTGTCCGAAGCGTCGCGCCTGGTGACCGTCACCGGCCCCGGCGGGGTGGGCAAGACCCGCTTCGCCCTCGAACTGGCCGGCCGGCTCTCGCAACGCTTCGCCCTCCCGGTCTGGGTGCTCCCTCTCGCCCGATCGGTCGACCTCGACGACGGGATCAGCAGCACGCTGCGGCAGATCGGCCAAGACTCCGCCTCGCTGATCGACTACCTGGCGAGCCGGGAGGCCGTCCTCGTCGTGGACAACTGCGAGCATCTCCTCCCGGAGTGCCGCGAGCTCATCGGTCAGATCCGCAAGCGCTGCCCGTCGGTCCGGGTGATCGCGACCTCTCGCGAGCATCTGGGCATCGACGGCGAAGCCATCTTCGCTCTCCCGGTCCTCGGCCTGAAATCCCCGGCCGGCGCCGGAGACGAGCCCTCAGACTCGGCCCGCCTCTTCCTGATGCGGGTCGCCGCCCGGAACCCGGAAGTGGAGTTGGAGTCCGAGCTCCGCACCGTCGAGCGGATCTGCTCGCGCCTGGACGGGCTTCCGCTCGCGATCGAGCTCGCTGCGGCGCGAGCTGCGCTGTTCTCGCCAGCGGAGCTGCTGGAACGGCTGGAATCGCCGCTGAGACTTCTCACGGCGGACCGCGGGCGCTCGGACCGCAACGCCTCGATCCGCCGGTCGATCGGGTGGAGCTACGATCTGTGCGCTCCGGACGAGAAACGGGTCTGGCGGTTCCTCTCGGTCTTCACCGGGCAAATCCCCCTCTCGACCATCGAGTATGTGACCCGGCGAGTCACCCCGGACGTCGAGAACACGCTCGATCTCGCCCACTCGCTCGTGGACAAGTCCGTGCTCAGCACGAGCCGGGATGAGCACGGCGTGTGGTTCTCCCTCCTGGTCCCCCTCCGCGAGTACGGGCGCGAGGCCCTCGAATCCGCCGGCGAAGACACCCTCGCCCGCCGCATCCATCTGGACCGCTGCATCGATCTCGTGAGCGAGGTGGAAGCCGAGTGGGCGAGCGCGCGGCAGCGCTCCCTCCAGGCGCAGATCTCCCACGCGATCCCCGACGTCCGTTCGGCGATCGACTTCGCCTGTGCCGACCTCTCGCTCCACCGGAGCTGCCTCGATCTGCTCGTGCCGCTGTGGCGGCAGCTCTGGGTGGACCGCGACCGGCTGGGAGAGCTCATCGGCTGGCTGGACACGGTTCTCTCTGGAATGGCGGAGACCGACGAGACTGTGGTCGAGGCCCTCATCATGCGGGCCTACTTCGCCGGGATCGCCCAGGGCATGCCGGCCGCCGAACCCCGCTTCGCCGCAGCGCTCCAGCGGGCGGACGAGATCGGGTACGCGGACGCGCACCTCATCTACGACATCGGGATGGCGACTCTCCTGCCCGACGGGGACGAGGCCATCGAACTCTACGAGCGGTCTCTGCCCGCAGCGATGAAGAATCCCCACATCCTCCTGGGGACCAGAATCCAGCCGCTGCTGACGCTGATGCACGACCGGCTGGGGCACCGCGAGCGCGCGGATGAGCTGACGAGGACGTTCGTCGAGCGCTCGACGTTCACCGGAGAGGTCCTCGACCGTTCCTATCTGATGTTCGGACGCGGTGTGAACGCCCTCACCCGCGGCGAGGCGCAGACGGCGATCGACTTCGCCGAGGAGTGCGTCCGCCTCACCCAGACGACACTGACCCACGACACCGGCGCCAGTCTGGAGACTGGTCGCCGGCGGCCTCGTGGAGCTCGGCGACCCCGTCGGCGCCGCCCGTGCGCTCGGGACCGCCGATGCGGTCTGGGACACGATCGGCCGGCACTCCGTGAACTTCCTCCAGCAACCCGCCGACCGCGCACCGATCGAAGCCGCCGTCCGGGAGGTTCTCGGTGACGAGGCTTACGCCGCCGAGGCCTCCGCGGCGCGAGCGGGAGATCCGCCGCCTGGTGCGGGCAGGGCTCAGCAATCGCGAGATCGCCCTCCGCCTGACGCTTTCGGTCCGCACGGTCGAGGGGCATGTGCAGAACACGCTCGTTCAAACTCGGCTACGAGTCGCGGAAGCACCTCATAGCCAACGAGTCGCGCCGCCTGACGGAGTGACCAAAGGACACCCCGCGGTCGCGGTCCACGCGTGCGACAGCCGATGCACAAGGACCAGGCTCGGCATGAGTGGCACAGCACGCTTCCACCCAGTCGATCGCGCATTCCGCCCACACTGCGCAGAGCAGTCAAGAGGGCTGTGCGGTCAGGCGCTCCGCCGGAATCCGGTCTCCTTATCCGTGTACTTATCGGTGTACTTAGACAGGGCTATCGCCTGTCATCGTCATGGTCGAACCCCCGTTTTGCACAAGGGGAAACCTCCCTGACTCACCGGTGATGAAGGAAGCACCATGACAACGATCGACCTCTCTCTCGAATGGCTCTCAGCTACAAGAAGAAGAGCCTCGCTTGGCTCGTCCCCACCGTCTGCGCCGTCGCCCTGGTCGTGGGATCGGCAAGCAGCGCCTCCGCCGCCGCCCACACGGTGGCCGGTGGCGGCCACAGCAGCGCGCTGGCATCCCACGACACCGCCCGCGGTGACAACGGGAACGGCCGGATCGGCGACGACAACGCGACGATTCTGACCCAGGTCGTCTCGGCGGTGCGCGGGCCGGACGGAATCACGATCACGGGCTGGGCGCCGCCCGGCGCTCGGCTGAAGACGACGAACGATCCGGACTACGGATGGTTCGACCCGGAAGGCGGGATCACCTACGCCACTGCGGACGGCTCCTTCACTCTGGTCACGAAGCGGACCATTGCCGGGGTGGCCGTCGTCGAGTCCTTCGACCCGAAAACGGGCGAAGTGATCAGCGGGTCCCCCCTTCCCGTCATCCCTCAGGCGCATATCGACTCCGCGGTTCGGGGAAGCGACGGCACGGTCACGATCACGGGCTGGGCGCTGCCCGGAGCCCGCATGAAGACGACGAACGATCCGCAGATCGGATGGTACGACCCGGAAGGCAGGATCACGTACGCCAAAAGGGACGGCTCCTTCACCCTGGTCACGAGCCGGAGCATCGACGGACAGGCTGAGGTCAAGTCCTACGACCCGAACACGGGCGAAGGGATCAGCGACTCCAACCGCATTCCCGTGACCTCCCCCTGACGGAAATCCACTGCTCACCGACTCGCCCCGGCGTTTCGTGAGACAGGTCCTGCCAAGGAACCCTGTCTCCGGACACGCCGGGGCGAGATCCGTTAAGCGCTCAGCCCCCGCCACGGCGCGCTCCGGGGGCAGCCACACCCCCGGACAACAGAGAAAACACGTACTATGCTGACCTCGAATCCACCGGGCCGGCGCCTGCCGGAGGAGCAGCCGAAAGGAACGAGACCCAGGCCAATTCGCCGAAGAGAAAAGACGAAATCCATGTGTGGAATCGTCGGCTGGGTCTCCTTCGATCGGGACCTGACAGAGCACCGCGAAAGCGTGGACGCGATGACGGCGACCATGGCTTGCCGTGGACCCGACGCCGAAGGGTGTGGCTCGACAGACACGGCGCGCTCGGCCACCGTCGCCTGGCCATCATCGATGTCGAGGGGGAAGCCAGCCCATGTCTGCTCACACGGACGATGGCGCGGTCACCCTCACCTACAGCGGCGAGGTCTACAACTTCTCCGAGCTGCGGGGGGAGCTGATGCGTCGCGGGCACCGGTTCCAGACGCGCAGCGACACCGAAGTGGTGCTGCACGGCTACTTGGAGTGGGATGAGGCTTGTCGCCGAGCATCTCAACGGAATGTACGCCTTCGCGATCTGGGATGCGCGAGCGGAGAAGCTCGTCATGATCCGGGACCGAATGGGCGTCAAGCCGCTCTACTTCTTCGAAACCGATGACGGAGCGCTGTTCGGCTCCGAGCCGAAAGCGATTCTGGCCCATCCGCTGGCAGACCGCGCCGTCGACCTCGACGGTTTGCGTGAGGCGGTCAGCTTCGCGCAGACGCCGGGAAGCGCGGTGTGGTGCGGAATGCGTGAGGTCGTCCCCGGCGGAGTGGTCACTGTCCGTCGTTCCGGCCTCCGGGAGTATCGCTACTGGACGCTGGCCACCCGGCCTCACACCGATGACCTGCCGACGACCATCGCGACGGTGCGCTCGCTGCTCGAGGACATCGTCGGCCGCCAGCTGGTCTCCGACGTTCCTCGCTGCACTCTGCTCTCCGGGGGATTGGACTCGAGCGCGATCACCGCGCTCTCCGCAGCCCAGCTTGCCCGCCACGGGGAGAAGGTGCGGAGCTTCGCTGTCGACTTCGTCGGGCGGGAAGACGATTTCGTCGCGGACGAGCTGCGCTCCACGCCGGACGCGCCCTACGCACAGGCCGTCGCTTCGCACGTCCAATCGCAGCACGAGACGATCGTGCTCGACCACGATGCGATCGCCGACCCCGCCGTGCGACGGGCGGTGATCACGGCGCGCGACAGCCCCCTGAGCCTGGGGGACCTGGACGCTTCGCTCTCCCTGCTGTTCCAGGCCATCCGCGCACACTCGACGGTCGCGCTCTCCGGAGAATCCGCCGACGAAGTGTTCAGCGGATATCGGTGGTTCCATCAGCCCGAGGTTCAGGCCGCGCCGACTTTTCCGTGGATGGCGCTCCCTGTCAGCGGTTCGCCGACCCGAGTCCGAGACCGTTTCAACGCCACGATCACCGCCGCCCTCGACCTGCCCGCTTACATCCATGAGCGGTACGCCAGCGCGATCGCCGAGGTCCAGCCGCCCGAGGACGAGTCCGCCCACGAGAGACGAATGCGGGAGATCTGCTACCTGCACTTGACTCGGCTCGTCCGGATGCTGCTGGATCGCAAAGATCGGATCAGCATGGCTGTCGGGCTCGAAGTCCGCGTCCCCTTCTGCGACCACCGGCTGGTGGAGTACGTCTACAACGTTCCCTGGGCGATGAAGACCTTCGACGGCCGGGAGAAAAGCCTGCTCCGCGCCGCCGCCGCCGATCTGCTGCCGGAGTCGGTGCTGCAGCGCACGAAAGCTCCTCCCTACCCCGCCACCTCCGATCCCGGCTATGCCCGCGCCCTGGTTCAGCAGTCCCGAGATCTCCTCGGCGCCGACGATCGGGTCTTCGATCTCATCGACCGCGGGTGGCTCGAGGCGATCACGCGACAAGACCCGGCGACGATGACCTTGGATGTGCGCAACAGCGACCTTGGATGTGCGCAACAGCATGGAAACGGCGCTCGACCTCAGCACGTGGCTGGACATCTACCGGCCCGAACTCCGGCTGTGAACGAGCGCAGCCGACGCCAGGAGCGCCGTTCCCAAACCGTCTCGGCCGTCGAGGAGGTCAGCGCCCGACCGCGATGCGCAGCATCGCGGCGATGCGCTTCCTGTCCGCGGCGTCCATTGCGACCACCGCGAAGCCGACTGGCCAGACAGCGCCATCGTCGAGCTCGGCCGCCTGCTGGAACTCGATGGTCGCGTACCGGGTCTTGAACTTCGCGCTCGGCTTGAAGGCCACAACGGTCTTGCCGCCGGCGTCAGCGTAGGCGGGCATCCCGTACCAGGTCTTCGCGGTCAGAGCGGTGTTCTCCCGGACCAGCTGGTGGAAGGCCTCGGCAAGCTATCTGTCGGAACCGGTCATCGCGGCGATGGCGGCATCGCACGCCGCGGCAGCGTCTGCGCCCTGTTCAACGGCCTTCTTCTCCGCGACGGCGGCCTTGAGCGCCGCCTTCTCCTCTTTGCTGAATGCCGCAGCCATGATGTCTCCCTGTCCATGCGAGCTACGACCACTCTAGGAGTCCGGGCCGAACCCCTCCAGCCCAAGCCGAACAGCTCGAAAGCAGATCGGGCAGTGCGCGCGAGCCCCCTGTGCCGCATACTTTCGAGTATGAGCACGTCAGTCCCGCAGAGCGGTGAGAACGCCTTCGTCCGATTCCTGAAGCGCAAATGGCTGGCGATCGTGCTGGTCGTGCTCCTCATCGTAGTGGCCCTCCAGAACGCCGTCGGGAACGACCAGGCCACCCTGTTCCTGCTCTGGGCGCAACTGGCGATGCCGACCTGGGCGCTGGTGCTGATCGTGTTCGCGATCGGAGCGATCGCCGGCTGGGTGTTCGCGCGCAACCGCGCTGCCCGCAAAAACCAGCGTTGACTCACGCCCCGCGACAAGGTTGGCTGTGAGCATGGTTGCTCTCATCGTGATTCTCCTCGTCCTGTGGGCCGTGCTCGCCATCCTCGGCTTCGCCGTCAAGGGGCTGCTCTGGCTCGCCATCCTCGGGCTCGTCTTCTTCGTGATCACCGCGATCGTCGGCTGGCTGCGCCGCAGCGCGAGCGGCTCCTGAGCGGCGCAGGTCCGGCCAGCGGCGCGGGTCCGGCGGAGTCCGGCACGGACCCCGCCGCTCGGATCGCGGCGCGCTGGTGGACTTCCTCGCGCAGACCCGCGAGCCTAGTGGCTGAGCTACGACCCCTCCCCCACGCGCTACGACCGGATGCTGTACCGCCGCGCCGGGCGCAGCGGCCTCGACCTGCCCGCGCTCTCCCTCGGCCTGTGGCACAACTTCGGTGACGACCGGCCCCTCGAGACGCAGCGCGCCATCGTGCGCCGGGCGTTCGACCTCGGCATCACCCACTTCGACCTGGCGAACAACTACGGACCGCCATACGGTGCGGCGGAGACCGCCTTCGGCCGCATCCTGAGAGAGGACCTCCGGCCGTACCGCGACGAGATCGTCCTCTCCTCGAAGGCCGGCTGGGACATGTGGCCGGGGCCGTACGAGAAGGGCGGCGGGCGGAAGCACCTGCTCGGCAGCCTCGACCAGTCGCTGAGGCGGCTCGGGGTCGAGGCTGTGGACATCTTCTACTCGCACCGGCCCGACCCGGGCACGCCGCTGGAGGAGACGATGGGCGCGCTCGACACTGCGGTGTGCAGCGGCAAAGCACTGTACGTGGGCATCTCGTCCTACGGCCCGGAGGAGACCCGGCGGGCGGCGGAGATCCTGAGCGACCTCGGGACGCCGCTGCTCATCCACCAGCCGTCGTACTCTCTGCTCAACCGGTGGGTCGAGACGGAGGGGCTGCTGGACACCCTCGGGGAGCTGGGGGTCGGTATGATCGGCTTCACGGCGCTGGCGCAGGGGATGCTGACGGACAAGTACCTGGACGGCATCCCCGAGGACTCCCGGGTCACCTCTCTCGTGATCGGCGCGAGCAGCGTCAGCCAGCTGGAGGAGAACATCGCCGCCCTCGGAAACCGGTCGTTCACGCCCGAGGAGCTGGCCGCGATCGACCGGCACGTGATCGACGCGGGCGTCGACCTGTGGGCCCGTGCCCGACGCGGGGAATTGTAGAGGCACCGGCTCGCGACGGCGGTCCAGCCCTCGTGTCGGGGGACAGCGCTGGCAGCGGCCGGTGTGCCCGCGGACGCCGGTCTCCCCGAACCGGGGGAGCGACACAAAAGGAGTAGCCTGGGCTTGCCGGGTCAGTCCGGCTGCTGTGTCCGTCCGGCTCCGTCCCGGACGTGTGAGTCTCCGAAGCGCTTCCCCCGGGGTCACCCAGAGGACTTGGCTGCCTGGGGTCGTTGTCTCGGCCGGGTGAGAAATGATGGTTATGAGCACTGTCGTCGATCGCAGCAAAAACGTCATACCCGGACCGCCGACCGCGCTCCCGCCCCAGACCCGCGCGATCGCGGTCGCTTTCGGCCTGATCGCGACCGCCGTCAGCGCAGCCGGAAGCGGGGTCCCTTCGCTCTGGGGCGACGAGGCCGCCTCCCTCCTCTCCGCCCAGCGCCCGCTGCCGAGTCTGCTCCGGATGCTGACGCACGTCGACGCGGTTCACGGCCTCTACTACCTCGGTCTGCACGGCTGGATTCGCCTGGTGGGCGACAGCCCGTTCGCCATCCGGTTCCCCAACGCGGTCGCGATCGGGCTGGCGGTGGCCGCCATCACCGTGCTCGCCAGCCGCCACGGCGGTCCGGTGGCGGCGATCGCGGCGAGCATCGCCGGGACCGTGCTCCCCCGGCTCACCTACGCCGGGGAGGAGGCGCGATCGTTCGCGTTCACGGCCGCCGCCGCGGGCTGGCTGACGCTGCTGCTGGTCTGGCTGATCGACGGCCGGGGCCGGGACGCTCCGGCGCGGGCGCAGCGCTGGCGCTGGGCGCTGTACGCGGCCGGGATGACCGTGGCGTCGTACCTCTTCCTCTACTTCGCGTCGATGCTCGTGGCGCACCTCGGCATCCTGGTCTTCGCGCGGGCCTCCCGGCCGGTGCTGCGGGCGTGGGCGATCAGTGCCGGGGCGGTGCTGCTCGTGCTCTCCCCACTGGCGCTGCTGGCGTTCTTCGAGCGGCGGCAGATCGCCTACCTCGGCAGAGAGACGCTGAATCCGCAGCAGCTCCTCGCCGAGCCCTGGTTCGGCAGCGTGTGGGACACGATGGCGGCGTGGGCGGCCATTCTGCTGGCGCTGGGCGGCGGTCTGCTCCTCTGGCGGCGGGCGGGCGGGCGGTTCCGGCCCGGGCGGGCGGCGGCGAGGACGGGGACCGAACCGCCACAGACGGCCACGCTCTCGACGACGGTCGTGGCCGGATGCTGGCTCGTGCTGCCGACCGCGGTCCTGTTCCTGGCGAACCTCGTCTTCCCGCTGTACACGCCGCGCTACTCCACATTCACGGCTCCCGCGGCGGCGCTGCTGGTGGCCGAGGGCGTTCTGCTCGCCGCGCGTCTGCTGGCGTCGCGCTCGCGCGTTCCGATGGCTGCTGCCGCGGGGGCCGGGCTGCTGGCGTTCGCCGCGATCTGCCTGCCGGCCTACCTCTCGCAGCGCGGACCGTACTCGAAGGCCAACTCGGACTGGTCGGAGGTGAGCGCGGCCATCGGCGAATATGCTCGCCCGGGAGATGCCGTCGTGTTCGACGAGTCCACGCGGCCATCGCGCCGCCCGCGGCTCGCCGCTCGCACCTACCCGGCTGGCTTCGCTGCGGTGAAGGACGTGACGTTGCGGACCCCGTTCGCGGAGAACATCGGCTGGGAGGACAAGGCGTACTCGGTGCCGGAGGCCGCGGCGCTCGGCCGCTTCGACGGGGTGCGCCGGGTGTGGCTGATCGAGGACGACGAGGACGGGAACCTGAGCGACTACGGGCTGGCCGACCTGGAGACGCTGGGCTTCGAGGAGACCGGCCTGCGCGTCCCGACCCATCGGACCCTGCTGATCGAACTCTCCCGGTAGTCTGTATGTAAGCTGTTCGAAACAGGTATACAAATACGCAGTGTAGTATTCTTTTGGGGTGGAAACCCGAACCCCCGAAACCTGGCCGATCATCCGCACGCCCGCGATGACGATCGATCTGCTCGACCGTGACGGCGCGCTCGCCCTCATTCACGACCGCGCCCAGGACAGCGGCCGCGCTCCGCTCGCGGTCGTCTCGGCGAACCTCGACCACGTCCACCACTTCGGGCGCAAGGGCCGCTGGGCCGGAACGATCGGCGGCTCCGACGACCTCGGCGGCGAGGACGCCGTGGAGTGGGTCACCCTCATCGACGGGGCCCCGATCGCCCAGCAGGCCCGGCGGCTGACCGGGCGCGACTGGCCGCGGCTCGCCGGCAGCGATCTCGTCGGCCCCCTCCTGGACGCCGCGGAGCGCGACGGCCTCTCGGTGGCCTTCATCGGCGGCAGCCAGGAGACGCACGCCCAGCTCGCCGCGCAATTCCGCGCCGAGCGCCCCGGCCTGCGCGTCGCCGGCTTCTGGGCGCCGCAGCGAACCGAACTGGCCGACCCTCCGGCCTCGCGCGCCATCGCCGCGGAGATCCGTTCGGCCGGCGCCGACATCCTGGTGGTCGGCATCGGAAAGCCCCGGCAGGAGCTCTGGATCGCCGAATACGGCGCTCTGACCGGCGCGCGGGTGCTGCTCGCTTTCGGCGCGGTGGTGGACTTCCTCGCGGGACGCGTCCAGCGCGCTCCGGGCTGGATCGCGAAGATCGGCATGGAGTGGGCGTGGCGGCTGATGCTCGAACCGCGCCGCCTCGCCCGCCGCTATCTCGGACAGGGACCGGCCGCCTACCGGGAGGTGCGCAGCTGGGTGGACGAGGAGACCGCCACGACGACCGCGCTCTCCCCCTCCGACGGCACTGGCCGGCTCGCCGTCGCAATCGTGACCGACGGAGAAAGCGATGCCGATGGGCTGGCGGACGCTCTGCGCGACCGGGAGGGCATCGCGCCCGAGCGGGTGCGCGTGATCGACGGGACGCACGGGTTCGCCGCGGCCGTCGGGCACGCCGTCGCATCCGCCGGCGACGCCGAGCAACTGCTGGTGATCCGTCACGACCTCCGGCTGGACAGGGAGGCCGTGGCCGCCCTGAACCGCCGCATGCGCGCGAGCGGCGCGGGCATCGTCGTCCCCCGCGTCGAGACGGCGGAAGGCCGGACAGCGCAGTCGCTGCTGCGCGATCCGACGCCCTGGCGCGCTCTGGGCGATGCGATGCTCGGCGAGCGCTTCCCGAACCGGCCCCGGTCGCTGAGCGGTGTGGACCGGGACGCTGAGAGCTACGCCTTCGCGCACCCCGTCGAGGCCGCAGACGAGGCCGCGCTGCTCATCCACGTGCCGACAGCGAACGCCGCGGGCCGCTGGGACGGGACGTTCCGCGGCATCCGCGAGCAGGGCGCGACGGTCTGGTACGAGCCCGCCGCGACCGCGCGACCCGTCTGACGATCGCTTTCGCGCCGGGGCGGCGGCAGGGGAGCTCGTGCGGACGATTCGCGCTCGACGCGGAAGGGGTGCGCAGGAGTCCGCGACGACGGCCGGTGCCGCGCGTCGGCCGTCCGTCCGCCGCGCTCGGCCACGATGTCTGCCTCTCCCAGGAGGTGCTGCTGTGTACGGGCAGCCACGACCGGCGCTCGCCCACCTTCGAGTTCGACAACGCGCCCATCACCGTCGACGACGGCGCGTGGGTCGCCACCCGGGCGACCGTGCTGCGCGGCTGCCGGATCGGCCGGAACGCCGTGGTGGGCGCGAGACCGCGCTGGTCACCTCCGACGTCCCCGATGACGCGCTCGTCACCGCTGCGGCCGGGGCGCCGCCCCCGGGACAGCCAGAGCGCACCCCGTCGTCCGGAGACTGACCGTGCGCGTCGTCTCCCTGGTCACCCTGGTCACCCCCACCGGCAAGTACGGCGGACCGGTCCGGGTCGCCGTCAACCAGGCGCGGGCCCTCCGCGACCGGGGGCACGAGGTGACCATCGCCGGAGCCCAGCGCGGCTACGGCGGGAGCCCGCCCACCGACCTGGACGGCGTGCCGGCGCGGCTCTTCCCCGCGCGGACGGTCCTCCCCGGAACGGGGTTCGCCGGGCTCGCCGCGCCCGGCCTGCATTCCTGGCTCAGGGAGGCGGTGGCGGAGTCGGATATCGTCCACCTCCACCTGGCCCGCGATCTCGTGACTCTTCCGGCTGCTGTACACGCGCGACGGGCCGGCGTCCCCGTCGTCCTGCAGACGCACGGGATGATCGACCCCTCGACCCACCCGCTCGCCCGTCCGCTCGACGCCTTCTGGACGCGCAGCGTGCTGCGGGACGCGGCGGCCGTCCTATATCTGACGCCACGGGAGCGCGAGGGTCTGATCGCCGTCGCCGGCGACAGGCTCCGGCTCGTCCCGCTCGGCAACGGGGTCCCGCACTCCCGCGCCCGGCAGAGCCGGAACGGTGTCGAGGTGCTGTATCTGGCCCGGCTCGCGCCGCGCAAACGCCCCGAGGTCTTCGTCGAGGCCGCCGCACGCCTGGCGGCCGAGTTCCCCGCTGTGCGCTTCCGGCTCGTCGGACCGGACGAGGGCCGGGCCGGGGAGGTCGTCCAGCTGGCCGCGGAATCCGGCGCGGACATCGTCTGGGAGGGACCGATCGGCCCGGAGGCCACCGACGCGCGAATGTCCGAGGCGTCGATCTACGTCCTGCCCGCTGTCGATGAGCCCTACCCCATGAGCGTTCTGGAGGCGATGGCGGCCGGCCTCCCCGTGATCGTCACGGACAGCTGCGGGCTGGCCCCCGCCGTGGAGGAGAGCGGCGCCGGGATCGTCGTCGGCGACTCGGCGGACGCGCTCACCGCGGCGCTCAGACGCCTCCTGGCGGATCAGGAGCTTCGCCGGGCGATGGGCGAGGCGGGACGGCAGGCCGCGACCGGGCGCTTCTCGATGGCGTCGATCGCCCGGGAGCTTCTGACGGTCTACCGGCGAGCCGCGGCCGGGCCGCGGGAAGACGATCCGCGAGACGGAGATCGCCGGCTGAGGGTCTGAGGCGGGCCTCATCCGGCCGTTCCGGTCGCTGCGCGACGAAGAGGAGGCAGGCGATGGCGACAGCGACGGTGCCCGAGGCTTGCAGCAGCGATCCCCGGAGCAGGATGAGCAGGTAGATGGGGAAGATGGCTCCGGCGATGGCCCAGAGACCGTTCTGGCCGAACGCGGGGACCAACCGGGTGTCGAATCGGCGCAGAAGGGCTCCCAGACCGGCGAACGCCGCCACCACCACGATCAGCCCGCCGTTGACGAGCGCCTCCGCCCAGAGCGGCGCGGAGAGGTTGGCGAACGGGTACCCGCTGTAGTCCGCCAGCAGGATGCCCGTGTCGACGGGTTTGTCCGCCCAGAGAGCGCGCGGGACCCAGAAGAACAGCGTCCCGAGCGCCTGCCGACCAGGAACGACGAGTCCGTCGTGGACGAACGAGAGGGCGTTCGCGATCTGCCAGAACGCGTCGTAGTCCGGGCTGCTTTTGTACTCCCCGAAGAACCCGTCCCAGCTGACGTCGACCGTCACCCGGCGGAAGGCGTCGGCGAGCGGGAAGACGAAGATCAGACCGGCGATGGCCGCTCCCAGGAGCGTCCGCCTCCGGCGGACGGTCAGCATCGCACCGGCGTACACCACGAGGGCGAACCACACGGTCCCGAGACTGTAGCGCACGCTGCTGACCGGGTTGACCACCACGAGCAGGAGCGCGGTCGCGCCGAGGAGGACGGCGAGGGGGAACCCGCGACTCCGGTCCGAACCACGACGCAAGACCGCCAGCGCACCGATCCCGATGAGCAGTGGATAGATCGCGAGTGCGTACATGACGGAGCGGACAGCCGGATCGGGCCACGCGGCCTGGCGGGCAGCGAACACGGTGTCCCTGCTGCTCAGCAGGGTGCCGACGCCGATCCTCTGCACGAAGTAGGCCGAGAAGACGACGCCGATCGCGAGCAAGAGCAGGGTGCGCCCCCTGTTCACCCCCAGCACCCGCTGACCCGCCCGCTCGTTCGGCAGGGCTCCGTTCTGGCGCGCCCGGAGGCTCCGCTCCCGCAGGATCGCCAGCGCCCGGCCGGCCTCGTAGCACAGCAGCCCCGCGCACACGACGAGCGCGGCCGGGACATCGAGGTCGGGGCTCATGCCGGGAGTGGTCGTCGAGAGCAGGCCACTGCGGATCTGCACGGTGGGGGCGAGCCCCATGAAAATGTAGGCGAACAGCCAGAAGAAGAAGTCGAACAGGCGCGCCTGGCCGCTCACGATCGCGAAGGACAGCCGGGCTCCCGCCCAGACGGCGACGCCGATGGTCAGCGTCCACGCCAAACTCCGCCCGATGTCGGGAACGTCCACGACGAGCAGCAGCGGAACCGCGGCGGAGAAGAACGCAAGGAGAAGGACTGCGCTGAGGGTCCCCCGGGGGAGCGGACGCGATCCCGGGCGCTGAGCGCGGTCGCCGTCCGCGCGGAGGGGGAAGCCGGCGGTCACGGCGGTGTCACTTGATCGCGCTGGCGACGCGCGCAGCGATGGCATCCAGGTTTGGGACGACCGTGAAGCCCCGCTTCGCTGAGGCCGCGGCCTGCATGAGACGGACCGCGGTGTCCCAGTTCTGTCCGGACCAGCTCATCAGATCGAGCGTGAACCCGTCGATTCCCGCGTCCGCCGCCTGGTCCACCTCCGTGCGCAGATCGGTCGAGCGCCAGTCTCCGCCGAGCGGCTCGCGGCCGATCGGGCGGTCCCGGAGCAGACCGCCGTAGGCCAGGTGCTTGCCGCCCTCTCCGTTCGGATCGAGGTAGTTGCGCGCGTAGTAGTCCGAGGCCGGATCGGCGTTGTCGATCGAGATCGGGTACGGCGGAAAGTAGTGCGCGAACACTTTCCTGGCCGACGATCCGGGTGCGGGGATGGGGAACGAACCGCCGATTCCGGTCGCGCTGGGGGCGCTCACCGGCGGGACGGCCGGCGCGGGAGCGCTCGTGGCCGGCGCGGCCGGCGGCGCGGCCGCGTAGACGATGGACAGCCGCGGTGCAGTGAAGGTGGTCCCGACGTAGCGCTGGGAGTAGGCGATCTCGAAGGCCCCGTGTCCCTCCCGGTGGCGATCGCGGAGGGCCGCACGGGGATGCTGACGCTGCTTTCGGCCGTCGCTTTGACGAGCGCGGTGTTCGCGGGCGTCGCACTGGAGACCGGGCGGTTGAGCGCGGTCAGGCTCGCGGCCTTCCAATTCGCGGAGGTCGGATAGACCTGGAATCCGCCGGTGGTGGCCGCGGTCGAGCCGACGCGGAGCGTGAGAGTGGCCGAAGCGATCGTCTTGCCCGCGGCGAGCTGGGCCGTCGGGAAGGCGAGGAAAGCGCGATCGGCGCTCGCGGTCGCGCTGAGGAAGGGAGAGCGGTCGTGCGCTGCGGCGGGCTCTCGGCTCGTGATCCAGGTCGCCTGCGAGGCCGCGAGTGTCACAGAGTCCCCCACGGGGGCGCCGCTCGTGGCGGCAGCGGCGGGAACGGCGGTCGCGACCGCGAGGGCGACGGCCGTTCCCAGGGCGGTCAGCGTACGCCAGAGGCGGGGGAAGCGGCCGCTCTTCGGTTCGGGACCGCGGGCAGGGGAAGCGGGTCCGAACGGGGTCATGGCGGGGGTTCCAATGCGGTCGTCAGGCCGAGCTGGCGCGAGGGGAGGCGGGCTTCGGGATGGACACCGGGAGCATAACCGGCATCGCCGGACAGTGGCGACACTCATACGGGGCACAGTGAGTCGCCGACCCGTTACTCGCCCCTCGCCGGATCACCCCCGAAGAGGGCGTGCGCCGGACATGAAAATGATGTAACCTCACCTTTGTGAATAATTGAGAAACAGTCAGTTTATTAGTGATCTTCTCAGCGATTCCGCACAATGCAATCCGAATGCAGAGGCGCTCACAGTGTGGGGAGGGCACGGCGATGACGGTCATCAAGTCCAGGATCGGTGCGCTGGAGCTGCGCCGCGAACAGACCGGCACCGTCTTCTCGGAACGCGCCTGGGCCCGGCACTACCCGGACACTGCTTCTGGTGTCGGACACGGCGATCGTCCTGGCGGTCACGGTCGGTGCGATGCTCCTCCGATTCGGCTTCGACGAATCCGGCGAGCCGGTCGCGGAGTTCCTCGCCCATTCCCTCACGATCTCGCTCGTCATCGCGCTCGCCTGGCTGAGCATGCTGACCCTGTACCACACCCACGACCTCCGCGTCGTCGGCGTCGACGTCTCCGAGTACAAGCGCGTCGTCAACGCCACAGCCCTCACCTTCAGCCTCCTCGCCATCCTGTTCCTCCTGGCGAAAGCCGACATCGGGCAAGGCTCCTTCATCGTGGCGCTCCCCGCCGGGACGGTGTGCGTCCTGCTGTCGCGGTGGCTGTGGCGTCGCTGGCTCATCCGGCACCGGGTCTTCGGCCATTACCTCTCGCGGGCGCTCGTGGTCGGCGGTCTCCGCGACGTCGACTACGTGGTCGACCGCATCGAGAAAGCCTCGGGCGCCACCTACAAAGTCGTGGGCGTCGCGCTCGACACCGGCAAACGGACGGGCAGCAGGAAGCGCGAAGCGCTGAGCCGGACCATCTCGACGAAGACACAGGAGGTGCCGATCGTCTCCGACCTCGACGGGGTCGCTCCGGCCGCCGCGCGGCTGGGCGCCGACACGGTGATCGTCGCCGGCCGGGCCCGCGGCGACGGCGACTTCGTCCGCGAGCTGTCCTGGAAGCTGGAGGGGACCGCGACCAGTCTGGTCCTGGCCTCTCCCCTGACGGATGTCGCCGGGCCGCGCATCCGCTTCCGTCCTGTCGAGGGCCTCCCGCTGATCCAGGTCGAGATCCCGCAATTCGAGGGGGGCAAGCATCTCCTGAAGCGCGCCTTCGACATCGTCAGCGCCGCATTCGGCCTTCTGCTGCTCACGCCCCTGTTCGCCGTCATCGCCCTGCTCGTCAAACTGGAGGACGGCGGCCCGGTCTTCTTCAGCCAGGAACGGGTCGGGCGCGGCGGCGAGTCCTTCCGGATGTTCAAGTTCCGCTCGATGGCGGTGGACGCCGAGGCCGAGCTGGCGGGGCTCCGCACACAAGACGAGGGGAACGGCGTGCTGTTCAAGATGAAGCACGACCCTCGCGTCACCCGCCTCGGAGCGGTGCTGCGCCGATTCTCCCTGGACGAACTGCCGCAGCTTCTCAACGTCTTCCTCGGCGACATGAGCCTGGTCGGACCGCGGCCCCCGCTCCCGTCCGAAGCGCAGGGATACGAGAACCATGTCCACCGCCGCCTGTTCATCAAGCCGGGGCTGACCGGGATGTGGCAGATCAACGGGCGCTCCGATCTCTCCTGGGAGGAGAGCGTGCGGCTGGACCTCTACTACGTCGAGAACTGGTCGCTGCTCGGCGACCTCGTCATCGTCTGGCGGACGCTGCGAGTGCTCCTGCACCCCGCCGGAGCCTATTGAGACACGACCGCACGGCAGAAGGAGGGGCCATGACCCGCAGGGTCGGCTACGCAGCAGGGGCTTTCGACCTCTTCCACATCGGGCACCTCAACATCCTCAAGCACGCGCGATCGGCCTGCGACCATCTGATCGCCGGGGTGGTCTCGGATGACATGCTGCGGCTGACCAAAGGGATCGAGCCGGTCGTGCCGCTGGCCGAGCGGCTCGAGATCGTCCGGCAGATCCGCTATGTTGACGAGGTGTGCGCGGAGACGGTTCCGGACAAGCTCGACGTGTGGTGGGAGCTCCGGTTCGACGTATTCTTCAAAGGGGACGACTGGCGGGGCACGGAGAAGGGGATGCGCCTGGAACGCGAGTTCGCCGCTGTCGGCGTCGAGGTCGTGTACTTCCCTTACACCGTCACCACGTCCTCGTCGCAGCTGCGGCGCGCGCTGGACGCGCTGGCCGGCTGACCGCGGCCGTCACGGCCCCGCGAACCGGTCGGTCGCCTCGATCAGCGCGTCCAGGATGCCCGGCTCATCGAAGGCGTGCCCCGCATCCGGGATCATCCGGAACTCGGCCTGCGGCCAGGCCCGGTGCAGCGCCCACGCCGTCATCGGCGGCGTACACGCATCGTACCGGCCCTGAACGATGACACCCGGGATGTCCGCCAGCCGGTGGGCCTCCCGCAGCAGCTGATCCTCCCCGAACCAGCCGGCATGGGTGAAGTAGTGGTTCTCGATCCGCGCGAAGGCGACCGCGTGCTTCTCCTCCGTGAAGCTGGCGACCAGCTCCGGCCGCGGCAGCAGAGTGATCGTGGACGACTCCCACCGGGACCACGCGACGGCGGCCGGCCCATGCACCGCCGGGTCCGGGTCGGCGAGCAGCCGGCTGTACGCCTGAATCAGGTCGCCGCGCTCCTCCACGGGAACGGGCTCCAGGAATCCCTCCCACAGATCGGGGAACAGCGCCGACGCGCCGCCCTCGTAGAACCAGTCCAGCTCCTCCGGCCGCAGGGTGAAGATCCCGCGCAGCACCAGCTCCGTCACCCGTTCGGGATGCGTCTGCGCGTACGCCAGGGCCAGCGCGCTCCCCCACGAGCCGCCGAACACCTGCCAGCGCTCCACCCCCAGGCGCTCCCGCAGCCCCTCCATATCGGCGACGAGGTGCCAGGTGGTGTTCGCCGCGAGGTCGGCCTCCGGCTCGCTCGCGTGCGGCAGGCTCCTGCCGCAGTTCCGCTGGTCGAACAGGACGATGCGGTACTTCGCCGGATCGAACAGCCGCCGGTGCGCCGGGGTCGTCCCGCCGCCGGGGCCGCCGTGGAGGAACACCACGGGCTTCCCCTCCGGGGAGCCGCTCGTCTCCCAGTACACCTGCTGTCCGTCGCCGACATCCAGCATCCCGCTGTCGTACGGCTCGATCTCGGGGTAGAGGCTGCGCATGCACCGACCGTACCGGACAGCCGGCCCCAGCGGGCTGTGAGACACCGCGCACAGCAGCCAGCGCGACCGCTGCGCCGCACCATCGAGCGATGTCCTCGGCGCGTGGTTCCCGGGAGCGCCCGGAGAAGGACCGGTTCACCCGTGAGCGACTTGTGCGGCGGCTGGGCAACAAACATCAAAAATTGCATGATGAGAAATCACAGGAGTTCGTTCGGTCGCAAGACGGGCGGAACCGGCTCGCGAACGGCCGGACCCCGGCTATTGCGTCGAAACAAGCCGCACCTCGGCAGCCAGACAACAACCGCCGCACTGAGAAAGCCCGATGACTGAAGCATCACTGACGAACGTTCTCGTTTCGCCGCAGGAGAGCGGTGACCTGGATGGCTGGAAAGCCGGGGTGTTCGAGGAGTTCCACGCCCGGATGACTGACAAGGACAACGAATTCCCGTGCATCTTCGGCGTCGAGGCCGTCACGAGAGGCACTCTGCGCTACGGCTTCGTGAGCGACGAAGCCGGGGACCAGGCGACCCAGCTCTCCCGGATTCTCCGCCAGTTCACCGAGGTATGCCACGACCTCGGAAAGCGCACATCGCTGGTGTGCTTCTTCGAATCGTGGAATGCCGACAGCACCCATGCGGGCTACTGGCGACGCTTTTGGCAGCTGCTTGGAGAAGTCTCCGAGCAGGACAGCGCTCCGTGGCCCCCAGACATCTCGCAGAGCCTGGACGATCCGCAGTTCGAGTTCGCCTTCAACGGTCAGCCGATGTTCGTCGTCGTCAACACCGAACTCCACGAGCACCGCCTCAGCCGGCGCTTGTCTCGCGTGGCCGTCACGTTCCAACCGCGTTTCGTCTTCGACGACATCGCGGAGGGCACCCCCCGAGGCGATGCCGCCCGCGCGATCATCCGTGGACGCTTCGCGAGCTACGACACAGCGCCTCTCCCGGAGAACCTGGGCAGTTTCGGCGACGTCAGCAACCGGGAATGGAATCAGTACTACCTCGACGACGGGACCTCTGCGGACATCCCAGCGTCCTGCCCGTTCGATCGCTTCTGATTCGAACACCGACGAGACTCACCCTGAAAGCGAGAAGACCATGACCGCTCCCCGCATCAAACTCGGCGCCCGGCTGAGCGTCACCGAGGCCCTCGACACCTTCGCTCCCGAACAGGGCGGCATCGAATTCCAGACGGATCAGGCCGGCAAAGTTCACTCCTGGCACAGCCACTCCGTGACGGAGACGCTCGTCGTCCTCGAGGGGACCATGACACTCGAATGGGCCGAAGGATCTCCCGAGAACATCGCCGGCCGCCACGATGTCGGGCCGGGCGCCGTGATCAGCCTCCCGGCGAACACCATCCACCAGTCCATCAATCACGACAGCGTGTGCCGCTACCTCATCCTCCCGGAGGGAGGCAAAGCCGCCGAGACGCGCGTCTTCCCGTCATGACAGGGTCCCGGCGCATCGGCCGCGACGTCTGGGCGCTGTCCTTCGCGACCTTCGTCAACCGCGCCACCGGCTTCCTCGGACTCTTCGCCGCCATCTTCTTCTCCGAGACGGGGATGACGGCGGGGACCGTCGTCATCGCGCTGCTGATCGTCGGCATCGCCGGGGTCGGCGGGTCGCTCCTCGGCGGGCAGCTCGCGGACAGATTCGGCCGGCTCGCGATTCTGCTCGGGAGCACCCTGATCAATGTGGCGCTCTTCGCCGCCCTCGCCGTCATCGACTACTCGATGACCTGGTGGGTCGTCGGCATCTCGGCGGCGAGCGTGCTGGTCTCACAAGCGTTCGTGGGGCCGGCCTCAGCGCTCATCGCGGCGTCCGCGGACGGACCGGACCGGGTCACCCGGTTCGCGTTCTACCGGATCTTCATCAACGTCGGCAGCATCGTCGCGCCCGCTATCGTGGGGCTGATCGGACGTGAGCACTTCGACCTGCTCTTCTGGTTCTCGGCGGCCGGTTCGAGACTCGTCCCCGTCGTCCTGCTCGGGGGCCTCGGGCGGCGAAAAGCGGATCGTGCTCAGCCCGAGACGCGGGACGAGGCCGCCAAACCCGCGACCGAGGCGGCTGTCCCGAAGCCGAACGCGATCCCGCGGCTGGCCCTTCCGTTCGTGTACGTGGCGATGGCTCTGGCCATGGTGGTCTACGCCCAGCACCAGAGCGCCGTGCCGCTGCGACTCGATACCGAGCCGAACGGGGTGCAGCTCTACTCGCTGCTCCTCATCATCAATCCCGTCATCGTGATCGCCATCGAGTACCCGCTCAGCCATGTGACCAAGAGAATGCCCGCGCATGCCGCTCTCGCCATCGGCGTGGTCGTCATGGGCGTCGGCGTCACCGTGACGGGCAGTTTCGCGAACGTCACAGCAGTCGCCGTGATCAGCTGGGTGCTGTTCTCCGTCGGAGAGTGCGTCTTCGCTCCGATGTCCAACAGTTACGTGGCAGAGCTGTCCTCCGCCGCCGCTCAATCGCGCGCTCAGGGACGTCTGGCCGCATTCCAGTCCGTCGGGGCGGCGCTGGGACCGGGGATCGGCAGCTGGATGGCTGCTCGTCCTCGCGGGCGGCGCCTGGACGGGCTTCCTCATTCTGACGCTCGTGTCCGCCGCCCTCACTCTCGCCGCATGCACTGCGGTGTCGCGCACCGCCAGGAGGCCCCGTGTCCGTGCTTCTCATTGATCCCTTCAGCTCGGGCGTTCACTATCACGGCCTCTTGCGCGCCGCCGGTGTCGAATATCACGTCGTCCGGACCCGCCGCGCCCTCGACAGCGGGCTCTCCGAAGGGAGCACTGTTCCGCACCTCGCGATCGATGAGTCCTCGGACGACCAGCTGGCAGAGATCGTGCGCTTTCTGCCGTGACCGCGATGTCGAAACAGTGATCACGGGAGCCGAATCCGGGGTCCCCCTGGCCGAAGCGGTCAAGATCGAGCTCGGGCTCGCCTCCACCGCGTTCGAGGACGGCGGGCGACGATTCTGGGACAAGCCCGCCCTCTACGCCGCAGTGCGCCGGGCAGGACTGCGCGCACCCCGGCAGATCGGCGTGCTCACCACCGAGGAGGTCAGAGCGGGAGCCCACCGTTCCCTGCTGGCGGAGGCGGCCTTCCCCCTGGTCGTCAAAAACCCGATGTCGGGACGGGCAGCGTCGGCGTGCGGGTCGCGAACGACCGCTGGCAGGGCATCGACGCCATCGAAGAGATCGCGTCCGCTCCCGGATTCTTCGGCGGCGTGCCGCCGCAGGCGCTCATTCAAGAGTTCGTCAGCGGTCGCGAATACGTGGTGGACACGGTCTCGCACGCGGGCGAGCATCGCGTTCTGGCGGTCTGCGCCTACGACAAGCACCCCTCCTCGACCGGAGCGATGGTCTACGACCGTCTGCGCTGGCTGGAGTGGGGTTCCCCAGAGACGGCCCTGCTCACCGCGTACGCCTTCGAAGTCCTCCAGGCTCTCGATCACCGGGAAGGCTCCGTCCACATGGAGATCATCCTCGATGCGGAAGGTCCGTGCCTGATCGACCTCGGCGCCCGGCCACACGGCGCCGGCCACCCGCTGAAAACCCACCGGCTGACGGGAACCTCGCAGATGCACGCCGAAACCGACACCGCAGCCGGCCGGGACATTCCCCGACCGCCCGGATACCGGCTGGACGCTCACGCCGCCATCGAGTTCCTCAGCCTCGTCCGCCCGGCCACCCTCCGGGCGGACGCCGACCCGGGCAGGATTCTCCGGCTGGGCTTCGTCCTGTCCGGCGACATTCAAGCCTGGTCCGGCACGACCTATCCGGAAACACACTCGCTGCTGGACTCGGAAGCGTTGGGATTGGTGTTCGTCTCCGGTGCGGACGAGGCGGAGGTGGCCGGGAACGCTCACGAGGTGCGCGACGTCTTCGCCAGCATGCTCGAGGAGACCAGCGGTGCGCAGTGACCCCTGGATGACGGCCCGGCTCCTTCGGCGCACGCGGCTCACATCGTCAAGCCTGCTCGTCCGGGTGAAGCCGGACGAAGCTTCGCCCGCTGTCTCCGCCGGACAAACGGTGAATGTGAGCCTGCAATCCCCTCGCGAGCAGCGGCGAGTCTCCTCTTTCACCGTGTTCACGACTCACCCGGACGGTGAGTTGAGCCTGCTGATCCGCTCCACCGGCGGCGGTGGCGTTTCGGACGGCCTCATGTCCGCCGTCGAGCTCGGCGGCCGGATCTGGGTGAGCGAGTCGATACCGACCACGATTCTGCCGTAGTCCCTCGGCGACGACGGCATTCTCTGCCTGGTCGCCGGATCGGGGATCTCGATCCTGGGAGGGCTGGCCGAGCAGCGCACTCTGAGCAGCGCCGATGTCGTCTTCGTCGGGCAGAAAGAGGACTGCGCCGCTCTCCCCTCCGCCGTGCTCCGCGCTCTGACGAAGGATGTCCCCGCGAGCGCACCGCGAAGATGGACCACCTGGAACTCGACCGAACTCGGGCGACCGAGTGCGAAGGACATCGAACAGTTGGCCGGGAACGGGGAACGGTACTCCGCCGCCGTCGTCTGCGGCCCCGGCGGGTTCTGCGATCTCGTTCAGTCCGTCTGCTCCGAGCAGGGCATCGCCGATGAGCGTCTCGTCCTTGAATCCTTCGGCTCCTCGGACTCCTCAGAGAACGCTCCGCCAGCGGCAATGGCGACCGCTGTCGTCGATCTCTTCGGACAGACGCATGCGGTGCGGTGGCCGGAGAACGAGAACCTGCTGTCGGCAATGCTCGATGCCGGACTCGACGTGCCCTACTCGTGCCGGGCAGGCATCTGCTCCACCTGTCAATGCTCCGTGTTGATGGGGGACGCGCAGATGCGGCTGGATCTGGGGCTGTCGGACGAGGAGAAGGCAGCCGGACTCGCCCTCGCCTGCCAGCTCAAGCCCGTTTCAAACGCCCTCGCTGTACGATTCGCCTCCGCTCCGGGTACCGCGCCTCGCTGACCCCTGAGCCGCTCGCGCCGGGAAGAAGGGGCGATGACCACGTCTCCGGGCCTCAGCGGTTCTCCTTGGCCGCCTTCTCCTCCACCGGCAGCGTCCCGTCTTCGCGGCGCGAAGCGTAATACGCGCGCGCCTCCGCCTGACGCTCCGCCTCCGTACCCGTCGCGATGTCCGCGCGGACCAGCTCGGGGCCGTAGCCGAAAGCGTCCACCAGATCGACGGCGTGCGGGCGCAAGCGCGTCAGCAGCCGTTCGATGTAGGCGCTGACAGCCTGCGCGCGCTGCGGGGAGAGCCGGCCGTTCATGAGATACCAAGCGAGGTTCCTCTCGATGAGACCGAAACCAAACAGATCGCGGAGCCAAAGGAGGACCTGTTTGGTGCCGGCGTCTCGCGTCTGCTCGAGAGCATCCGTGAAAGACTCCCACTGGAGCAGCTCGCCGTGAGCCCGCGCCGCCTCGATGAGCTGGTTCTGCTGTGAGTTGAACAGGGCGGCCGCGGCTTTCTTGTCCCGTTTGGCGGCGGGGCGCAGGTGCCCGGCGATCTGGGAGATCATCGTCTCCACCCGGTCCGTCAGCAGTTCGCGCTGGGTCGCCGGCTCTTGCAGCCAGGTGACCGAGCGCGCGGTGGAGCCGGCGTCGCGAACCATCTGGGCCACGCTCCGGAGGCCGCTGCCGTGGTAGGCCCGGTCGGCCGCGTGGGTGACGACGTAGCGGGCCAGGGCTCCCGCGTCCGCCTGGGCGAACTTGCGGCTGAAATCGGTGAGCAGGCGCTTCGCGACGAGCTGGAGGAGGACGTTGTTGTCGCCTTCGAAGGTGACCCAGATGTCCAGGTCCTGACGCAGCGAGGTGATCCGGTTGGCGGTGAGGAAGCCCGCGCCGCCGCAAGCTTCGCGGGCCTCCTGCAGCGTGTCGAGCGCATGCCAGGTGCTCAGCGGTTTGAGCGCCGCGGCGATGGTCTCGAGATCCTGGCGGTCGGCGTCGGTCGCCGCCCGTCCGCTGAAGACGTCGTCGAACGTGCGGAGGAACATCTCGTGCGCGAAACTCGCGGCGTAGGTGGTCGCGAGCAGCGGGAGCAGCCGGCGCTGGTGACGCTGGTAGTCGAGGATGACCTCTTCATCGGTGTCGCTCCCCGCGGTGAACTGGCGACGCTCGTTCGCGTAGGTGAGAGCGATCTTGAGGCCGAGCTTCGCGGCGATGGTCGCGGAGCCGTCGAGCGAGACGCGGCCCTGGACGAGCGTCCCGAGCATGGTGAAGAAACGGCGGCCGGGGCTCTGGATGGGCGAGACGTAGGAGCCGTCCTCCGCGACATCGCCGTAGCGGTTCAGCAGATCGGTGCGCGGGATGCGGACACCGGTGAAGTGCAGCCGGCCGTTGTCGATGCCGTTGAGTCCGCCCTTCTGGCCGTCGTCCTCGCCGCCGACACCGGGCAGGAAAGCGCCGTCGGCGTCCCGGATCGGCACGTAGAACGCGTGGACGCCGTGGTTGACGTTCCGGGTGACGAGCTGAGCGAACACGACAGCGGCCGTCGCATCCACGGCGGCATTGCCGAGGTAGTCTTTCCACGCCCCGCGGAACGGAGTGTCGATGACG
This sequence comes from Leifsonia xyli subsp. cynodontis DSM 46306, assembly GCF_000470775.1. NCBI lineage: Bacteria > Bacillati > Actinomycetota > Actinomycetes > Micrococcales > Microbacteriaceae > Leifsonia > Leifsonia xyli. The sequence continues at coordinate 2,327,395 of NC_022438.1, forward strand.
AACTCCTGCGTCTCCGGCTCGTAGGTCGCGGTGGTCGCGACGCTGGCGACATCCGAGCCGTGCCCGGTCTCGGTCATGGCGAAAGCGCCGGGGACGGCGAGCGACATGATGCCTGGCAGGTACTTCTCGTGGTGGCGCGCGGTGCCGAGATGCAGAACGGCCGCGCCGAAGAGGCCCCACTGGACGCCGGATTTGATTTGCAGCGACGGGTCGGCCGCGACCAGCTCCTCGAACGCGGCGATGTTGCCGCCGTGGTCGTCGGCGCCGCCGACGGATTTCGGGAACGCGCGATGCACCTGGCCGTTCTCGACGAGCAGCTTCAGCTGGGCGGACACCCGCTTGCGGTGCTCCGCGACAGACAGCCCCTCGACCTTCTGCAGCTCAGGACGCTTCGCCAGCTCGCGCGAGGCGAGCCGGATCTCGACCCACTCGCCCAGCAGCTGACGGCCCAGCGCCTCGACGTCGACGCGGGGCTCTGCTGCGGGGGCCGGGATGGAGTCGGACGACTTCGTGGCGGCACGCTCGGCAGTATCGACCATGAGTTTCCTTTATCGCTGTCTCTGGGGTCAGGGTCACAGTACGTCGGTCGGACCGCGGAGCGGAACCCATCGGCGCTCCGCTACAAACCTCACCCGCGGCGGTCACCCTACCGTTGCGGGAAGCTCCAAACGGGGCATCCGCACCCGCTGAATGCCGCTTCCCGGCGTCTGTGAACAGCAGCCTGCCCCGAGTGCGGTTGACGTCCGGCCTGTGAGGGTTCGTCCTCGCTGGAAGGAGATCCCTAACGGCCAGGCGACCACCATCGACCTCGGCAATCTTCACCCACCGCTGCACACACGACACGGAAATCCCGAAGTCCTTCGCGATCTGCGCGAACGACGACTCCCGCCTCAACGCGATCGCGACAACATCGTCCCGGAACTCCTTCGGAAACGCTTTCGGCATGATGAACATCCTTCCAACAGCGGCACGCACCACCACAGACCAGGAGCCACCAAAACCCTCAGCAGTCCCGGTCGACCGAGAGGAACCCGCGGGTGGCGGGGTCGTAGGCGCGGGCGCCTAACCATTCCAGACCAGCGACGGTGACGGCGCCGTCGGTGGTGAGAGACACCCCGGCAGGGAGCGCCGAGGAGGCGGGAAGACCAGCCAGCGCCGCCCATTCCTCTTTCGTTGGCGTAACGGCAGAGCGATTGCGGCGGCCCTGGCGTGGGAACACCGCCGCGGATCAGGGCGCACCGAAGGCGCTGGTCAGCACATTGTAGACGCTTGAGCGGAGCTCGTTCAACGTCTGATTCACTACGGACACGGGCGCCAAAACCACGAGCCAGATCAGGTGCCACCGATTCGTTCCACACGCCCGATCCATGCCGTACGCGCTGTGACTTACCGGTGAGCGTTTTCAAGGAGTGTGACCGTCAACCTCGGGATTGTCCACGTAGTTCCCCGTGTAGTACTCCACCCATGTCGCGAGGTCACCAGTCTTATTGAGGTGTTGCGCGCCATCGAGGCAGAAGTAGAAATCGACTCTCGATCCATCGACCTCGAGCCACTGAGCAAGATCATCGAAACCGATCGTTCTGGTGGCCCCATCGGATTCCAAGATCAGATACGCACTCGGCTGCCGACGAAGCGAGAATCCCCGCTTCGGAGGGCTGACATCCCTGAAATATTTCCTGTGTTGCCCAGGGACGTTGGTCAATCTGCTGATGGGTGGCTGGCTGCCGATGGCGGTGTGGGGCCTGTGGTGATTGTAGGAGTGCAGCCAGGCCGGGAGTGCGTTGCGGCGGGCTGATTCGGAGTTGTAGTGCCGGGCGTATGCCCAGCCGTCGGCGAGGGTGCGGTGGAAGCGTTCGATCTTGCCGTTCGTCTGCGGATGGTAGGGCCGGGTGCGTTTCGGTTGGATGCTGAGCTCGGCGCAAGCGTCGCGCCAGGCGTATGAGCGGTATGCGGAGCCGTTGTCGGAGAGCACCTGTTCGACGGTGACGCCACGGCTGGCGAACCAGCCGACCGCTCGACGCAGAACAGCGATTGCAGTGGCGGCGGTTTCGTCGTCGTGGATCTCGGCGTAAGCGACACGGGAGTGATCGTCGATGACGGTATGAACGAACGCTGTGCCGGTGATCATGTCGCCGGTGATCCCGTGTTTCCCGGTCCGCTTCGCGGTGATGGCCTTGTTCCGCTCTCCCTGGAGACGTCCGACGTAGCGCCAGCCGCCACCGTCGGGGATGTTGCCGAGTTTCTTGATGTCGACGTGGATCATCGATCCGGGATGCTCGTGCTCGTAGCGGCGGGCGGGTTCGCCGGTGCGGACGTCGACGTGGCTGGGCCGATTGATCCGGCACCGGGAGAGGACCGTGTGAACGGTCGAGGCGGGCATGCCGAGCTGGGCGCCGATACCGACTGGTCCCAGCCGCTTCTTCCACCGCAGATGCACGACCTTGCGGACCAGTCTTCGCGGGGTCTTGTTCGGGCTGTGATGCGGCCGTGACGAACGGTCCAGCATTCCCGCCTCGCCCATCTCCACGTAACGACGAGCCCATCGGTCCGCGGTGCGTCAGGACACTCGGAAGTAGGTCGCCGCCGCAGCAACGGACCAGCCGTCGTCGACGACTTGGCGGGCCAGGCGGAGGCATTCGCGAGGAGTCAAAGCAGCATTAGCGTGGGTCACGAGGACCTCCTAAGTCATCGAGTGCAGGGAAACTAGACAGCCCCACTCTCGACCGGGAGGTCCTCACCCATCTATCGCGTCACACCTCAACCAACGTCCCTGAGCAGCACAAGCCGACACGACCGAGAGGTTGGACGACGCGACGATCGCACGGCCCTCACTCGCTACTCGCCCGCGGCCACCACGTCCAGCAGAGCCTGCCCGTAGGCTTCCCGCTTCTTCGCGCCGATTCCGGTAATGCCGTCCAGGTCGCCGAGGCTTCCGGGACGGGCCGCGGCGACGGCGCGGAGGGTGGCGTCTCCGAAGACGATGTAGGCCGGGACCCCCTGCGCCTTCGCCTCCCCCGTCCGCCACGCCCGGAGCGCCTCGAACAGGGGCTGATCCGCGGGCGGCAGCTCGCTCGGCGCAGCGGCGCGCGGACCGCGGACCGCGCGCTCCGGCCGGTCCGGCTCACGTCGCAGCACCACCTCGCGGCCGCCCGCCAGCACGGCGGCGCTCTCCGGGGTGATCGCCAGCACACCGTACTCGCCCTCGGGCTTCAGCAGTTCGAGCGCGATCAGCTGCCGTACCACACCGCGCCACTGGCCTTCGCTCAGGTCTGCGCCGATGCCCCAGGTGGCCAGGCGGTCATGGCCGTACTGATCGACACGCGCCGTCCGCTTGCCGCGCAGGATGTCGATCAGGTGCCCGGCGCCGAAGCGCTGATTGCGCTCCCGCTGCAGCCGGACGACCGTGGAGAGCAGCTTCTGGGCGGGAACCGTGCCGTCCCAGGTCTCCGGAGGAACGAGGCAGGTGTCGCAGTTGCCGCAGGGATCGGAGCGCTGGCCGAAGTAGCCGAGCAGGTTCACGCGGCGGCACTGCACGGTCTCGCAGAGCGCGAGCATGGCGTCCAGGTGCTGCGTGAGGCGGCGACGGTGGGCGAGGTCGCCCGGGGAGTCGTCGATCATGCGGCGCTGCTGCACGACATCCTGCAGGCCGTAGGCGAGCCACGCGGTCGAGGGCTGGCCGTCCCTCCCGGCGCGGCCGGTCTCCTGGTAGTAGCCCTCGACGGATTTGGGGAGGTCGATGTGCGCAACGAAGCGGACATCGGGCTTGTCGATGCCCATCCCGAACGCGATGGTCGCCACGACGATCACGCCGTCCTCGCGGAGGAAGCGCGCCTGGGTCCGCGCGCGGGTCCGCGCATCGAGCCCCGCGTGATAGGGCAGCGCCGTCAGCCCGCGGGCGGCGAGGAACTCGGCGGTGCGCTCGACGGAGGTGCGCGAGAGCGCGTAGACGATGCCCGCCTCGCCCGGGTACACCGCCGAAATGAAGTCGAGCAGCTGCTTGCGCACCTCGGCCTTCGGGACGATGCGGTACTGGATGTTGGGCCGGTCGAAGTCGGAGACGAAGTGCTCGGCCCGCTCCAGACCGAGCCGCTGCGTGATCTCCCGATGCGTCGCCTCGGTCGCCGTGGCGGTGAGGGCGATGCGCGGGACTCCCGGCCAGCGCTCGGCCAGCTCGGAGAGCGCGAGGTAGTCGGGACGGAAATCGTGTCCCCACTGCGAGACGCAGTGCGCCTCGTCGATCGCGAACAGGGCGATGCGACCACGTTCGAGGAACCGCTTCGTCGGCTCCGAGGAGAGCCGTTCGGGGGCGATGTACAGGATGTCGAGTTCGCCCGCCAGGTACGCGCGCTCGACCGCCGAGCGCTGGGCGGAGTCCTGCGTCGAGTTGAGGAACGCGGCCCGGACGCCGACCGCGGTCAGCGCATCCACCTGATCCTGCATCAGGGCGATGAGCGGGGAGACGACGATGCCGGTGCCCTCGCGCACGAGAGACGGGATCTGGTAGCAGAGCGACTTCCCGCCGCCGGTCGGCATGAGCACGACGGCATCGCCGCCCGCCGCCACGCGGTCGATGATCGCCGCCTGGTCGCCGCGGAAGGAGTCGTAGCCGAAAACACGCCGCAGCGCCTCGGCCGGGGTCGCGAAACGGGCGGGCGCGGGGACGGCAGCGGTCCGGGCGGCGGGCGCGGCGGGCGCGGCGTTTCCGAAGGGAATCCCGTCGTACGGGTCCTCACGGGCGTACGGGTCCTCGCCTGCGTACGGGTCCTGGGCGGCGGGGAGAGGCGGCTCCTCGTCCAGCGGGGGCGCGTCCCGGTCGTCCGGGACCCAGGTGTTCCAGCTCATCCCCCGATCGTAGCGATGCGCAGACGCGCGAGCCCAGCTCCCGCGGCGACGCCCTGTCCGCCCACCGCTCGGCCGGAAGCCGATGACGTCGGCGCGGCGCTCGGTCCGGGATCTTTCGCGGAGCCGGTGGAGCGGATGCGGCCCCTGGCCGCAGGTGGCGACAGCGGGGCGCTGAGTACCGTTTGAGTGTGGCGGGACGGTGTTCCCTCAGGAGAGGATGAGGACCCATGACGACATCGCACGATCCGGCCGACGAGTTGGAGAACCGGCTCGAACACCTCGGCGACGTGAGCCAGGCCGTCCAGAGCTTCGCCAGCGAGCAGGAGGGCTACCGCAAATCCCTCTCCGCCCGGCAGGTTCAGATGATCGCGATCGGCGGCGCGATCGGCACCGGCCTGTTCCTCGGCGCCGGCGGCCGGTTACAGCAGAGCGGCCCCCTCCTCGTGTTCGTGTACGCGGTGTGCGGATTCTTCGCCTTCCTCGTGCTGCGCGCTCTGGGCGAGCTGGTGCTGCACCGGCCGTCCTCCGGATCGTTCGTCTCCTACGCACGCGAGTTCTTCGGGGAGAAGATGGCGTACGTCGCGGGCTGGATGTACTTCCTCAACTGGGCGATGACCGCGATCGTCGACTCGACCGCCATCGCCCTCTATGTGAAGTACTGGAGCCTGTTCTCGAGCGTCCCCCAGTGGCTGCTCGCCCTCATCGCCCTGGTCATCGTGGTCAGCCTCAATCTCATCTCGGTGAAAGTGTTCGGCGAGATGGAGTTCTGGTTTGCGCTCATCAAGGTCGGCGCGCTCGTGACCTTCCTCGTCGTGGGCATCGTGGTGCTGGCGGCGGGATGGCCGACCGACCTCGGCCCGACCGGCATCCCGATGCTCGCGGAGAACGGCTGGCTGCTGCCGAACGGCGTGGCCACGATCGCGATGGCCATCGTGCTGGTGCAGGGCGTGGTGTTCGCCTACGCGGCCGTCGAACTCGTCGGCATCGCGGCCGGCGAGACAGAGCACCCCGAGAAGATCATGCCGCGGGCCATCAACAGCGTCGTCTTCCGCATCGTGGTCTTCTACTGCGGCTCGGTCCTGCTGCTCGCGTTGCTGCTGCCCGCGAGCGCGTACAGCGGAAGCGAGAGCCCGTTCGTCACCTTCTTCAGCCACCTCGGCGGTCCCCAGCTCAGCGCCGTGGTCGGCTCTATCATGAACTTCGTCGTGCTGACGGCGGCTCTGTCCAGCCTGAACGCCGGGATGTACTCCACGGGCCGCATCCTGCACTCGATGGCCCAGACCGGGGCGGCGCCGCGCTTCACCTCGCGGATGAGCAAGCAGGGCGTCCCGTACGGCGGCATCCTGCTCACGGCGGTCATCGGCGTCTTCGGCGTCTTCCTGAACCTGGTGGTGCCGGCGCAGGCGTTCAACATCGTGCTCAACGTCGCGGCGCTCGGCATCATTACCAGCTGGGCGATGATCGTCCTGTGCCAGATGCAGCTGCGCCGCTGGTCGCTGCGGGGCACGATGAAGCGGCCGGCGTTCCGCCTGATCGGCGCGCCGTTCACGGCCTACCTCACACTCGCCTTCCTGCTGGCGGTCCTGGTGCTCATGACGTTCGACTACCCCACCGGCACCTGGACCATCGCCTCGCTCGTGGTGATCGCGCCGCTGCTGGCGATCGGCTGGTTCGCGCAGCGGGGGCGCATCCTCGCGATCGCCGCCAAGCGCGAAGGCTACACGGGGGCGTACCCGGTGATCGCGGCGCGCCCACTGCGGCGGGAACACGAATGATCCGCCGGCACGGCCTCCCCCCTTTGTGAGGCAAGGCTCACCTCTCTAGGCTGGAACCGACATGTCCACCACCAGCACCCGCCTCCTGCTGACCTGCGCCGCCATCGGCGTCGCAGGTCATCGTGTTCTCCGTCTCCGCCTACATCTCCGGCACGGGCGCGGCGGTCGCTCCGCTGTTCTACGGCGCTGTGATCGGCGTCTACTTCCTGCCGGGGGTCGTCGCGCAGGCACTGCTGAGGCGGGGCGGTGTGGCGCTGATCACCGCGGTGATCACGGGGCTGGTGTCGGTGCCGTTCCAGCCGATCGGGTTCATGGCGGTGATGGCGGCCGGGTCGATCGGGGCGTTGCAGGAGGTCCCGTTCCTGATCGCGCTCTACCGGTACTGGAGAGCCTGGCTGTTCTATGTCACGGCGACGATCGCGGGCGTGGCGTTCGGGCTCGGTGTCTTCTTCGCGCAAGGGGCGGAGACCGCACAGCCGTGGGCGCAAGCGCTGCACATCGGGCTGTTCGCGGTGTCCCCCGTCGTGTTCACCGGGATCGGCCGTGCCGTGGCGAAGGCGCTCGAGCGCACCGGCGCCGGCCGCGGTCTGCAAGGACCGGTCGTGCGCTCACGGCGCGAACGCGGCACCGGCACGCTGCCGATGACGGCCGCCTGAGCCGTGGACGGGTCTCCCACGCCGCTCCGGGCGAGCGGGGTGCGCATCCGGCACGATGGTGCGGACGCCTGGACGCCCGATGGGGTGGACGCCCTGGTCGCGCCCGGCGAGACGCTGCTCGTCCTGGGGCCGAGCGGCTGCGGCAAATCGACCTTCGCCCTGGCTCTGAACGGTCTCATCCCGCACGCCATCCCCGCCCGGCTCGAGGGGACAGTGCTCGTCAGCGGCGTGGACACGGGCCGCTCCTGGGTCGCGGACCTGAGCGAGCGGGTCGGGATGGTGTTCCAGGACCCGGACGCACAGATCGTCACCGGGACCGTCCTGGACGACGTGTGCTTCGGGCCCGAGAACCGGCTGCTGCCCGTGGCCGAGGTGCTCGAGCGCGCCGAGCGCGCGCTGCGGGCGGTCGGCCTGTGGGAGCGCCGCGCCGACGACCCGGAGACGCTCTCCGGCGGCGGCAAGCAGCGCCTCGCGATCGCGTGCGCGCTCGCCCTGGACGCCCCGCTGCTCGTCCTCGACGAACCCACCGCGAACCTCGACCCGGCCGGGACGGAGGAGCTGTACCGCCTCCTGGCCGGACTCGACCGGGCGGTGGTGCTGGTCGAACACAATCTGGATGCGGCAATGTCGATCGTGGACTCGGTGCTGGTGCTGGTGCTGGACGCCGGGGGCCGCGTCGTCGCCCGCGGACCGGCGGCGGAGGTGCTGCGGGAGCGGGCCGAAGAGCTGCTGGAACTGGGTGTCTGGCTGCCGACCGCGACGCTGGCGGCGCTGCGGTTGCGGCAGTCGGGAGTGGCTCTGGACCCCCTGCCGGTGACGCCGGAGGAGCTGGCGACGGGGCTGGCCGCTCTGCCGGGTGCGGTGGGGGCAGCGACGACAACGAGACCCGCACCGCCCGCACCGCCCCCGGACGCCGCGGCCGCCGTCGTCGTGCGGGACCTCACCCTCCGTCGCGGGCGGATCGAGGTGCTGCACAGCCTCTCGCTGACCATGGGCCGAGGCGACTTCGTCGCAGTCGTCGGGCCGAATGGGGCCGGGAAGACCACACTGGCGCAGGCGATCGCGGGGCTGCTGCCGACACCGCGCGGCACGGTCGCCGCCGACCGGGCCGGCTTCGTCTTCCAGAACCCCGAGCACCAGTTCGTCCGGCACAGCGTCGCCGACGAGCTCGCGTTCAGCCTGCGGGGACGGCCGGCCGAAGAAGTGGCGGAGCGGGTCGACGCGATGCTGGCGACGCTCGACCTGACCGCGCAGCGCGAAGCGCACCCCTTCCTCCTTTCCGGCGGCCAGAAGCGCCGGCTCTCCGTCGGCACGGCGCTGATCGCGGGCGCGCCGCTGCTGGTCCTCGACGAGCCCACCTTCGGCCAGGACCGGGCCCGGGCGTCAGAGCTGCTCGAGACGCTGTCCCGGCTCAACGCCGGCGGCGCCACCGTGATCATCGTGACCCACGACCTCGACCTCGCCTCCGAGCACGCGAGTCACATCGCGGTGATCGCGGACGGGCGGCTCGCGGCCCACAGCACCACGAAGGGCATCCTGGGCGATGCCGGCCTGCTGCGGCGCACCGGACTGCGGCAGCCGCCGCTCGGGCAGGCGCTCGCCGGGCCCGGCATCCCGGCGGCTCTTCGCGGGATCACGCGGCTGCGCGACCTGCCGGGCGGTGCGCTGTGACCTTTCTCTCCGGTGACCCGTACGGCACGGGCGAGCGGCCGACGCGGCGGTTCCTGCACCACCTGAACCCGCTCGCGAAGGTCGCGGGCATCCTGCCGGCGTGGATCGGGCTGTTCTTCACGCGGGATGCGCTGACCCCGCTGATCGTGCTCGTCGCGGCGATGCTGCTCCTGCTGATCGGGGCGCGGCTGCGGCCCGCGGTGCTCGTGACGCTCCTGGTCGGGGCGCCGGTCGTGGTGCTCGCAATGGCGCTGAGCTTCGGCTTCTGGACAGACCCGGCCCGCGTGACCGACCGGACCGTGCTGTTCGCGATCGGATCGGCGCCGTACACTGCGGGGGCGTTCGCGGTCGGAGCGGCGACCTCCCTGCGGCTGACCGCGCTCGTGTCGCTCGCGCTGGTGGGCGGGCTGACGACGACGGGGCCGGACCTGTCGCGGGCGCTGGTCGCGCAGCTGCGCGTACACTACCGGATCGGCTACACAGCGGTCGCGGCTACCGGTTCCTGCCGCGGTTCCGGACAGAGCTGGCGGTCATCCGGCAGGCGCAGCGGGTGCGCGGCATCGGGAGGCTCTCCCGGCCGTTCGCGGCTGTCATCCCGCTGCTGGCCTCGAGCATCCGCCACGCCGACCGGATGGCGCTCGCGATGGAGTCGCGGGCCTTCGGCGCGCATCCCACGCGCACCGAGCGGCACCCCTCGCGCTGGCGCGCCCGCGACACGGTCTTCACGCTCGTGCTGTGGCTACTCACCGCCGCGCTGTTTCTCGGCAGCGCGCTCGCGACGCGGGCCTGACCGCCACCGCCCGACGATTCAGAGGACAGGGCGGGCGATGCGAGCGGCTTGTTCGAGCGCCGGGAGGGCGCGGCGAAGCCCGTCCACCTGTTCCGGCGAGAGACCCTGGAGGATGGCGACGACGGCCCGGGCCCGGTCGGAGCGGGCGGCGAGGAGCAGATCGATGCCGGCATCCGTGCCGGAGACGAGGAAGGAGCGGCCATCGTCGGGGTCGGGGGTGCGCTGAACGAGGCCGCGCGCTTCCAAGTCGGTGACGACACGCGTGATGGTGGGGGCGGCGACGGCCTCGATGGCGGCGATCTCACTCGGGCGAAGGGGACCGCTGCGGACGATCGTCGACAGGGCGGAGAGCTGACCGTGGCTGAGGTCGCCGGTGGCCGACCGGATGCGCCTGCTCAGCCGGCCGACGGCAAGGGTCAGGCGACCGGGAAGATCGTCGCCGCCGATGATCGGCCGTCCAGAATCGTCATACTCGCTCTGCATCGACTTCCTCGCCTTCCTCACTGACCATCCGCCCTCCGCGGTGGTCCTCCTGACCATATTTCGACTCCGCCTGCGAAAGAGGCTATTACACCAACGACGCTTATTATTACGGCTGGGAGGAACACTGCGACAAGACCGTCCTCGAACGATCTCGGCATCGGCCGAGGGGGAGCTGCCCGCCTGGGCCGGCGGTGCCGCTCCCGCCCGGGCCGCGAACCCGCGGAACCGTGAGCCCACGGAGCCGGGATGTCCCGATGAGGGGAGCCTGCGGGCAGCAGCAGCGTCACGACACAGCGCCGTGGAACGCTCCAGACCAGCAGGAGCCCTCTCCCGAGCCGCCCCACGAGGTCGGCGGCGGGTTGGGGCGACGATGGAAGCGACACGGTCTGGCGGCTGCTCGCGACCCCTGGACGACGAGGGCTCCGGTCGCCTCACCGGTGCGTGCGGCTCCGAGCGAGTCTGCGATCTCTAGGAGATACTAATTTTTATAAAAATGACATCGTTGCCGACTGTGGCCGCCGTCTTCCAGCCATTCACGCGGCCACTCTCCGGCGATTCCTTTATGGAAATCAAGGAATTTCTTGCCGTCCACCGCGCGTCGCCGACGTCGCCGACAGCGCTGAAATCACCCGGACAGGGTGATCGCATCTTCGCCGAAACGCGCCTATTGTTCGCGAGTGCAGGCCCCTTGCGATCGGATTCACTGCGTGCTGACTTGTCGGAGGTCTTGTGGTCGATGTCGACGGCGAAACGCCAGAACCCGGTGGAGAGCGGATGGTACTGCGCCGCGCCCTGGTCCGCCGGCTCGATGAAAGCGAGCGGGATTCCGCGATGATCACGATCATCGCCTCGACCGGGAGCGGCAAGACCGAACTGCTGCGCCGGTGGTGTGGAAGCGCCTCCAGCAAACGCAAGTATTTTGACGTTGCTTCGGACTCTCACTGGCTGGATCGGCTCGCCAGGACACTCGGCCAGGAGAACGGCGTGACGGTCGTGGTCGACGCGGTGGAGCGAGTAGAGGGCAACGCGGAGCGCGAACAGCTCCTCGAACTCGTGACGAACGCGACGGGTGCCGTGGTCCTCAGCGGACGCGATCTGCCGATCGCGATCGCGGCGCCGCGCGAGGAACGGCCGCACCTCTCGATCGGACCCGGCGAACTGGCCCTCCGCGTCGAGGAGGCGTATAAACTGCTGCGCGCCCACGGCGTCACACTCGACACCTCCGAACTCCTCGCCCTGGTGGACCGCGCCGACGGACGGGCGGCGACGCTGACGCTGGCGGCGGAGACGGCGGCCAGAGCGGAGAGCCCCGGAGCGGCGATGGCCGCCGTCCGCCGCTCGCCGGGCAGCCTCGCCACCCTGCTCGTGCGCCGCCTGCTCGACTCCCTCGACGGGGAGCGCGCGGTTGCTGCTGGCGCTGTCGACGGTCCCCTCTTTCGATGCGGAGCTCGCCGCCGCGCTCGCGGGCTGCCCGCACGCCATCGCGGCACTCGAAGGGATCGGCTTCGGCCCGGGACTGCTGAACCGGCCGGACAGCGGCACAGACCCAGACCCCCACGGTCGCTACAGCTTCGAGCCATCCTTCCGCGACGGCCTGATGGCCGAGTTCCTGAACCGCGATGCCACCCGCTTCGCCGAGTTGCACAGCGTCGCGGCCGAGCGGCACATCGCCAACGGAGACATCGGGCTCGCCCTGGATCAGGCGCTGCACTCGGGTTCGGCCGACCTCATCGAAGACCTGCTGCGGCGCTTCGGCCTCGGACTCGTCTTCAGCGGCTCTGTCCTCCGCGTCCGCAACGCCCTCGCGGCGCTGGAGGATCGCGGCATCCTCTCCCCCACGACCGGGCTGCTCGGCGCGCTGGTCTGCTCACCGCAGCTGACCGAATCTGTGCGCGTGGATCATTTCCTCGCGCTCGCGGAGGACGAGGTCGCCCCGCGCTCACCCGAGCGCGACGTCGCCGCCGGCGCGCTTCACGCACTGCACACCCAGGACGGTCCCGGGGCCGATGCCGCGCTCAGCGCTGTGGAGGCCGCGGTCGCCCGCACGACCAGTCAGCCGTTCGGCGAGGGCGGCCCGGTGGCCGTGCTCGACGCACGCCTGTTCGCCGAAGTGGTGACGGCGCGCGTGCGGATGGCGACAGGCCACCCCGACATCGCCCTCCGTCGCGCCGTCCTCGCAGCCGACGGCGCAGAGGAGTCGAACCGTCCCTGGCTCGCGATGCTGGCCCTGGACACCGCCGCGAACGTCGCCACCGGCCTCGCCAACTGGGCGCTGGTCGGCGTCCTGGAGCGTCGCATCGCCGGGCTCGAACAGACCACCGTCGAACCGGGCAGCCTGGTCGACGCCGGTATCCGGCTGCGCGCCGCCGTCGCCGCGTACCGGTCGTGCGAACCGTATCGCGTCTCGCAGCTGGACGACATCATCGCAGCGCAGTGGCGAGCCCTCGACTCCGTGGGCGTCCTCGCGCCGCGAGCCCTCCGCCTGCTGTTCCGTCTGGACACCGAGCCGGACCCGCGCGCCGTCTTCGATCAGATGGAACAGCTGTTCGCCGCCAGCCTGCGGCGACGCCCAGAGACCCTGGCGCTCAGCGCGTTCCGCTTCCTCGACCTCGCCCTCCTCTACCGCGGGCGCAGCGCCGCACGCAGCCACGTCGACACCCTCACAGCGGCCGTCGGCTCCGATCACCTGTGCGCCTTCCTCGGCTGTGCGATGCTGCGGGAGGGGACACCGGCCCAGGAGGCCGGAGCCGTCGCCCTGGAGACGGCCCTGACCGACGGCACCCGGGCACGCGAAAGGACGAATCTGGTCCTCGGCTGGCTCCTGCTCGCCCAGTGGTCGCACAACGCCGGGGACGATGCCTCGGCGCAGGCCCGGCTGACGCAGGCCGTGACCCTGGCCGAGCGGATGCGGGCCCGACGCCCCTTCCTGGCACGCCCCTCCTTCGTCCGACTGATCTCGGACCATCTCGGCTCGTTCGGTGCGACGGACGGTTTCGCCGCATCCATCGTCGAAGCGGCCGGGGCAGCCGGGATCAGGGGCGAGGACGACGGCGGTCCGGAGTCCCGCCTGACCGCTCGTGAGCGCGACCTCCTGCGCGAGCTCCCGCTGCACCAGACCGTGCCGCAGATCGCGGCCAAGCACAGTGTGAGCGTCAACACGGTGAAGACCCACCTGCGCTCGATCTACACGAAGGTCGGCGCCAGCGGACGCGCCGAGGCGGTCCGGCGGGCACGCGAACTCGGTCTGCTCTAGGTGTGCTGCTCAGGGCAGTTGGTTGAGGTGTGACGCGATAGATGGGTGAGGACCTCCCGGTCGAGAGTGGGGCTGTCTAGTTTCCCTGCACTCGATGACTTAGGAGGTCCTCGTGACCCACGCTAATGCTGCTTTGACTCCTCGCGAATGCCTCCGCCTGGCCCGCCAAGTCGTCGACGACGGCTGGTCCGTTGCTGCGGCGGCGACCTACTTCCGAGTGTCCTGACGCACCGCGGACCGATGGGCTCGTCGTTACGTGGAGATGGGCGAGGCGGGAATGCTGGACCGTTCGTCACGGCCGCATCACAGCCCGAACAAGACCCCGCGAAGACTGGTCCGCAAGGTCGTGCATCTGCGGTGGAAGAAGCGGCTGGGACCAGTCGGTATCGGCGCCCAGCTCGGCATGCCCGCCTCGACCGTTCACACGGTCCTCTCCCGGTGCCGGATCAATCGGCCCAGCCACGTCGACGTCCGCACCGGCGAACCCGCCCGCCGCTACGAGCACGAGCATCCCGGATCGATGATCCACGTCGACATCAAGAAACTCGGCAACATCCCCGACGGTGGCGGCTGGCGCTACGTCGGACGTCTCCAGGGAGAGCGGAACAAGGCCATCACCGCGAAGCGGACCGGGAAACACGGGATCACCGGCGACATGATCACCGGCACAGCGTTCGTTCATACCGTCATCGACGATCACTCCCGTGTCGCTTACGCCGAGATCCACGACGACGAAGAGGATCCTCGCCCCGCAACGCCCGACGCACCGTGTTCCGCCCCACACTAAGATCACGCGCGATCTGCTTGATCGGGATCTTCTCCGCCCGATGCAACCGCCGGATCTCTGCCCACGTATCCACTGAAATCACCCTCCTAGCCTGAGCCAGAGGGTCCATTCCAAGTCGGCGCTACGGGGTCCATTCTACTTTGGCGTTAACAGCGCACGCATGGGCGATCCTGTCACCATGCATACGTGAGCACACGACTGCCTGCGTCCCTCAACGCGCTTCTCGCCGGACTCATCCTGATGGGATCCATGGCGCCCACCGCATCTCCCCCTGCGAGCCCAGTCTTGGCAGCGACCCCGACGACCTCTGCGGTCGCCGCGGGCGACCGTCGAGACGTGACGGAACCGAGCGCCCCCGACACGGTGTGCGCCACCGTGACCGCGCAGCTTTCCATGCCCGGCGGGAAGGCGAGCGACGCGGGTGAGGCATCGCCGCCCGACACCGCGCGCATCCAGCACGCGCTCGATGCGTGCGCGCAGAAAGGGACGGACGTCGTCGCCGTGCGTCTGAGCCCAACGCCGGATGCGGCGGCTTTCCTGAGTGGGCCACTGACCGTGCGCGAGGGGGAGGTGCTGCTGGTGGACGCGGGAGTTGTCCTCTATGCATCGCGCAATCCCGCCGACTACCAGGTCGACGACCACCCGGCCTGCGGCACCATCTCCAAGAAAGGCGGCGGATGTGCGCCCTTCGTCACTCTCGCGGGTGCGCACAGCGGCATCGAGTCGGTCCCCGCGGCCGACAGGTCGCAGGGGCGCATCGACGGCCGCGGCGGGAGCACGATGCTGGGCGCGGCGCGGAGCTGGTGGGATCTCGCGGCTGCCGCGAAGGGCCACGGGACGCAAAACGTGCCGCGGCTCATTCAGGCACGCGGGGTCGACGACGTCGTACTGCACGATGTCGACCTCGTCGACGCGCCGGGATTCCACGTCTCGTATCAGAACGGCGACGGCCTGACTGTGTGGGGTGTGCGCATCCAGACGCCGGCGGACGCCCGCAATACCGACGGCATCGACCCCGCCGGTGCGCAGGACGTGACGATCGCCGACTCGTGGATCATGGACGGTGACGACGGCATCGCGATCAAGGCTCTCTCTGCTCCCTCCGCCCATATCTCCGTCATCCGGGACCATTTCTTCGGCACCCACGGGATCTCGATCGGCAGCGAGACGGAGGCGGGGGTCAGCGACGTGTTCGTGTCGGACGTCACCGTCAGCGGCAGGGATGCGTTCGGCAACGTCAGCGCCTCATCGGCGGGCATCCGGATCAAGAGCTCGCCCAAGGCGGGCGGCCTCGTGCAGCAGGTGACGTATCGGAACATGTGCGTCGACGCCGTCAAGGCGCCGATCCAGTTCGATCCGAACTACGCGAACAGGACGGGATCGACGGTGCCGTGGTTCACCGACATCGTGATCGACGGGTTCCGGTCGTCGAACTCGCCGACCAACGCCGAGAGCATGCTCAAGGGACTCGACGAAGCGCATCCGCTCGCCCTGACGATGTCGAACGCCGTCGTGGACGCGCGTCACGTGACGGTCGCACTCGCGACCATCTCGGCATCCGGAGTGACCTTCGGGGGCTTGCCGCTCGCCGTCAACCGGCCCGGCGTGGACGTGACGATAACTCCGGGGCAGCCGAACGCGCCCACCTGCACCTTCCCGACCTATCCCGCCCCCTGACACTCGCAGCCTGCTGTGCCCTCGTCATGCCGCTCGGGCCCGCAACCACGTCGTTCCCCTTCACCGGCGCTCTTAGGGTTGCCAAGCGTTAGGCGGTCGAGGGTGTCCGCCGTGCGACTGGTGACATCTTTCAGCCAGGCGGTAAGGGAGGAAGTTCGCTTCTGGGCGGCACGAATGTCAGCGGTCGCGGAGTTGAGCTCAGCGGCTGCTGATTGCAGATTCTCGGTGCTTGTCGATGCGGTGGCGCTTGCGTAGAAATTGTACGGGTGAGCCGTGTCGCCGGGCGTCAGGGCGATCAGTCCGGCCAGCCGGACTTCCGCGTTGTGCAAGGTTGTGCATTTCTCGGCTGGAAGGTTGGGCTGACCCCGGTGGTCGGCGGCAATGGTGGTGTCGGATTCGCGTCCAATGAGAACATGCCATCCTCAAACTGACATAAATCGATTATCGGCTATTTTTGGGGCGATTTTGGGTACGATTGCGCGAGCTTTCCTTTTGTCGAAATTGCTACCCATCTCGCAGTCTGTGCGAGTAGCCTGGCGATATGACCACCACAACGACGCAGAAGCCTAGGATGCGCGCGTACGACGACGCAGTGCGTTCGACATTTCCTGAGCTGGTCACCAAGCTCCGCGACATCATCGGCGTGCGCCTGGTCGCCTACATCGGCAACGTCAAGTCGACGAAGCCGGTAGCAGAGTGGGCCGTCGGCCCTCGGGAGCCCGGCGAGACCGACCGCGACCGGCTGTTCGTCGCCTACCAGATCGCGGCGTTGCTTCGCGAGCGGAAAGAAGCCGTCACGGTCCAGTCCTGGTTCAAGGGCATGAATCCCGCCCTCAACGATGCCTCTCCGGCGCGAGTGCTGCGCGAGGGCGATCCGAACGAGGTTGGTCCGGAGGTGATGGCGGCCGCCAAGGCGTTCGCCTTCATTGGATGACGGGGTTGGCGATCGCGGAGGTCTCCGAGCAAGTCTGGCGGGTGGGTTACCGACCCGACCCGTGGGCATGGGCGGACTGGCGCTACGCGAACGACGCAGGCCGGTTCAACGGCCGCTGGGACGACCAGCTCTGGCCGAGCTGTTCCGAACGCTCTACACCGGCGAGAGCTTGCTCGCCTGCCTGCTGGAAGTGCTGGCGCAGTTCCGGCCCGAGCCGCAAACGGACGCCGAGCTCGATGAGATCGAGGACGAGGCCGGCGAGGTAGACCTCTATCCGGACGCTCCCTCTGGCACCGTCGGTTACGGATGGCTGGAGGAGCGTTTCGGCGGCAAGGTGGACTAGACAGGCCGGTACTGCTTCGTCACACACAGCGAGAGCCTCGCGGCCATTCAAGCCAGCTTTCCGTTCGCTCGATTCAAGCTGACCCCGATCCTGCTCGACACCTCGGTCTTGAAGGACGCGCGACAGCGGGACCTCACTCGCTCGATCGCTCGGTGGATCTTCGAGCTGCGCGACCAGAACCAGAACGACCTGGTCGACGGGATCCAGTTCACCTCACGTTTCGGTGATGAGTACCGGATGTGGGCCGTCTTCGAGCGCGCAGCGGACCGCGAGACAAGCGAACGCCTGGCCAATGCTGAGACGTTCGAGCTGCGCCACGATACGCCCGAGATCGTCGATGCGTTCCGGCTTCACCGACTGCGCTGGCCGGACTAAGGCCGGCTCAGTGATTCGTAAGTGCTTCCGCGGCGAACTCGGTGATGAAGCACAGGTGAAGCACGCATTCCGTGTGGTTGAGGCGTTCCGGGCCGCTCATCAGGTCCCACTCGCCAAGGCCAACATGGGTCTGCGGTCGATGATCAAGACCGAAGGTTGTCAGGTTGAAGTCTCGCAGCGTCTCAAGCGATTCACGACGATCATCGACAAACTCACCGCCCGGGAGCAGACGCTTGCGCTCTCAGGGATGCAAGACATTGGCGGTTGCCGCGCCATCCTCGGCAGCGTCGAGGAGATCCGCCGTGTCGAGGCCCGGCTACGCAAGCGCCGTCCCGTGACCAGATACAAGGATTACATCACTGACCCTCGCCTTTCAGGCTATCGCGGAGTGCATCTGGTTGTTAAGTATGATCAACGGTGTGTGGAGATCCAGCTACGCACCCCGCTCATGCATCTTTGGGCGATCACGGTCGAGCGCCAGTCGGCGCTCGTCGGTGAGAACCTCAAACAAGACGGATCTCATGCCGTCCAACAGTTGATGTCGGTGATGTCACGGGCAATGGCCATCGACGAGGCAGGCGAGACCATACCCAGCTCTTTACTCGAAGAGATCGAACGCCTTAGAGTTCAAGCAACTCCCTACCTCGAGAAAGGATCGGTGTGATGACGACTATCCAGCATTTCATTCTGGTGTTCGACCACTCCAAAGGTCACCTCACCGGCGAACCGCTCGAATACGGTCAGGACAGCGAGAGCGCCCTTGCCCGCTACTCCGAGCTTGAGGAAGAGTTCCGCAGCAACACGAACATGGACATCGTCCTCATCGGCTCGGACTCTCTCGATACCGTCAAGGTCACCCACGCCAACTACTTCGATGGGACCGCTGCGTTCGCGAAGTACCTGAACGACATTCAGGCACAACGAACCAACTAACCCCTCGCCCCACCCCAGCGGGAACACCACCCACAACCAGCTAACACCCGACACGCCCCGGCCCAGCCCCACCCCTCACACGGGTAGGCCGGGACGGTTTTGTGTTCTGCGCTGGCCTCAGCAATGGGGAGGGTCTGTCTCACAGTGGCGCGATTCACGACCAAATCTCTGGGGTGTTCCAACCAGCGGGGAATCCCATTTCGGTGACGGCGTGGTTGGCGGGAATCTTGTTGATCAGGGCATGTAAGAAGAGTTGGCCGGTCGTTGTCCGCGTTGATGGTCGTTGGTCAGTAGGCGGGGATGCGTAGGGGCGCTCCGTCATGCGACGACCGCCTGTAGTGCGCCAGCTGAGCGATGGGCGCTATGTTCTTGGCGTTACGCGCGTGACGACACTGCCCCGATCGCAGAGGTTCCATGGCGGACACGAAACCCAAATGGCCTGCACACCTTGAAGAGGTATGCAGGCCATTTGCTGGAATTCAGACTTGGTGGGCCGGTTTCATCGGCCGACCAAGTGCAATTCCAGTGTCTCCTCCGAGAGGAGGCTCGTGGCGCTGACTGTGATCAGTGGACACCGGGCTTGACAATGCTGGAAGAGATGGCCACCTAATGAACGTTATTGGAGAATCGCTTGAGCGCCAGCTTGGTGCCGTGGAAGAAGTCCTGGTCCCCGGGCAGGAGGCCGCCTGGGCCCGCGTAGGGGCTCGTGTTGTCCCAGTGCTGCCACAGCGTCCAGTGTTTCCACCCACCGGGCAATGCGCCGGGGCCGTCCGATACGTCCGAGACCCAGTTGGCGATGAACAGCGGGTAGGAGGCGAAGTCCGTGGTGTTGCCAGTGTACTCCTTCCACCAGGACGGGTTGGTGTAGATGACCGGCTTCACACCACCCGTCCTCTTCTCCACCACGGAGACAAAATCGTGTATCCACTTGACGATGTCCGCCGGGGTCATCGCCTTACATTTCTTGATTGCCCACGGCTTCGTCAGGTCGTCGCAACGGTGCTCCAGGTCAAGCATGGGAGGCAGGATACGCTGAGTGGGCTCCCAGTTGTGGATGGTGTTCATAAAGTGCTTCGCCTGCGAAGTGCCGTCCGACCAGAACGGCCGTCCGAAGTGGTACGACCCGCGATAAAACCCGGCATTTTGGGCTCCCTTCCACTGCTTCTCGTACTGGGAGCTCACGTAGTCGTCGTCCTCGGTCGCTTTGATGTAAACGAAACGGGCACCCTTCGACGCCGCATCGCTCCAGTTGACGTCGGTCTGCCAGCCGCTCACATCATCGCCACGCACATAATCCAAAGGCGGAATTGGCCGCGGTCGTTGCCGCAACTCTTGGGAGCTTACATCGCGAGCGAGCGTGCTACCAGCGTGGTCTTGGGTGGGATCGCCACCGCCCCTGTCCGGCTCCGCCGCCGCGGCGGACAAAGAACCACCGAGCCCCACCGCCAGGATCGCGGCCATCACGGCCGAGACCATACCGACACGCACCGAATGAGCTCGACGTCCTCGCATCATCTTTTGAACGTTCATTAAGAATAACCTCGTTTTCAAAGAAAATCGGTGTATCTATGGAGAGCTATGACAATGCCACCGGCGCCGGCCGAGTGTCAATACCGGGTAAAGCAAACCGGGATCTTCTGGGGGACAAGTGAAGTCGTTCGTGATAACCAGCTATGACAAGGAGTCGCGTAGGACTGCTGAGGGTTTGGGTGATTCCTGATCTGTGGTGACCGGCGCGCGGACAGGGTGACACTGCGGCGGGTCGGGGTCAGAACAAGAACTGCTGCACGCCTTTTGCATCCCGATGGTCGCGCCGAAAACTCACGAGCTCGCTGGCAGGTCGTTCCGCTGCCGCTCTGCTCGGCGTGCGTGGAACTACGCGACAGGCCAGACCTCCAGCCGTGTGCTCATATCCATTATATTATCACAGCGAAAAACACATCCACACGAGGACACCACCGGGCATACCCCCACACTTTGCCCACACCCGACAAGGCTGCCACCTCGGGGAAAGCTTTACTCGGACTAGTCCCGCGTCCAGCGCGCGGCCGCGGCACCGAGTGCGACGAGAAGGGCGGTGGCCGCCAAGCCGATGAGGCCGATGCCGATGTAAGCGAGCGGGAGCGTGCCCATGTAGGGGTTCGAGAAGCCGACGAAGAGGAGGATCACCCCGAGCACTACTCCGATCAAGGTAATGTAGACGAGCGCCATCATGAACGGATTCGCGCGCGGGATCTCGATCTTATCCGCATTGGGAACTATCGGCGTCTCGTTGCTCACGCTCTGAGAGTAGCAGCGACCGGACAGTCTTGGGTACACCCCAGGGTGAGGGCAAACCCTAGCAGGTGTAGGCCAACCTACATGCTCTGTTTTAGCTTCCGCCACGATTGGAATATGAAGTTTTCATTTCTAATTTTATAGCACTCTTTGTGTGCATTCTTGTAGAGTAATACTGAGGGCGCCTACTCTGGTTCGTGGGCGTAGTTCGTGGGTTTTCCTCGCGGCCCTGCTTCTCATCGTCGCTGTAGCGCTCGGGATTCCGCCGATCTACGGAGCCGTGGACCCCCTGCTTGGTGGCATCAATCTCGCTAACTACGCGTTAAGTAGTGCTGTGTTCGGGGCGTGCCTGTGTGCAGGCATCGCGGTTGCCGAGGCACATCGGCTCTCCGCAGCCAAGAAGATCCTGTGCGGGCCGGTGGGCGTGATCAGCCTTGCGCTCTTCATCGTCATAGAGTTCGTGTTGCTCATCTCCGCGGGGCTATCCCACAGCTCCGTGTCACTGGGCGGATTTGAGGACCACTGGCAAGTTGGCCTGTACGCCACTCTCGGCCGCGTCTACCCCGGCATTGTGGCGGCGCTCCTGATCCCATCGATAGTCTCCACGCTCGGTCTGCCCGAGCGGGGATGGCGCGCGGGTGGTGTCTTTGGTTCTACTCGTATCCGTGAGCGGGATCCTACTCACGGCGCTGCTGACCCTGCTCATCGTGAGCGGATGGCTACCACAGGGAATGAACCCGATTGTCACTTATGTGACGTACGCCTCGATCGTTCTGTTTGCGCTGGCCAGGCTGGGAGGCTGGCTCACCCGCAATCGCCTACAGCACGAGGTAGACGATGAAAACGACCGCTCCCGCGAGTACACCGACTAAAACCTGCGCCGTCGTGTGCGCACGGACGACGATACGCGCCCACCCTAAAGTGATCACCGCCAGCCCGAGGAGAGCCGCAGCCCACCAGGGCATCACCGTGAATTGCAGCAGCCAAACGAACGCGGCGATAGCCATGTGGATAGACAGCTTCCACACCACATTGACTGCCATAACCACGATCAGCCCCACTGCGGAGGCGATTGTGAGTGAGGTCACCTCCCAGGGTGCGCGCACGCCGAGCAGGATCACGATGACGCCGAACACGACACCAAGGACACCAAGGAGGATCGGGAGCCGCTGTGACCGCTGCCCGACGAACCGGTCTGACACGCGCCCTTGTCGAGCGAGCCAGATCATTGCCAGGTACGGCACTACCGCCACGCCCAAAATCGGCAAGAGCGCCCACCATCCGGGTGCCGATCCGACCCAAAGGCCCGCTTCTACAAAAGCGACCGTGAGCAGCGGTGCCGGCCCGAACACCTCGGACAACAGATGCCCCAGCCGGTCGTTGCTTCGTCGTCGAGTGAGTGTCATCCGAGATGCTCCACGATTCCTTGGTCGATGTCGTGCGCCCGTTCAATGACTGCTCGTCGTATGCGCCGAGCGCGGACTACAACCGCTTCGATGAGCTCATACGGATCAGCCGGAATTGCCGAGCAAATCGTCATGAACTCAACCATGGTGCATGAACGCCGCGAGTTCAGGATGCGATACACGGTGTCTTTCTTCAAGCCGGTGGTCTTGACCAGATCAACGGCATTCAGGCCGGCGTCCGTCAGCTCGGCGGTCAACTCGGCCGCGATAGCGCGATCAAGATACGACGCCAAGTCGTGATCGAAGATAAACATCCAGCCATCATATCAAATCAGAGACCAGGTGATCTTTAACACGAATAATTCTCTAATTTGCGAACAAGGCTAACTGTGATGCATAATTCAAATGTTAACCAGCCGAGCCAAGGAAGCCCAATGACGATTCACCAGACCACTAAGAGATGGTTTCAGTAGTCGTTTTTGGTGAGTTTGCGGGCGCTGGTGATCGCGATTGCTAGAGCGACGAGCGCCGTGATCGTTGAGGCGGTGCGGTCGTAGCGAGTGGCGAGTTTCCGGAAGGCGAGGATCCAGGCCATGGTGCGTTCGACTACCCAACAGTGTTTACCCAGTCACTGTTTGGAGTCGACTCCGATTCGTGCGATGCGTGCCTTGATCCCACGACAACGCAGGTAACAGCGGACGCGGCGGTTGTCGTAAGCCTTATCGGCGTGGAAGATAACCGGGCGGCGTCTGGGCCGACCGCGGCCGACGCCCTTGATCGCGGTGATGTTGTCTAACACAGGTTCCACGAGCATGGAGTCGTGTCGGTTGGCGCCGGAGATCTCCACATGCAGCGGGAGTCCGTTGCGGTCGGTCAGGACATGGTACTTGGTGCCCCGTTTCCCACGATCCGTGGGGTTAGGTCCAGTGAGATCGCCCCCCTTTTCGCCCGGACACTTACGGAGTCCAGGCAGGTTCTTGACCAGTCGATCATGCCAGCCTGGCCGAGTTCGTCGAGCATGATCTTCCGCAGTGCATCCCACGCGCCCGCTTCGGACCATTCACGCAGACGCCGCCAACAAGTGACCCCGGACCCATACCCCAACTCGGGCGGGAGCTTCTCCACGGGATCCCCGTCAGCAGCACGAACACGATCCCAGCGAACACCTTCCGGTCAGGAACCCGAGGCTGCCCAGCCCGCCCATTGACCACAGGCGGCCGAGGCGGAATCAACGGCTCCAGCCGCTCCCACAACATATCCGTAATGAACCGATCCTCAGCAAGCGTCGACACTCGACCAGCATCCCCGCTAACCAGCCACAACAACCACCGCCACGCCGACTACTGAAACCACCTCTAAGGACCCAAGCCCCGTGAGAGTTGCGCAACGAGTACGCGACGCCATCAGCATAGCAGGGATCGCGGATAGTGCCCTCGCTCGCGAGGTGGGCCTGACTGATGACGGATTCGCACGCAGGCTCAGTGGTCACGACGATTGGACGATGAGCGATCTGCTCACCCTCGCCGTACAACTGGGAATCGAAGCTCCCGCATTGATTAGATGAAAGAAGCCCCAAGCTCAGAACATGGGTCTACGGCTACACTTGGGGCTACAGTCGAACGTTAATTTCGGTGCGCCACGAGGGATTCGAACCCCCAACCTTCTGATCCGTAGTCTGACGGGTCTTTTGCTGGTTCCCGTGCTGCTCGCGTTGCTGTGGTGGGTCGTGGGGGTGGCGCGGTGAGTGGCGGGGTGGGGTGCAATCTGTGTGGTCGGTCGGCGCCGGATGCTGAGCCTCATGTCTGTTTCCGGGCGGATTGTCACGTGTGAGCGGGATGACAGGCTGTGGGTTGATGTGCGGGAGGCCGTGCTGGGTCGGCTTGACCAGTATGCGCGGGGGTCGCTCACGTTCGAGTGGAGGATGAGGATCGCGGAGGAGGCTGCCCGGTTCGTGGAGGACATGGTGGGCGAGCTCCTCGATGTGGATCCTGACTGGTAGGCCCAGTCTAATACCGAACCATATTCATCTTCATGAATATTGTTTCTGATGTGTGGGCGCAGGCGATTCGGGAGTACCTGGTGGCACAGGTCGCGGCGGGGGCACCACCGACGACGTGCGCGACGAGGCGGCAGCATTTGGAGCACTTGGCCCGGCGCGTGGATGTCGGGCCGTGGTCTGTTACTGGGGCTGATTTGGTCGCGTATGCGGGGGCGCAGGTGTGGAAGCCGGAGACGCGGCGGGGACGGCGGTCCACGTTCCGGTCGTTCTACGGGTGGGCGGTCGCGGTTGGGCATGTCGAGGCGTCACCTGCGGTGGTGTTGCCGAGGGTGAAACCGGGTCAGGCGCGGCCGCGACCGATCCCGGAGCATGTTTATGAGGATGCCCTGCTGCGCTCTGATGAGCGTTTGCGTCTGATTCTGCGTTTGGCGCACGATGCGGGTTTGCGGCGTGGGGAGATCGCGGTGGTGCATTCCCGCGACCTGTTCGAGGACCTGCATGGCTGGTCGCTGCGCGTCCGCGGCAAGGGAAACAAGGAACGGGATGTGCCGTTGACACCGCGCCTGGCGTTGGAGCTGCGAACCCTGCCGCCGGGGTGGGCGTTCCCCGGGGACGAGGGTGGGCATCTCTCTGCCCGGTGGGTGGGGAAGCTCGCCACCGGTGTTCTGCCGGATGGGTGGACGTTGCACACGTTGCGGCACTCGTTCGCCACCCACGTGTATGCCAGGTCTGATCTTGCGGTCACCCAGGATCTTCTGGGGCATGCATCCCCGGCTACGACCCGCGTCTACGTGCAAGTGGCGGATGGGCGTTTACGTTCCGCTGTCCTCGCCGCTGCTGCTGGTTGAGTGTTTCCCGGTGGTGGGTGTGTTGGTGAGGGCGAGGGTGTTGGAGAGGCCGAGGATGGCGGCTATGAGGGTGAGCCAGAGGTTGCTTTGGTTGGGGGTGATGAGGTTGTAGCTGACGGCGGTGGCGGCGGTGGCGATGAGGATGCGGTAGATCCAGGCGCGGGTGGCCGGGTTGGGGATGAGGTTGTTCATGGGGATGTCTTCCTATCGTGGTTGTTATTTTTTGTCTGCGTAGTATCCGGTGGGTGGGGGTGGTGGTGGTGGGGGTCCTTCGCCGCGGTAGATGTGGTCGATGAGGTCGCGGGTGTAGACCCAGAGGGTTCGTTCGCGGGTTTCGAGTTCGGCGAGGCGTTTTTCCAGTCGGGCGATGCGCCCGTACCTGGTTGCGGCGAGGCTGCCGGTGGCGGCGAGGGCGGCGACGGTGAGGGTGAGGAGCCAGTCAGGCATTCTGTTGCCCGTTCTCTCTCTGTTCGCGTTTGCGGGCGGCGATTTGTTGCCGCATTTGGATGAGAAGTCCGTCGGGGGCGGTGATGAAGGGTTGGCCGTTCGGACCGGGACGGACGGCTCCGGACATGATGAGCGCATTGACCTCGTCCATGCTGGTGAGGACGATGAGGTCGCCGTCGTCGGGGACGAGGTAGAGGGATTTGTCGATGGTGTCGTTGTTCTTGATGATGACGGCGGAGGGCATGTTCTCTTCTCCTGGGATGGGTGGGGTTGGGGTGATGATGGGCCAGCCGAGGATGTCTGCGGTCCAGCCGAGGTAGCGGCGTCCCCAGTTGTGTTCGGGCCAGTCCAATGGGACGGTGGCGTTGATGCCATAGCCGCCTGCATCGGTGGTGCGGATCATGCCGTCCCCGATGTAGAGGGCGACGTGCCCGTCACCGGCCGTGGCTCCAGAGCGCGCGGCGGTGTAGTAGACGGGCGCACCGATGTCGGGGTTGCGGTCGCCGGGATGTTTCAGCGGCGACCCGTTCCACCCGTCGATGGCGCGGGTGATCGGGGGCGGGTAGCCGTAGGCGGTGAGATCAGAGGTGATGGTGGTGTCGGGGGCGTAGGAGGACCAG
This sequence comes from Leifsonia xyli subsp. cynodontis DSM 46306, assembly GCF_000470775.1. Lineage (NCBI taxonomy): Bacteria > Bacillati > Actinomycetota > Actinomycetes > Micrococcales > Microbacteriaceae > Leifsonia > Leifsonia xyli. Next base: position 2,353,511 of record NC_022438.1, read on the forward strand.
ACGAAGCCCAGGCACATGCCGTGTGGCCACCGCTGCTGGGCGAGGGCGTAGGCGATGGCTTGGGTGGGGGTTCGGAGGGCGGTCATGATGGGTTTCCGTGTCGGGGGATGTGGGAGGTGATGGTGAGGGTGGCTTCCGCGATGGCGATGGCGGGGGTGGCGGTGGCGTGGAGGGTGTAGGCGTGGGTGCCGGCCCGGCCGGTGACGGGGACGGTGAGGGTGAAGGGGACGGCGGCCAGCGCCCCGGATGCCCAGGGGGCGACGGTGTAGCGCCGGGAGGCGAGGGGGATGCCGTCCTGCCCTATTTGCACGGTGACGCCTTGGTTCGCTCCGGAGTCTTTGTTGATCAGGAGCATGTTCGCGTGGACGAGGGTCGGGGTGTCGGGGAAGACGCCGGTGGCGGTGAGGCCGGGGACGGCGGTGAGGGTTTGGCCCGTGGGGAGGATGAACTCGTCACCCTGGGTGGCGGAGGCCAGGACGGTGCCGGGGATCGGGTACCATCCGGCCGGGGTCGCGCCCTGCGGGTTGGTGTCGGGGTCGTAGGTGGCGTAGTAGCGTTCCGTCCATCCCTTGTCGGTGCGGATGGTGTGCGCGCCGTGGGTTTGCAGGGTGAGGCGTTCGCTCTCGCTTCCCGGGATGCCGAAGTGGGCGTCGCGAGCGTCGAGTGTGGGTGCGACCACGATGGGTGGGTTGGTGGCGGCGGGGATCCCGGCGGCGGTGAGGGCGGCTTCGACCCCGACGGCGAGGGCGGCGAGTTCGTCGCCGAGTTTGTAGGCTTTGGTGGCCCCGTCTGGGTAGGGGATGTTGTAGCGGCGGGTGTGTCCGGTCATGGGGCGAGTCCGATCGTGACGCGGCCGAGTTCGGCGAGGGTGAGGGTCGGGTCGTAGTCGGCGAGGGTCGGTGTGGGGTGGGTGACGAGCCGGTCGAGGGCAAGCGATCCGCCCGTCTCGATGGGGGTGGGGATGACGGTGACCTCGTGGGCCCACCCGGTGGTGTAGGTGAGGGTGCCGCCGATGATCTGGTACTGCGGCCCCATGCCCGCCACGCCGTTGAACGCGCTGCCGGGGAAGTGTAGAGGGGAAGGTTTTGCACGACGGGCCCCGGTAGAGGACCGCTTCGGTCTCCTCCGGCAACGGCAGACGCTTCATGTCGAAGGTCAGGGTGGGTGGGCGCAGTCTCCCGTTGAGACCGTTCACGATGGTGAGGATGTCGGTCAGGAGGCGGGTGGGGAAACGGTTGTAGGCGTCGCGGTAGCCGGGGACGAACTCGGTGGTGTCGAACGTCATGAACTGGGTGTCAACTTTCAGGACCCGCATCCCGGCAGGGTCGTACTGATCGGTGCGGCCCTGGATGAACCCTTGCGTGTAGAGGGTGCGTTTCTGCTCTCCCGGGGTGAGGGCAGGATCGGCCCCGTACCACCAGTAGGTGAGGTTCACCACGTCGATGGCATCGGCGACGGTGGACTCCACGGTGAGGTCGTTCACCCGCACCCGGGCTGCGGGCACAATCTGCCCGTCGGGGGCGTGAAGGGTGATCCTCCCGCTCTCCAGGGTGAGGGCGAGCGGGGACGCGGTAGCGAAACGGGCGACGGTGACCTCGTTCGCCCCCGGGTCGTAGGAGGGGACGGCGAGAGGCTCCGCCTGGTACGCCTGGTTGATCAGATCGCGCACGCTGCGGGCGGCCTCGGCTGCCTGCCCATGGAGGATCGGGACCGCTTTCGGGGTCCCTGCGGACAGGCGTGGGGTTTGAATCCAGTGGAGGATGGCGGACAGGCCATGCGTCCACAGGGTGCCCAACCGGTTTTCCGGGGTTTGCTCGGACCAGCCGCCCGCGCCCTCGACCCACCCGTCGAGCGCGTCCCCGGGCAGCACGGCCATGGCGAGGGTGGCGAGGGTGTCGGAGGCGGTCACCGTGACAACCCACACATCCTCGTCGGTGTCGGTGAGCGGGTTGTGGATGCGGTGCCGCTTCGCGGCCTGTTGGGTGATCACACCCCGGAACACCACCTGCTCCGGGGTTGCCTCCCGCACCCGGATCGCCACGGTCACCGGCCGCCCGATCCGCCTCGCGTCGGAGATGAACCCTCCCGTCCGATCGATCAGGGTCAGGGTGAGGACCCCGGGCTCCGGCTGCTCGTAGGCGTCGGTGCGTCCCCACCGGATGCGCACACCGTCCACCGCCACCATGTCCCCGCCGTCCCACACCTCCGGGACGGGAACGCCGCCGATGGCCACCCGAGCGCCTACGGCCGTCATAGCCTGCCTCCGGCGGGGGTGCGCCCACCGATGGCGGCGCTGTCGTCGAGAAGTTTCCTGATCTGCCGTGCGGTGCCCTCCGGGTCGGTGACCACACCGGTGACCGTGATCGTGACGTTCTGGTTCACGACCGTCGCGGACGGGAGAGCAGAGGCGGTGAACGGGGAGATGAAACCGGTGTACCCGGCAACGAAGACGGCCGGGACACCCCCGTAGCTGGAGGCGGTGGCGGAGGCGGTGGCATGTTTGCCGCCGGAGGTGGTTTTCTGTTGCGCGCCGAAGAGGCGAGAAAGCCAGTCGATGGCGGTCTTGATCCAGCCGATGAACGTTTTGATCCCGCCCACGATGCCGTCCCACACGTCGGATGCGACCTTCGACACCTCTTTCCAATGGGTGACCAGCACGATGATGATCGCGATGATCAAGCCGATGGCGGTAATGACCAAACCGATGGGGTTGGCGGTCATGGCGGCGTTGAACGCCCACTGCACCGCCGTGGCGATCTCCGCAATGGTCCGCCAGGCGCGGATCGCACCGTTCAAGACGAGGATCCCGCCGGCGAGGACGCTGACACCGGCGGCGAGGACGGTGGCGACACCGGTGTTCTTCGACACCCACCCGGCGAGATCGGTCAACGCCTGGGAAACCCACGTCACCACCGGCAGGAGCACGGTGCCAAGCTGGGCGGACACGTTCTGCCACTGTGCGGCGCTTCGCTGGGCGGCCCCTTCAGCAGTGTTCGCTTCACGGGCGAACTGGCCGGTGGCGTCCCCGGTTTGCTGGGTGAGCAGTTCCAGGATCGCCATGGCCTGCGCCTGCTTGCCCGCCGCCCCGGTCAACCCGGACGCACCATCCGCGGCGAGACGGGCGTTGATATCGGACTGTTTGATCGAGACGCCCGTACTTCTCGATAGGGTCGGTCTCTCTCTCGCCCAGCAGGGCGCTGAGCGCCTCGACAGCATCCGCGGCGGTGCCACCGTAGGTGGCCGAGAGGTCGGCACCTAATTTGATCAAGTCTTTCGTTTTGGGTTCCAGCTGGGAGATGGGTATACCCAGGTTTTTCAGTTGCGCACCCAGGATCGCCGCGGATTGTTGGGCTTGGTTCTGGGACAGGCCCACCGTCTTCCACGCCGACGCCGCCCACTTCTGAATATCGGATGCTTGCTGTTTGAACACGGTGGACACCGCACCCGCGGACTGTTGCATATCGGAGGCGGCATCGGCGGCGTCCTTGCCGAGGGCCAGTAGCCCCGCACCGGCAACACCAGCGATGAGGGACGCCTTGTCCGAGACCTTTTCTGAAACCGTCCGCGGCGCGCGAGGCAGCCTGGAAGCCTTTCTGGGCGTCTTTCGCGTCGGAGATGATCCGCACGGACAGGATCGCAGTCTTACTCACACTCTCACCCCTTTTCAGGTTCGGCCGCGGTCGGTTTCGGCCGCGGTCGGTGAGGATCGTCAGCACGGTTTGGATGAGCCGGTCGTCGGTTTCGGTCAACCACCGGGCCGGGTCGGTGCCGGTGGCCACGGCGATCTCGGTCAGAAGCCGGGCGGTGGACCCGGCAGGGTAGGGTCCACCCGCGAGGTCACCGCCTCCCCGCGGTCGTCCAGGGCAGGACTGACGTTCTGAATCACGTCGAGGAACGCATCAACCGTCGGCGTCTTCAACACGCCAGGGGCGGCTGGGTCGCGTTTGATCGCCGACCAGGCCATGAACGCCATCGCGAACAGGGGCGCATCGTCCAGGGCAGGCCACCCGGCACGGTCTCGGGCGATCTCGTACCGGGCGGCGTCGCTATACCCGGGACGGCAGACGAGGGTGGCGGCGGGGGCACCGGGTGGGGCGTAGGCGACGGACAGGCGGGGAAACTCGGCCGAATCGGTGGGCATGGTCATATTCCTTCTACTTTGTTAACCAAACTGTCGAGGTAGCGTTCATACAACGGCACCACACCGGTTGCGAACGCTGGGCAACCTCCGACAGGAACGGGTGCGGTTTGATATGCCGGGCGAACCATCCCCAATGGATCGGGTTCGCGTAGGGGACGGTGGCGTACCCGGCGCGGATGAACCCCGCCGTTTTGGTGCCGGAGGAGCGGATGCTCGCCGCCAGAGCGCCCGTGCGGCGGGCAACCCGGCCCCGCACGGCCGTGGCAGCGATGCGGGCGGCAGCAGTGTTGACCTGGGTGAAATCGGCCAGGTCGTCCCCTGCGGCCCGCAACGTGCGACGCAACCGGGCGAGCCCCTGAACCTGGAGAGCCCCCGCATCGGGTGTGTTCGCCATGCCGCTCACCCGCCGGTGATCGGGGTGAGGGTGGGACGACCGATCACGGGAAACTCGAAATCGACCTGCGAGGTGGACCCCACGTCCCCACCGAAGGCGGTGGGGCGAATCTTCAGAACACCCTCGAACTGACGGCCCGACGCGGTGGCCGGGGTGAACTTGAACGGTTTCGCCTGCCCGGCATGGGTGAAGCAATACTCCTGCACCGACGTTTTCGCACCCAAGTCGGCGTTCAGTTTCCCCTTCACCGTCCACGTTTCCGTGTCCGCCCCGGCCACGGTGTCGCCGGAGAGCACGAGCATGTCGTCCTCGCTCTTCACGTCCGGTTCCAGGGTGATCGAGGTCACCTGTGTCTCGAACACGGTGATGTCGGCGTTGTCGCCGATGATGAATTTGCCGGGGCCGGTCTTCTGCACGGTGGCGGTCATAACGGGTTTCCTTCTCTGTCAGGTGAGGGTAAGGGTGGTTTGCAGCCCGAGGAGGGGGTCCGGGGACAGGGACGGCAAGGTGAGAGTCACCGTCTGGACGACGCCGGTGATACCGGCCAGCCCGTCCAAGCCGTCCAACAGCGCGCCGAGGTCGTCCAAAACGATGCGGGAGGTGCCGGTGTCCGGGGTGACGGCAATCGCGTTGACGGTCGCGGTCACCCCACTGCCGCCCAGCCGGTCGAAGGTGAGAGTGTCCGGGATCAACCACACGCACGGCGGCACCATGTCCCGCGGGTCGATCACGCACGCCACCCCCGCCGCACTCCACTTTTCGGCCAGGGCGGTCAGGTCGGTGCCGAGGGTGGCCAGGGCGCTCATCCGACCGCCGGTGACTCGAAACCGTCCAAACCCAACATGCGGGCGATATCGGAGTCGTACCGGGCCGTGTAGGAGATCACATCACTGGTGAGCGCCTCCACACCGTTCGGACTGTTGCGCCTACGCAACAGACGCGCGCCCAGCATCAGAGCGCCGAGAGTGACCGAAGCCGGCCACGCCGTGTCCTCCGGCACGCCCGCCACCACCGGCAGGCCGCCGACATACGCGTTGACGGCACCCACGACCAGGCTCATATTCTGGTCGTCCGCGGGCACTTTCGACCAGGCGGAAAGCTGTGCAGCGGCCACGCCGCGCTTCTCGCCGACGACCATGCCGCTACTTGCCCGCCGTGTTCACGACTTTGAGGACGGCGCGCGGGTCGTTCACGATGGCGGCGATGTAGGAGAACACGCCCAGATCGATGCCACCGTTCGGGATGTTCAACGCCTCCACCTGGATCGGCCCCTTCTCGTACGGGGTGTAGGCGCGGGAGTCCGCCGCCAGGATCGTCCCGGACGGAAGCTCCGGGTCGCACTCGAAGGACAAACCCCCGGCGGTGCCGTTGGTGGTCCCCAGCTGCAGTTCGCCCTGCGAGCGAAGCCACCACGGCACCTCCGATTCCTTCAACGCCGCGAACGCCAACCACTGATCGGTGGCCATGCTGATGATGTCCAGCCGCGCCCCCAAGGTGACGGCGGCGACGCCGAGACCGGCGAGGGTCTGCGCGAACGTGGCACCGGGCGCGACGGTGGTCGCCGCGGTCAACAGCTCACTCACGAGCCACGCCTCGGTTTTGCGTTTGTAGTCGTCCATCGCTTAGGCGAGGGTTTGGGTGATGAACGCCCCGTCACCCAAATCAATGAACGCCCGGTCGAAGTCCCACCCGCCCGCACGGCGTACCGCGTCCGCGGACACCGGCACCGTCTTGATCGAGGAGGAGGGGATCGCCGCCGGGGCTCCCGCGTACGCGGTCAATAGTCGGCAGGGTCCCCAGATCGATCTTCCACCCCTGCACCTTCAGCGAGGACAACGGTTGCGGGGAACCCTTGTCGAAGAACGGGCGCACCGCACGGGACGCCTGCCACAACTCGTCCACCCACTGCGGGCGGGTGATCGTCGCCATCCCAGCATCATTGGCGGGAAGAACGTCATTCAACGCCGCCGTCAACAGCTGCGGGGGCGTGCCCCGCCGGTACCCGTCCGCGAACGCCGCCGACACCCGAGCCAGGGACAGGTCCCCACCGGTCGAAGGCACAACCTGCGCCGCCTGCACCGCCTGCGCGGTCGGGGCGGCGGTAGGGGGTGTTCTCCCGTTCGCGCGGGGCGGGCTGGGCCGGGGTGGCGGCCTGTGGGACGGTTTGTGGGACGGCTGGTGTGGGGTTCATGTTGTTCTCCTGGGTGGGGGTTTGGGCGGCGGTGACGGTGGTCACGCGGGCGTCCGGGTAGGCGGGCAGGGTGACGAGGGAGACCTCTCGGAGGGTGGCGGCGGACACCAGGAGGGTGTCCCCGTCGGCGGCGTAGGCGTAGTCGGTGATCATCGCCCCGACCGACAGGCCGTCCCGGGAACCGTTCTTCGCCTGGACGAGAGCGGTGTCACCGTCATGACCGGGATGCACGGTGAACGTCGCGTCGGCATGGTCGACGCCGTCCTGGAAGTCGGTCATGTAGCCGACCGCGGCAGCGTATGTGTCGTGTTGGATCAGCAGTTTCACCGCGGACAGGTCGGTGGGCACGGCAAGGGACCCCGCGGCGAACTGGGTCGGCCCGGTGGAGGCGTGACCGGTCTCACCGTAGGAGACGATCCGGCCGGTGATGGTGCGGGCGGCGGGCGAGGAAGCGGTCACCGTCACGGTGAGGGACGCCTGAAGAGGTTCAGGGGTGTGGGACTGACTCGGGTGGGGTGGATTGGTCATGGGGTGGGGTCTTCCTTCGGCGTGTCGGGGTTCTCCTGCGGGGTGTCGCCGCGCAGCGGAACACTCTGTCCGGCCTCGATGAGGCGGCACTCGTCGGGGGTGTAGATTCCCGCGGCTATGGCGGACTGGTAGCCCTGCATGCGCGCGTTGAAGTCACCGGCGATCAGGGCTGCGGTGACCGCCGTGCATTCCTGTCCCTGCGGGAGCACGTCCGGCAGGGTGAGGCGGGAGGTGATCGCGTCCACGTAGGGTTGCAGGGTGTAGTCCAGGAGTTCGCGGGATCGGGCGGGCACGGTGGTGTAGTTCATGCCGTTGCCTTCCACGGACACGTCCACCGCCCAGGCGGGCAGGTTGCAGGCGCGCGCCACGTCCAGGGCGGACTGGGTGTGCGCGGCGATCATCAACTGCTCCGGGGCCTGCCCCATCGTGGTCGCGTTCACGGTGGCGTTGGTGAAACCGACACCACCGTTCTCGCCCGTGCGGGCGGCGACCCACCGGGCGATCAGGGCGTCGATCTGCTCCTGCGGCATCGGGGGTCCACCGGTTTGGTGCAAATGGATCGAGGGCACCGGGTTGCGGTAGGCGCGCGTCGTGGCCCGCTTCAACGCAATCGCGTCCCGAATGTCCTGCGCCGCAGTGTGCAGGATGCCCTCGTGGGGGCATCGACGCGAATCCACTCACCAGGCTTCACCCGCCTGGAATCCACCGCCAGCAGGGTCCCCGCCCCATCGGTGCGGGCCTGCCACTCGGGCACCCACGCGAACCGGGACGGGTAACCGGTAGCATACCGTTCGGTGATCTCCAGGAACGCCCGCCCGTGGAACAGCAACGCATCGACGATCCATGCCAGTGTGATCGGGCGGGGCCGTCCGGCCTCGATCTGGGAAACCCAGCCCGGTTGCCCCGGGATCGGGATTCCGGTTTTCGTCACCTGCAACGGGAACCGGGCGATCTGCTGGCAGATCAGGTTCCGGGCGCGGGCGATGACCGGCACCGACATCGCCTCCCTGCGTCCGACCGGCATCGTCTCGGTCCCGAACAGCTCACCCAGGGTGAGGCGGGTGAGAACATCGTCATCCCGCCACGGCGAGGCCGCCGGTGCCATCAGGGACGACTGCCGAAGACCGGCCACCACCCGAAACGGACTGAGAATTCCCATACCCACCACCCTCAATGCGACCCCCTACACGGGGCGAATCAGCGGCGTTTCCGCTGCCTGCGCCGGTACTGCTCGCGAGCGCATTCCGCGTTCGTGACGCCGGGGTGGATGGTGTGTTCGTGGCGGACGGCGACGTCGTGGAATTCGCCGCGGTCCATGGCGAAACCGTGCCAGTAGGGGCATGCGTGGCAGCGCACGACGATCAGGCTCGCGGACTCGTCGCACCAGGTGTAGTCGGTGGTTTTTCGGGGCATGGGGGGTGTCCTTCTTTAGACGAATCGGAAGATCGGTTCGGCGGGGATGGGGTCGCCGTGGTCGTAGGCTCATAACCCGACCGCGGAGGCTTCCGGGCCGATGATCGCTCCGGTGGAGCGGGAGCGGGAGAACACTCGAACATCCCCCGACTGGCGCATGACCAGATTCGCGAGACCGGTGGTCAGGGTGCGGGAGCCGTCGTGTTTGAGGGTGCGGGCTTCGGTCACATACCCCAGCCACGCCTCGCACGCGGTCGCGAAGTCTTTGGGCCCGGTGGTGGACGGTTTCACGTACAGGGCGCCGGACTCGTAGGCGCGCTCCAGCTCGTCGGTGATCGCCCGGGTCGGCCCACCGTCGTCCGCGGCCAGATGCGCGGGCTGCCAGTGGGCGCACAGGTCGAGCAGGAACGGCACCACCCATGTGGTCCCGCCGGCGGTGTGCAGGATGCGAGTACACGGGGCCCCGTCGATGTCGCGCCAGGTGGCGCACACCGTCGCCAGCTCGTTCCCGGGAGAAACCGCGTAGGCGATGGCCAGAGCACGGCGGGAGGGAACCTGGATGGGGTCGGCGGTCAAGGCGGCGAAGTCCGCAGCAGGCACGAGCGGGTCGATGGTTTCGGTGAGCCGGTTCATGTAGGCGCGCATCCACTCCCCGCGCGGCTGGTTTGCTGCTTCTTTCTCCAACGCGGCCTGGGTGATCGTGTTCCCCAACGCCGGATGGAACACCCACCATGTTTTCGGTTCGTAGGGGTCCGCACCGTCGGGCATCGCCCACTCGGCGTAGAACATGTTCGGGTCTCCGGAGCGTCCGCGTTCCACGTACTCGTTCATGAACCCGGACTGTGCCGTGCCCTGGGTTCTGATCATCCAGATTTGCGATACCCCGTCCAGGGTGGACTGTGCGGGGCCGATAGCGCCCATCAGCTCCCCACCACGGACCGCATCGTGCTTCCAAATCTCGTCCAACGTCACCAGGTGCGGTGTCTCGCCGTGGATCGCGGACGGGGAGGGGGCGAACAAATGCACACCCGACCCGTTGGCGACGGTGATCGACTCGGTGCCCTGCGCCCGCCGAATCTTGAACAAAGACGCCAACGGTGAGGCCCCCACCAGCTCGCCGAGGTCGGTGAAGCGGGCGCGGGCGTCTTTCCCGGTCTGCGCGGTGAAAAACGCTTTGACCCCCGGGCGGGTCATGATCCGATGCAACTGCACCGGCCCCACCAGCGTGGTCTTCCTCGACTGGCGCGGCACCGTGACCAACACGATCTTGTACTTGTACGACCCGTCCGGATTCTTCTCCGTCGCCCCCCTCGCCACGATGCGCTGCCACGGCATCAACGGTTTCCCCAACGCCGCGGCAAGCTTTCCGATCTGATGACCCTCCGTGGCCGCGGCCGGATCGAGCGGGGTCAGGAACCGGGGTTCAGGAGCGAACACCGTCAGCCGCATCGTCCTGCAACAGGGCGGCGACAACCTCGTCCAGTGCGTCACGGCGGGTGGCTTCCGGTTGCGGCAGCGACGCCAACACCTCGTTCATCACCCGTAGCAGGTTCGCCCGCCCGCTCGGGGCACCCCGCCCGGTCGAGGAATCCAGGTCACGGGCCGTGACCCTCGCCAGCTCACACACACCCGCATGATGCGCCTGCACATACCCCAACCGGGTCAACTCATCAATCTGCGCCACCACCATCGCCTCCAGACCCCCACGGCCGGGACGAAAGCTTCGAAACCCGGGAGCGTCACGGATTCAACCGCATCACCACTCATCGCTCTCATTCCTCTCGGATCACTTTTTTTCAGGACGTTTCGGGGGGATACGGACACGCTGCGCGGGATGTCCCGGCTACTCGACAGTAAAAAAATCCCGCCCGTCCTCAACGATCTCCTCCCCCGTCACCGCACGATTCCCCCGCGCCTCGTTACACCGCCTGTGCGCCGGGGCAAGATTCAACACGTCGTACACGGCACCCCCCTTCGAGCGGGGCACCACGTGATCGGCCGTATCCGCACCCGGGAGACCACACAACCAACACGTGTCCCCATACGTGGCAAGCGTCAACGCCACGAACTGCTGCGCACGACGCCCACCCCACCCCGGCTGCGAAACCCCCGGCTCCGCCACCACACCCGGACCACGACCCAGCCCACTCACCACACACCACCATCCGGGTCGAAACGGGCGGCCTCGAACACCTGGAACACCGGCCGCGGATGGGTGCGCCAATGCTCGACGAGCTCCGCCGACGCATACGCATACGCCCGAGCGGCAGGACCAAGGAACAAACTGTAGGGGTCGATACCCAACCGCCTCCCCCAAGCGTTCAACATCGCACCCCGCGTCTCCTCCTCCGCCACCACATACGCCGCCTGCCGCACCACCTCGAACTCCTCACGCAGGCCACGCCACCGCGACACGGCGAACCCGAACACCGGCGAGGTCACCACACACCACCCGATACCCTGGGGCCGTGCCCACCATCGACGCCACCCGGCTTGCCCTTACCCTCACCCTCGTCCTGGCCGCGGCCGGTCTGATCACCGTGCTCGGCATCCTGATCCAGTTCGCGATCATCCGCACCGCCGTGCTGTCGGCTCTGCGCCAACACGCCCACGAGAACCGCGCGCACCCGCCCGGCACGGGCACGCCGCCGCTCACCCAGCAACAGACCGTAACCACCCCAGGCCAGGACCACGAACAGCAGCAGCAGCCACCCCGGCGTCTCCAGATCGGGGACACGCTCCAAACACGCCGCGATCACCGCCGCACCTCCCGCCGCGCCAACCGGTCCGCGTAGATCGCGTCCATATCCACCCGGTCATACCCGACGAGCAGCCGTCGGCCCGCGACCAGCCAGGGACCCGCCATCCCGTCATGCCCGCCCGTGGCCACCAACACGGCCACGAACCGGACCTGCGCCGCGGCACGCCGCCGCTGATCCTCCGCCACAATCGTGGAAGCACGGTCCGCAGCCGCGTCCAAACCGCGGGCGGTGTGCCGCAACGACGCCACCACCACCCGGCGGTCCGCCTCAGCCGAGGTCGAAGACCTGCTGAACATACTCATCACGATTGGTTTTCCTTCCAAGGTCTGCGGCCATCCAGGCCAACTCTTCCCGGGTGTAGACGCGGCCCGGGGCCACCACCTGCCCGGTCCGGCTGGTAAACCGCCCATCACACCGGGCACCACACCCATGACGACACCACCCCGACGCATCCCACCCATGCCGGGCACCCACCGGCCGATACGGCGCACACCGCATCGCCTGCCTCATCGCCCACCCCCACGACGGCGGACACTACCGACGCTGAACCAGTCCCACACCACAGCGACACCCCACACGGCCGCGATCAGGGGAAGGATCAAGGCGGGCATCACCGGGGCACCTCGCAGTCCGCCCGATAGCACATGCAGGCCCCGGGGTATGACGACGAGGGGCCATGCATCACGATCCCCTCGCCGCCACCGGAGACCCGGACGCCGTTCGCAAACTCGCCGTCGCCGTGCTTCATCTTTCCGACGCGATCAAGAGCATCGCCCGAGAACTCGACAAGCCCAGGTCCTGACCAATCGCAGTCGGCTCGATAGCACTGACACTCCCCATACGGCGTCGGGCCATGTCCAGCCCGCCCCACGGCGACACCCGTCTCCCTCACCGCGTTCGGCGGGTTCACATCCACGCCCGCCAGCAGTTGGGCCGACACGTTCGCGAGGTGCTTGGACACCTCCGCATCGGTGATGTCGTCGGCGGTGACGATCTCAGCTGCGGCGCGTTTCCTCCCGTGACTGTCCGTCTCGATATCGAACACGACAGTGATGGCATGCTCCCGCGGGTTGATCCTCTTGATCCGGGTCAGGTATTTCGTGATCATCGGTGTTTTCTTCTTCCTGCTGTTTGGTGAGTGTTGGGAGCGGTGGGCCCCCCACAGCCGAATGGGCACGGTTTTTAGGCGCGCCACATCAGCAGAGAGGGACCCACCGCGGGGTGCTGCTCTTCGGAGCCGCGCCGGTCGCTATCGGGCCACCACCCCTTTCGGGACGGTCAGGGCCGGGATGTGTGACAGAGGATTCATCTGGGGTGCGCCGCCCGGGCCTGTCTTTATCAGCGCGCTCTGCCACTCGTGGTCACTTTTGGTAACGCGGGTACAGCTCCGCGGGTCCCACCCCTACACGGGGCGTAGTGTCGTACCTGTTTCAGCCATATTCAGTTATCCCCTTCCACGAAGAAACAGGAGAACCACGAGGATGACGTGAAATCACATTTTTGTGCATGGATCATCTGATTGCGATCTTGCGACCAGAGACACGCATTTGGAGCGGCGTGTCGAGAAATTGGTTATCTCCGTACTACCCTGGGCATCATGACAATCACGACGACTCCGGGGATCGATGCCCTACACAAGCGACTTCGCATGGCACGCATCGGCGCAGACCTGGAGCAAGCGGATATCTCTGAGCGACTGGGCGTCGCACGCAACACCGTGAGCAACTGGGAGACGGGGCGCTCGGAGCCCTCCGCAACCCACTTCGTTCAGTGGGCGCTCATCTGCGGTGTCCCGCTCGAATGGCTGGGGGCCATTAACGATGAAACCCCCGCCGAAGCGGGGGTTTCACATGATGGTGCGCCACGAGGGATTCGAACCCCCAACCTTCTGATCCGTAGTCAGATGCTCTATCCGTTGAGCTAGTGGCGCATGCTCCATGCGTACTCGCGCGGAACGGATTAGAGCCTACATGACCGCATCGGAGACCGCCAATTGACGCGGAAGGGGTGGCGGGACGCTTCTGAAGCCGGCCGAATCCGGCGACCCTTCGCGACGCGACAGCCGTAGCATGAAGGCATGGTCACCGAGTTCAGCAACCAGAAGGACGCCGGGCGGTACGAGATGCGGGTCGACGTGGAGTTGGCCGGCTTCGTGGACTATCGCGTGCTGGACGGTGAGATCTCGCTCACGCGCACGTTCACCGTCCCGACGTTCCGCGGGAAGGGCCTCGCGGCGAAGCTGGTCGAGTACGCCGTGGACGACATCGCCAGGAGCGGAGAGCTGCGGGTGGCGCCGATCTGCCCGTACATCGCCAAGTGGTTCGATGCGCATCCCGAACACTCGGGGCTGCTGCGGCGTTAGACCGGGCGATGCGGGAGGCCGGGGAGAGACGCGCGGCGCGAGCCGTGCGCTTCGGGGGCGCGGACACGCTCGCGATCCGGTCTGAGCCTGTGCGCGCCCCCCGGGGCAACGAGGTCATCGTACGGGTCACCCACGCGGCGATCGGGGCCACGGATGTGACGGCTGTCCAGGGCCGATACGTCCTCCAGCCGTTCACCAGGCTGGTGCCGGGGTACGACTTCATCGGAGTGCTCGAAACGGAATCGGCGATGTCGGCCGCGCTCGGGCTGCGGAAGGGCAGGCGCGTCGCCGGGGTCCTGCCGGGCATGGGCGCTCAGGCGACCCGGCTGGTGGTCACGCCGAAGACGCTGGTCGCCGTGCCCGAGAGCCTCGGTTCGGCGGTCGCCGCGACACTGGCCCGATCGCGATGCCGAGGCCGAGCGCGGCCTCGTAGAGAATGATCGCGGCGGAGGTCCCGCTCTAGGTGTGTTTCTCAGGGACGTTGGTCAATCTGCTGATGGGTGGCTGGCTGCCGATGGCGGTGTGGGGCCTGTGGTGATTGTAGGAGTGCAGCCAGGCCGGGAGTGCGTTGCGGCGGGCTGATTCGGAGTTGTAGTGCCGGGCGTATGCCCAGCCGTCGGCGAGGGTGCGGTGGAAGCGTTCGATCTTGCCGTTCGTCTGCGGATGGTAGGGCCGGGTGCGTTTCGGTTGGATGCTGAGCTCGGCGCAAGCGTCGCGCCAGGCGTATGAGCGGTATGCGGAGCCGTTGTCGGAGAGCACCTGTTCGACGGTGACGCCACGGCTGGCGAACCAGCCGACCGCTCGACGCAGAACAGCGATTGCAGTGGCGGCGGTTTCGTCGTCGTGGATCTCGGCGTAAGCGACACGGGAGTGATCGTCGATGACGGTATGAACGAACGCTGTGCCGGTGATCATGTCGCCGGTGATCCCGTGTTTCCCGGTCCGCTTCGCGGTGATGGCCTTGTTCCGCTCTCCCTGGAGACGTCCGACGTAGCGCCAGCCGCCACCGTCGGGGATGTTGCCGAGTTTCTTGATGTCGACGTGGATCATCGATCCGGGATGCTCGTGCTCGTAGCGGCGGGCGGGTTCGCCGGTGCGGACGTCGACGTGGCTGGGCCGATTGATCCGGCACCGGGAGAGGACCGTGTGAACGGTCGAGGCGGGCATGCCGAGCTGGGCGCCGATACCGACTGGTCCCAGCCGCTTCTTCCACCGCAGATGCACGACCTTGCGGACCAGTCTTCGCGGGGTCTTGTTCGGGCTGTGATGCGGCCGTGACGAACGGTCCAGCATTCCCGCCTCGCCCATCTCCACGTAACGACGAGCCCATCGGTCCGCGGTGCGTCAGGACACTCGGAAGTAGGTCGCCGCCGCAGCAACGGACCAGCCGTCGTCGACGACTTGGCGGGCCAGGCGGAGGCATTCGCGAGGAGTCAAAGCAGCATTAGCGTGGGTCACGAGGACCTCCTAAGTCATCGAGTGCAGGGAAACTAGACAGCCCCACTCTCGACCGGGAGGTCCTCACCCATCTATCGCGTCACACCTCAACCAACGTCCCTGAGCAGCACAACCTAGACCCCGGCGACGAGGCCGGTGCTCCACTCTCCTCCGGCCTCGGTGACCGAGAGTTCGCCCGCGTAGTCGAGGAGCCGTCCGAGCCCCCTGCTCGCGGCGGACTCGTACACGCCGACGACGACCACGCGCGCGCCGGAGGCGACAGCGGCGGCCAGCCCGGCCGGCGCGTCCTCGAAGGCGAGGCAGGATGCGGCGGGAACGCCCAGTTTCTCGGCCGCCAGCAGGTAGGCCTGCGGGTCGGGCTTGCCGCGCACGACATCCTCCGCCGCCACCAGGACAGGCGGGACCGGGACACCCGCCGCCGCCATCCGGGCGACGGCCAGCTCGCGCGGTGCGCTGGTGACCACGGCGACGGGGGCGCCCGCGTCGATCAGCGCGGCCAGGAGAGCCCCGGCTCCGGGCACCTCCACGATGCCCTCGGTGCGGGCGACCTCCTCGGCGACAAGGGCGGAGAGGAGCTCGCCGAGCTCGGCGGGGGAACGCTGCGGGAGGAAGCGCGCCAGGGTGTCGATCGCCTGGCGGCCGTGCGCGTACCCTAGGATCTCGGCGGGGTCGAGGCCGTTCGCCCGGCTGAACTCGGTCCACACCGCCTCCACGACGGGGGTGGAGTCGACGAGAGTGCCGTCCATGTCGAAGAGGAATCCGGCCGCGGTCAGCTGCATGCCCCCAGCGTAGAGGGCGCGCGTGGACGGGACGGTCAGCCTCCGGCCGGGCGGGCGTTCTGCGCGGCGGGAAGGCCGACGGACGCACGGCCGGCCGCAGGGGCGCCGGACCGGTCGGTCCAGCGCCCTCTGCGACGCGGTTGGTTCAGTGTTTGAACGCGTCCTTGACTTTCTCGGCGGCGTTCTTGAGGTCGGCCTTCACCTGGTCGAGCTTGCCCTCCCCTTCAAGCTGCTCGTCGCCGGTGGCCTTGCCCGCGGCTTCTTTCGCCTTGCCTCCGGCATCCTCGGCCGCGTTCTTGATTTTGTCGTCGAGTCCCATGACCTCGTCCTTTCGCTTGCTCGGTGATCGTTCTTCCTCTGGGACGCTCCCACGCGGGTGGGCGCTCTTCCAGCCTCCACACTCCGGGCTGATTTTCAACCCCCCATAGCCTCCTCTTCCGGCCCGCGTACGGGACGAAGAGAATGGAGCACTGTGAGCACCGATCTCCCCCGGAACACCTACCGCCTCCAGATCACCCCCGAGTTCACGCTCCGGGACGCCGCCCGGACGCTCGGCCAGCTGGCGCGGCTCGGGGTGGACGCGGTCTACCTGTCGCCGCTGCTGCAAGCCGAACCGGGCTCCGCTCACGGCTACGACGTGACCGATCCGACCCGGGTGGACGCGGAACGCGGCGGTCCGGACGCGCTCCGCAAGTTCGCAGACAGCGTACACGCGCACGGGATGCGCGTGGTCGTGGACATCGTCCCCAACCACCTCGGCGTAGCGACGCCGGCGAACACAGCCTGGTGGTGGGACGTCCTGGCGGGCGGGCCGGAAGCCGGGCACGCGGGCTTCTTCGACATCGATTGGGCGTTCGGCGGTGGGCGCGTGCGCATCCCGGTGCTGGGCGAAGGCGCGGACGAGCTGGACAAGCTGAGGGTGGAAGACGGCGAACTGCGGTACGGGGAGCACCGCTTCCCGATCGCGGCCGGAACGGAAGGCGGTTCGCCGCGCGAGGTACACGAACGGCAGCACTACGAACTCGTCTCGTGGCGACGGGCGGACGCGGACCTGAACTACCGGCGCTTCTTCGCGGTGGACACGCTCGCCGGTGTACGCGTGGAGGACCCGCGCGTGTTCGGGGAGACGCACCGTGAGATCGGCCGGTGGCTGCGCGAGGGCCTGGTGGACGGGCTGCGCGTCGACCACCCCGACGGGCTGCGCGACCCCGGCGCGTACCTGGAGCGGCTGGCGGAACTCGCCGGCGGGAGGCCGGTCTGGGTCGAGAAGATCCTGGAGGGCGACGAGCGCATTCCGGCCTGGCCGATCAGCGGGACCACCGGGTACGACGCGCTCGGGGCGGTCGACCGGGTGTTCATCGACCCGTCCGGCGAGGAGCCGCTGACCGCGCTCGCGGAGGAGGTGGACGACCGGGAGGAGAGCCGCGACTGGCCCGCGCTCATCCACCGCCGCAAGCGGTCCGCGGCCGACGGCATCCTGCGTTCAGAGGTACTGCGGGTGACGCGCGAGCTCACGACGGCCGGTGCGACGGCCGATCCCGAGACGCTGGCGGATGCGGTGGCCGAACTGGCCGCGGCCTTCCCCGTCTACCGCAGCTACCTGCCGTTCGGGCTCGGCTATCTGACAGCGGCGCGGGATGCGGCGCTCGCCGCCCGACCGGACCTCGCTGAGGCGCTGGAGGAAACGACTGGGCTCCTGAGCCGCGCCGGCTCCGGCCCGGCCGAGCGCTTCCAGCAGACGACCGGGGCGATCATGGCGAAAGGTGTCGAGGACAGCGCGTTCTACCGGGTCTCCCGGCTGGCCTCGCTCGCCGAGGTCGGCGCCGACCCCTCCGCGTTCGCGCTGACCGTGGAGGCGTTCCACCGCCTCCAGGCCGACCGGCTCGTGCGCCTCCCGCACTCGCTGACGGCGCTGAGCACGCACGACACCAAGCGCGGCGAGGACACCCGCGCGCGCATCGCGGTGCTCGCGGAGCTGCCGGAGCAGTGGAAGCGGTTCCTGACCGCGGTCCGCGAGCGGGTCGCGATCGGCGACGGCTCGCTGGAGAACCTGCTGTGGCAGTCGATCGTCGGCGCGTGGCCAGCCTCCCGGGAGCGGCTGCGCGCCTACGCGCTGAAAGCAGCGCGCGAAGCGGGAGCGAGCACGTCTTGGGCCGATCCGGACGCGGACGCCGAGACGGCGCTCGCCGGGCTGGTGGATGCCGCGTTCGACGACGAGCGGGTCCGCCACGAGGTGCTCGCGATAACCTCCCGGGTGGAGGCGCCGGGAGCGAGCAACGGACTCGGAGCGAAGCTCGTGCAGCTGACGATGCCGGGCATCCCGGACGTCTACCAAGGCTCGGAGCGCTGGGAACGCTCGCTGGTCGATCCGGACAATCGCCGGCCGGTCGAGTTCGACGTCTCCGCCGGGCTGCTCGCACGCCTGGACGCGGGCTGGCTGCCGGAGGTCGACTCCTCGGGGGCGGCGAAGGTGCTGGTCACCTCGCGCGCGCTGCGGCTGCGCCGCGACCGGCCCGAGCTGTTCGCGGAATACCGGCCGATGGCCGCCGAGGGGCCGCGAGCAGGCCACCTGCTCGGGTTCGACCGCGGCGGCGCGACGACCCTGGCGACGCGCCTCCCGGTCGGTCTCGAGCGCGCCGGCGGCTGGGGGGAGACGACCGTCGAGCTCGGAGACGAGCCACTGCGCGACGAACTGACCGGCCGCGAGCATCGCGGCCGGGTCAGAGTCGCGGCGATCCTGTCGCAGTATCCGGTCGCTCTGCTGGCGGTGCCGCGATGAGCGACCGCCGGTTCCCCGTGTGGGCGCCGAGGGCGAACGACGTGGCGGTCGTGGCGCCGGCGCTCGGGACGTTCGCGCTCACCGCCGCCCCCGACGGCTGGTGGCGGCTGCCGGAGCCGCTCGACGCGGGTCCCGAACCGCTCGACTACGGATTCGTCGTGGACGGGAGCGGCCCGCATCCCGACCCGCGCTCCCGGCGCCAGCCGAACGGAGTACACGCGCTCGGCCGCGAGTTCGACCCCGCCCCGGTCGAGCCCTGGCCCGGACGCGAGGCGACCGGCGCCGTCCTCTACGAGCTCCACCTCGGGACTTTCACACCCGAGGGTACTCTGGACGCGGCCGCCGAACGGCTCGACCACCTCGCCGGCCTCGGCGTGGAAGCGGTCGAGCTCCTCCCGGTCAATGCCTACAACGGGCCGTACGGCTGGGGCTATGACGGTGTGCTCTGGTACGCGGTCCACGAGCCGTACGGCGGACCGGAGGCGTACCAGCGCTTCGTCGCAGCCTGCCACCGCCGCGGGATCGCAGTGATCCAGGATGTCGTCTACAACCATCTGGGCCCGAGCGGCAACGCCCTGCCCGTCTTCGGCCCCTACCTCAGCGAGGGCCGCACCACCTGGGGAGCATCGGTCAACCTCGACGGAGCGCTCTCCGACGAGGTCCGGCGTCACATCCTGGACAACGCGGCCTACTGGCTGCGCGACCTGGGCGTGGACGGGTTGCGGCTGGACGCGGTGCATGCCCTCCAGGACTCCCGCGCCGAGCACATCCTGGAAGCGCTCGCCCGGCAGACCGAACAGTTGCGCGAGGAGACCGGCCGCCCGCTGACGCTCATCGCCGAGAGCGACCTCAACGACCCGCGGCTGATCCGCTCGCGGGCCCGGCACGGATACGGGCTCGACGCGCAGTGGAACGACGATGCGCACCACAGCATCCACGCGAACCTCACCGGCGAGACCTTCGGCTACTACGTCGATTTCGGGTCACCGGACGCGCTGGTGAAGGTCTTCGAACGCGGGTTCTTCCACGACGGGACGTACTCGGCCTTCCGCGAGCGCCACCACGGCCGGCCGCTGGAGGCCGATCAGCCGCACTCGCAGCTGGTCGCCTTCAGCCAGGACCACGACCAGATCGGCAACCGCGCTGCGGGCGACCGGCTCAGCGCGACCCTCGACGACGGACGGCTCGCCGTCGCGGCGGCGCTGACGCTGCTCGGCCCGTTCACGCCGATGCTGTTCATGGGCGAGGAATGGGCGGCCGGGACACCGTGGCCATTCTTCGCCTCGCATCCGGAGCCGGACCTCGCGGAGGCGACCCGCAGCGGACGGATCGCCGAGTTCGCCCGGATGGGCTGGGACCCGGCCGCAGTGGCCGACCCAATGGACCCGGCGACCTTCCACGCGGCGAAGCTCGACTGGAGCGAGCGCGACAGCGAGCGCGGAGCCCGGATGCTGGACTGGTATCGCACTCTGACGCGGCTGCGGCGGACGATGCCGACGGACGCGAGAGCGCGGGAGGTGCGGTTCGCGGACGGCGTGTTCTCCTTCGTGCGCGAGAGGACGCGGGTGACCGTCGGCCTCAGCGGGGGCGGTCTCCCGCACCCGGACGGGACGGAGGCCGTGCTGGCGAGCTTCGGGGACGCGGTGCTGGTGACGCGCGTCTCCGCCCATTCGGCATAGCGGCCGCCGACCACCGTGTCAACGACTTCACGGGAGACGATCGACGCCGTAATCTGTCGCTCTACCGAACGGAGCCCTGTGACCGACCCCCTATCGTCGCCGTACCCGCTCGGCGTCACCCTTCTCTCCGGCGGCGCGAATGTCGCCGTCTACAGCGAACGCGCCGACCGCGTCACCGTGTGCGTGTTCGGCGAGGACGGCTCTGAGACGAGAACCGAGCTCACCGACCGCACCGGGCACGTCTTCCACGGCGTTGTGCCCGGGATGGCCGCCGGCGCGCGCTACGGGCTGCGCGTCGACGGCCCGTGGGACCCCACCGGCGGTCAGCGCTTCTCCCCCGCCAAGGTGCTGCTGGACCCGCACGCGCGCGCGATCGTGGGCGCATGGGACCTGAGCCAGGCCGACTTCGGGCACCAGCTTCGGCATCCCCGCCGCCGCGATGACACGGACGGTGCGGGTCACGTCGCGCTCGGCGTCGCCACCGACCCGGGTTTCGACTGGGGCGATGACAGGCCCCCGCGCATCCCGCTGGGAGAGACAGTCATCTACGAAATGCACGTCAAAGGCTTCACCAAGCGGATGCCCGGCGTGCCCGAGGAACTCCGCGGCACGTACGCGGGGCTCGCCAACGAGGCCGCGATCGACTACCTCAAGCGGCTCGGCGTCACCGCTGTCGAGCTCCTGCCCGTCCACCAGTTCGTGCAAGACTCGCACCTGCTCGAGAAGGGGCTCCGCAACTACTGGGGCTACAACTCGATCGGCTTCTTCGCCCCCCACAACGAGTACGCGGCGACGGGCGCGATCGGGCAGCAGGTCGACGAGTTCAAGGGAATGGTCAAAGCCCTGCACGCCGCAGGCATCGAGGTGATCCTGGATGTCGTGTACAACCACACCGCGGAAGGCAACCACCTCGGTCCGACACTGAGCCTCAAAGGCATCGACAACCCCTCCTACTACCGCCTGGTCGAGGGCGACGAGCGGCACTACTTCGACACCACCGGGACCGGAAACAGCGTCAATGTGAGCCATCCCGCCGCCCTTCAGCTCATCCTGGACTCCCTCCGCTACTGGGTGGAGGAGGTGCATGTCGACGGCTTCCGCTTCGACCTCGCCACCGCGCTCACCCGGCAGGGCGGCGAGGCCAGCCTGCACAGCGCGTTCCTGACGCTGGTGCAACAGGACCCGACGCTCAAGCCCGTCAAGCTCATCGCCGAGCCGTGGGATGTCGCCGGCTACCAGCTGGGCGGTTTCCCGGCGGACTGGTCGGAATGGAACGGCCGGTTCCGCGACGACGTCCGCGACTTCTGGCGCGGGACGGAGGGGATGCTGGCCACGCTCTCGCAGCGCGTGCTCGGCAGCCCCGACCTCTATGAGGACTCCCGCCGCGCCCCGCTGTCCAGCGTCAACTTCGTCACCGCGCACGACGGCTTCACGCTCGCCGACCTCACCTCCTACGAGCAGAAACGCAACGAGGACAACGGCGAAGACAACCAGGACGGCGAATCCGACAACCGCTCGGCCAACTACGGCGCCGAGGGACCGACGGACGACCCCGGCATCCTGGCGGTCAGGCTGCGGCAGCGCAAGAACTTCCTCGCCACCGTGCTCCTCTCGGCCGGCGTGCCCATGATCCTCGGCGGCGACGAGATCGGGCGCACGCAGCGGGGCAACAACAACGCCTACTGCCAGGACGGCGAGATCTCCTGGTTCGACTGGGCGGCGGCCGACGAGGAGCTGCGCGCCTTCACCGAGCGCCTCATCCGCCTCCGCCGCACCGAGCCCGCACTCCGGCCGGAGTGGTATCGGCGGGCGCCGGAGGCGGGCGGGCGGGATGTCGTGCGCATCCTGCGCGCCGACGGCGAACCGTTCGCAGCCGAGGACTGGGAGGACCCCGAAGCCCGCTCGATCGCCTTCGAGCTGCGTCATGAGGGCGCCGACACATTCCTGCTGCTGCTCAACGCCGCCGCGAACGGTGTGAAGTTCACCCTTCCCGCGACCGCCGACGGACCCTGGTCGCTCGAGCTCTCCAGCGACCCCGGGCTGGAACGGGCCGGCGGCGAGAGCGTCATCGCCGGCGAGATCTCATTCGCCCTCCTCCGCTCGTCGATGAGGGCTTGAGCGAGCCGTCCGCGGTCCCGTCTGTGCTGAGACCTGTCGCTGAGGGAGGAGTTCTGGCACACCACGCCGGGGAGTGGCAGGAAACGGAGGACATCGAGAGCGATCAGGAGGGGGGTGTCCTCCGTTTCCGACAGGACGCGGGGGCGGAAAACCGGGCGGAAACCGGGGCGGGGGTCAGCGGTGCCAGGCCGATGCGGGAGCCTGGACGATCTCGACGGGGCGGGTGCTCCAGTGCGCGCCGTTCGCGTAGTGGCTCGACGCCCACGGCGAAGCCCAGATGGCAGCGGCCGTCGCGTCCGCGTTCGTCCCGGCCTGCAGGCCCGCGACGATGCCCGGGTAGCCTTGTTGCAGGTTCTTCGCGCAGTACTCGGCGGCGCTCACGAGGTCAGGGTAACTGCCGAGACCAGCGCCGCCGCCGGAACCGTAGCCGTTGTTCAGAGGGTTGTTGCGGTTCCACCAGTCCGGCGGGCCGTTCTCCTGCCGCATCCAGCGCAGCATCACGGTCACGTTGGCGTCGGTCATCGGCCAGTCGCCCACGATGAGCACCAGCTTCGCCCACGATTCGTTCGTGCCGATCTGGACGAGACTCTGAATGCCGTCCGTCGCCCCGGACGACTCCCGGTTCGCGACCGGCGCGGCGAGCGTCGCGGCGGTGAAGAGGTACTGGTCCTTGTCCTGGCTCTGCGGCGCGGACCCGCCCGGAGCCACCGTCGTGGCGGGTCCGATCTGGAGGGCGCAGTCTGTCGGGACGATCGAGAAACCGCAGATGAGCCCGATCACGGCGAGCGTGACACCGATCCGGTGCCGCAGCGGCACCCGGCACGGCTGTGCGTGCAGGGCGACGGGACGGCCCGCCACGCGGCGGCCGCGGCTCCGTGGGGTGGCGGATGGGAGCTGCATACCCGACCGAGGGTACCAAAGCCCGTGATGGCAAGGAGCCCGGCAGGGAAGCGCCGCCCTCGGCCGGAAACACCCCGGAAGCGCGACAACGACCGCGGGGCCGCGCTGGCCGGGGACAGCCTCACTGAGGGTTTTCACATACTCGCCGAGTGTTTTCCAATCACCCGGCGGAACCTGTCCGATAGCGTCTCCGCGTGCCCAGACCTTCCGTTGAGTCCGCCCGCCTCCGCGTGCCCGCGCACTGGATCGTGTGGACAACCGTCCTGTTCGCCGTCACATTCGCGCTCGGCTTCGCTGCGAAAGCCGTTCCCGCCCTGCGGTTCGGCGACGTGGTCGTCGCCGTCAACGCCGTCTCCTCCCCGGCCCTCGACCGGGTGGCGCTCCTGGCCGACCTTCTCGACCGGCCGACGGTGGCGGCGGGGATCCTCGCGGCGGTCTTCGTCGTCCTTCTCTTCGTCACCGGCTGGCGCCGCGCGCTCGGCGTCTGCGTGGCGACCGGATTCGGCTGGCTGACGACGCTCCTGGTGAAGGCGGTCGTCGCCGAGCCCCGGCCGAGCACCGCGGAGCTGACGCACCCGCTGCATATCAGTCCGGCGACCCTCAGCTACCCGAGCGGTCACGTCGTGTTCGCGGTCGCGGTGGTCACCGGGCTCGTGCTCGCGTGCCGGCGCACCGGCCCAGCCGTGGCGGTCGGGGTGGTCGGCGGCGCGATCGCACTCGTCGTGGGCTGGGCGCGCCTGTATGCGGGCGTCCACTACCCGACCGATATCGTGGGCGGCATCCTCAACGGGATCGCCGGGGTGCTGCTGTTCGCCGGGCTCTGGAACCTTCCGTTCGGACGGCGGCAGCCGCGCTCAACAGCGGAGCAATAGCGGCGCAGCGGTGGCGGCCGTCAGCAGACGGACAGCTCCGCCAGCAGCACCCGGTCCTCGCCGGACTCCCAGAACTCGAACCGGTCGACCGCCAGGCCGGACGGCCCCGCCATCTCCGCCAGCCGCTCCGGAGAGTCGAACAGGTCGTGGTGGATCGGAAAAGGCTGTCGGCATCCGCCGCCGTGTTTCCAGGCATCCATCGCGGCGAAGGTCGCGGTCACCGCCCGGCCTCCGGGCCGCAGCACGCGCACCCACTCGGCGAGCGCCGCCCCGGGCCGCGAGAAGAGGTAGAGGCCGGTCACACAGGTGACGAGGTCAGCGCTGGCGTCGGGGAACGGGAGCACGGTCGCGTCCGCTTCGATCAGCTCCGCCGACGGCAGGACGGCCCGCGCGACGGCGAGCATCCCGGGCGAGAGGTCGAGGCCGGTCAGCCGCAGCGACGGCAACCGGCTGTACAGCGCGCGGAGGACGAGGCCCGTCCCTGTCGCAACGTCCAGCACATCGTGGATACCCCCGAGCTCCGCGAAAGCGGCGACCCGCTCAGCGAGGGCGGTGTGCATCGAGCTGCGGTCGTATTCGGCCGAACGCTGATCGAATCGCAGACGGATGGCATCCAGATGCTCCATCACAGCAGAGTACCGGCCGGCGCGGCGAGGAAGGACAGCTCAGCCGGAGCACCGGCGCCTGGCGGCTCTGCGACGCAGAGCGCGTCAGTCGTCCCCCCGCACCGTGGCGAGCACCCGCCACAACCGCTCGATATCGTCCGGCAGAGCGTCCAGCCGCCCCCGTTCGTCCGCGATCGCGTACGCACCGAAGAGTGCCTGGATGGCGACAGCCGACACTTCCCGCGGATCGGCCCCCGCCAGTTCACCGTCTTCGACGGCCTGAGTCACGAACATCGTGACCAGATCGGTCCAGCTGTCGCACGAGTTGCCGTCGACGGCCGGCCGCAGCGTCGTCTGACTGAGCTTCATCGCCGCGCGCATGCGGACATCCGCCGCGTACGCCACGCCCACTCGCTTCGTGATCTCCACGGCTGCGGCGATGCCTCGCACGCCGGAGCCGGTCACATCGGAGACGATCGCGGGCCAGTCGCCGTCCCCGCCCGCCACAAGAGCCCTCGCAAGGTCAAGTTTCGAACGGAAGTGGAAGTACACCGCCCCCTTCGTCGCGCCGGTCCGCTCGACGATGCGTTCGAGACGCGCACCCTCGTAGCCGTGCTCATCGAACTCAGCGGCAGCGGCGTCCAGGATCGCGGACCGGGTCCGTTCGGCACGTTCCTGTTTCGGCATTCTAGAAACGTACCGTGGATCGTCGCAGAAATGCCTGCCCGGATGGCAGAATATGCGCCTGGTCTCCTCGGCACCGCCGACGCGGTCCCCGTCGCCGCCGGGCGGACAGCGCGGACCGAAGAGGTCGCCGTCCGGGTGGACGGGAAAGCTCTCTCGTCCGCTCTGCCCTGCCTGCCCGAGACCCATCCTTCCCCCGGCCGCGAGGAGAGGATGAGGCTCAGTCCACGGACACGGCGAACAGATGCGCCGCGATCTCATGAGGCAGTTCGATACGGCCGTCCTCCCCGTCGATCTCCACGAGGATGGACGGTCCGCGCCGTTCGACCGCGACGCGCCGGCCGGGGAGCAGGCCGAGGGTGTGGAGGTCGCCCAGGGCCTCCACGTCCGCTTGCAGAGGTTCCCCGATCCAGGCGATCGTCGCGTCGCTGCGGCCCTCTCGCGAGGTGGCGACCTTGACGAGGTTGCGGGCTGCGTCCGGCGGGAGGTTCCCGGCTAACCGGTTGCCGTAGGGTGTCGTCTCCGGCGAGTCTAGCAACCGGTCGAGCAGGGCTTCGACGCGGTCGCTCATGACATGCTCCCAGCGACAGGCCTCCTGATGCACCTGCTTCCAGTCGAGCCCGATCACGCGGTCCAAGAAGACTTCCGCGAGCCGGTGCTTGCGCATGACAGACATCGCCCGCGCGCGTCCGCGGTCGGTGAACCGCAGCTGCCGGTCAGCCTCGACCACGAGCAGATCGTCGCGCTGCATCCGAGACACCGTCTGTTGCACGGTGGGTCCGGAATGCCCGAAACGCTCGGCGAGGCGGGCCCGCATCGCGACGGCGCCCTCCTCCTCGAGCTCCAGCACCGCCTTGAGGTACATCTCGGTCGTGTCGACCAGATCCTCCGCCTGCATCCCGCCTCCGATCTCGCTCGGTAAGGCAAGCCTAACCTACCGAGACGGCACTGTTCGGGAGGGCGGCGTCTCCTCCGGGCGCGGCGAGGCGCCTCCGCACACTTCAGCGATGGCGATGCCCCGCAGCCCTCCCCAGAAGCGCTCGTATCCGATCGGTTAGGTGCCCCCGATCTCGTGCGAAACCGGGCTCGCGAAGGTCGCCGCGATCGCGCGGTCCTCGTCTGGCGACGGCGTCCCGTCGCGGGCCGCGGACTGGAGCGCGCGGTAGACAGTGGCCCGCGAGGTGCCAAGCTCCTCCGCGATCTCGCGGACGGAAGCGCCCTGATCGCGCAGCGCGAGCGCCCGCTCGACATTCATGTCGGACAGGGCGCGCGGACGGCCGCCGAGGCGACCCCGCGCCCTCGCGGCATACACCTGCACCAGTGTCCGCTCGCGGATCAGATTGCGCTCGAGATCGTTGAAGGCCGAGATCGTGCGGATGATCGCCGCCCCTTCCGTCCCCCCGGTGTCCAGTCGCTCGGCGAGGGTGAGCACAGCGACGCCGCGCTGGGCGAGCAGTTCGAGCAGCGAGAGCACGGACGGGGAGGTGCCGCCGAGGCGATCCAGACGCCACACCACCAGCCGGTCGCCGCGTCCGAGCGCATCGAGCGCCCGCGCGAGCTCCGGCCGCCGGGGGCTCGAGGTGTTCAGGCTGATGTCCTCGAAGATCGTCCCCGCACCCTGCTGGCGCAGCAGGTCCCGCTGGAACTCTGCGCTGTGCTCCAACGGCCCCACGAAGATGTATCCGAACACGGCCATCCGCGACCACCGCTTCCGCTGTCCTCAAAGTTGTCCGAATCGTAGCACCGGACTCTGCGGGCTAAGGGGACTGCTGCCGGTTCAGGTGGATCCAATCAGACCTGTTCGAGGGGGGTGTCCCGTGTCTCTTTGGCGAAGAGATAGGTGATGGCGCCGACGAGGAAGCAGATTCCGAAGAAGGCGAAGCAGGGGGCGATGACGGCCAGGGTCACGGACTGCTTGACGATGTTGCCGCCGATGGCCGCGCCCATGATGAGAGGTCCGATGATCTTCGCGGTGGCTCCGGTTCCGTAGCCGAGGCCGAGGCCGGTGGAGCGGGCCGAGGTGGGGAACTGCTCCGCTCCGAAGGGGTTGAGGACACCGAAGGCTCCATCGCCGAAAGCCATCGCGATGGTGATGCCGGCGAAGAACATCCACGCGTTTCCCGCGGAGGCGACGGCGAGGAAGCAGCCGGCGGCGCCGAGGAGCCCGTAGCCGAGCATGACGTAGCGGCGGCCGATGACGTCCGCGAGCCACGCCGCAGACAGCCGCCCGAGGAGATCGGCGAGAGAGACGACGATGAAGAGGTTCGCGACAGTGTCAGCGAAGAATCCGAAGCCCTCCCCGAGGAGGGTCTGACCCCAGGATTGGATCGCGAAGCCGCCCATGATGAAGCTGAACGATCCGATCGTCACGACCAGCAACGACGTGAGGTAGGTCGAGAACAGCACCCGGTAGGTGGTGTTCTCGGCTGCCGGCTGGTGCGCGGGCAGGGCGCCGACCCGGTCGACGGGCACCTGCAAGGCCCATGCCAGCGAGGCCCGTGCGTCTTGTTCGCGACCACGGCTCTGGAGGAACCGCGGCGACTTGGGGACGAACGCCAGCCAGATCAGCAGCAGTGCCGGGATGCACCCCAGCAGCACGAGCATGCGCCAGTCGGCGCCGACCGCCTTCTGCGCGAGCGAGCCGATCAGCAGACCTACGTGGATGAACACGGACCCGAGTCCGGCGAGGAAACCTCGCTGTTTGCGGGGGACGAACTCCTGGACATAAGGGACCGAGACGATGTTCAGTCTTCCCACCCCGATGCCGACGACGATGCGGAGGACGGCGAGGACGATCCACCCCCCATCCGGGGTGAGCAGTGTCAACGCCGTGCCGGCGACGAACACCGACACACAGCATACGAACGTTCATTTCCGTCCGATCCGGTCGCCGAAGTGCCCCCAGAAGATCGCGCCGATCACGGTGCCCAGGCCCGCACAGGCGAGGATGGCGCCGGCCTCGAACCCGGTCAGCTTCCACGGTTCGGTCAGCAGCGACACGATGAAACCGACGAGGAACAGGTCGAAGAACTCGGCGAGGTTGCCGAGGACGACCACCCCGATGATGCTCCATTGGTTGCGGGTGAGCGGGCGGGTGTCGATCTGCGCGTATGCGGTGCGGGTGTCGGAATCTGCGGCGAGATGGTCAGACATGGTGTTCTCCTCGTTGAGTGTGACGTCCGGAGTTACCGGACGATGTCTGTGGTGTGTGGGATATCGAGGTCGGGAACGGCGATGTGGGTGAGGTCGCCGTGGTGGGTCAGGGCGAAGGATGCGGCGCGCTGACCACATCCGATCCCTGCGAGCAGGTCACCGGCGAGCAGGCCGTGGATCGTGCCTCGACGAAGGCGTCGCCGGCGCCGGGGCGGTCGACCACGGGGACTCGCTCGACGTCGAACTGACCTTCACCGATGTCCCCGCTGGAGACGTAGACGCCGTTGACCTGGTCCGTCGAGATGACGTGCCGGCTGCCGAACCGGTCCCGAAGGGCTCGGGCCGTCTCCGGCCCCGTGCCCTCGATGCCGAAGACGGCTTTCGCGTCGGTGCGCGAGCAGAACAGCATTGCCGCCTTCTCAGCGATCGGCGCCAGTGTGCGGGCGGCCTCGTCGCCGGACCAGAGCGAAGTGCGATGGTTGACATCGAGAATCACCTCGATGCCCCGTTCATCGGCCTGGTCGACCAGGCGATACAGCACCGCCGCTGTGGTCTCGGTCAAAGCCGCAGTGATGCCGGTGACGAAGACGGCTTTCGTGTTCAGCAGAGCCTCCCAGTCGTAGTGGTCGGCCGTGGTGGTGCGGAACGGGGTGTTGTGCCGGTCGTAGAGGACCTTGCCGGGCATCGGGGACTCGCCCGGCTCCATGAAGTAGAGGGCGACGCGCCCGGTGGGGGTGCGGATCACATGCGAGGTGTCGACCCCCACGCTTCGGTACTCCTGAAGGACTCGATCGGACAGATCCCCGATGAGCAGGACCGTCGACCAGGCGGTGCGGCGACCGAGCTGGGCGAGAAGCCCCGCTACGTTGGCCTCACTGCCGGCGGCGGCCATGCGCAGGTCTCTTGCCGAGGCCAGCCGATCGCCATGGGCGACGGTGAGGCGGAGCTGTCCTTCCCCGATTCGTGGTGAGGTCGTACATCATGCGCTCACTCCGCTGCTCGCCTGGCGAGTGCCTTAGCGGGTGTGATAGCGGTGGTAGTTCGCTTCGATCTCGGCGTCCGGCAGGACCTCCACTGGCCCGAGACGCTCCGCGATCGCAACCGTGCGGGCCACGTCTTCGACCAATCACAGCGGCCTGCAACGCCTTCTCGATACTGGCGCCGATGGTGAACACGCCATGCTGGCGCATCAGGATGGCCGGCGACCGGCCGATGCGGGAAAGCATCTCGCGCCCGATCGCGTCCCCACCGATCGGCGCATAGCCGCCGCACGGCACCGGTCCTCCGAACTCGTCGGCGATCGCGGTCATGCAGCAGGGGATCTCCCGCCCCACCGCGGCGAACGCCGTGGCATAGGTGGAGTGCGTGTGGACGATGCTGTTCACATCGTCTCTGCCGCGGTAGATCCCCAGGTGCGACGCGGTGTCCGACGACGGCCCGTGCTGCCCTTCGACGACTCTGCCTTCGACGTCGACGACCACCATGTCCGCAGGAGTCATCACATCATATCGCACGGCGGAAGGCTTGATGACGATGACCCCGGCTTCGCGGTCGCGCGCCGAGAGGTTGCCTCCCGTCCACGCCACAAGGCCCGCGCGAGCGAGCGCAAGGTTCCCCTCGCACACGTCTTTCTTCAACTGCTCAAGCATCATCGCTCCTCACCGTTCGTCGCGGCCGACGCCGCTCGTCATGGACCACGGGGATGCCGGCGTCCGCCAGCCACAGAGCGACGAGATCCCGCGAACGGGCCGCCACGACCGCCGAGTCGTCGGCATCGTCGTTCCACATCTCCAACATCAGCCGCCCGCACCAGTCCTGTCTGGCCAGTTCGCTGAAGGCGACGTCGAACTGCGCGATTCCCTCACCGAACGGCACACGCCGCGGTTCGCCCACACGCACATCTTTCACATGCAGTGCGACCATGCGCCCCGCGCCGACGGCGAGCTCGGCCCGGGTGTCCAACTGCTGCTCGGCCAGATTGCCGATATCGGGATACAGTTGCAGCCACGGTGACCCGATCTCCTCGACAACCCGCATGGCGGCGCCGATCGAGGTGATGTCGTGGCCATCGACGTTCTCTATCCCTAGGATCACTCCTTCTCGCGCGGCCAGTGCCACCGCCTGTGCGAGCACGTCGACCCACCGCCGCCGTTGCCCCTGGTCCGGCTCCTCGTAGTAGGCGTAGTAGCCCACGACCTGCAACACGGACATGCCGAGGTCGTGTGCCAGGCGAATGCCGTCGCGGTAGATCGCAGCAGCCTCGGCACGCACCGCCGGATCGGCGGAGCCCGGGCCGATGCCGCGATGCGCCGACAGGCACAACCCTCCTAGCCGCACGCCGGCATGGGCGGCGCTGTCGCGCACCTGACGCCGCAACGACGCGGGCCACGCGAGTCGGGCCCGTCGAGACGGGGTCTCGTCGACGCTCAGGTCCACGAAAGAGAATCCGGCCCCCGCCGCCTCTGCGAAGAACCGGTCCCAATCCCGGGGAGAGCGCGGATTCCTCAACGCCTTCTCGTATATCCCGAGGCTGACAGCCGAAGAGGACCGTGAAGACTCCACACCCGGAGCGGATGCGTCCACGACGACGGCCATCATCGCTCCCAGGCCTTCGCGATGGCCGCTCTCATCGCGGCTGCCGAATGCCCGGGGTCGTGAGAGCTGGTGATCTCTCGTCCGACGATGACCACCCCGACAGGAAGACCGGCGAATCCCGGAAGATCGGCAGCCGTGAACCCGCCGGTGACGCTCACCGTGAACCCCAGCTCAGCGAGCTCGGTCACTCTGTCCAGATCCGCGGTCGTCCACTCGAGCGTCCCCGCGGCTTCGCGGTCACGGGATCGTTTGACGATCGCATGCTCGACTCCCGCATCTCGCCACGCCCGTGCGCGGTCGAGGCTGTAAAGGTCGTCGTTGGTCTCGACCTGGACCTGCCCGTCGAACTCCGCCGCTGCGGCGACGACCTGGCGGATCGTCGTCAAAGACGCACCGGCGACGCAACTGACCCAATCCGCCCCGGCTTCGAAACAGTGGCTGGCGATGAGGCCCCCCGCCTCCGCGATCCGGACGTCGGCGAGGACGGTCTTGTCAGGGTAGAGCGCGCGGACCTCGCGGACGGCGCGCAGCCCTTCACCGAGGATCAGGATCGTGCCGCACTCGATCACATCGACCTCCCCGGCAGCGCGGCTGAGCGACCGCAACGCCGAGGGAAGATCGAGGACGTCCAGAGCCAGCTGGAGAAGCGGGGCGGGGAGGCTCATGCACTCACCGCTTCCCGCGCATCGCGAAGAATCGCTGGCCGTTGCCCATCAGCAGCTTGTCGACGTACTCCGCAGAGAACCCCTCGGCGAGCATCCGCGGCCCGTCGACGCTGGCGTTGAAGTCGACGCCGCTGACGGCGCCATACGCCTTCTGATAGGAGCGTTTGCCGGAGTCCGTGCCCAGGAGCAGACGGTCCTCGAAACCTGCCTCACCAAGCTGGCGCATCTGCGCGATCCGGTTGGAATCGGGCTGGTACTTGATCCGGTACGTGCCGTCGAGCTCCAGGTACACACCCTCATCGAGAATCTGACGCAGATAGAACACATCGGCGTTGCGCTGGATGTGACCGCACGCGATCCGATCCGGCGGGACCCCCATACGCGTCAACTCCTGGGCCTGTTCGAGACCGCAGGTCCCCGCCGTGGTGTGGGTGTTGATCGGCGCCCCCGTCTCGATCGACGCGAGAGCAGCAGCCTGCATGCACTTGCGCTCGAACGGCGTGATCGCGCCATAGGCCGTCGCCACTTTGATGCAGTCCGCCTTGTACGATGTGCGCTCCACGATCGGACCGGAGTAGTCGTGGCGGTCGATGCCTTCTTCGATGTCCGCGATCAGCAACTCGGCGATCGTGTCGACGCTGTACCGGTTCACCCAGTGCGACTGCGTCTCCAGGTACACATGCTCCCGATGGAACCCCGTCACCGCGATCACCGTGAGCCCTTCCACGGCCCGCGCCACTTCGGCCAGACGTTCCAGGTCCCGCCCGCAGTTCGCCGGGCACATGTCCACGACGGTGCCACCGGCCGAAGACCACCTCTTCGAGGCCTCGACGAACGAGGTGGCCTCTGCGATGGCCTTCGGGACATCGTCGAGCTGATGATCCTTGTCCAGATAGACCTCACCCGCGCCGACCCGAATGAGATGGTCATGCGCGTTGACCACACCCAGCGTGACCGGATCGACGTCCCCGGCAATTGTGCGGGCGAAAGGGCTGCTCATCTGATCTCCTCTGATGACTCGCTTCACGGGGCTGGTGATGTCCTAGTGGGAAGCCCGCCTCGTCGCCTCGTGCGACGTTGCCCTCGATGACACGAACGTTAGGGGTCCTCCCCTGTCGTGCGCAGCGCACTGATGCACATCTGTTCGCTGACTGCGGGAAGGGAGAACGGAAGACGAGCGCGATTCTCGGGTCTGCTCCAGCAGCTCGCCGACTATGATGCACATATGTTCATCGCAGACGATGCACAGGTCGACCGTCAGCACGCCGTGAAGCTGGTGGAAATCGCACGAATGTACTACGAGGGCAATCTCAGCCAGGCGGAGATCGCGTCCCGCGTGGGATACTCACGCCCCACCATCTCGCGACTGCTCTCCGAAGCGCGCGACCGCGGAGTGGTGCAAGTCCGCATCGTCCGCCCCCGAACGGGTCGTGGCCCTCGAGCAGGCTCTGACCGAGCGCTACGGCCTGTCCCACACACGGATCGCCGACCCCCTCGATGCCATGTCCGTTCAGCCGCAGGTCGCGCGCTGCGCCGCGGACCTGATCGCGAGCGAATGCCGCCTGGACAGCGTGGTGGCCGTGTCCAACGGACGCTCGGTCTCCTCGACCATCGCCGCCCTGCCCGATCTTCACCTGCCACGGACACGAGTCGTGCAGATGATCGGCAGCACCCCCTATTCGGACATGATGCACGACTCCAGCGAGACCTGCCGCCAGATAGCCCTCAAACTCGGCGGCAGCCTCGTGACCCTCCCCACACCGCTCATCGTTTCGAACGCCGCCGCCGCACGGTCGCTCATGAGCATACCTCAGGTGCGGTCCGTGCTCGCGGAGTCCGCGCGCGCCGACATCGCTCTCGTCGGGGTCGGCGCCGTCCACGATGGATGCTCCGGCAGCATCTTCTCGGGCGTCGAATCAGCAGGCCTGGCAGCACAGCTCATCAGAAGAGGCGCCGTCGCCCACATCTGCGGGCACCATATCGACGCCACCGGCGCACATGTGGAGACCAGCCTGTGCCACCGCACCATCGCTGTCACACCCGAGACCCTCCGCGCCATCCCGCTCGTGGTCGCCGTCGCCTGGGGCGCAGACAAGGTCCCCGCGACCCGCGCGCTCCTCGCCGGCGGATACCTCCACGCGCTGGTCACCGATCGCGATACCGCCATTGCGCTCGCATCCGACTGATCCCCCGTGCGCCGCTGACGCCAGCCGGCGACCGTCTTTCCGCGCTTCAGGGCGAAGAGCCGTTTGTCGATCGCGGCCTCGATCTGCGCGGCCGGCCGCTCACGCAAGAACCGGCATCCCGATCGACCAGATCGCCGAATGGCTGGGCGACGACCCGCGCACGATGCTCAAGGTCTACGCGCATGCCTTCGACGAGCAGCAGACGATCAGAGGGCCTCGTCGCCTCACCGAGCTGGGAGGAACCACCACAGGAACCCCGCACCATTCCTGGGAACGTAAACGACCGCCGCAGACGACATGGTTTCCAACCAGGAAACTGGCGGAGACGGAGGGATTTGAACCCTCGGTCCCCTTATGGGGACTCCACCTTAGCAGGGTGGTGCACTAGGCCTGACTATGCGACGTCTCCTCGTGTCCCTGCCGGGGCAGACACACGTCAGCCATTATATCGGACGTTTCCGCTCGGTTCGGACACGGATCTCCCCGGGGCCGGGACACGGCCCGCAGCTCCCGGATGCGCGCCTCCGGTCGGCCGCGTCACCGTCCTGAAAGGGAGACCGCAGGAGCGACAGCGCCGCAGGTCCTCGACAGCGAACCGACCGCTCCGGCCCGTCAGGGGTGGGGCTCGACCCGATCCTCTCCTCCGGACGCCGTGACCGATATGACCTCGGTCCCGTCGGTCCCAGCCGACCAGATAAATTTGACATTTACAATTAGTAATGGCGGTTCCATAGACGCCGTCCATCTATTCGGTATTGTCGGCGCCGATAAATTCAACTAGGCAGATGGAGGCGCATCCTCAACGGAGCATCGCGAACGACAGACTGCCGGACGGCGACGGGCTGGTTGGCTGCGAGCGTGTTCGAGGGCGGGATGCGCTGCGATCGTCACGACATGCTGCTCGTGCTGACCGCAACACGCGGCCAGCTGGTTCGTTCAGGCAAAAGTCCGTGCCGATGTTCCCTCGGAACTCACGCTCCACGACCTCCTCCAGCCCAGCTATTGCATCTAACCGAACGTCAAGGCAATCCAACGAATGCTCGGGCACGCTTCAGCGGTTATGACGCTCGATACCTACACCGACCTCTTTGACGACGACATCGACGCCGTAGCCAAAGCACTCGATACAGCTCGCACGAACTGGGATATGGGCAAAAAGCTCGTAGAACCAAGAGACACTCCCGAGAATTCAACGATCTCGGGGAATCTCACAGCGGAGGGCGTGGGATTCGAACCCACGAGACATTTCTGCCCACCAGTTTTCAAGACTGGCTCCATCGGCCGCTCGGACAGCCCTCCCGGCCGCCGAGGTGCCGGCGGCCTCGCGCGAGTCTAGCGAACCTGGCTGGGGCTTCGGCGTCCGGTGAGGAACCAGTTGGCGGCGGCCGCGGTGAAGACGACCAGGGCGGAGAGCGTGGGGACCAGCAGGGCAACCTCGGTTCCGGCAGCCGCGGCGAGGGCTCCGACGAGGGCGGAGGCCACGGCCTGGCCGACGATCAGGGCCGAGCCGAGCATGGTCATGACGGTTGCCGAGCGGCCGAGGGGGCTGCGTTCGGCGCCGAGACCGTACTGGGTGACGAGGGTGGGGCCGACGCCGAAGCCGGCGAGGAGGAGCACGACCAGCATTCTCGGCACGGTCGTTGTGAACGGGAGCGCGATCGTGGCGGCGACCAGGAGACCGGCGAAGGTCAGCCAGCGAGCGCGCAGGCTGAACCGCAGCGGTGCCCAGGCGACGCCGAGCGCGAGGACGGCCGAGCCGAGACCCATGACGCCGTAGATCAGGCCGGCCTGCTCGGGATGCCCGAAGCGGGTGAGGAAAGCCGTGAGGGCGGTGAGGGTCGAGCCGAAGAAGAAACCCATCCCGAGAACACCGACGACGAGGAGGAGGGCCGGGCGGAACAGCAGGGAGGCCGGGGCCTGGCGCACCGCAAGGCCGTCGGGCGCAAAGGGGCGCGTCGCTCCGCTGGGGTGGAGGGCGAAGGCGGTCACGAACACGAGTGCCAGCACCGCGGCAGCGATCACGGGCACGGCCGGGTTCAGGGTCGTGGCGAGCAGGCCGACGATGAACGGGCCGAACACGAACACAATCTCGTCGACCGCCGATTCGTACGCCATCGTGCCGTTCGGCACCGGCGCGTGCCGATCGGCCGGGAGCATGCGCTCGATGATGCCGACCAGACGGCTCCGCGACATCGGGGAGACCTGCGGGGCGGTCGCACCGATGACGAACGCTACGGCCAGCAGCGCGATGTCCGGCGCGGAGCTGAAGGCGATCCACGCCATCCCGAGCAGCGCCAGACTGTTCAGCATCCCGGAGACCAGCACCACGCGCCGCTGCCCGATCCGGTCGGCCAGCGCGCCGATGAGCGGCCCGAACAGGGCGGTTCCGATGCCGGCCATCGCCGAGGTCAGACCGCCGAGCGCGAGTTCACCGCGTGCGGCGACGACCAGGGTGAGCACGCCAACGACCATCATCGCGTACGGCAGCCGGGCCAGCAGGGCGACCGGGAAGTACGACACACCGACTGCCCGGACAAGGGCCGCAGGGCGCTCCTCCGTCTCGGTTCTCGTCATCTCGGCTCTCTCTTCCCCGGCGAACCGGGGGCGTCTGGTGCCGCCTTGGTCCACCGGAGAGAGCCGGCGCGAGGTAGATACACGAAGGTGCGGGGAAGGAGGCCCGGAGAGCCGCCCTCCCCCATTGTGCCGGAGGGAGGCTAGTCCTGGAAGGGCTTGGAGCAGGTGACCTGCGCGGCGGTCTGGCCGTGGACAGTGGACGGGAGCTGGACGGAGGCGTCGGCCGCGGCGGTCGAGCCGTCGGCCGGGGCCGGTGTGGCGGTCTCGGCCGGCGGCGTCTGCGCCGGCGTGCCGGGGGCGGCCTCCGAGCCAACGCCCGTGTCGCCGGTGAGGGAGATCGGCCGGTCGTTCTGCAACGCGGTCATGAGGGTCTCGGCCGCGTCGGTCGTCGGGGCGACACCGCCCTCCACATAGTGATTCGGGTACTGCACGAACACGACCTTCGAGATGTCGATGCTCTTCAGCGCCATCGCCATGGAGGCGATGGTGGTCACATTGTTGAGGCTGTCGGAGAGCGTGATGTTGCTCGTCGCCGCTTTCGCCAGGGCGTAGACCCTGACCGGGTTGGCGAGGGTGTCCGCGCTCTTGATCTGGCGGACCAGGGCCGAGAGGAACACCTGCTGGTTGCTGATGCGGCCGAGGTCGGAACCGTCGCCGACGCCGTGCCGGGTGCGCAGGAACGCGAGCGCCTGGGCGCCCTGGAGCGTGTTGTCGCCCGCTTTGACGTTCAGACCCGTGTAGGGGTCGACGATATCGCCGGCGACACAGACGTTCACGCCGCCGACCGCGTTCGACATCTCGATCACGCCGTCGAACTCGATGACGCCCGCGTAGCCGATCTGCAGGCCCGTGAGCTTCTCGACGGTGAGCACGGTGCAGGCGAGGCCGCCGTAGCTGAGCGTGTTGTTGAGCTTCTGCCGGCTCATGGCGTCGAAGCTGCCGCCCCTGGGGTCGGGGCACGATGGGATGGCGACGAACATATCGCGGGGGAAGCTGACGACAGTCGCATTCTTGTGGTCCGCGGAGACGTGCAGCAGCATCGTCACATCGTTGAGGTTCTCCCCCCGTTCGCCGTAGGCCTGGTTGCCGCCTCCGGAGTCGCTGCCGGCGAGGAGCACGTTGAACGAGCCGTCCATCGCGCCGAGCTGCGGGGTGACCGCGTTGCCCTTCGCGTCGACGAGTTTGACCGAGGGCTTGATGCTGCCGACGATGTCCATCGCCGCGTACGCCGCGACACCGACACCACTGGCCGCGCCGACGGCGAGCACGGCGGCCAAGAGCGCTGCGAGGGTCTTGAACGGGCTGTGCCGCTTCAGACGACCGTGCCGGGCCATCGAGAGACCGGGCGCTTTCTCCTGCGCCCGCGCCTGGGCGCGGGTGGAGGTCTCGTTCATTCACTCCTTCTCATCGGGGTCCGGGGGACGGGTGAGACCACGAGGCGCACACCGTCTGTCAGTCTGACATATCGACCTGGCAATGCTCTGGATGAGAGGACGTCCTGGTCAGAGGCTGTCGAGGAGGGTGGCCACACCATCCTCGACGACAGCGCCGGTGACAGTGCGCGCCGCCTCCTTCACCTCGGCGGGCGCCTGCCCCATCGCCGCGCTCCACCCCTCGGCGCCCGCCCACCGCAACAGCTCCAGGTCGTTGCGGCCGTCGCCGACCGCCACGACGTTCGCGAGCGGGATGTCCAGCGCACGGCGCACGCGCTCCATCGCTGTCGCTTTGTTCACGCCGTCCGGCGAGATGTCGAGCCACGCGGTCCAGCCGATCGCGTAGCTGACGCGGTGCAGGCCCATCTGTTCGCACAGATCGCGAGGAACTCTTCCTCGTCGTGGTGCGGCGACACGACGACGACGCGGGTCGCGGGATGCCGGGTCAGCTCCTCGAAGGAGACCTGCTCAGCGTTCACCAGCTCCCAGTCGATCATTCCCTCGGTGTAGCGGCGGTAGCCGGTCGGGTCCTCGACCATGAAGCTGCCCGAGGGCAGGTGCGGCCGGATGGTGCGCAGCACCGGGGACGGATCGAATGTCTCGATGAACTCACGCCGATAACCCTCTTCGAGGGTTTCATCTGCTCTCATTGTCAGAGCGGCGTTCGCGCACACGACGAACTCGCTGGTCAGCCCGAACTCCTCATGGATGGGCCGCGCGGTCTCCCAGCTGCGGCCCGTGGCGAGCATGACCTCGTTTCCAGCGTCGCGGACGCGGGCGACAGCCTCCCGCACGGCCCGCCCGACGGTCCCGTCCTCGTGGATGAGCGTCCCGTCCACGTCGAGCGCGATCAGGAGGCGGTCGCTCCCGGCTGTGCGCGTCATTTTCCGATCGGCTCCAGGGTCTCGAGCCCGCCCAAGTAGGGCCGCAGCGCCTCCGGCACGAGCACCGAGCCGTCTTCCCGCTGGTGGGTCTCGAGGACGGCGACGATCCAGCGCGTGGTGGCGAGCGTCCCGTTGAGGGTCGCGACCGGCGCGGTCTTGCCGCTCCCGGTCCGATAGCGGGTCTCGAGCCGCCTGGCCTGGAACGTGGTGCAGTTGGAGGTCGAGGTGAGCTCGCGGTAGCGGCCCTGGGTCGGTATCCACGCCTCCACGTCGTACTTGCGCGCCGCGCTGGAGCCCAGGTCTCCGGCGGCGGTGTCGATGACGCGATAGCTGAGGCCGAGGGCCTGCATCATCTCCTCCTGCCAGGCGAGCAGCCGGGCGTGCTCCGCCTCGGCGCGCTCCGGAAGCGTGTAGACGAACATCTCCAGCTTGGTGAACTGGTGGACGCGGATGATGCCGCGGGTGTCCTTGCCCGCCGAGCCCGCCTCCCGCCGGTAGCAGGTCGACCAGCCGGCGTAGCGCAGCGGCTCCGTCACATCGAGGATCTCGTCGGCGTGGTACCCGGCGAGCGCGACCTCGCTGGTGCCGGTCAGGTACAGGTCGTCGTTCTCGAGGTGGTACACCTCGTCGGAGTGCTCGCCCAGGAAGCCCGTGCCCTGCATGACCTCCGGCTTGACCAGCGTCGGGGTGATCAACGGCACGAACCCGTTGGCGAGCGCCTTGTCGAGCGCCAGGTTCATGAGCGCGATCTCGAGCCGCGCGCCGACGCCACGCAGGAACGAGAAGCGCGCGCCGGAGACCTTCGCCCCGCGCGCCATATCGATCGCGCCGAGCAGCTCGCCGAGGGCCAGGTGGTCACGCGGCTCGAAGCCGAACGCCGGAATGCCGCCGACCTCCTTGAGCACCGCGTAGTCGTCCTCTCCACCGCTCGGGACGCCCGCAACGATCGGGTTGCCGATCTTCCTCAGCACGCCCTCGAAACGCGCCTCGGCGGCGGCGGCGACCTGCTGGGCCTCCTTGACGCGGCCCGCGAGCTGCTGGGCCTGCGCGACCAGCTCCTTCTTCTCCTGTTTGGGCGCCTGCGCGACCCGCTTGCCGAAAGCGTTCTGCTCGGCGCGGAGCTCGTCGAAAGCCGTAATCGCGGTACGGCGTTCGATGTCCGCCTGCAGGGCTTCGTCCACCAGCTGCACGGAGCCGCCGCGCGCCTCCTGCGAACGACGGATGACATCGGGATGCTCGCGGAGCAGGACTGGATCGATCACGGAGCCCAGCCTATCGCCGTCGGGTACCGTGATCTCATGGCGGATGCTGCGGGGGTGGAGGGCAGAACCGTCGCCGTGGTCTACAACCCGGTGCGCATCGACGTGCCCCGCGTCCGCGCGGCGGTCGAGTCTGCCGCCGAGCGCGCGGGCGATGTCGAGCTGCTGTGGCTGCCGACCACAGCCGAGGAAGGCGGCCAGACTCAGACCCGGCATGCGCTGGAGCGCGGCGCCCAGCTCGTGCTCGCCGCCGGCGGGGACGGCACGGTCCGCGCGGTGGCGGAGGCCATGCGGGAGGGGGACGCCACCCTCGGGATTCTCCCCTCGGGCACGGGAAACCTCCTGGCGCGCACCATCGGCATCCCGTTCGCGAACGTCGAGGAGGCCTGCACGATCGCCTTCGAGGGCGCGACCCGGCGCATCGACATCGGTGTCGCCACGGCCGAGCGGGAGAACGGCCAGCGCGACGAGTACGCCTTCCTGGTGATGGCCGGTGTCGGCATCGACGCGCAGATGATCGCGAACACACGACCGGAGCTGAAGCGCCGGCTGGGCTGGCTCGCGTATGTGGACGCCGGGTTCCGCGCGCTGCCCAAGGCGCAGAAGCTGCGCC
This sequence comes from Leifsonia xyli subsp. cynodontis DSM 46306, assembly GCF_000470775.1. Lineage (NCBI taxonomy): Bacteria > Bacillati > Actinomycetota > Actinomycetes > Micrococcales > Microbacteriaceae > Leifsonia > Leifsonia xyli. The sequence continues at coordinate 2,394,538 of NC_022438.1, forward strand.
TGCGGTTCCGCCTCGACGACGCCCCCGAGCGCTCGGCCGAGGTGAGCACCATCCTGGTCGCGAACTGCGGCACACTGCCCGGCAACATGGAGCTGATCCCGGACGGCTCGGTGGACGACGGGATGCTGGATGTCGCGCTCCTGCAGCCCGCCTCTGTCTTCGGCTGGCTGGCGATCTGGCGCAAAGTCACCTGGGAGAACCGCGTGCTCCGGCACAGCGCGCTCGGCCGCCGCATCATCCGGTTCACCGACCGCGCGGTGCGCACCCGGCTCAGCTATCTGCGTGGCGCTTCCGCTCAGCTGCGCACCGAGCGGCCGGAGCCGTTCGAACTCGACGGCGACGCCTTCGGCGAGGTCGTGTCGCTGGACCTGCGGGTGGACGAGGGCGGGCTGCGGGTGCGGGTGCGGGTGCGGGGCTAGCGGCCGGCGTCGTCGACGAGGGAGGCCAGCCACTCCCGCGCCTCCGTGAACACACTGTTCCGGTAGCGCTGGTCGAAGTCGACGCCCACGCCGTCAGCGCGCGGGTAGGAGCCGAGGAAGAGGACACCCGGACTGAATCGGCGCAGACCGAGCAGGGCGTCGGCCACGCGCTCGTCGCGGATGTGGCCATCGGCGTCGATGACGAAGCGGTACCGTCCGAGGGCGTCGCCGATCGGGCGGGACTCGATCAGGCTCAGGTTGATGCCGCGGGTGGAGAACTGTTCGAGAAGCTCGAGCAGTGCGCCGGGACGGTCGTCCGGCAGCTCGGCGATGAGACTCGTCTTGTCGGCGCCGGTCGGCGCCGGGACGGAGTGCGAGGTGCTGACGAGCACGAACCGGGTGACAGCGTTCGGGTCGTCGCCGATGCTCTCGGCGAGTACGGCGACGTCGTGGTGGTCCACGATCCCCGGCGGGGCGATCGCGGCGTCGGCGCTGCCGCCGGCTCCGCCCCCGAAGAGAGAGGTCGCGGCCGCGACGTTGCTGGCGGCGGGCAGATGCCCGTGCTCGGGCAGGTTCGCGTCGAGCCACCGGTGGCACTGGGCATAGGCGACGGGATGCGCGTTGATCGTCCGCACATCGCCGAGCGTCGTTCCGGGCCGGGCGACGAGGACGAAATCCACCGGGACGAGGTATTCGCCGACGATCCGCAGACCCGGGACCGTGGCCAGCGCATCCTGCGCCACCGACACACCCCCTTCGATAGAGTTCTCGATCGCGATCATGGCCGCGACGCTGCGCCCGGCGACCACATCCGCCAGCGCCTCCCCCACATTGGCGACGGCCCGCCAGCGCTTCCCGCGGGCCTCCGGAACCTGTGCGAGCGCGGCTTCGGTGAAAGTGCCCGACGGTCCGAGAAAGCTGTAGACCTCGTCGACGGAGGCGAGAAGCTCGGCAGAGGGTTCGGGGGCGGCACTCGACATGGCGCTCAGCTTACCGAGAGCGGCTCCTGCCCCTCCCGGCGGCCCGCGCGCCGTGGAAGCATAGAGGACATGGACCCCCGAGCAGGCACCCCCGCACAGCCCTCCGACCTGATCGACATCGACGCCCTGCGGCGCGCCTACTACAAGCGGAAGCCCGATGCGGGCATCCCCGGACAGCGGGTGGTGTTCGGCACCTCCGGCCACCGCGGGTCCTCCCTCGACACGTCTTTCAACGAAGATCACATCGCGGCGACCACCCAGGCGATCGTGGAGTACCGCGCCGCGCAGGGCATCACCGGGCCGCTCTTCATCGGCGCGGACACACACCTGCTGAGCGAGTTCGCGACCGCGACCGCGCTGGCCGTGCTCGTCGGCAACGAGGTGCGCGTGCTGGTGGACGAATTCGGAGACTGGGTGCCGACCCCGGCCCTCTCGCACGCGATCATCGCGTACAACCGCGCGGGCCATCCCAACCGGGCGGACGGCATCGTCGTCACACCCAGCCACAACCCGCCCACCGACGGCGGCTTCAAGTACAACCCGCCCCACGGCGGCCCCGCGGACACCGACGCGACCAGCTGGATCGCGAAGCGCGCCAACGAGATCATCGCGAACGGGATGCGGGAGGTGCGGATGGCGGAGCCCAGCGGCGTCGAGACCTACGATTTCCGCGGGAAGTACGTCGACGACCTCGAGAGCGTCATCGACATCGCGGCCATCCGCGACAGCGGCATCCGAATCGGCGCCGACCCGCTGGGCGGGGCGAGCGTCACCTACTGGAAGGCCATCGCGGAGACCTACGGCCTGAACCTCGAGGTCGTGAACCCGGCGGTCGATCCTGCCTGGGGCTTCATGACGCTGGACTGGGACGGCAAGATCCGGATGGACCCGTCCAGCCCCTCCGCGATGGCCTCGGTGGTCGCGCGCAGCGGGGACTTCGACACCCTGACCGGGAACGACGCCGACGCCGACCGGCACGGCATCGTCACACCCGACGACGGCCTGATGAATCCCAACCACTACCTCGCGGTGGCGATCGACTACCTGTTCCGCACTCGCACCGGGTGGCGGAAGGACGCCGCGGTCGGCAAGACCCTCGTCTCCTCCTCGATCATCGACCGTGTGGCCGAATCACTCGGCCGCCGCCTCTGGGAGGTGCCGGTCGGCTTCAAGTGGTTCGTTCCGGGCCTCATCGACGGAACGGTCGGCTTCGGCGGAGAGGAGAGCGCGGGCGCGAGCTTCCTGCGCTTCGACGGCAGCGCGTGGACGACGGACAAGGACGGCATTCTGCTCTCCCTGCTCGCCAGCGAGATCCGCGCGGTGACAGGCAAGTCGCCCTCGCAGCTCTACCGCGAGCTGACCGAGCGCTTCGGCGACCCCGTCTATCAGCGGGTGGACGCACCGGCCAGCCCGGAGCAGAAGGCGGCGCTGTCGAAGCTCGACGGCGACGCCATCGCCGCGACCGAACTGGCCGGAAAGCCGATCGCCGCCAAGCTCAGCCGCGCCCCCGGCAACGACGCCCCGCTCGGCGGCGTGAAGGTCGAGACGGCGACAGCCTGGTTCGCGGCCCGCCCGAGCGGCACCGAGAACGTGTACAAGATCTACGCGGAGTCATTCGCGGGCGAAGGGAACCTGCGCGAGGTGCAGGAGCAGGCCAAGCGGATCGTCGGGGAGGCGCTGGGCGGGTAGGCCCGGCGGCTCGTGCCCGGCCCCGCCTAGTACTCCGTCCCGCCCGGCAGGCCGAAGAACTCCTCGAGTGTCGTGACACCGGTCGCGTGCAAGTGCGTCGCGAGGGGAATGCCGATGTACCGGTAGTGCCACGGCTCGAACATGAACCCCGTCACGGCCACCTTGTCCGCGGGGTAGCGGAGCAGGAAGCCGAAGCGCCAGGCGTTCGCAGCCAGCCACTCGCCCTGGGGCGTCTGGGCGAAACACGCGGACAGGGAGCACTGGGCGGGCACCGCGCTGATGTCCACGGCGAAGCCGATCTGGTGCTCGCTGTGGCCGGGCCGGGCCGGGCCGTACCGGCGTCCGCGGAGGCCACACCGCTGCGGGCGGCTTCGTAACCATAGACCCGCACCTGGGAATCGTACGAACGGTAGGCGCTCTGCACGGAGAAGTCGAGACCGGCCTCCGCCTTGCCTGCCTGGAACAGTGCGACCAGGGCCGTGGCAGCCTCCGCCCGGAGGGGCTGCCGGTTGACGAAGGTCACATCCGGGTACACGAGATCCGGCGGCTCGTAGGCGATCGGGTTCAGCGGACGCGACTTGTTGACGACGACCCAGCTGCTGACAGGGTCGTCGGTGGACTGCGCGGTCTTGTCGAAACCGACGGCGGCCGGGGTGGGAGAGGCGGACGGCAGCGGGCGCGGGGATGCGGCGTCCGGACCGGAGGGGCGGCGCTCGCCGTTCGCACCCTTTCCGCCGCGCGACACAGCTCCGCTGCCGGCGCACCCGGACACGGCCATGACGAGCGCGACGGCACCGCCGAGCAGCGCGCGTCTGCGAACATCCCCCGTCTTCACAGAACGAGCTTAGCCGCTGCCACCTTGTGGGACGTCACCCTGCCAGGCTCCAGAAGTGGCCGGAGCCGCCCGGGTGGTCGACGGTGATGGTCTGGTCGAGGTCGCGGTAGTCGCTGTCCTCGTTGTGACCGACCATCAGGATCTTGATCTGGCCGTGTACACGCTGCACACCGGAGACGATCTGGACGTGATCGAGCGAGTAGTCGCCGCTCCAGTCGAACATGACGATGTCACCGAGCTTGATCTTGTCGCGCTGATCGAACGAGTACTCCGTCAGGCCGAGCTGCGCGGCGTTCTCTCGGAGATAGTCGTCCATGGCCGGGACGTATCCCCAGGAAGAGCTCCAGTCGTCTCCGGCGTCTTTGTTGTACCACTCGGAGTTCATCGTCCAGCCGCGGGCGATGAGAGTCTGGCTGACGAAATTGGCGCAGTCTCCGCCGACCGGGTTGAGGTCGCCGTACTCGGCGGTGTTGTAATCCTTCCAGTACGTCATCGCGTAGGAAAGCTGCTTATCCACGGGCGTCTGCACCCGGTAGTCGTACGTCTTCGCACCGGTCGAGATCGCTTTGCCGGTCTTGTCCGTGATCGCGATCGGCACAGCGCCGGGGGCGAACCCCTGCGCGGCCGGCACGGTCGCCACGATCTTGTCCGCGGAGTCCTTCGTGACGGTGGCCCGCTGACCGCCGATCTCGATATGAGCCACCTTCCCCAGGTTGACGCCGGTGATCGTCACCGTGCCGCCGGAGACGCTGCCGGCCACCGGCTCGATCGCCGAGACCGTGACAGAGGCGGCGCTGTGGGTCACAGCTGCTTTGGCGACGGCCTTCGCCAGAGAAGACGGCTCGCCCGCGCAACCGGTGAAGGCGAGCGCGGCCATCATCGCGACGGCGGAGACGAGGAGGATTCGTGTGCGGTGGAGAGAACTCATGCGACCTTAGGAGAGTTTCGGAGGTTCGAGGCGGCGCGAACAACGCTACTCCGACGAGCTTTGCGCACCACCGGCACAGCGGGGGAACAGCGCCGCCCATCGCGGACGTTGCCCGAGAATAAAGGCATTATTAGCCACGTTCGCTCTTGGCGAACAGGGCTGCGTGAGGGCGGCTCGCGTTGCCGAAATAGTCGCACTGGGTGTAACTTTGCAGCCTGCGCAAAAATATTTGCTCTCCACGCCGCCGTGACGGCCGCATCGCCGGACGTCGCGATTCACGACTCTCGACTCGGGGACCCATGTCAAGCCAAGCACCAACGGCCAGCGCCGCTCCCAAGCCGATCATGACCCAACGGCAGATCCTCTTCGTGATCTTCGGGCTCATGGCCGGCATGTTCTTCTCCGCCCTCGACCAGACCGTCGTCGACACCGCCATCCGCACCATCGGCGACGACCTGCACGGCCTCAGGCAGCAGGCCTGGGTGACCACGGCATACCTCATCGTCTCCACGATCGCGACCCCGATCTACGGCAAGCTGTCCGACATCTTCGGCCGTCGCCCGCTGTTCATCTTCGCCATCGTCGTCTTCATCCTCGGGTCGTTCGCGGCCTCTTTCTCGAACTCGATGATCGAGCTGGCCGCATTCCGCGCGATCCAGGGCCTCGGCGCCGGCGGCCTGATGTCGATGCCGCTCGCGATCATGGGTGATATGCTCGCCCCCCGCGAACGCGCCAAATACCAGGGCGACTTCCTCGCCGTCTTCGGCATCTCCTCGCTGATCGGCCCCTGGTCGGCGGCCTCTTCGCCGGCGCCGACCAGATCCCCTAGATCGCCGGCTGGCGCTGGGTGTTCCTCATCAATGTGCCCATCGGCGTCCTCGCACTGTTCATGGTGCTCCGCTTCCTGCACCTGCCGAAGAACGCGCCCGCATCGGTGCGCATCGACTGGTGGGGCGCCGCAGCGGTCATCGTCGCGCTGGTCCCGCTGCTGCTGGTGGCCGAAGAGGGCCGCGACTGGGGCTGGGACAGCGCTGGTGCGATCGCCTGCTACGTGATCGGCGCCGTCGGCATCCTCGCCTTCATCCTCATCGAGATGAGGATGAAGGACGACGCGCTCATCCCGCTGACGCTGTTCCGCTCCTCCACCTTCTCGATGGCGACCATCATAGGCGTGTTCGTCGGCTTCGGGATGTTCGGGGCGATGCTGACCATCCCGCTCTACCTGCAGCTCGTGCTCGGCGCGAACCCGACCGAGTCCGGCTTGCAGATGCTGCCGATGATCCTCGGCCTCATGATCTCCTCGATCGCCTCCGGCCAGATCATCAGCCGCACCGGCCACTACCGGCAGTTCCCGATCATCGGAACGGCGATGCTCGCGAGCGGCTTCCTGTACCTGACGTTCCTCAAGAGTACGACAGCTCGTACTGGTTCATGGCGGGCGCGATGCTCCTCATCGGCCTCGGACTCGGCCAGCTGATGCAGACGCTCACGATCACCAGCCAGAACTCGGTCGGCCCGAAGGACATCAGCGTGGCGACCAGCGCCTCCACGTTCTTCCGCCAGATCGGCGGAACGCTGGGGACCGCGGTTCTGCTCTCCCTGCTGTTCACGGTTTTCCCGACGAACCTGCAAAACTCGCTCGCCGCCACGTCCACCCTGTCCAACGCCCTCGACGCCGCCCTCGACCCCTCGGTGGCGAACGCCCCGGCGAACAAGGGGATCATGGACAAGATCTACAACAGGATCGTGGAACCGCTTGAGGAGAACGCCCAGGCCGGGGCGCGCGCAGCGGGCGTGAAGCAGCTCGTCGCGCAGGGCGTCCCGCTGGACATCGCCGAGCAGAGAGTCCCGGCCGCGCCGATCGACTTCTCGAACGCCGAGGCGCGCAAAATCGTTGTCGAGAGCGCTGTGCCCGAGGTCCAGACACAACTCAAGAAGTCCGCTCCGAGCAGCTCGAACACCTCGGAGATCGACGACACTTCCTTCCTCACCAATGCCGACCCACGGCTCTCGAAGCCGTTCCTCCAAGGCTTCAACGCCTCGGCGGTCACGGTCTACTGGGTCGGGCTCATCGTCGTGCTGATCGCCTTCGCTCTGTCGCTGTTCTTCCGGACCCCGCCGTTGCGGGCCAAATCGGCGCTGCAGGAAGCCGCGGACGCCAAAGCCGAGAAGGACGCGACCGAACGCGAACAGGAGGAGCACGCGGATGCCGGCGTCCTCGCGAACCGCGCCGCGGAGACGTTCGGCGCGCTGGTCGAGCCCGGCGCCGACACCGCTTCGGTGCGCGCTCAGCGCCCGCAGACGGCAGGCGAGTAGCCCACCCGGGAACTCACGACGGCCGCCTTCCCCCGGGACGGCGGCCGTCGCCGTCCGCGAGCCGCCGCAGAGCGAACGGTGCCGCGACGCCGTGAAGCAGGATGCTGCCCACCACCGTGAGCACCGTCACGCCCAGAACATCCCCGCTGTCGTTCTCCGGCAGCTGGTTGAAGGCGAGGAGGCCGAACACGATCGACGTGGTGCCCCGCGGCCCGAGCAGCCCGAGAAAAGCGCGCTCGCGCCAGCCGAGCGGTGAGCCGAGCATCGCGAGGAAGACCGGCAGAGCCCGGAATATCGTGAGCGCCAGCAGTGCGATGACCAGCAGCCGCCAGTCGATCCCGTCCACGATCACGGCGGTTGTCATCCCGCCCAGGATGAACCAGACGAAGTTGGCCGCGACCGTGCTCGCCTCTTCCACCAGCAGCAGTTCCTCGTGCGGCACCGAGCGCAGCCCGGTCTTCCGCGTCCGGGCCACGCGGAAGACCACACCGGCCACGAACGCCACGACGAACCCGTTGGCGCCGATGTCGTGCAGCGTCGCCACACCGAACGCCAGCAACGGCGCGAGCAGCGTGACGAACCGGATACCGGTGGCGTCCGCCCAGCCGCGGCGGGACGCCCAGCGGGTGAGGAACCCGAGCGCTCCGCCGAGGACCAGCCCGACGACGATCGCCAGAACCGTGGCGGGGACTGCTCCCAAGAACGCCTGCAGGAAGTCCGCGATGTTCTTCTCGAGGTGTTTCCCGTCCATCCCGGCCTCGTTCCCCGTGTCGACGATGCGGATGAGGGCGGGCAGAGCGACGGCGACGGCCAGCGACATGCCGAAAACCGGCGAGATCAGGCCGTCGTTGTAGCCGCCCTCGACGTTGAGGATGCGGCGCACGCGGGCCGGGATGAGCTGCGAGCGCAGGAGAGCCGTCGCCGGAGCGAAGTCGATGGGCATCACGATGCAGGCGATGACGACGAGCACGAAGATCCCGGTCGTGGGCAACAGCCACACCCCGACGGCAACCACCAGTGCGAGCGAGAGCGGCAGCGCGATGAGCACCAGCCGCACGAGAGAGCGGCCCTCGCCGCCGAAGAGACCGCCACGCACCTCGCAGGCGTCCACGAAGAGCAGGACCGCCAGGATCAGCTCCACGACACGCTCGGCTATGTCGCTGTCGATGGCCGCCGTGAACGCGGGCACATCGACGAGGACGACGATCGCCCCCAGCGCGGCGAGCGCGGCCGGGCCGGCGATGCCGGTGCGCTCGAAGCGGCGCGCAACGAGAGACCAGAGAACGACAGCGGCGAAACCGACGAGGATGATGACGGGCACCCGGACCTCCGTTTCGGTGAGCGCCCCGCCCGGCCTGGAGGACTGCGGCCCCAGTCTGTCATCGAGCGGACTCCGCAGTCGCGCTCATCGCCCGTGATCTCGGGATCGCCCCGGCTCTCTGCCCCGCCAGCGGATCAGGCCAGCGCGCGATAGAGCCGGTTCCCGATGACGGCGATGAGGAGTCCCGTGGTCACGATCGCAGCGACGCCACCGGCGTAGGCGATGAACAGGTGCTCCGAGCCCGCCTGCGCCGAGAAGTAAGTCGCGGCCAGCGCAATGACCGCGGCGACCGCGCAGACCACGGCGATCCAGAACGGCGGCCACAGCTTCGAGCGTACGGGCGGGTCGGCCGGAGGAAGCCGCAGCGCCGCGAGGACGACCCCGGCGGCGCACCCCCAGAAGGCGATCACCAGCATCGCGGCCACCACATCGCTCGGCCGATGCCACTGCTCGACCAGTGTCGAAGCACCGGCGACGATCGTGAAGACCGAACCGATCACAGCCGCGAGAGGCCGGTAAGCCGGGGCGGTGACGAGGAACACCACCAGCGCGGCCGAGCCGGCGACGGAGGTGTGGCCGGAGGGCAGGGAGTTGGAGAGGCCGATGTCCACGCCCTTCTCCGGACGGGACAGGATGGCGTACTTCAGCACCTGCGTACACACGTTGGCCGCCAGCGCCGCGCCGACGGCCACGGCGAACACCGTGCCGTTGCGCCGGACGAGCACGATGGCAAGCGCGATCACGACCCCGATGACGACGGCCGCGACCGGCAGGACCTCGAGGAAGGTGGAGGCGAATTCGATCAGATCGCCCTTCCAGACATCCGCCCCGGTGAAGGCGCTCTCATCGATCACCTGGCCGATGTAGCTGCGGACGAACAGGAGATAGACGCCGGCGAACAGGACCGCGCATCCGAGTGCGCCCACGAAGAAAGGCAGGGCGCGAAGCGTAGGTCGCATAGTCACCCACCCTCCCACACGCGGACCGCGAATCGCCAGGACACCGGCCGCGGTCAGCCCACGAACCGTACCGGGCGCACTGCGGCGGCGAATCGCTCACGCATCACCGCGACAGCGTCCGGACTGCTGTCGACCAGCAGGAAGCGCCGGCCCAGCCCGGCGGCGACCGCGCCCGTCGTTCCGCTGCCGGCGAAGAAGTCGAGAACCCAGTCGCCCTCGCGGCTGGAGGCCTGCACGATGCGGCGCAGGATGCCCTCCGGCTTCTGCGTCGGGTACCCAGTCTTCTCCCGCCCGGTCGGCGACACGATCGTATGCCACCAGACATCGGTCGGCAGCTTGCCGAGCTCAGCCTTCTCGGGCGTGACCAGCCCGGGCGCCATATACGGCTCCCGGTCGACCGCGGTGGAGTCGAAGAAGTAGCCGCGCGGGCTCTTCACGTAGACGAGGATGGTGTCGTGCTTGGCGGGCCAGCGGTTCTTGGCCTTCGCCCCGTAGTCGTAGGCCCAGACGATCTCGTTCAGGAAGCATTCGCGGCCGAACAGCGCGTCCAGGAGCACCTTCGCGTAGTGGGCCTCACGGTAGTCGAGGTGGAGGTACAGCGTGCCGTCGTCGGCGAGGACCCGCCACGCTTCGATCAGACGCGGCTCCAGAAACTGCCAGTAGTCGTCGAAGCGGTCGTCATAGCTGAGCAGATCGCCCTTGATCCGCTCATAGCTGCGGCCTTTGAACCCGATCACACTGCCGCTCTCGGAGCGCACGGACGTGGTCCGCTGCCGCGCCTGCGGCCTTCCGGTGTTGAATGGCGGGTCGAGGTAGATGAGCCGGAAGGCGCCGTCCGGCAGAGCAGTCACGACGCTCACGTTGTCGGCGCGCACGACGGTGTCCGGTGCATCGGGATGCCAGAGCGGCGCAGTGTCCGCTGAGTCCGCGGCTGTCCTGACAAAGGGGTCAGCGGTCCTGAACTCGGATTCAGCGGGGGCGGATTCGAGCATGAGCCCATTCTTCCTCACCCAGGGAGAGCACGACAGCAATAAGTCCTTCCCACCACCCGTCGCAAACGGAGGAGATCTCAGCCGGTGACCGGCAGACAACAGGGAACGGAGGAGAAAGCGAGCGCTGGCGGCCGAATCTCCTCCCTTTGCGACAGGACAGGCTGGGACGACGGGGCGGACAGACCCCCGGACCAGACTCCCTAACCGCGGGTGCGCCGCGGGGGGAGGGGCGCGCGCCCCGAGTCGCCGGGCGCGCGGCCCTCGGCACGCTGGCCGCGGCCGGCCGCACCGAGGTCGATGCTGATCTTGCCGCCCTCCCAGATGCCGGTGCCGCCATCACCGGCAAGCGGCGCCGGAGCGGGCAGCAGCGAGTGCCGGTCCAACTCCTGCTGGGCCTCGTGCCGGGCCGGTGCGAAGATCTCGTCGAACGAGCCGCCAACAGCACCACCGATGGTCCCCGAACCGCGGCGGGACTTGTCCGACAGGTCGATCAAACCCAGCTTCACGGCCACGACGATCGCAACCACGATCGCTCCGACCGCGATCAGGACCCAGAAATCCACTCATCAAGGGTAGCGGAGAGTCCCGGCCGGTCTCGGCAGGTTCACAGCGGATTCACGAATTGCGGCGACCCCGGCAGGACGAGCGGGCGACCGGTGCGGATGCGGCCCGGCATCCGCCGAGTGCGGCACACCCCGCTCAGCAGGACCGGGTGAGCACCGTGCCTGCCGATCGGGAGGCGCGGTCGCATAGCCGCCACGACGGGAATCACCGCATCAAGGCACTCGATAGAGCCATTCGTCCGTGTCGAACTTCTCCCGCACGAGCCGTTCGGCCGCAGCGTATTCCGCTTCGGTGATATCCCCGTCCTTCGCGCCGGAGAAGACCCGGAAAGTCAGCTTCAGCTGCTCGATGATCTCCGCACGGCTCAGGCCGGTCTGACTCCGCAGCGGGTCGACACGTTTCGCTGCGCTCGCGATGCCCTTGTCGCTGATCTTCTCCCGGCCGATCCGGAGCACCTCGGTCATCTTCCGGCCGTCGATGTCGTAGCTCATCGTGACGTGGTGCAGCACAGCGCCAGAGCCCAGCCGCTTCTGGGCCGCACCGCCGATCTTGCCTTTCGGACTGGCGATGTCGTTGAGCGGGACATAGCTGGCGTCGATTCCGAGCGACCTCAGCGCGACGATCGCCCACTCGTCCAGGAACGCATAGCTGTCCGCGAAGCTCATCCCCTGCACGAGGTCTGCGGGCGCGTAGATCGAGTAGGTGATGACCGAACCGGCCTCCATGAACATCGCACCGCCGCCGGTGATGCGCCGGACGACCTGGATGCCGTACTTCTCCGCGTTCTGCGGGTCCACCTCGTTCCTCACCGACTGGAAGCTGCCGATGACGACCGCCGGCTCCTCCCACTCCCAGATCCGCAGCGTCGGTCCGCGGCGGCCCTCCCCGACCTCCGCGGTCAGCACTTCGTCCAGAGCGAGGTGCGTCCGCGGCGACAGCGGCTCGGGATGCACGATCTCCCAGTCGTAGTCGCGCCAGTTCGTCGCGCGGGCGAGCGCACGGCGGATCGCGACAGCGACCGCCTCCGGCGAGAAGCCCAGCAGCAGAGCGCCCTCCGGCAGCGCCTCCTTCACGGCGGCAGCGATCGTCTTCGCATCGGCCTCGGCCGACAGGCCGTTCACGGCGCCGTCGATCGCCTCCAGCGCCAAGTCCGGCTCGAGGAAGAAATCGCCAGCCAGTCGGAACCCGCTGATCGTGCCATCCACGACCTCCAGGTCGACGACGACGAGTTTGCCCCCTGGAACCTTGTACTCACCATGCATGGCCCCAGCTTAGAACCGTGCGGAGAGGACTAGACCCGGGCCGGGAAGCGGGCGTCCAGCCACGCAGTCAGGTCGGCGAACACCTCTTCGCGGTTCGTCTCGTTGTAGATCTCGTGGCGCGCGCCCGGGTAGACGATCGTCGTCACGTCGGACAGACCGGAGCGGTGGCGGTAGGCGGACTCCAGCTTGCGCACCGATGCGGCGCCGCCCAGCGGATCGTCGTCGCCCACCTGCAGGAGGAGCGGCAGGTCATGCGCGAAGCTCCGCGCTGCGGACGCCCGAGCAGCCGGGCGGCATCCGCCAGCCCGAACAGCTTCTGCAACGGAACCCCTGTCGTCAACAGGTCCGCGGCGAACGCCTCGGCCACCGCCGGGTCCCGGCTGAGCCACTCGGCGCCGGTGGCGCCGAGATGCGTGTGCCGCTTGTTGAGATCGCCCGAGTTCATCGACCCGAGGACGCGGTAGGCCGTGCCGGAGAGCACGGCCGCGTCGTACTTGTCGCTGTGGCCGTTGAGCACCATCTGCCCCATGAGCGAGCCCCAGCTGTGGCCGATGAGGACGAGCGGCAGGCCCGGGCTCTCAGCGCGGATGCGGCCGCCGAAATCGCGCAGATCGCGAACGGCCGCCCGCACCCCGCCGGGGCCGAGGCGGCCGAGGCGGGCAGTGTCCCCGTTCCACTGCGCCATCCCCGTGCGGCCGTGGCCGCGGTGGTCGTCCGCGTAGACGGTGTACCCGTGCGCCGCGAGCCGCCCGGCCAGCGCGGCGTACCGGCCAGCGTGCTCCCCCACGCCGTGCGCCAGCTGGATGACGGCGCGCGTCTCCTGGGCGGGATAGACATCGTAGAAGATCCGCAGGCCGTCGTCGGCCCTGTAGTCGTGCTCCATCGGCCCATTCTGCCGCAGCGGCCCACGAAGAGATTTATTTAGAAAAACTAATTTGCTAGGCTAAATATCTATGAGAGCCCGTCTCTCCACCCACGATCTCAGCAGCACGCTGCGTGTGGCCGTCGCGCGCCTCTCCCGCCGCCTCCGCGCCGAAAAGGAGGACGACAAGCTGAACGACACCCAGACCTCCACCCTCGCTTTCCTCGTGCGCGAAGGCTCGGGCACGATCGGCCGGCTGAGCGAGCACGAGCACGTCAAGCCCCCCTCCATGAACCGCACCGTCAACCATCTGGAGCACGCCGGCTACATCGAGCGCACCGCGCACGCGGACGACGGCCGCAAAGTGGTCGTCGTCCCGACGCCATCCGGACGCCGGCTCGTGGAGGAGACCCGCCGCCGCCGCGACGCCTGGCTGCACCAGCGGCTGAACGCCCTCAGCACCGACCAGCGCGCGACCCTGGCCGAGGCCGCCGCGATCCTGCGAGAGCTCGCCGACTCGTGAGCGCGATGTTCCGCTCCCTCGCCGGGGTGAACTACCGCATCTGGGCCGCCGGAGCGCTCGTCTCCAACATCGGCACCTGGATGCAGCGCACGGCCCAGGACTGGATCGTCCTCACCCAGCTCACCCAGAACAACGCCACCGCCGTCGGCTTCGTCATGGCCCTCCAGTTCGGGCCGCAGCTGCTCCTGCTCCCCATCACGGGATGGGCAGCCGACCACCTCGATCGGCGCAGGCTGCTCCTGGCGACGCAGGGGGCGATGGGGGCGCTCGGCCTCGTGCTCGGCCTCCTCACCGTCACCGGGGCCGTCCAGCTCTGGCACGTCTACGCCTTCGCCCTCGCGCTCGGCGTGGTCGCCGCCTTCGACGCCCCCGCCCGCCAGACCTTCGTCTCCGAGCTGGTCGCCGGGCCGAACCTGTCGAACGCGGTGGCGCTCAACTCGGCCTCGTTCAACGCCGCCCGGCTGATCGGCCCGGCCATCGCCGGTCTCCTCACCGCCGCCATCGGCGCGGGCTGGGTCTTCCTCATCAACGCGGGGACCTTCGGCGCGGTGCTGCTCTCGCTGACCCTGCTGCGCCGGGAACAGCTGTATCGCACCGAGCGGGCCAAACGCTCCCCGGGCAGCCTCATCGACGGGTTCCGCTACGTGCGACAACGCCCCGACATCCTCGTCATCCTGATCATGGTGTTCCTGATCGGAACCTTCGGCCTCAACTTCCCGATCTTCATCTCGACCATGTCGGTGAGCGTGTTCCACCGGGGCGCGGGCGAGTACGGCGTCCTGTCGTCGGTCATGGCGATCGGCTCCGTCGCCGGTGCGCTGCTGTCCGCCCGGCGCGAGCGGCCGCGAGTGGCGCTGCTGTTCGCCGGCGCGGCCCTGTTCGGAGTGGGATGCGCGATCGCAGCGGTCATGCCCGTCTACGGACTCTTCGCCCTCGCACTGATCCTCATCGGCGTCTCCGCGCAAACGCTCATGACCACCGCGAACGGCGCGGTCCAGCTGACGACGGACCCGGCGCTCCGCGGCCGCGTCATGGCCATCTACATGGCGATCTTCATGGGTGGAACTCCTCTCGGCGCCCCCATCGTCGGCTGGGTCGCCGACGCCTTTGGCCCACGCTGGGCGATGGGCGTCGGTGCGGCCAGCGGCTTGGCGGCGGCCCTCGTGGGCATCGTCTACCTCGTGAGCCACCGCGGGATGCGGCTGCGGTTCGACGGCATCCGGCCGCGCGTGACGATGGACACGCGCGAGCGGCTGCGCGAAGAGCTGGAAGGAGCCGAAGCGACGGCCACGCGGGCGTCATGACCGCACAATCCGTTTAGCAGACAGCCGAACCCCGTTTAGCAGACAGCCGAACCGCTCAAAGCCGTGAGACTCGGCACCTTTCCACAATCCTCAAGCGTGCCTACGGGAATCGCGTCACGCGAACGGCCTTCCTCACGCAGGACCGATCCTGACAACCTACCGATGACCCACAGAATCCTTCATATACCTTCACGGCAGAACCATCCCAGCCGATTCTATCCGTCATCTCTCGAATCGTTTCAGCGGAGCCCGCTTCGGCCTGCTGTCAGGCGAAACGCTATCACCCCAGACGACCGTTGCCTGGAGCGCATACGAGCCCAAAGCGAGCCGGGATCCGTCTTCGTCGCTAACATTCTCCGGAGTGGGAACGTCCCATCCGGCACATGTCACGACGAAATCCGAACCGGGGGTTCCCCGGCTACGCAATGAATTTTTAATCCGCGTTGAAGACGACCCGTGTCTTCAATTACCGCTTTTCCGTGAATATAAGCCGTAAGACCACCCGAGCATAATTCCGATTATTGCACCCGAGATGAGCGGCAATACGAACCATGGTCCCGCTATTGGAAGAAAAGGCTTAAGTGCAGCCAGCAAAAGAAAGCTCCCAACACATCCTCCTGCACCAACAATAGCGACTCGTGTTCTATCCGATTTTATCCGCCTTCCGAAGTAGGAAGAGTAGAAAGCGGTCACCGCTCCACCAAGACCGGCCATAACCCCTAAGGGCATCCAGAGCATAATTAAATATAAAAGACTCCACGATGATATCAGTGCCAGAAATGGTCTGGAGGCAAAAAAGAGGGATCCGATAAAAATTACACTCAGTGTCATTGAGCCGATAGCTGGGCCTAACAAAGCGAAGAAGCAGCCTAATCTGAGTTTACGATTTATCATTTTTCACCATACTTAAGAATCGCGCCGCGCAATAGAGTCGACTGAGTCGACCAGGTCACTTTAGCGAAGCCGATGTCTATTCCTCTCGTCACAAAATAATTAGCGCCGTGAGCGTTCGCGATTTGATCAAGAAATTTCTCACCTTTGCGATCAACAACCCGAAACTCAATAGTAGAGCCAGGAGCATCGAAGTAGTCGTTCGAAACTACGGTGAACTTGACACTATTATCCGTTGTCGCGATTTTCACCGTACCTGAAGCGTCACCCAGGTGGCCACCGCTATTAACGGCGTCTACCAATCGGCATGTTTCACCGGAAACAAAATGAAGAACATCCTTCAATAGTGAAGAGAAATATCTCACCCGGATGTTCTTTAAATATTTTAGCAATTTCCTTAGTGGAATACTTCTCAAGACCTACACCAAGCCAATTCTTGTAATGATAGGAATATGATTCCGTCTGCCACGGCACGCGGGAAACTGGTGGCTGTGGAACAGGTGAAGGAAGTGCCCTGGGCGAAGGAAGCAACTTCGACCCGGTACCACCAGATCCGGGTTTACCCGTTCCTCCTTTGCCGCTGCTGGTCGGTCCGTTAGCCTTATAAGGATTGGCACTCGAACCATAAGTGTATTCTTCGGCAGCAGCAGCCGTTCCCCATTTCTTCAGGAATTGATACTGCGCAGTTGACTTCGGATCAAAGCCGGGAGCCCACGGGATCAGTCCAGATGGGTCGCTCTTGGTGA
Organism: Leifsonia xyli subsp. cynodontis DSM 46306; assembly: GCF_000470775.1. Classification (NCBI taxonomy): domain Bacteria; kingdom Bacillati; phylum Actinomycetota; class Actinomycetes; order Micrococcales; family Microbacteriaceae; genus Leifsonia; species Leifsonia xyli. The sequence continues at coordinate 2,411,129 of NC_022438.1, forward strand.
CGGGGTTGTTGTGGGAGTAGGAGTACCCGTTGTTCTGTTGCGGGTCGTTGAGGTCCAGGACCGGGTCCACCGAGAGGAACTTCCCGAGCGCCGGGTCGTAGGCTCTCGCACCTAACTGGGTGAGCCCAGTGACCGTGGAGGTGGGCTTGTTCAAATACCCATGCCCACTCCCCCAAACAGTCGGCGTTCCCCTAGTGTTTCCATACGGATCCGCGAACCGCCGAGGTGGGTTCTAACAGTGGTCGCAACACCGGCTAGTTTCGGGAGTTGTTATGACACTTGTAAGGACGTCGCAGAAGATGACCGGGCCGGCACCGATGTCGGCCGAGCGTGCATGATATATCGAGTTGTGGCGGCAGGGAATGAACACCTCCGAGATCTGCCGGATGCTCGGGATTCGCCGCAAGCTGGGCAACAACTGGCGGAACGGGTGGAAACATCGCGACCTGGTCACGGGCAAAGTGCGTTACTATCCGCCGATCGATGAGGTTCCGGTGGTGACGACGGTCTCGGCCCGGTTCTTATCGGAGGACGAGCGGGTGAGGATCGCCGACCAACTCAGGACGGGCGCGAGCATCCGCAGTATCGCAGCCGACCTGGGACGAGCACCGTCGACAATCAGCCGGGAAGTGCGCCGCAATCGCGGGATCACTGGGGAAGTATCGACCGTTCCATGCGCACCGGCTCGCGAGGAGTCGCCGTGCCCGTGACCGGCCGGGGAAGATCGCCTCCAACCCCCGATTGCAGCAGGAGATCCGTGGGCTGTTGAAGAAGTATTGGAGTCCCGTTCAGATCTGTCAGCACCTGCGTCAGCAGCATCCTGACGATCCGAGCATGCGCGTGGTGCATGAGACGATTTACCGCGACCTCTACGACTACCGCGGCGGCGCACTCCCGCGCGAACTCTGCCGAATGCTGCGCACCAAACGCGACAGACGCAAAGCACCCCGCGTGATCGCCCGGCGCAGGATCCGATTCAACGCTGCGCTCACGATCCATGACCGTCCGTTCGCGCCCACGGACCGCAGCGTCCCCGGAGCCTGGGAAGGCGACCTCATCATGGGGCTCGGCAACCGTTCGGCGATTGCCACACTCGTCGAGCGAACGACCCGGTTCACTCTCCTGTTGCCTGTTGACGCTGTCAACAGATCCGAGAGCCTCCGCGATCAGCTCGTCCCTGCTCTCGCGGCGCTCCCGCCCGAACTACGCCGCTCAATCACCTGGGACCAGGGCTGGGAAATGGCGAGACATGAAGAGATCAGCCGCGCAACAGGAACGAGAATCTACTCCTGCGACCCGCACTCGCCCTGGCAGCGCGGCAGCAACGAGAACACGAATCGGCTCTTGCGGGACTACTTCCCCAAACGCACCGACCTCAGAACACACACCCCGAAAGAGCTCGCCCTCGTCGCCGCCGAACTCAACAACCGACCCCGCAAAATCCTCGGCTGGAAGACCCCGAACACCCTCTTCAAGTGTTGCGACCACTGTTAGAACCCACCCCCACCTCCGGACCCGTCTGCAACAACACATTCCCCTCCGCGTCATACACCCGCGACTGCACACCCTCCTCAGTGGTAACGGTAGACAGCTTCCCCGACTCATCCCACGACAGAGCCTGCCCCGGACGGGCCACCGTGTTCCCGGACGCATCATAGGCGTACTCACCAGCACCGATCACCGTAGCCGCATGCGGACGCACCCCACCCGCCGCCGGATAAACGTAGGCGGTGGTGGTATCCCCACCCGCGGTGTGGGTCGTGGTCGAGGTCCGGTTCCCCGTCGCCGCGTCCACCCCATAACTCGTCCAATACGCGGCTGGACCCCCCAACCCCGCCACACTCGGACTCGCCCCGCAGTCCCCACTAGCGGGCGTCCACGCCTCGGTCAGCTGCTGCAACCCGTCATAACCGAAACACTGCGTGTCCGCCGCGACCCCTGCCCGCTCACTCGTGCTCGCGATCTTCACAATCCCACCCACAGCATTCCGGGTGATCCGCCGATCCGCCTCCCGCACATACCCACCCACATACGACGTATCGATACTCTGATTCACCAACCCCGTCCCCGGGTCGTACCCGAACCCGGTATACAGCATCTTCCCCGAACTCCCCCGCCTGATCTGCGACACCTGACCCGTCGGCGTATACGACACGATCCCGTACATCGTCGAACCCGAAATCGAGTCCAGATTCCCCACCCCGTCATACACGTAATACAACCGCTCCTGCGACAACCCCCCGATCGCCGGCAACGTGATCTGGGACACCTCCCCCGTCGTCTGCGTATACAGCGTCGACACCTTGTAGGCCGTGGTGGGGGTGGGTGCGCAGTCGCTGCTCTTCGGCGTCCACGCTTCGGTGAGCTGGTGGAGGTAGTCATAGCGGAAGCACTGCGTATCCGCGCCGGCCGCGCCGGTGGTGGAAGAGGTCGGTTTGCCCTTAGCCAACGTGTCGAACGACCACGACGCCAGCAACGCACCACTGGTAGAATCGGAGTATTTCGCCGTCTTCCGGTTCAACTGGTCATACGTGTACGCCAACACCTGCCCGCGCGCGTCCGTGGTGGACAGCACATTCCCCGCCAGATCATAGACACTCACCGTGCGACCGGAGTCCGGGTCGTCGGCGACAACCTGGTTGCCTTTCAGGTCGTACTGCCACGCCCACCTATTGCCCGCAGGATCGACCATGCCGGTCATCTTCCCGCCCGGGTTGTACTCATACGTGGTGGCCAACCCGGCACCAGCGATCCCCGCTCCCTGGTACTGGACCAGCTTCGTCTTCTCCCCCCGCGAGTTCGTGAACGTACTCGTCGGGGTGCCCCCAGCCGGTGGCACCATATCGGTGCGATCCGCCCCCGGATACGCATACCTCGTCCGGGACGTCTCATCCCCATACGTATACAGAACACTCGCGGTAGTCCGCCCCGCCGCATCGAACACCGTGTCCGTGCGGGAAGGCACCTGAGCCATACTCGTCGGCACGAACAGCTTGCCATTCGGCGCCTCGGTCGCCCAATACGGCCTCGTGGTCGACACCGTCCGACCCTGGGAATCATAAGCCGTGTCCGTGTTCACCCCACCGGAACCGACCGCGGGCGCCTGCGACTGCACCAGACGGCCGAGACCATCGACCACCTCGATCGTGGTCTTCGTCCCACCCGGGATCAGCGTCTTCGTCGTCACCGTCGATGCCTGCGTCTGCGACACCCCATAGGCGAACGCGCTCGACGGGGAGGAGGCGTTGTCCGCCTGCGCCCGGTTCGGGAGCCAGACTGCGGTGCGGCGGCCGAGCGCATCGTACGTCGCCGAGGTGACCTTCCCGTTTTCATCCGTCACTGACAACTCCGCGCCGCGTGCCGGATCCAGCACCGTGCTCGATACCCACCCGACCGGATTCGTGGTCTCCACCCTCGTCGTCGGGCCCCCCGTAGTGGCGGGCGTGTAGGCGGTCTTCGACACCCGCCCCAACACATCCGTCACCTCAACCGGCCGCCCCAGGCCGTCGTACACGCTCGTGGAGGCGACCGTCCACGTCTTCGCCGCACCCGACATCTCGGTGACCGCCTCGGTCATGGTCACCTCCCCCCGCGTCGGCGCCGCACCGACCGCGGCCCCGTCGTAGGCGGTGCGGACTCCGCTGATCAGCCGATCCGCACCCACCGTTCCGGACTGATCACACGCCCCGGAGGTGGTCAGCACCTCGGAAACTGAACCGACCAGGTTCGCCGCCGCGTTCACCGCCGCATACACCGTCGTCGCACACGTCGCAGGCGCGTCACTGGACACCACCTGCTGCGTCACCGACAACCCCCACGCCCCCGCGAACGCCGTGGACGACGTCGTCGTCCGGCTCCCCCCAGTGGACACCGGCTCGCTGGTCACCACCGTCGCCTCACCGGTATACCACGCGGAATGGTAACCATTGCTCGCCGTCGCCGCCGACATCCACGGCGTCGTCGTGGTCGACACCACCGGACCCCCCCACCCCCAACGTGGTCACCTGCTCCCGGACCCGCCCCGCAAAGGGACGCTCATCCGGCACACCCAACACACTCACGGCTTTCGCGCCGCCCGCGGGGGCGGCGCGGTCGCCGTTCAAGCCGCGGAAAAAGGTGTACTTCGTCACAGCCTGCCCCGCCGGATTCCCCGCACTCCCGACCCGCACCTCGGTGGAATCGAACCCAGCGAAAACCGACCAGGAGCGCTTGTCCGCCGCAGACAGCGGGGAGTCGTTGTACCGCCACGCCGGCGTGCCATACAGGTAGGACTTCTCAACCGCGGGAGACCCCGCACCACCGTGTTCGGGTTATCGATCACACTCGTGACCACATACTTATGGAACAGATCCTGCTGAACTGCTTGCGGCGGCGTCACCGCCGGACTCCACCACTGCGAGTAGCAGCGTTTCGTATTATTCTGCGGATTCGCGAAAATCGCCGCCCGATCCCCCGGCACACACTCCTGCCCCGAATAATTCACGCTCACCGTCGCACCCAGCTCGGTCTTGATCGAAGAGATCCGCCACTTATCCAACGGCACCAACCCGTCGATCGCCCACACCCGATTCTGCATCGTCGTCCCCGCAAAACTCACGGTCGGCTCCGTCAGTGACGTGCCGTTGCTGTAGCCGGTGTGGGTGATGCTGTCCAGCCACAACGCCGCCGACGTGCCATCGCCGGGGGCGGGGAACGACTGCTTGAGCTCCTAGGAATCCACATCCTTGTACGACCCACCCGTGAGGACCTGGGTCTTCACGCTGGCGAGCTTCGAGGTGGTCCAGAACGTCGGGGAAATCTGGGTCGCGCACGAACCCGAGGTGCAGAGCTGGTCGAACGGGACATCCGGATACGCCGCCGCATTCACCGGCTTCACCGCGTTCCCGGCTGTCGGCTGGGCCATGCACGACTCACCACCCGGATCCGAGCAGCGACCATTCCTGTCATAGGTGTCATAGGAGAAGAACACCTTCCCGCTGGCCGCGTTCGCCCCATAGACGGTACGGTGCTGGAGGTCAGGCCGTACTCGATGTGCTCCAACTCACCGCCCCGCGTATAAGCGGTCGCCGTCGACCCGTTTTTGGCGTAGAGGTTCGTTTGCGCGTTGTAATAGAACGCCTCCGCATTGCCGTGAGTGTCCACCACGTAGTCGAGGTTCCACCGCCACCCCAAGGTGCAGGACGACGCCGCGTGACACGGCTCCCCGACATCGTTCCCGAACACCGGAACACTCCACGCACTATTCGTCACCGGCTTCCCCGCACTCCAGCCAGGAAGCTGATTCAGGCCGAAGAAATACTGGGTCCCGTCCGTGGTCGTCATCTGCCAACACGCCGTGTCCGAGGTGCCATTCGCGGCACACAGTCCACCCTTGAGCTCCGTGAAGCGAGTGCCGTCATCATTGCCCAACCGGTACTGATTCGACCCCGCAACCTGGATCAACTCACCCGAATGCCCCGCGAACGACACTGACGCATTCGCGTTCTTCCAACACAGGTCCCCACTCGTCCTCACCGCACCACTCGGCCCATCATCCACCGCACACCCCACATAAGAACGCTCGATGAACCCACCCCCCGCCAAAGACCACCCCTCACCGACCGCCGACGGCTGATTATTCGTCGACCCCGTCAACCCATCCACCGACTGCGAATCATACGACAACGAAAGATCCGGAGAAGGACCAGCCGCAACCGGCGGCACCCGCAACGGATACTCCCACGTGAACGTCCCCGTCTGCGCCGACACATCCCACTCACTCGACGGCCTCAACGACGTCGCCGTGAAATCCCCCGTCCCCCTCCCACCAACCGGCGCCGCCAACGGTATCAACAACACCGGCGCCGAAGACAACACCGGCGCAAGCACCACATCCCCACCCTTCGCCTGGACAGACGAGGGGACCGAGTCGGCTGCCTCCACCACCGCCTTCGCGGACTCCGGCGGCTTCACCCCGTCCACCTGCACCCACCGGGCACGCGAAGCATAATCCGCACCAAACACCGCATCCAACAACCGCGACGGAACACGCACCCCCACCGACGCCTCACCCTTGCCCCCATCCACCCGCTTCAACTGAACGACCGGGCCGGACACACCGAGCTTCTTCGCCCGCTCAGCACTCAAAAACCGTGCCTCAACCTTCCCCGCACTATCCCTCGCCGCAGCCTTCGCCTTCCCCTTACGGGAGACATCGAGTTGCTTCCTCGCATCCCGAACCGCAACAGGATCCCCCGCCGCAGCCACCGCCACCCCCGACCCACCCAACTCACGCCACGCACCATCCACCACCGTGGCCCGACCACCACCAACAGAATCGACAACCACCGCACCCAAACCCGCCGAACCATCAGTGACAACCTCATACACCCCCGACAACGCCTCAGCAGACACAACTGGCGCCGACACCGGAGAAACACCACCCCCAACCTCGACCCCCGACGCCAGAGAACCCTTCACAACCTTCTCCGACACCAACGGAACCGGCCTCTCACCAGCAAACACCGGCACACCCTGCACAATCGCCACCACCAACGCCGCAACAGTCGCAACACCGATCGCAGCACGGCGACCAACCACCCCACGGCGACCAACCACCCCACGGCGAATAGAACGAGAAGAATCACGCTTCATTAGGAATCTTTCTGAACTCAACGAAATCACGCAGGAAAACAGGTCACGGTTGGGGGACAGGACGCTGACGCAACGTCGAATCCGGCAACGCAGCCGGATACACAGAGACATCTGCGACAGCGCCATCGAAGAACTGCGTCGGAATCCCACCGGTGAGAGCCGAGCCGACCACGACAGCGCCCAAAGCCGGAACATCATCCACCGGAAGCGAGAAGAACACCCGGTTCACAGTGAGGACATCATCCGCGTAAACCACAATCCCCAACTGCCGATTCACCGCATCCCAGACACCCGAAACCGTCACGAAACCCGGTGTGGTCGAAACCGCCGGTCCCGTCACGCACTTCGTCACCGCCGTGGGGCCCTGGGCGCGCAGACAGAACTGCCAATTCATTCCCGCCTGCAAAGAGAACCCTGAATCACTCACCCCGCTCCCCGAGACAACCGCCTGCGCCTCCGTCTGCCCCGACGTCTTCACCCGCGCCGAGACCGTGAACGATTTCGTCGTGTCCACCACACCCGGAGCGGTGGCCGTCGGCTGATACTTCGCCAGGAACCCCCGCGAGCCCTCGTTCACCGCCCCAGAAGGACAGGCAGAAGTCGTTGTCGTGAAGTAGTCGTTCCCCACCCGGCAGCGGAAGATCTCCACCGCCGTGTACCCGGCCGGCAGCGCCGAGGCCGAGGCCCACACATACCCGAGAGGCCGCCCCGTTGGACCAGCGCCGTCGCAGTTCGCGGCGCGGGAGAGCATGTTCCCCGCCCCATACGCGCACGCATACAGCACCTGCGTCCCGGACGGCTGCACAGCACCGGAACCGTACCGGGCAAGCTGCCCGATGGTGGACTCAAGGACGAACCCCGGCAGGGAAGCAGCGTCCTTCTCTGTTGCGTGCCCCCCACCCGGCTTCGCATAACCGTTCAGCGAAACCATGCCGAGGAACCTCAGCTGTGGGTCCTCACCGTCCGCACTCGCCCACCCGGCATTCCCGCCGACCGGAATCGACGCCGCTCCGACCCGGTCCGTCAAGGTCATCGCATCCACATCATCCGCACTCCAGACGTGACCGGTCGACAGATCCGGCAGTTCCGCCCGAACCTCCAGCCCCGCCGCGGACGCCTTCGACACCGAATCGTACGAAACGTTCCCCGCCCTGTCGTATGCGGCAACCCACAACGTCGAGAGGTCCTCGACCGGAGCGACCCGAATCGTCGTCCGTCCCGACGGATCCGCACAGACAACACGCACCGCGCCCGCCTGTCCCAGCCCACAATCCGGCAACGCCGACGTGTAACTGGTCACCGGCGCGGCAGGGCTCATCACCGGCCTACCGCCGTTGGTCCACCACACCTGATACCCGGCGATGGCGGGTTCCGCAGCAGTGACCACCACATCGAGCGGGCTGCCGACCGTCGCGCCCACCGCATCCACGCTCACCGTCGGCAGTGCCGGTTTCGTGGAATCCGCCACGAAATAGCACCTCGGGGAAGCAGCCGAATAGTTGATCGTGTCGAAGCCCACCGCCGACCACGCGTATTTCTCCCCGTCCACCAAACAGTTCGCCGGGATCGTGTACGTCAGGTTCGCGCCCTGAGCCTGGAAAGCCGTCCCCGGGACATCCTGCACCCCATTGGACAGCCGCGTGATCGTGAAGATCGCCGCCGTGTTCTGCGGGTCCGGGTCCGTCACCGTGACCCCGATCGTCACCGGCGCGCCACCGTAAACATAGACCGGATTGTTCGCATCCGTGCTGCAGGACCGTGCGGGAGCCGTGAACGCAGGAGCGGCTGGCGTGTTCGGGCGTGAGTTGTACGTCACGATCAACTGGGCATCCCACCGGTAATGTTTACCGGTGAGGGAGCTGCCCTCATTCTCCGCCCGCAGCGCGAGAGTCTGATACGGGAGCCCCGCGGCAGCAGCATCCTGAATCGCGACAGTGGCCGAGAAACCCACCCACTGCGGGTCCCGCTGGCACGGACCACCGACGTTGTAAGCCTGCCCGTCGATCGCCCGCACCCACTGCCCCGGGTCGGAATTCCAGGTGAAGCCGACACCGGAGGGCCCGTACTGCCACAACTGCATCCACGTGCTCGCACAACTGTTCGCCCACGTCTGAACGACATTGAAACGAGCGTTCTGAATCGCCTTCCCGGCAAGGAAACTCGTATCGAACCGGTAGAACGCCCGAGAGAGGTAGCCGACACCGCCCTGGACCCCGTAGCCGGCGCTGTTCTCCGGCGGATTCAAGTAAGACTGATTCGGATACGCACGATCCGTATACCAGTCGTACTGCAAATAGCCACTCCAATCCGGGTCCACATACAACGGATACGTCACATCACCATCCGTGATCGCACCAATGTCAAGAACCGACTCCGCACCCGACACGGAACTGGCAACCGCACGCGGCTCCGAACCCCCCGGACTCTCCTCGCTCGCCGCCTCGTGCGACGAGTCCCACCACAGCGGCGTCGCCGCCAGAACCGGCTCACCCTCGGCAGGATGCGCCTCCAACGCTCCCGTCTCGGCCGACTCGACCAGGCGCGCACCCGTGACCGTCAAACGCAAAGCCGACAACCGCTCATCCGCAGCAGCTTCCGCGTTCTTGACGACCAAAACTTCCCGCATGCCCGCTTTGGTCGCGGTGACCCACAGATTCACACCGAAGCGTTTAGGCTGACGGCATGACCGACCACTTCGACAGAATCACCATGTTCGGCGCCGACTGGTGCCGGGACTGCATCCGCTCCAAAGCCCTGCTCGACCGCGTCGGAGCCGACTACGAGTACATCGACCTCGTGGCGCATCCGGAGGAGGCCGATCGCGCCCAGGCGATCAGCGGCCGCACCAACATTCCGGTGATCGCGTTCCCCGACGGCCACCACCTGGTCGAGCCGACCGACCCGGAGCTGCTGGCCGCACTGGAGGGCTGACACCCGGCTTTCGACGGCTCCTCGCACACTCATGCAGCCCTCCTGCCGGGACAGAGTAAGGATCACCTGGAATATGAGCGTTGCTTGTCTGGCATTGAGATGCCAGGGTTGACGGGTCTGCTTTTGTGAAAGGCCCCTATGAGTCACCGCATCCTCCGCCGTGTCGGGGCGGGCATCGCCCTCTCGGCGCTGGCCCTCTCCGGTTCGCTCGTCGACCTGCCGGCCTCCGCCGACACGAACCAGGAGTTCCCCACCACCGGCCCCGCCTTCGAGACAGAGGCGACCGCCCTGCTCCCCCTCGAGGGGCTGGTGTCCGTCGGGCGTGATGCGCAGGGCAAGCTCGTCGTGGCACGCGCAGCGGACGCCCCCACGGCCACGGTGGCGGCGATCGACGGGCTGCAAGCGCGCTACAGCAACGTGGTCGAGCGTGTGAGCGAGACCGCCCGGCCGTTCGCGACCACGGATGTCGTCGGCGGAGCAGGCTACATGATCGACACCGCGAACGGCCTCACAGCCTGCTCCCTCGGTTTCAGCGCCTGGACTCCGGGAGGAGGCCCGGCCGTCATCACCGCCGGGCACTGCGCCGAAGAAGCCACCGGATCGCCCCTGCGGACCCTGCCCTCGGCCGAGCCTGCTGCCGGGGGCCAGGGTACCAGAGGATGTCCGCCCTGGGCGATATCGGTTTCGCGCAGTTCGGCGGCGCGGGCGGCTCTGCGGGCTTCACCGGAGACCCGGACAGCATAGACATCGCGGCCATCGACGTGACCGAGCCCTCGCTCGCCCTCCTGCCTGCTGTGACGAACTGGACGACGACGGCCTCGGACGACCTCTCCGCCACCCCCATCTCGGTCAAGGCCGTCGCGAATCCTGCCCTCGGGTCGCGCGTCTCGAAGTCGGGACGGACCACGGGCTTCACCACAGACGGAACCGTGGTCGAGGAAGGCTGGGCGATGATCGGCGATCGCTGGGTGCGCGGCTTCAAAGCCGACGGCCTGACCGCCGCGCCCGGCGACTCGGGAGGCGCGGTCATCCAGAACAACACGGCGGTCGGCCTGGTCAGCGGTGGGATCGAGGGCGACTTCACTTGGGTCGCCGACATCGCGGACACCCTGGCCGCCACCGGCGGCTACACGCTGCGGCTCGTCCTCGACGCGCCGGTGGTCTCCGTGGCGCCGGGCGCCTCCGTCACGCGCGGCTCGCGGATCACGGGGACGACCTCGGCCGGCGCGACCGTCACGGTCAGCGGCGATGACGGTTTCACGACGACCACGACCGCCGCCGCGGACGGATCATGGTCGTTCGCCGCTCCGATGACCGAGGGCCCGTTCAGCTTCACCACCCGGGCGCAAGACGGCTTCAATGCGTCGACGGACCACACCACCTCGGTCACACTCGTCGCGGCGCCGCTGACGGCTCCCGCCGTCACCTCCCCCGCCCCCGGAGCGCGGGACACTCCCGTGACCGCCATCACCGGCACGGCGAATCCGGGCTACACGGTCACCGTTTCCGGCGACGCGTCGGGCGCTGCGGTCGCAGCCCCCGACGGCACCTGGACGATCCCCGCCACGCTCGGCGTCGGCGCGCACCGCATCGCTGTCAGACAGAGCTTCGACGGCGACACGTCCGGGGAGACGGTGGTGGCGTTCGAGGTCGCTGAGGCCGTGGAGCCCGTCGGCCCGCCGGCGGACGAGACAGGGAGCGCCGCCTCCCCGTCCACGAGGACCGCGGCGACCACGACGAGCGCACGGCTCGCGGACACCGGCTCCGATCTTCTCCCGGTCGCGGGCGGAGCGACGGCCCTGCTGCTCACCGGACTCGCGTTGCTGGTCATCCGCCGGAGACGCGCTGCGGCCTGATCGGCCGCTGTGAGCGGAGGCCGGGAACCGACGAGGTTGCCGGCCTCCGTGCGTCCCGGCACCCGGGCATTCCGGCGTTCGCACGAGATGGTGGAGGGCGATCGGGTGGCCAGCCGGGATTCCGGCCCCTCGCAGCCCGAATGCGGGCGGCTGACGGGGAGCCAAGCAGCCGGGCGCTGCCTCCTCTACGGGGCATAGTGCGTCCTCTGCGCGCGGGCGGCGACGGCCAGGAAGCGCTACCGGTCGGCGATGTTCGCGGTGAGGGCCGCGACGGTCGCCGCGCGCTCGGCCGGGGTCTCCGGTTTGCCCGGAATGCCGGGGCGGGTCTGCCACGGGAGGGGGCCGTCCGCGCGACGGCGCTCGACGCCCAGGGCGTCCAGCCGCTCGAGGTGGCGGTCCAGCCGCGGCTCGAACTCCTCCCACGAGCGCGGGCCGCTGGACCACAGCGCCTCGCCCAGGGCGCCCAGTCGCGGGAACGCGAAGTAGTCGAGCACGCGCGGCGAGTCGATGTACTCGCTCCACAGGTTCGCCTGCGCGCCGAGCACGCGAGCGCGTCCGTCCGCGTCCAGGGCCTCGGGCACCGGGTCGAACTCGTAGACGTCCCGGGGCGTGATGACGGTGACGAGCGGGATCGGCTCGTCCGGCCGTTCCGATTGGCGGTAGTTGAGGTAGAGCCGGGTATCCGGGCAGAGCACCACGTCGTGTCCGGCTCGGGCGGCGGCGATCGCCCCGGTGTCACCCCGCCAGCTGGCGACGGTCGCGCCCGGGGCGAGTCCGCCTTCCAGGATCTCGTCCCAGCCGTAGAGACGGCGGCCGTGTGCGGTGAGGTGGTCGTCCAGCTGCCGGACGAACCAGCTAGCTCTGCGCCTCCTCCGGCGTCTCCGCCCCGATTTCACGCATCCGCTCGCGACTGCGCTCGTCCTCCAGCCACTGCGTCTTCACGGCCTCGTCGCCGCCGACGCCAATGAACGCGGACGGGAAGACCGCCATGACCTCGTCGAGCACGTTCCGGAAGAACTCCACCGTGCTCTCTTCGAGGTTCACAAAGTCCGGCAGGATGCCGAAGCGCGTGCCGACCTCGATCCGCCGGCCGCCGACGCCCAGCGACGGATACGCCGCCAGCGCCGCCTGGACGTGCCCGGGCAACTCGATCTCGGGAACGACCGTGATCCCGCGCGCAGCGGCATAGGCCACGACCTCGCGCAGATCGTCCTGCGTGTAGAACCCGCCGTGCGGGCGGCCGTCTCCGGGGCGGTCCGGCCCCCAGCCGACCTGCGTCTCGGTCCGCCAGGCACCCACATCGGTGAGCAGCGGGTAGCGCTCGATCCGCATCCGCCAGCCCTGATCGTCGGTGAGGTGCAGGTGCAGGATGTTGAACCGGTGCAGCGCGATCAGGTCGACGTAGCGCAAGAGCTCACGCTTCGGCAGGAAGTGCCGCGCGACATCCAGCATCACCCCGCGCCAGCGGAACGCGGGCGCGTCCCTGACCTCGCACGCCGGCGCCGCCCAGCACACGCCGGGCACGGCACCCGCGCGATAGACGGCGACGGGGAACAGCTGCAGCAGCGTCTGGGCGCCGTGGGCGAGACCGGTCGCTCCTCCCGCGCGGAGCCGCACACCGCCGGGATCGACGGCCAGACGGTACTCTTCGTCGCCGAGGGAACCATCCACATCGAGCCGGATGCCGAGATCGTCTCCGTCGAGCCCGTAGCCCGTCGCGGCCGAGAGCTGCCCGCGCAGCCAGCCGGCCACACCCGCCGCCTCCGCCCCCGCTTGGATGCGCGCCCCCGGTCGCAGAACGTACTCGCCCGGCCGCTCCTCGAGGCTCACCGGTCGCGGCAGCAGCCGCTCGGCGGCGCTCACGAGCGCTCCGGGCGCGCCGGGCGCTGACTGCGGACGGCCTCGTAGATCAGCCGGAGCGAATCGGCCATCTGGTCGTACAGCCGCTGCGCGACGCGCACGAACAGGAAGTCCACGAGCGCCAGCTGCGCGGTGCGGCTGGCCATGGCCCCGGAGCGGTAGAAGTTCTCCCGCGCCTGCGTCATGAGCAGCAGATCGCTGACGGCGGCGATGCTCGACTCGAGGGACGTTCGTGATCGCGACGGTGGTCGCACCGGCGGCCCGCGCCACGGCGAGCGCGTGATTCGTCTCCAGCGTCTCGCCCGAGTGGGAGAAACCGATGGCGACATTGCCCGGCTTCTGCAACGCGGCGGATGAGAGCGCGAGGTGGGAGTCGACCGAGCAGAAGGCGGTGAGGCCGATGCGGGAGAGCTTCTGCTGGAGGTCCTGAGCGGTCAGACTGCTCGATCCGATGCCGTAGAGATCGACGCGCGGCGCGGCGATGATCGCGGCGACCACGGCGTCCAGCGCCTCCGCATCGAGTTCGCGCGCGGTCTGCTCGATGGCGAGGGTCTCCTGGTAGGCGATCTTCGCGACCACCTCCTCCACACTGTCGGAGGGGTCGATGTCGCTCTCGGTGAGTTCGAACCGTTCGCGGGCCGCCTGTTCCCGGCTGGTCGCAGCCGCGACAGCGAGCCGGAACTCACGGTAGCCGCTGTAGCGGAGCGCCTGGCAGAATCGGGCGATGCTGGCCTGGGAGGCGTCGCACACAGCGGCCAGCTCCGCGATGGTCAGATCGACGACACGCTGGGGATGCTCGATCACCGTCCGCGCGATGCGCGCCTCGGTCGCGCTCAGGCGCGGGACGGCTTGGCGGACGGCGGAGAGGACGTCAGACATCCGGCTCAGCCTCTGCCGCACCGGCGGCCAGCGGGGCGGCGTTCTGTGAGTCAGCCACGGCCAGTCCTCTGGCAATACTGTCCGTTTTGCATATTCTCATGGTGTCGCCGGGGTGGACCGCTCGGCCAGTTCCAGACCGGCGATTCCGGCGAGCGGCCGTCCGGGCACGGTCCCCGGCGTCAGCGTCAACTGCCCGAGCACACGCGCGCGATCGATGGGGGTGCCCGGGAGGCCCACGGGGATGCCGTGCCACGAGAGGTAGCCGACCAGCGCGAACAGCAGCGATTCCTTGTGGTCCGCGTCGATCCCGAGTTCGTCGCTTGTCACGACCGGGATGCCGTGGAGCCCGAGCGCCGTGCCGAGCGCCCGCAGCAGTGCCGGGTTCCGCACGCCTCTGCCCGAGACGACCACCCGTGCCGGCGGCTGCGGGACCGCGAAGCGCACCGCGTCCGCGACCGTCCGCGCGGTCAGCGCCGTGAGCGTCGCTACCAGATCGGCGAGACCCGGCTCGCTGCCGGCGATCGCCAGCGCGCGATCGACGACAGCGAGATCGAACGTCTCCCGTCCGGTGCTCTTGGGCGGCGGCGCGGCGAAGTAGGGGTGCGCGAGCAGCTCCGAGAGGAGCGCCTCGTCGGCCGCGCCCGCAGCAGCCAGGAGGCCGTCGGTGTCCTGCGTCTGCGCATCCCCGGTCGCCCGGGCCACGACGGCGTCGATCAGCGCGTTGGCCGGTCCGCTGTCGAAGGCGACCAGCCCACCGTCGGAAGAGACCACCTGGACGTTGGCGATGCCCCCGAGGTTCACCGTAGCCACCGGACGGCCGGCGCGGACAGCCTCGCCCGCCAGCCACGCGCGGTCGAAGAGGCCCATCAGCGGGGCGCCTTCTCCGCCTGCTGCGATGTCGGCGGCGCGGACGTTCGAGAGCACCGGGACGCCGAGCCGCTCGGCGATCCATGCGGGCTGACCGATCTGCAGGGTCCCGCGGGCATGCCCGTCCTCGACCCAGTGATGCAGCGTCTGCCCGTACGAGACGGCCAGCTCGACGCCGCCCGCCTCCTCGGCGGCGAGGGCCGCGGCGGACGCGAACTCCTGACCGGCGACGGTGTCGAGCCGGCAGAACGCCTCCGGCGTCAGCGCGGCTCCGGCGACGGCCGCGAGCAGGTCCGCGTGCGCGGGCGACGACCACGGCACGGTGCGTGCGAGAAGCGTTCGCAGGCTCAGCGCCGGGCGGTCGCCGTCGTCCAGCGGCACGATGTCGGCCACGGCGACATCGATGCCGTCGACGCTCGTGCCGGACTGCAAAGAGAGTATCCTCACGCGCCGCTCATCCCAGCGAGGGCTTCCGCGACGACGACGGCCGTGACACGGCTCGACCCGAACGCGTCGACTGTCGGCAGCGGCAGGGCGTCGGGCGCGGGGAGGCCGGTGTTGACGAGGATCGCCTGTGGGCGCGCCGCCGCAAGCGTCCCGAGGGCCTGGCGCTGCGGCGAGCCGGGCTGAACAGCGTCCACGAGGACGGTTATCGCCGCGTCGGCGGGCGCGGAGCCGAGAGCATCGCTCAGCGCCGCCGCGCTCTCCGGCGAGCCCAGAGGTCCGACGCGGAACCCCACGGCGCCGAGGGCGACGGCGAACGGCTCGGCGGTGGAGGCGACGGCCCCCGAAGCCCGGTCGCGCAGATCGAGCACGATGCGGGGACCAGCCGCGAGCCCGGGCGAACCGTGAACGCCGATCGCCCGGCGCACGATCGCGGCAGCGTCGAAAGGCGAGGCCGGCACAGGCTCCGGGCGCGACGCCACCCATTCGGAGAGCCGCGCGACGGAGGCGGAGGCCCGCTCGAGCGCTGCGACCGGGAGCGTCCCGTCGTCCACAGCGGCCAAGAGCGCGTCCCGCACCTCGACGTAGTCCGCCTCGTCACCGGAGGCTCCACGCTTGGGGCCCAGGTCGGACGGGTTCCCGATGCAGAGCAGATCGGCGCCGGCGAGCAACGCGCGCACCGCGCCGGGCCCGGCTCCGAACTCGGCGCGGATCGCGGCCATGTCGAGGGCGTCCGTGACGATCGCACCGCCGAAACCGCGCTCGCGCAGCATCCTGAGCACCCGGGCGTCGAGCGTCGCGGGGAGCTCGCCCAGCGCCTCCACGACGACGTGCGAGGTCATCACCGCGGCGACACCCGCGTCGATCGCCGCCTGGAACGGCGGCAGGTGCTCCGACTCGACCGTGCCGAGCGGAAGCGAGACCCGCGGGAGCCCGACGTGGGAGTCCACGGCGGTGTCCCCGTGACCGGGGAAATGCTTGACGCAGGCGGCGACGCCCGCATCCTGAACACCGCCGACCATCGCCGCGACATGCCGCGCGACGAACGCGCCGCGGTCGCCGAACGATCGCGTCCCGATCACCGGGTTGCGCGGGTTCGAGTTGACGTCGGCGACCGGTGCGAGAGCGACGTTGGCCCCGGAGGCGCGCACCCGGCGGCCGAGCTCAGCCCCCGCGGCGCGGGTCACGGCCGCATCGTCGACCCGCCCGAGCTGCGCGGCGCCCGGCAGCGTCGAACCGTGCGCGGCTTCGAGGCGCGTGACGGTGCCGCCCTCTTCGTCGATGCCGAGCAGGACGTCTCCGCCCACCGCCGACAGCCTCGCCGACAGCGCGGGCAGCTGAGCGGCATCGTCCAGGTCGATGTTGTTCCCGAAGTAGACGGCTCCGGCCAGAGCACACTCGCGACGAGACGCCGCAGAGCAGGGTCGGCGACGGAGCTCATCCCTTGACGGCTCCGGCGACCAGGCCGCTGGAGAGCCGGCGCTGCACCACCATGAAGAAGATCATGACCGGGAGGGTGATGATGGTGGAGGCCGCCATCACATAGCCCCACTCGTTCGCGTTCTCGCCGAAGAACTGCTTGAGACCGATCGCGACCGTGTAATTGTCGGTCGCCCCGCCGAGCAGCGTCATCGCGAAGACGAACTCGTTCCAGGCGGTGATGAACGAGAACACACTCGTCGCGACCAGGCCCGGCATGACCAGCGGGAACAGCACCGAGCGGAACATCCGCCACCAGCTCGCGCCGGCGAGGTACGCGGCCTCCTCCAGCTCGACCGGGACCGCGGCCACGAAGCCGCGCAGCATCCAGATGCCGAACGGCAGCGACAGGGCCACATAGACGATGATGAGGCCGAGCAGCTGGTTCAACAGCCCGAGATCGCGCACCTGCACGAACAGCGGGATCACCAGCGCCTCCAGCGGCACCATCTGCACGGTCAGAACGATGAACAGGATGGCCGTGCGGAACTTGAACTTGAAGCGGGCCACCGCGACCGATGCCAGAAGCGCGAACGCCGCCGACAGCAGCACCACGGAGACCGCGACGATGGCCGAGTTGCGCAGGAAGACATCGAAGCCGCCCTTGGTGAGCACATACGCGAAGTTGTCGAAGGTGAACTCCTGCGGCACGAGCGACTGACCACCGCTCGACAGCATCCAGTAGACCGGGAAGAACGTGAAGATCAGCAGCAGCGTGACGAAGACCGCTTTGACGATGTTCCCGCGAAGCTTGCGCGTCACAGCTTCTCCTCCTTCAGCATCGTGCGGACGTAGATCACGGTGATCACCAGCAGGACCAGGGTCAGGAGCACCGCGATGGCGGAGCCGAACCCGTAGCGGTTCTGGCCGAACGACTCCACGTACGACCACACGCCGAGGTTCAGCACCTGGCGGTTCGAGCCCGAGCCGCCCGGCATGAGGTAGACCTGCGCGAACACTTTGAAGTCCCAGATGGTCGACAGGATGATGACCACCGCGAACACCTGCTTGAGCGAGGGGACGACGATCGAGAAGAATCGGCGGACAGGTCCCGCGCCGTCCATCTCCGCTGCCTCCAGCGTCTCTTTCGGCACACCGAGAAGTCCCGCGAGAACGGTGATCGCCACGAAGGGGAACCCGTGATGGACGATGTTCAGCAGCACGATCGCATAGAAGCTGATCGGGTTGGTGAACCAGTTGAAGGACTCGTCCATGAGTCCCAGGTTCTTGAGCGTCTGGTTGACGATGCCGTTGTCGGCGTCGAAGATCCAGACATAGGTGCCCGTCACAGCGGGCATCGCCCAGACCACCATGATGGCGCTGCCCACGACGGTGCGTCAGACCGGGCCGAGGTTGGCCATGAGCACGGCGACGAGGGTGCCGAGCGCCACGGTCCCCGCGACCGAGAGGATCGCCAAAACGACGGTGTTCGGCAGCGCGACCGTCCACAGCGTGGCGTTGCCGAAGACCTCGGCGTAGTTGGCGAAGCCGACGAAGTTCGTCTTGCCGCTGACGATCTCGCGAAGGCCGTAGTCCTGCAGCGAGATCAGCACCACACGGGCGAGCGGCCACAGGAGCAGCACCGCCAGCACGGCAAGGGCGGGAGCCAGCAGAAGCCACGGCCGGCTCACGCTCAGGAAGCTGCGGCTCCGCTTCGGGCCGGCGCCGGGGGCGACCGGCCACCGGCCGCGCGCTGTGCGCGCGGCCGGTGTCTCGGGACGAACGTCGACGGTCATCGTCCTACTTGCTGTTCAGCAGATCGGTCATCTCCTTGGCGGCGTCCGACGTGGCCTGATCGACCGTCTTCTGCCCGGAGAGGATCGCCTGGATCATCGTGTTGGTCGTCTGCTTGGCCTGGACCTTGCCGAAGTTCGGGCTGACCGGCAGCGAGGCGCCGCCGTCGACCATCTGCGTGGCGAAGGGCTTCACCAGCGGGTCGTCCGTCTTCATGGTCTCCTTGACCAGCGAGTTGAGGCCGGAGAAGTAGCCGATCTGCTCGGTCCACTTCTTCTCGAACGTCCCGGTGGTCATCATCTTGATGAACGCCCAGGCGAGATCCTTGTTCTCCGCCGACTCGAACATCGACAGGTGGGAGCCGCCGAGCACCGACGGGCTGATGCCGCTCTCCTTGCCCGGGATCGGCACCGCGCCGATCTTGCCGACGAGGTCCGGCGCGTTCTTGGCCACGGTTGCCGGGGTCCATGAGCCCTGGATCGACATGGCGGACCTTGCCCTTGTTGAAGTTGTCGATGACGTCGGTCTCCTTCCAGGTGGTCGCACCCGCCGAGGAGAAGCCGTACTTGGTGGCCAGGTCCGTGTAGAACTGGATGCCCTCGCGCGACTTCGCGGAGTCGAGCCCGGAGGTCCACTTGCCGCTCTTCTCGGTGGCGACCTGACCGCCGGCGCCCCACACCCACGGGTACACGCCGAACTCGGCGTTGCCCGGGACCACGAACGGCATCATGTCCGGTTTGGCGGCCTTGATCTTCTCGGCGGCGGCGACGATGTCGTCCCAGGTCTTCGGCGCCTCGAGGCCGAGCTCCTGGAAGACGTCGGTGCGGTAGACGATCGAGCGGACTCCGGCGTACCACGGCATCCCGTAGAGCTCTCCGTCGTAGGTGCCCGACTCCTTGAGGCCCTTCACCAGGTCGGACTCGAGACCGTCTTTCTTCACGTGGTCGCCGATCGGGGCGAGGGCGCCGGCGTCGGCGAACTCGGCCGTCCAGGTCGTTCCGGTCTCGGCCACGTCCGGGGTGGTGCCACCGGCGATGGAGGTGATGAAGCGGTCGTGCGCATCGGCCTACTGGACGAACTGCACATCGAGCGTGGCGCCGGTCTCCTTCTTGAACTCGTCGCCGACCTCCTTGAAGAAAGAGGTGGATTCAGGGTTGGTGCCCTGCATGATCCACACGGTGAGCTTCTGGCCCTTCGCGTCGATCGGGCCCCCATCGCCGCTGTCGCCGCTGGAGCAGGCGGTGAGCCCGAGCACGGCGACGGTGAGTGCGGCGATGGAGAGATAGCGCTTCTTCATGGTGCTGTCTCCTCCTTGAAACGGAAATAGTGATCGCAGAACGTGTCCGCTTCTGAAACTATCCTTCATAATTGGTGTCGAGTTTGCAAGTTTGTTCCACCGTCATGCATGCATTTACTGACGCTCGAAAAGAGACGCATTCAGTGAGTGACGAGCGCCCGGTGCAACTGCGCCCGCTTGCCACTGCCGCAGGGACGTCGCTGCCGGCCGACTCGGCTCCTCGGCGGCAGCGAACCCCATCCGGTCGCCCGCACCGGAACAACGACGGGGAACGGCATGGCCCGGCGGTCCCCGGCCCGCCACCGCTCTGGCGAAAGTGCGCACCGAATCGGCGATCAGCGCTTGCCCCGCTGCGGTCGGTCCACCGCATCCCCAGCCAGCACAAACCGGCGCGGAGGGACCGCTTGCCTGACAGGTCAGCGCACCCCGCGCATCATCCGCAGCACCCACGGGCTCAGCGCCGCGAGCACCACCCCGATCGCGACCCCCACCGCGCCGATCATCCCGAAGTAGACGACCTCGGTCTCCGGCGAGTACTTCTTCGCCAGCTCGCCCGCCATCGCGGTCCCGAGCGACACCGAGAGGAAGTACAGCGCCACCATCTGCGTCTGGTACGCCTGCGGAGCCAGCTTCGTCGAGGCCGAGAGGCCGACCGGCGAGATCAGCAGTTCCGCGATCGTGAACACCAGCAGGATGCCGACCAGCGCGAGCAGCGGCGTGCTGTTCTTCCCGCCGCCGGCCCAGATGATGAACAGCCAGAACGCGAGGCCCATCACCACCGTCCCGGCCGCGAACTTGATCGGCGTCGACGGCTGTTTGGCGCCCCACTTCGTCCAGATCGCCGCGAACACTCCGGACAGGACGACGATGAAGATCGGATTGATCGACTGCACCCAGGAGACCGGGAAGGTCCAGCCGAAGAGGTTGCGGTCCAGGCGCTCGTCCGAGTAGATCGTCACCACGGTGAACTGCTGCTGGTACAGCGTCCAGAACGCCGCGTTCGTGACGAAAAGGGGGATGAAGGCCACGATCCGGCTGCGCTCCTCGCCACTCAGCAACTTCGAGCTCAGGATCACGGCGAAGTACGCGATCGTGGCGAGGATCACGACGACGATCACGCACAGCGCGAGGTTCTCCGCGGTGATGACCCCGGTCAGCACCAGCACCAGGATGAGGATCACACCCGCGAGGCCGACCCCGGCCACGAGGGGGTAGCGCTTCGCGGGCAGCGGGTTCGGCACTTCGCGCGCCTGATCGGGCAGCCGCTTCCGGCCGAGCGAGTACTGGAAAAGCCCGATCGCCATCCCGACCGCCGCCAGACCGAAACCCCAGTGGAACCCGAGCTTCGACTGGAGCAGCCCGGTCAGCAGCGGTCCGAGCAGACCGCCCAGGTTGATGCCGAGGTAGAAGATCGAGAAGCCCGCATCGCGCCGCGAATCGCCCTCGTCGTAGAGGGAGCCGACGATCCGCGTCGCATTCGCCTTCAGACCGCCGCTTCCGACCGAGACGAACAGCAGACCGACGATCACGCCCGCGATGCCCGGCAGCACCGCGAGGGCGAGGTGCCCCGCCATGATGACGACCGCGCTCCAGAAGAGCACCCGCTCCGAGCCGAACAACCGATCCGCGAGCCACGCCCCCAGGATGGTCGACAGGTAGACGGCTCCACCGTAGGCCCCCACCACGCCCGCCGCCGTCGGCCGGTCGATTCCGAGCCCGCCATTCTCGACCGAGTAGTAGAGGTAGATGAGCAGGATGCCCTGCATCCCGTAGAACGAGAACCGCTCCCACAACTCCACCCCGAAGACGTTGGCAAGCGCCCGAGGCTGCCCGAAGAACCCGTGGCCGAGGGGCTCCCGAGTCTTCGCCAGAGAACTGTCACCGTTGCTGGTAGTGCCCATGCTGCAATACTCCCACCCCGGCAGCCCAACGTGAATTCCGGAAGCCGCGCGCTCGCGTGCTAATCTGCGCGCGTCTCGCCCGGGCCGGTCGCTCCTTCCCGAGGAGAGACCGAGCGGATCAGCCCCCCAGTGCAGCAGCGCCAGGCTCGCAATCGAGCGAATCCACGCCCATCTACGCATGATTCACGCGTGAAACACGCAGCCATGCAATGATCCACCGTAGGCTTCCCCCGTGGACAACCTCGATCGCAGCATCCTCGACCTGCTCCGCCAGAATTCCCGCGCCGGGTACAGCGCTCTCGGTGAGATCGTGGGCCTGTCCGCGTCCGCGGTCAAGCGCCGCGTGGATCGCCTCGTCGCGGACGGAGTCATCCGCGGCTTCACGATCCAGGTCGACCCCGCCCTCGACGGAATGAGCACCGAGGCCTATGTGGAGCTCTTCCGCCGGGGCACGGTCTCACCCGAGGAACTGCTGCGCATTCTGTCGGCCGTGCCGGAGGTCGTAGACGCCGGAACCGTCACCGGGAGCGCAGACGCGATCGTTCACATCCGCTCGCGCGACATCCCGAGTCTGGAGGCCGCGCTCGAGAAGGTGCGCCGAGCCTCGAATGTGGACCACACGCGCAGCGCGATCGTGCTCTCGCGCCTGATCGACCGCGGAACCGGCTGAGCCCCAGACCTCGCCCGACCGGCGGAACGACCCCCTCGGGCGTCGACACGGGACCGCGCCGCCTCTCCGGGACAGCCCTGCCGACGCTGCCGGGAGCGAGCGGATGCGCTCGAACAGGTCGCCGCTCTCGGGTCGCTGAGGCCGTTGTCGAGCCATCCTGATCCTTGTTCTGCGAGAACATTCAGCGGACACCCAGCTCTCAGCGCCTCGCACGGAGCGCCGCCACGGGCAAGAGTGGCACGATGGGCGCATGAAGCTGCTCGTTGTCGAAGACGATCCGGATATGGGAGGGCTTGTCCAGCGCGGTCTGGCCGCGGAAGGCTACGACGTCACCCTGATGACCAACGGCGTGGACGCGCTCATCGCGCTGCGCGACGACACCTACTCGGCCGCCGCCATCGACGTGATGCTCCCCGGTATGAGCGGGTTCGAGCTGTGCCGGCACATCCGCGATTCCGGCACGGCCATGCCCATCCTTCTGCTCACCGCCCGCGACGCGATCGAAGACCGTGTTCACGGCCTGGACTCGGGAGCGGACGACTACCTCACCAAGCCCTTCGCGTTCGCCGAGCTCGCCGCCCGGGTCCGCGCGCTGCTGCGCCGGGAGCCCACCGGGATGCGACCCCAGATCATCGTCGGCCGTCTCACGATCGACTCCCACGAACACCAGGCGCTCGTCTCCGGCCACGAGATGCCGCTCAGCCGCCGCGAGTTCACCTTGCTGCGCCTCTTCGCGACCAACCCGGACAAGACGCTCTCCCGCACGGACATCCTCGAGTCGGTCTGGGGGACGACGGAGAACATCGGCACCAACGTCATCGACCAGTACGTCTCGTATCTGCGGAAGAAGCTGGATGTCGCAGGCGCGGGCCTGTCGATCGTCACAGAGCGGGGGCGCGGCTACCGCCTGGACGCGAAGAACGCGCTGGAACCGAAGCCGTCCGGCGGGAGCGCGGCCGGGGCCGCCCCGGAGGCCGCGGCTCCGTGACCTGGCTTCGGCGGCTGTCGATCACCGCACGGATCACGATCGGCAGCCTCATCGTCGCTGCCCTGTTCGGCCTGGCGGCGGTCGTCGTGATCCGAGTGGGCGTCTCCTCCATCCTCCACAACGCGACCGTCACCCTTCTCACCAACGACATCAGCGGGCCCGAGGCGTCCGTGCAGAAGAATCCCGATGGACCGTTCAATCTGCCCGGTGGCGGCCAGGAGCTCGCGGTGGTCGGCTCCGACGGCCAGCTGCTCGAGACGACACTCCCCTCCGCGATGGCGTCCCGCGTCCCGCAATTGCTGGGTCTCGGGGACGACCCGACCACCGTGCAGATCAGGGACGACCAGTACCTCGTCCTCGTCCGGAGCGTCCAGACACCGGCCGGAGCCCTGCACATCATCGCCGCGCGCAACGATGAGACGACGGCCCTCATCCTGGACCGCCTCACCCTGGCGCTACTCGTCGGCGCGGGCATCGTGGTCCTCGGTTTCGGGGCCGCCTCCTGGCTGCTCACCCGCACTGCGCTCCGGCCGGTGAGCAGGATGCGCGAGCAGGCCGAGCGCATCGCCGGCTCCGAACGCGCGGGCAGGGACGAGTCGGCCGGCCTCCTCAGCGTCGGCCCCGCACGCGACGAGCTCTCCGAGCTCGCCACGACGCTGAACGATCTCATCCGCCGGCTGCGCGCCTCCGCCGAACGCGAGCGCCAGATGGTCTCCGACGCCAGTCACGAGCTCCGAACCCCCCTCGCCGTCCTCCGTGGACGTCTGGAGCTCGCGGAGCTGGATGCCGGCGACCCGGACGCTTTATTGGCCGACATCCGCTCCTCCCACGCCACCGCGATCCGTCTCGGCCAGCTCGCCAACAACCTGCTGGAGCTTTCTCGCATCGAGGCGGGCCCAGCGAAGGGCCGCATCGGCTGGCGCACCCTCGTGGACGAGCTGACCGACGCGATCGACCGCGCGCGCCTCCTCGTCAGCAGCGACGAGGACTCCGGCGACATCTCCGTGGACTTCTCCTACGATCCCCGGCGCCGACCCGGCCCCTCGGCCCGCATCGCCCTTTCTCCCACGGACTTCGGCCGCATCCTCGACAATCTGCTCGGCAACGCCATCACCGCCATCCGCGCCATGCCTGCCGACCGCCGCCCCGGTGAGGCCATCGTCACCGCCGACCTCACTGTCGCCGAGGATTTCGCCCTCCTCACAGTCCGCGACACGGGCCCCGGCATGCCCGCGGAGTTCATTCCGGTCGCCCTCGACCGCTTCACCCGCGCCGACGACGCCCGCACCTCCCAGTCCGGGACGGGCGGCGGGCTCGGGCTCGCCATCGTCTCCGCCCTCGCCGCCGCGGCCGAAGGCTCGGTGCGCCTCAAGAACGCGGATGACGGGGGCCTGGTGGTCGTCGTGCGGCTGCCGCTGGTGACGGAATAGGGTCCCCGCCGGTCAGATGACCTCCTCTGTCGACCGCGTCGGATTCCCGAACCGGTGGTTGGTGATCGAGATGGCCTGCTCGTGCAGGAAAGGCAGCACCTCGACTCGCCCCGAGGGTGTGACCGAGCCGGAATAGACCGCGACATCCGGGCTGCCGCTGAGCGCCACGGCCAGTTCCACCGGGTCGCCGCCGATCAGCCGGATGCGGTGGTCCGGAATGCGCTGCGCACGCACCCGTGAGAGCCAGTGCGCGTCGGACTCGACCACGACCTCCACTTCCCGTTCACGGAGCAGTTGCGCCGTCCCCCTCGGCAGTTTCACGCTCGTGCTGACCGAGAACCGTGAGCGGGCCACCGTCGCGGACGCCATCACACGAAGCAGTTCCGGTAGAGACGCGCCCTCCGACAACCGAACCGTCACCGGGACCGGGCGGTAGCGGAAGAGATTCCTCTCGACTCCGAGCCCGGAGACATCTCTCACCTGGTGGTACTCCGTCGCCATCGCGATCGCGTCGCTCAGCGCGGACCGCCGCACGAGGTCGAATGCGGGATAGCCCATCGACGACTGACCCGATTCGATCAGGTCGGTCACCCGCTGTTCCAGGCCACGCAGGTGCAGGCTGGAACTCGACTGGCCGAGCTCCGGTTCGCAGCTTCCGAGCCCGATCAGGTAATTCGGGCCTCCCGCTTTCGTTCCCGCACCGACCGAGGAGCGCTTCCACCCGCCGAACGGCTGCCGCCGGACGATCGCCCCGGTGATCCCGCGGTTGACGTACAGGTTGCCCGCCTCGACGGTGTCGAGCCACTGCGCGAGTTCCTCGGAGTCGAGCGAGTGCAGACCGGCCGTGAGCCCGTACTCGATCGCGTTCTGAAAGCGCACCGCCTCCTCGAGGGTCCTGGCCGTCATGATCCCGAGCACCGGCCCGAAGAACTCGGTGAGGTGGAAGTACGATCCCGGCTGGACGCCAGTCCGGATGCCGGGCGACCACAGCCTGCCGCTGTCGTCCAGCTGTCTCGGCTGAACGAGCCAGCCCTCGTCCGCACCGAGCGTGGTGAGCGCGTGCAGGAGCTTGCCGCTCGCCGGTTCGATCAGCGGGCCCATCTGGCTCGTCGGGTCCTGCGGGTAACCGACCCGCATGCTGGTGGCCGCATCCACGAGCTGGTTTCGGAACCGCTCGGACTTCGCGACCGATCCCACCAGGATGACGAGGCTCGCGGACGAGCACTTCTGCCCGGCGTGCCCGAAGGCGCTCTTCACGATGTCCGACACGGCGAGGTCGTAGTCCGCACTCGGCGTGACGATGATCGCGTTCTTCCCGCTCGTCTCCGCCAGCAGCGGGAGATCCGGACGCCAGGAACGGAACAGTTTGGCCGTCTCGTACGATCCGGTGAGGATGACCCGATCGACCCGGGCGTCGGCCACGAGCTGCTGCCCGAGCTCGTCTTCCCCGATGTCCACAAGGACCAGCAGTTCCCGGGGAACGCCCGCCTCCCACAGTGCCTCGACCATCACCGCGCCGCTGCGCTTCGCCTGCGGCGCGGGTTTGACGATCACCCCGCTGCCTGCGGCGAGCGCCGCGAGGACTCCGCCCGCTGGGATGGCGACCGGGAAGTTCCAGGGCGGGACGACCACCGTGAGCTGCGACGGAACGAACCGCGCCCCCTGGATGCTGTCGAGCTCGCGCGCGAGGGTCGCGTAATAGTGAGCGAAGTCCACCGCCTCGCTCACCTCGGGATCAGCCTCCGCGATGGTCTTGCCGGTCTCGGCCGCCATCACTTCGATCAGGCGGTCCCGGTTGGCTTCCAGCGCGTGCCCGGCCCGATCGAGGAGGCCCGCGCGCTCCTTACCGCTGCGAGCACCCCACGCGGCCCCTGCCGCGCGCACGCTTTCGAGAAGCCCGTCCAGCGTCGCCGGATCGCTGACAGCCGCACTCGCGATCGCCGCGACCCCGAGCTCACTCGCCCCGGCCCGGCTCAGGATGCGGCGGCCCCACGCCCGGTTGGCTGCGAGCGACGGATCGGTGTCAGCGGCGTTCTCGAACCCCGAGCGCCCCTCGTCTCGGCTGCTCCGCTCCCCGACGGCGCCGTCAGCGAACTCCAGACCCCCGCTCGACCCGCGGGTGAGGCCGAGCACCATGCTCGTCAGGCCCTCGTCCGCCGCACCCGGCACCGGATCGTCCGCCGACGGCCGCGTGAAGGCGGCCGCCGTCGACTCCTCCCACTCCCGGGTGCGATCCTGTATGCGGTTCGGAAGCGGCGCCGCTTCATGCGACAGGGCATCCGCCTCGAACTCCGCCACCGAGGCGAGGAAGCGCTGCCGCTCACGCTCGAACAGCTCGGGGTCCGACCCGAGCTCGAACACCGCCGACATGAAGTTCTCCGGGCTCGCGTTCTCTTCCAGCCGGCGGATGAGGTACGAGATCGCGACATCGAACTCGTCCGGATTGACCACCGGCGTGTACAGCAGCAGCTCTCCGACCGTCCGCTTCACGGCCTCCGCCTGAGCCGTCGCCATCCCGAGCAGCATCTCGACGTCGATCCGCTCGGCGACCCCGCGCCGAGCGGCGAGCAGCCACGCGAAGGCGACGTCGAACAGATTGTGTCCGGCGACGCCGATCTTCACGGCATCGGTGCGCTCCGGCGTCAGCGCCCAATCGAGCACACGCTTGTAGTTCGCGTCGGTGGCCTGCTTGCTGCCGTATGTGGCCAGCGGCCAGCCGTGGATCGCGGCGTCCACCCGCTCCATCGCCAGGTTCGCGCCCTTCACGACCCGCACCTTGATCGGAGCACCGCCCGCGACCCGTCGTTCGGTCGCCCATTCCGTGAGCCGCTGAAGCGCGTCGAGCGCATCCGGGAGGTAGGTCTGAAGCACGATCCCCGCTTCCAAACGGAGGAACTCCGGCTTGCTCAGGACGCCGGTGAACACCGCCATCGTGAGATCGAGATCGCGATATTCCTCCATGTCGAGGTTGATGAACTTCGGCGTCGGCGATGACGCGGCCAGCTGGTAGAGCGGCGTCAGCCGATCTACCACGCGTGCGACCGTCTCGTCGAACGACCACATCGACAGCTGCGAGGCGATCGACGACACCTTGATCGAGACATAGTCGACGTCGTCCCGGGCCAGCAGCGCACGAGTGCCTTTCAGCCGCCGCGCCGCCTCCTTCTCCCCGAGCACCGCCTCGCCGAGCAGGTTGAGGTTCAGGCGCGCGCCGTGGCCGGCCGGGTCGTGGGGTGCGCGCAGGTGCGCGATGGCGGGCCCGAGCTTCTCGGGCGTCGCGTCCACGACGAGATGGCCGACCATCCGCCGAAGCACACGGCGCGCGATCGGAATGACCACCCACGGCAGCACCGGACCGAAGACACCGCCCAGCCAGATCGCGAACCGCATGTACCAGGGCAGGAACGCCGGAATCTTCTTCGCGACGCGCTGCAGGTTGTACCCGGCGACGAAGAGATCCTGCGGCCGGGCCACACCGTCTACGAACCCGACTGCGAATTCCAGGCCGTCCGGATCGCGCAGCACACCCGCCAAACGCTCGGCCGCCGGGTCCTCGTGGACCGCCTCCCCACCGTGGCCCGCGCTCTGCGCGAGCCACGAGCGCACGAGCTCGACCGCCTCATCGGCCAGTCGTCCCGCAACCACGTCCCTGCTCTCAACCATGTCCACGACTGTATTCCTCGCTGCCTGGGCGGCATGCCGACCGTCCGAACCTGTGGACAAGTCGCAGCCGCGCGGAACCTGTGGAGTACATTCTCGGGTCTGACTATGATCGGAAAAAGCGAATGTTTCCGAACAATAGCGTGAAGCTGAACCGAATGGATGCGCGATGCTCGACACTCGTAAGCTTCGCCTCCTCCACGAGTTGAGAATCCGCGGCACCGTCTCCGGCGTCGCCAAAGCCCTGTCGTACAGCCCGTCCTCCGTCTCCCAGCAACTCGCCGCCCTGGAACGGGAGGTCGGCACGGTCCTCCTCGTCAAATCCGGGCGCCGTCTTCGGTTCACCCCGCAGGGTGAACTCCTCGCCGAGCGCACGACCGGCATCCTGGACGCTCTCGACGCCGCCGAGTCCGCGGTCGCGGCCTCCAGCACGACCGTCAGCGGCGTCGTGCGGATCGCCGTCTTCCAGTCCGCCGCACACGCCATCCTGCCCACCGCCCTCGACACCCTCGCACGCGACTTCCCCGAACTTCGCGTCGAAATCGCCGAGCGCGAACCGGACCAGGGGCTGTTCGAGGTGTCCGCCCGCGACGTCGACCTCGCCATCGCCGAGCAGTACCCCGGCAGCGCCCGGGGGATGCGCAACGACCTGGACCGCGTCGAGCTCGCGACCGACAGCATCCACCTCGCCACCGCCAGACGACGGGACGCCCGCATCCGAACCGCCTCCCTCGCCGCCGCCGCCGACCTGCCGTGGGTCCTCGAACCCGAGGGGACCGCCGCCCGCACCTGGGCCGTCCAGCTCTGCCGCACAGCCGGCTTCGAACCCGATGTCCGGTTCGAGACCGCCGACCTGGTCGCGCATATCCGGCTCATCGCTTCGGGAAACGCGGTCGGCCTGCTGCCCGGCCTCGTCTGGTCCGGCGAGGAGCCGAGCGTGTGCCTCCTCCCCCTGCCGGGTTCCCCGCGCCGCACGATCTTCACCTCCGCCCGCCGCTCCTTCGCCGTCAGCCCGGGTGTGGTGGCGTGCCGCCGGGCTCTCGCCGCGGCGATCCCGCGACCGCCGGCCGACCGCCCCGCGCCGGGTCCCTTCCCCTAGGCTCGTCTCCATGACCGACCCCGAAGCCCTTCGCGGCGCCGCGAGTCACGATGTGGTGATCGTCGGCGGCGGTCACAACGGGCTCACCGCCGCTGCCTACCTGTCGAGCGCCGGCAAGAGCGTCATCGTGCTGGAACGCCTGGACGAGGTGGGCGGCGCTGCCGTGAGCACACAAGCGTTCCCCGGCGTCGAGGCACGCCTCTCCCGGTACTCCTCCCTCATAAGCCTGCTTCCCCAGCGCATCGTCGACGACCTCGGCCTCGATATCCGCCTCGCCCGCCGCCGCTACTCCTCATACACGCCCGTGCCGGGCGACCCGGACAGCGCTGGACTGCTCATCGACAGCGCCGACGACGCGGCGACGGCGGCCTCGTTCTCGCGCATCGGCGCCCCCGACGACGCCGCCGCCCTCGCTGCGTTCTCCGAAGCGACCGGAAAAGCGGCCCGCGCGCTCTGGCCGACCGTCACCGAACCCCTCCTCACCCGGTCCGAAGCCCGGGCCCTCGTCGCGGACGACGAGCTGTGGGAGGCGCTGATCGAGCGCCCGATCGCTGGTTTCATCGAGAGCCGCCTGCGCAACGACCTCGTCCGCGGCGTTGTGGCGACCGACACCCTGATCGGCACCTTCGCGAGCACCGCCGATCCCGGACTCGCCCAGAACCGCTGCTTCCTCTACCACGTCATCGGCCAGGGGACCGGCCACTGGGATGTTCCGGTCGGCGGCATGGGCGCTGTCACCGGCGAGCTCCTGCGTGTCGCCCGCGAAGCCGGCGCACGCATCGTCACCGGCGCGGAGGTCACCGGCATCACTCCCGGTGGCAGCGTCCGGTACACCCGCAACGGCCACGAGCGCCGCGTCGACGGCACGCACATCCTCGTCAATGCCGCCCCCGCTGTCCTGGACCGCCTGCTCGGCGAAGAACCGGCCACCCCGCGACCGCGGGCCGAGGGCGCACAAGTGAAGGTCGACCTCCTCCTGAAACGCCTCCCGCGCCTGCGCGACGAGTCGATCGACCCGAAAGCGGCCTTCGGCGGCACCGTCCACATCAACGAGAGCTACACGCAGCTGGAGCAGGCGTACTCCGAGATGCTCCGCGGCGTCATGCCCGACCTCCTCCCCTGCCAGATCTCCTGCCACACGCTCACCGATCCCAGCGTCCTCGACCCGGATCTCGCGGCATCGGGCGCCCAGACGATCGCCGTCTTCGGCCTGCACACCCCTGACCGGTGGCTCAGCGACGAGAACAACGACGCGACCCGGGAACGCCTCCAGGCCGCCGCGCTCGCCTCGCTGAACTCCGTCCTCGCCGAGCCGATCGAAGACCTGCTCTTCACCGACGCGAACGGCGATCCCTGCATCGAGACGACGACCACACGGGATCTGGAACGCGACCTCGACCTGCCCGGAGGCAACATCTTCCACGGCCCGCTCACCTGGCCGTTCGCCGAAGACGGCGACCCGCTGAACACACCGGCCGAACGGTGGGGCGTCGCCACCGCGCATCCCCGCATCCTGCTCTGCGGCTCGGGCTCCCGCCGTGGGGGCGCGGTCAGCGGGCTCGGAGGGCACAACGCGGCGATGGCCGTGCTGGAGGGCTGAGAGCACTCGAATCCGATGCTCAGAGACCTCCCTCTGCGCTGCGGCGGAGACGTGGCTAAGGTGGGGAACACCAGCAATCGCACTCCCGGGAGGTCAGCATGATACGGCAGCCGACAGGACGACTTATCCGCAAAGACGACGGAGTGTATGTGGTCCTCGACCGGATCTTCCGAGCGCCGATCGAAGAGGTCTGGTCCTACTTCTCCCGGTCCCCGCGCCTCGCCCAGTGGATCGGAGAGTACACCGGGACGCCCTCGACGGGGGCGGTCCGGTTCCGGATGAACCAGGAGGGCGAGAACGCCGAGTGGGAGAACGTCGCCATTCTTCTGTGCGACGCGCCACACCGCCTCCATGTCGATGTCGGCAGGTCCCTGTGTGCGCTCGTGATGTACGTACACCTCACCGAGGCCAGCGGCAACACCACCGTCACCTTCGGCCAGCGGATGCAGTCGCTCTCCGAAGAAGAGGCGAACATGGGCGTCGGCTGGGACTTCTACCTCGACCGTCTCGTCGCCGCACACGATGACAAGACGCCGCCGGACTGGCTCGAACACTACAAGACGCTCTGCCGCGAACTCGACCACGACCTCCGGGCCGAGCGCCTCTCCGCTCAGCAGAGACGGTGAGCGGTTCAGTTCCCTTTATTGGCAAGGAATTGATGGGTGTAGTCCCCACATTACTACCCACATAGCCCGGTGAAGCTTTCCCCGAGGTGGCAGCCTTGTCGGGTGTGGGCAGGGGGGTGTTTGTGGGCAAAGTGTGGGCAGGGGGGTGGGGGTATGTCTACCGCCTGGAGGTTGCGGTCGATACGATTTGGCTGCACCCTGGACGGAAGGATCGTGGTGGGGCGATACTGGCGGAAGCACCCCAAGAAAGAATTGGAGGCTTTGCTTGGCGAGTTCCACGAAGCAGGGTGGCGAATCCAGGACCCGCCTAAGTACTACAGGCTGTATTGTCCGTGCTCCGCGGAGCACAAGACGTTCGTCCATCTGACGCCCAGCGGCGGATACTACGCTAATCACAAGCTGCAGTGGCTTTACAACCTTGACTGCTATACCGGATCGCGAGGAGAGAACTGATGCTTACCAGCATCCACAGCCAGTTCTATGTGTCCGGGGACAATGACCTGGATGCGCAGACAGACGCGGTGATGGAAGCTCTTCTTGAACTCGAAGAGGCGTCCGAGGGTCTCCTCAGCGGCAGCGACGTTACCGCATCTCTGCGGGAGCGGGTGGTGACCATCTCGGTTCTCATTGAGGCCGAGTCGGCGGCTGACGCGAAGCGCATCGGTGTCCTTGCCCTCGATGCGGCGGTCAGGATCGCGGGTGGCAACCCGACGATCCTGGAAGATGATGGTCCCGAAGATGGGTTCGTTCTCCAGGGTCGCACCGCCGAACTCATCGGCTCCAACTGAACGACGAAGCCCGCCCCCGCACAACAGGGGTTGTGCGGGGGCGGTAGATGGAAATCTATATAGCACTTACTGAAGTCGTTAGGCTTACTCAGGAAGGAGCTAAAGAAAAAGCGGTGCCAGCACCACCATCTAAGAAAAATGCCGCACTAAGGTAACGCATCTTAGTTCGTTCCCGCTCGCCTCTATATCCACCTACTATCATGCCATACAAGGTCACACCACTAAGGGGGTTCCTGTCATTGGTGCTACTAAAAACTGGCCCTCCGGAATCACCAGGGCCGCCTAAACCAAGAGGCCCTTCTGCGGTTTTCTCCCCCTCACGAACAGGCTCGGGAGGACTGATGGGACGCCAGAGACAAGTATAACTCCCCACGATACCACTCGTGCAGAAAAATAATGCATTACCGGCGCCGTCCGAGTAATTGACGACAGGAACGGTCGCGTAACCATGCAACCCAGGATGATATATAATCACCCTATTAAAAGCGCGAGGCGCGCTGTGCATAATCATCGTGCATGTATAACCCTTGACTTCAAAATGGCAATAGCGACTGCGCCGAGTTGTAGGCACAACACGAACAAGCATCAGGTCAGCATCGTCTGCCTTGTAGTAAACTTTTCCGACAACCGAGCCGCCGACCTTGACAACATCGCCTTCATTCCCACAGTGCCCTGTAGTGGCCACGTACCGAATAGCCCGACGGTATGCGGTCAAGTTATCCCAGAAACCTATGCTTGATAGCACAAAAGCTGCTGTACAGGGGACCCGAGGCATGTCTAATTGGGTGCCGCCGACAATATTATTCGGATCCGTACGTAACGGTTCGACTGCGGACGCGGGCCCTGTGGTGGCTACCCCCAGGCCGACGACCAAAGCTAGTACGAGACCCGCGATCGATGCTCGGCGACGTAAAACACGCCGACGAAAACTAAACAAACTAAAAACCTTACCTTTCAAAACGGAAACAAGTCCTCTAAGAAACATTGGAAAAAGCTGTTTACTGGAAATAGTTCTCACGAACACTTCCGGTCTACTGACCTTCTTGCATAACCTGCTCAAGGCTTGCCGTAACAGGGAAGACCGTTGCGCGCCGCACATTGATGGTTTCTACAAGGTCGCCTCCTTCGAGGCGGAAGGAAGCCCCCACCTTTTCGCCGTGCGCGTCTACAGCCCAGGGAACAGCGAACCCTCCGACCGGATCATTCTGCCCGTCACTAACAACAGCTACGGAACCGTCCTGGCGGATAACAGGGTGAAGACCTTTCATCATCTGTAACGGGAACCGGTACTCCCTTACCGCACCTGGTGACGGCACCCGCATCAGAACCTGCAGAGCATTCTCGGTCGGAAAAACACTCATAACCGTCTCCCCTACCTTTGTAGAACCCAAAGCACGCCCGGTGCCATGAAACGGTCGCCGGGAAACACCACCCGCATCGACAACCTCATTCGTCTGCTCGCCTGGCACGGTGAACGAAAAACCGCCATCATCTTCCGACGGCCCCTCCTCAGCCTGGGGAACCGGGCGGGTACGAGAGTCGACCACCGTCTTGGTATCACGCATCGGTGACCCCACGGCCGAGTCCACGCGCGAAACCAGCACAACAGACGACCCGGCAACCAGCCCCGCGACAACCAAACCAGCCACCCCCGCCACAACCCGAACCCTCCAAGATTGTGAGAACACACCCAACATCAAAACCTCCTCAATTCCTGCTACCCCTCGCACCATACGAGCGAGCATTCCCCCCAGACAGGCCCCTCATGAGGGGGCCTGTCTGGGAGGCAGGGAAGAGGTTAACCCCATGAGCGGGTCTGCGGGGAGGCCTATCCAAAAAATGGTGGAAACGGACGGTGACCCTAAGGCTCAGTTAAGGCCAGGGAGTCAGCCACGGCCGGCGAAGGCGATCACGAACACGTTCAGCGTTGGCCTCCACCCCCAACCACCACCGAAAAGCACGACAAAAACCCGCCCCGCCCAACCTCGTGAAGAGATGGGTGGGGCAGGGTGGCGGTGTCGGGTGTTAGCTGGTTGTGGGTGGTGTTCCCGCTGGGGTGGGGCGAGGGGTTAGTTGGTTCGTTGTGCCTGAATGTCGTTCAGGTACTTCGCGAACGCAGCGGTCCCATCGAAGTAGTTGGCGTGGGTGACCTTGACGGTATCGAGAGAGTCCGAGCCGATGAGGACGATGTCCATGTTCGTGTTGCTGCGGAACTCTTCCTCAAGCTCGGAGTAGCGGGCAAGGGCGCTCTCGCTGTCCTGACCGTATTCGAGCGGTTCGCCGGTGAGGTGACCTTTGGAGTGGTCGAACACCAGAATGAAATGCTGGATAGTCGTCATCACACCGATCCTTTCTCGAGGTAGGGAGTTGCTTGAACTCTAAGGCGTTCGATCTCTTCGAGTAAAGAGCTGGGTATGGTCTCGCCTGCCTCGTCGATGGCCATTGCCCGTGACATCACCGACATCAACTGTTGGACGGCATGAGATCCGTCTTGTTTGAGGTTCTCACCGACGAGCGCCGACTGGCGCTCGACCGTGATCGCCCAAAGATGCATGAGCGGGGTGCGTAGCTGGATCTCCACACACCGTTGATCATACTTAACAACCAGATGCACTCCGCGATAGCCTGAAAGGCGAGGGTCAGTGATGTAATCCTTGTATCTGGTCACGGGACGGCGCTTGCGTAGCCGGGCCTCGACACGGCGGATCTCCTCGACGCTGCCGAGGATGGCGCGGCAACCGCCAATGTCTTGCATCCCTGAGAGCGCAAGCGTCTGCTCCCGGGCGGTGAGTTTGTCGATGATCGTCGTGAATCGCTTGAGACGCTGCGAGACTTCAACCTGACAACCTTCGGTCTTGATCATCGACCGCAGACCCATGTTGGCCTTGGCGAGTGGGACCTGATGAGCGGCCCGGAACGCCTCAACCACACGGAATGCGTGCTTCACCTGTGCTTCATCACCGAGTTCGCCGCGGAAGCACTTACGAATCACTGAGCCGGCCTTGTCAACCTGCGATTTCGAGATCACGATCTCATCCACAAGCCTCCTCTTGTCGATCTGAGATTACAACCTCGTCCGCACTGCACGCCGAAACGGCCCCGGCCTACCGCCTCAATTGAGGGGTGGGCCGGGGCGTGGTGGTGGGTGTTAGGGGTTGGCGGGTGGGGTGGTTGTGGGGTCCTGCGTCGGGTTGGCGGGGGTTTGCGGGTCGGTCTTTTTGATGGTGCCGAGGCCGATGGTTGTCAGCCACCGGTTGATGGTGGGGATGGCCATGATGCGGGTGAGGGCGGCGGCAATCCCGGTGACGATGCCGGCGAGGCCGACCAGCCACAGGTAGACCTTCGAGGTGAGGGGCAGGCCGAGGGCGTCGATGACCTGCGGGAGGATCACGGCGAAGGTCAGGAAGGCGGGGATCCCTGTCTGGATGATGGTGCGGAGGACCCGTTGGCCGGTGTGAATAATCTCCGGGATCTCGGCGGTGAGGTGCTTGCTCATGATTCTCCTTCGGGGAGGTGTGGTCGGGGGTGTTCGAGGTTGTCGATACGTTGGTCGGTGTGGGAGAGGTCGGATCGGAGTTGGCGGATGTCGTGGCGGATGCCGCCGATGTCGCGCATGATCGTGCGCACGGTGACGGCGACGGTGTTGATGCCACGGATGACCGCGCCGTGTTTCTCGTCCATGTCGTCGCGCAAGGGTTGGTCATGGTCGTTAGTGACCTCGTAACGGATCGCGTCGGTGCTTCTGGCCTGTCGGCGGCCCATCACGTAGATGAGCGCGACCGCGACCGCCTGCATCGACCCGATCGCCCCGAGAAGGACAGCATCGCTCATCGTGCGGTCATCCCTGGGATGCGTGGGCGAACACGTCCTTGATCGCGGTCTCGCACGCGGCCTGGACTTGTTCAGGGGTGAGGGAGAGGCCACTGTTGGCCTGGATGCCGGCCAGCACGGCCGGGACGAGAAGGGCGGACACGGACTTCGCGAGGGCCACGGGGTCGCCGCCCTGTTGTGCGCGGAGGCGTGCGGTGCGGGATGCGAGGATGCCCCATACCGTCCCGTCGCCTTCCGCGTGGACGGGCTCGATGAGGCCGGTGCGGGTCAGGGCTTGGAACTCGTCCGCGGTCAGCCAGTCGAGGGTCCCGTCCGGGTTCAACGTGCCGATCGCGCCGGAGGCGTCGCCCGTTTTGATCAGCTGGATTTTCATGTCCTCCTCCAGAGGGGTTGGGGTTGTGAACGCTGTGGTCAGCGACGTTTGGGCTTTGTTACGGTCGATGGGGGTGGACGTGTACTGCCATACCGTCCAGTCAGGCCACCACCGGATGGGTGGTGGGGACGGGGTGTAGGAGGCGATCCACAAGGGCGCGCCGGCCGCCACGACGGCGGACCAGTCGGCGGCGTCCATGAGCGACTTGTTCAGATACACGCCCGGGACCACCCTGAGACGGGTCTTCACCTGGTTCAGGAAGGCGAGCGCCTGCGCGGGGCTCCACGCCCGGGTGCCTGTGGATGCCTCGTCCTCGATATCGAGCCACAGCGAATCCCCGGCGACGTAGGCGAGGTTGTCGGCGAAGAAGTCCGCGCACACCACTGGGTCGAGGTTCCCGTTGAAGAAGTAATGCCCGACATGCCTCCCCGCGGCCCGCGCGAGCGCGACCTGTGCCCGGTAGCAGGACCCGACGGTGAGTCCAACATTGGCGCGGCTTTGTTGGAGCACACCACTGAGGTTGCTAGGGCGTGGATCCACACTTTCGTCGCGAACGGCGGCACCACGATAGCAGCGCCGGCCGTGATCCAGGAGCGGGGGCCGGCCGTGGCTGTGCCGGTCCAGGAGAACCCCGAATAGTAATTCGCAGCCGTGCGGGTTTTGAGTTTTCCGAGGGGGGCGCCGGAGAGTTGGTCGAGTCGGGCGTTGATGCGTTTGATCTCGCCGAGGATAGAGGCGTTGAACCCGGTCGGGTCGTCCACAGCCATCGGTCACACTCCTTGCATTGCCAGTTTCACTGTTGTTCATGCGTCATCGCCCTCAGCGGCGACGCATCATGTCATGATGTAGCGTCCCGTTGATGAGTCAGGGACCCACATGTGGTTTCGAATGTTGACCGGGCGGCCATGGGTTGTAGATCCTTGCATGCTGAGTTTCACTGTTGTTGATGCGTCGCCGCTGAGGGTGATGATGCGCATGGTGTAGCCGCCGGGTGGGGAGTCGGGGACCCAGATGTGTTCTCGAACGTTGACCGTGCAGAGCTGCCCTAACGTGTAGGTGCCGGCCAGGGGTGGCTGGGACCCATCGACCTCGAGCCCGAACTGGATTATCGGGTTCTGGGCGAGCGCGAGATCCCCGGCGACAGCGGCGTCCAGTGTGCTCTGGACAGTTATGTCTTTGTAGTCTTTCTGCTGCTCCAGGTCGGGCCAGTCGGCGTTGACAAGGGTGTCGTCGCTTGCCGTGGACATGAGCGTGTCCACGTCGGAGCCGGCCCCGTTGCCCCACTGCCGGGTGGCCATTTGGGAGGCGTCTTCCAGGTGGGTGAGTTTCTTCACCGGTGATCCTGGCTGGGTGGCGTCGAAGGCTACCGGGGACGGTGTGATCAGCAAGGGCTGTTCGGTGGTGCCGATGCGCATCAGCCAGTTGATCTGTGACCGGTTGCCGTCTGACCAGACCGGGGTGAAGTCGTGCTCGGGGCCGTTGATCAGACCGGAGAAGTCGATGAGCGCTGACCCGACTGTTTTCAGATTGAACCCGTTGTACGTTTTCACATGGGTGGGGTCGGTGTCGGTTTCGATCGTCGGGTAGATGATCGGCAGTGTGTTTCCGACGACGAAGGTGAGCATGCTGACGCAAATTGACCCGAGCGACATGCCCGTCCACCGCTGCGATTGCGTCGCATACGGGGGGACCCAGTTGATGATTTTCCGCCGGTCGAGGAGGCTGCGGAACCCGGCCGCGTTCAACGTCACCGTTTGCCCGTCGAATGCGCGCGTGGTGATCGGGCCGGCGAACACTGGAACACCGATCGCGTCGTGCGGGTTCTGCCATTCGATCACGAGGGTGGTCCGCCACGGGGTGGTGTTCAAGCGCATCAGGTCCCTGTTCGCCATGGTGAGCGCCCCAGGGGCGAGCTCGACCGTGGCCGTGTCATTACCGAGCAGTTCCCGCTTCCATGACGTGATGTTGCCGTCCAGCGGGGCCAGCATATCCTCGGTGACGGTCTCACACAGGAAAATGGCGTACGACATCGAATCACCCCTTGCCGAGCCCGTAGATCCACAGCTGCCCGGTCATGGTCCCGCTCGTGTTCTGCGAGAGCGCGAATCCATCGTGCGACGCGGCGGTGAGGTACTTTCCCGAGATTTGAGCCGAGTACGGGTAGGACACGGCGGACGCGGCGATGGTCACGTTCGCGGCCAGAGCGGGACCGTAGAGAGTAACCTCGATGTCGGTCAACGTCTGCGTTCCCGCCTCGAGCTCGATAGCTCCAAGGGTGCCCGCGGTGGTGTTGACCACGCGGCCTGTCCCGGTGTCGTAGCCACGGACGGCTTGGTAGTTCGCCGCGGTCGCGTCGGCAGCGCCACCGGCCACCATTTGGAGTGCCGTGTTCGACGCCGCCGATTTGCCCGTGTTCGCGATAATCACCTTGTAGTTGGTAAACACTGACGTGAACACCCCGCTGATGACGAGCTTGGTGACACCCGAGTACGTGACAGCTCCGCGCGCGCTCACGCTCGCCGTTCCGCCCGTGGCGGCCACCGATGTCGGCGTAATGAGGGTGAGGCCCTGCTGCTGCGCCACGGCGGCCGACACCCAGCCGCCGCCGCTCCACACATAGTCGCCGTTGTTCGCGTTGTCGTTGTAGATGGTGGCGTGCTGACCAGCGGTCCCGGTCACCGTGCTCAGCAGGGCGTAGGTCGCAGCGATGATGTCAACGGGCGCGAATGTCGTTGGCGAGCGAAGGGTGAGTGTGCAGGCGGCGGCGCTGGCGGCGTTCGTCGGCACGGTGATGTCGGCGTAACGGAGATACCCGGCGGGTACAGCCGGCGCGACACCGGGCGCCCCGGCGGTCCCGGCGATGAGGGAGAACGACGCGCGCGCGTCGGCGTCGCCGTTCTCCGGGTTGTTCTGCTTCGCGACGATCAGGTCAATCCGGGAACCGGTCGCGGGTCCGGCGGCAGGGGTGAGCACGGTCTGGTCGATGGCGGAGACGAACGATGCCGCCGCGTTCGTCGGATCCGGCAATTGCAGCACAGCGGGCGCGATCGTGAACGCCATCGTCGACGCTGACTGGCTGACCGTCCCGCCCTGGACCAGTTGGGGGGTCGCACCGATGATGCCAGAGAGCGCCAGGCGGGCATCGATCGGTGCCGTGCCGGCACCACTGCTGGTGGGGGCGACGAACAGTCCACTGCGTGCGGTCACGGCTTACCTCCAGAGGTCGGCGATGGTGATCGCCGCGACACCAGCCGCGGCGGAGAAGAAGACAGAACTGGTGGACGTGACCGCGGAGAACTGGCGCGAGCTCAGCCTGGTGGTCCGGTCGACACCGCCGGTGAGGGTCGCGTAACCGGTTCTGTAGTCGATGGTCAACGTTTGGCCGGCGGGCACCGTGTCCGTGTAGGTGACCGTGTTCCCGTCGATGACGATCGAGAACCCCGACACCGGACCAGTCACCACCACATACGGGAACGCGGGGGTGTTCCCCGCGTTCGTGAGCGTGACCGCCCCCGAGGAGAGGTCCGTCACACCGAAGTCGAGGACGGTGGGCACCGCCTGGAACAGCGGGAACGTCATACCGGACGCGCTCGCACCCGACGCCGCGAGTTGCAGGATGCGGGGAGGCGACTGCCAGGCGGGGTCCGGGCATCGGAACTGCACCGCACCGCTGGCCGATCCGGCATACCATTCCAGGCCGAGAGGGAATGAACGCTTGGCGACCTTCGCAGGGATGCCCTGCGCGACCATGCCGGGCAGTTTCACCCACAACGGCCCCGCCGTCGCCTGCGGCGAAAGCACGCCCCGCAGCGCCGACAATGCGTCCGTGAGGGTCACAGCTGGGTGCTCCCGGTGTGGCCGAAGAACTCACACCGGGAGCGGCTCCTACGATCGGGGAAGAAGCGCCACGGGATTCCGCCCCGGACGCGCCAACCGAAGGAGAACCATGGACAACAACACGGTCAAGCAGCTCATCAATGAGGTCGGCGCAGCCGCCAGCTACGCCGCAGACGCCGCATCGAACGGAACGGCGATCCTGGAGAAACTTGACGAGGTCATACGGCTTCTTAAACGGATCGCGAACAAGTAACGGGGCGAGGACTCGTGCCCTCTCGATCGCCAGGCGACTAAGAGCGATCTGACGGGCACGAGCGTTTATCTCAGCATCTTCCTCAACCGTGAGACTCGCTATAATCTCGGTGGAACTCATTGCGATTCCTTCCTGAGACGCCCCGGATGCCACCCCGGGGCGTCTCGCTTTTTGTCGTGACAGATTGGGAAGCCGTGATCAGGCGGAAGGTGCGGCGGGTGATACCAACCCAGAGGAAGTCCGGATGATGGTGGCTTCGGGAGGCAAGATCGCCACCTCCGGACCGTGCTCATCGCTGAGCGTGTGGACGCGCTCGGCGTGCCAGCGGGGATTACATCCGAGAGCTAACGCCATTTCACGGGGAGTATCTGCACCCTTCGCCCCGGCGCAGGAGACACAACTGCCACAGGCTGAGGCGTCAGAAGGCACTGCTTGCCGTGAATCCTGTAGATCCCGGATGAACTGACGAAGCTTCTCAATGTCTTCACGAAGCTCCTGGTTATCCAGACCAGGGATGTACTTCCTCGCATCCTGTTTAACGACCTGCTTGCGCAAATCCCGGATCTGCGCACGAACCCCCCACTGGTTAACGAAGTCCTTGCAAGCAAGAAAAACGCGAAACACGAGAAACACGAGGATCGCACTAGCAACAGCAACAGCAATCGACATCCAAAACGAGATCACGCAGCACGCTCCGATTTTTGGGTTGTGCCATACCCTGGTGAGTAGGCTTCCGGAATGACTGATGGCATCGTTCTTGCCGCTACTGTCGCGACAGCGGCGTTCACCGGGTGGGCCGTCTGGCAGCGGTGGCGATACACGCCCCGCCCACACTGGACGGCACCACAAGTGGAGCGGGTGGGATACACGATCAAAGACGGGCGGGTTCTCGTCCTGTTCTCGGTGATGAATGTCGGCGACGGCGACGCCCTGAACGTGGAATGGGCGACGGATGGAGCAGCGATATTGTCATGTGATCGTGTCGCGCGCATCGCAAACGGCGGCAAGGCGATGATTGATGTGTGGCTGCCAACCGACGCAAAGCTCGCCCAAGGCCAGCTCGGGACTCCCGATCCGTGGCCCGATACAGAGACCTGGGATGCCCGAGGGGTTCGGTTGACCATCATTTGGTCTCAGCACCCTTCGCCTCGGCGCAGGAGACACCACTTCCACGGGCTTCCGAACGCACCTGAGCCAACAGCCTGAACAACTCCCGGGTCTGCTTCAGAATCAAATGCTGAACCGAAACGATCGACCACAACCCGGCCGCGGCAACCACCACGAACACCGACAACACCCACCCAGTCACGCGGCACGCTCCGTCCGCGCGTGCTCTCCCGTCGCACGCTCAGCGATCCGGCGACCGAAATCAGCGGACTCGAGAAGGTCCGCCTCCTTCATTCCCAGGGCGGTGGCGATCTTCTCGATCTCATCCGCGTCAAGGGCGTCAGATCCATTGAGGCGACGGTAGGCCGTGGCTCTGCTCACTCCGAGGATGTACGCAAGGTCGCTGCCAGGTCTTCCCCGTCGAGCCAGCTCGGCACGCACAGCCCCCGCGAGGGACACCGCGTAAGTGTTGCTAATTGGAAACATATTCAGAACCTACCTACACGCAAAGCCTGTTGTCAAGAGAAAACATCTGAGTAGAATGTCTCCCGTGCGGAAAAAGGTCAGCGACAGCCCCCCTGGTCAGTTCGCCTCGAAACTGAACCGATACCTCGCGCACCTCAACAGTGAGAACGGGTGGGACGCATCCGGACGCGCACTCGAACGCGCAACATCCAACGGACGCAGCTACAGCTACTGGCGAAACCTGCTCCTCGACGAACGCGCCATGAACGCAACCGACATACAAATGCTCGCCGAAGTCTTCGGCACCACCCCCCACGCCTTCGCCCGCGACGCCGTGACATGGCACGATCACACCACCACCCGCTGACACACCGAATGGGATGTGATTCATAACGCGCTCCTTTCTTAGCCGGCCCAACAGGCCGGGGTGGCTCATGTGACGGGGGACGGACAGGGGCGGCTTAGTGCGACCGTTCTTTGATGAGGTCGCGTTCTTCAAGAGCTGCGATGTAATGGTCTAAGTCGGTCTTGCGGAACTTGATCCGTTTCTGGCCACCGACGGGGGTCAGTTCGCCTTTTGCTCGTAGGTCGTCGATGTCTCGAAGGGTGCCGTCGATGTAGTACGCGGCGATCTCCCGCGTCATCAACGCGGGCGCGAACTCAATACGGAGCGTCATGACGCAACTGCCCCTGTAGGGAGCTGGGGGTACGAAGCGTTCCGCTTGGCCCGTTCGATGAAGTCGAAGGGGTCATATCCCAGCGCCCGAGCGGCTCGGTCGATGTCATCCGCGCTCAGCTCGGTCCTCCCGCTGAGCTTTGCGGAAGTGCTCGGCTGAGAGATTCTCCATGCCTTCGCTACAACCGACTGGGAGAGCCCACGCCGCGCGATCTCGGCCTTGATCTCGGCTCTAGCCGCTTCGGTGAGAGTGACTTCCATAGCCACAACTATATAGCAGTAGCTATGGAAGTCAATCCCTATTGCGCTGACTATATTTTATAGGTTATTTTATGGTCCATGACCGACCCGCTTACTCCGCTCTCACGAGCGCTTCATGACGAGATCTCGGCTCGCCGGGGGCCATCGCGGCGAGGGAAGCCGACCCAAGAAGAAATAGCCGAGGCCATCAACCGGACGCAACCGTATGTATCCTCTCGCATCACCGGAAAAGAGCCTTGGACCACGACGGACATCGACAACTTCGCACCGCTGTTCCGGGAAACCGCCTTCTCCTTGATCGCAGCTGCGCGCAAGCGGCTTGAACTCGAGAATGTATCGATGGCCCACGAGAGACGCGATGGTGCCAATGCGACTCATAAGGATGGAACCTCCTCAAATCTTGTCGTGAAGACGAAGGTTCGCCGCGACACACAGGTCAAGCGTGTTAAATCCGCCCATGACGACCTCATGGACCACTTTGGTTGACGATGAGTCGATGAACGTGATGAGAACGAGTGTTGGTGGACTATCGACGGAGGCACGAGAGTTCCTATCCGAGTTCGAGGCGGCTCTCGCTCGGATGTCTCCGGAGCGTCAACAGATGGTTGTGGCAACAGTTCGCGCTTGCGTTGATCCTGACAAAGCCATGTCAACCATGGCTCAGCTGATGGAGCACTTCGGATGACCGCCCTCAAGCTCGTCGTGGCGGCCATATGCGTGGCTATTTTTGTTGTGCGCCTACGCGACTTGCGAAGACTCAAGTTCAACACTCCCCCGGTGCAGCGTGCGTCGAAAAGAACCCTCACCCTCGTCTCGCTGCTGTTTGCGATCGCGGTTCTACTTGACGTTGACCCGTTCGTAGATTGGCTTGACGCTTTACTAGGAGGGATTCAGCTTCCGAACCTGATCCTCAGGGCCGTGGCCTACACCCTCTTCTTCCTCATCGCCCTCGTAACTGCGCGCGGATTCGGTTCTCTGCTGTCAATCTGGCTAGTCAAAGGCATTCCTGGACGGGTGGCGCTCATCGTCGCCTCCGGGCTTACAATCACGGCATTCTTCTTCAAAGACCACAATGCGCCGTATGCAAAACGTTCGCAGACTGGATCTATTGCCCTCACGTGGCAGGCATACCTTGCCTATCTCTGTATCGCTCTTCTGACGTGTCTTCTTCCTGCGGCTTTGTCCCCTGGTGGTGCCCCCGTTCTCAGAACATCAGCCGCGCTCATAGGTCTCGGATGCATCGCTGCAATCTCGTTCTTACCTGTTCGGGCTGGTGAGGCTGCCCTCAATTACACCCATGTCGT
Organism: Leifsonia xyli subsp. cynodontis DSM 46306; assembly: GCF_000470775.1. Classification (NCBI taxonomy): domain Bacteria; kingdom Bacillati; phylum Actinomycetota; class Actinomycetes; order Micrococcales; family Microbacteriaceae; genus Leifsonia; species Leifsonia xyli. Next base: position 2,455,978 of record NC_022438.1, read on the forward strand.
CTCGAATCTGCTGAAGATGGGGACGGTGCTATTGCTCTCCGCTGGAATCCTGACACCTTGGGTTGTGCGCCGAACAGAACTCATGCGAGAACGAAGAAAGCGAGGCCGATAGCTCCACCGAGAACCACACCTGCAATCACCTGCCAGACCGTGTGAGCGTGCAGGATGACGCGCGAAGTCGCGACGGCAGCTACTACGGCGATGGCCACGACTCCCCAAAATGTCCAGCTCCAAACGGCAACCGCGACGAGACTGGCCATCGTCGTGTGAGCAGAAATCTTCCACCAGGCGCTTACGATCCCTACTGCAGCGACCGCGAGCATGGTTGCTAAGACAGCTCGGTAGACCAGCGTGGGCGCTCCCATCATGGGCAGGACGCAGAGCGCCGTGGCCGCAGCAAGGATCGAGATGATAGCGAGTAGAACCCGCGCCCGGCGATCGGGTATGAACCGGTTTTGGAGTTTCCCGCACCTTATTCCAAGCGCTATCACTGCGGCAGGAACACCTGCAGTTATCATCGCCGCAACAAGCCCAACCAGCGGCGAGCCTCCGATCCAACCGCACGCAATCAGCAAGAAGACAGCCAAGTTCAACGTTGCAAAGGTGGTGGAAATGAACCGCGCGAAACTCACCACGAATGGAGCCTACTGCAGCAGTGTCTCTGAAAGGTGAACATCTTCCCGAGACAGCCCTAGCCACTGACCGAGTTAAAACCAGCTGATCGACCCCAGGTTGGTATAGCTGGGGGATCGCAGTCAGTGATCTGCTTGATCTTCTTGTCGAGGTCGGATCAGATCGCCTCGCCTTGCTACGCCGTGAACATCGATACCGTTGTGGCTATCACCACTCGTTCTTGGACATGCTGGCTTGTGTTGTTTGGTGGTCGGGCTGTCAGCTTGTGGGCGGGTGGAGTGCGTCTTTGAAGTGGGTGCCTAGGCGTTCCATTGCGTCGCGGGCGGCGGGGGAGGAGACGTGTTGGTAGCGGCGGGTGGGTTTTCTCGTCGACGTGGCCGACGATCTCTCCCACGATTTTCGCGTCGATGCCGAGTTCCATTAGCGCGGTCGCGGTGGTGTGTCGCGCCCAGTGTGTGGTTGGGATACCGGGTGTCCCGGGTGCTCGGTCTTTCGGTGGTTTCGTCTGTTCCTGGCTGATGACACCAGCTCGGAACAGCAAGTCGCGCCACAGCTGCTGATCCTCGTGCGGGAGGTAGGGGCGGCCGTCTTCGTGCCGCCATAGCAGGCCGTAGGGGTTCGGGCGGTCTTTCGTCGCCTCAAGGTATTCACGTAGGACCGCGACCACGGGCGGGATGAGAGGAACCGTGCGCGATTTTCCCGACTTCGGTCGGATCAGAGCCAGCCTCCCATACAGGTGGATGTACTCCAGGGAGGGTTTCACCTTGAACCGGCGTTGGGGGCATGACGAGCCGCGCTTGGTCAGACACGACCACCGTCCGTCCGCGAGTGGCTCGCAACCGTGCTCGGAGCGCAGCTCCTCAAGCTGCCAGTCCACGCGCAGAGTCCCCGCGTCAAGATCCAGGCCCTCGATCAGGGCTCCGAGTCGTTCGGACTGACGGATGCCATCGAGCACCGCCACCCACCAGCGGGTGCCCTCCACGTTCGCGGATGCGGCGAGCACGGCGAGCGCCTGCTCGGTGCTGAGGCTACCGCGAGGGTTCTTCGCGATGACCTCCGGAGGCTTCACGTCGTCCACGACGTTGCGCGTCACAAGCCCGTCGGCCTTCGCGGCGCTGAGCATGCCGCATGAGAATCTCATGCGCCTTACGCGCGGTGCTCGTCGCGAGGCCAGCATCGAAGACGGCCTTATGCACCAGGCGAACATCCGACGGTTTCAGCTCCGAGATCCGGCGACGACCAAGGAGAGGAACGATCCAGTTGCGCATCAGAGACTCTGTAGTCGCGAGTGAGTTCGGCTTCAGCCTCATCCGACAATCGGTCTCGACATAGTGCTCAGCCCATGCCGCAACAGTCACCGTGCGATCCAAGGTCGTACCGTACTCCGCGATCTCCGCAAGCTTCTGCTTCAACCTCTCACGCGCGACAGTTTGCGTCCGCGCCGACACCTCACGCTGCCGGCGGCGACCATCAGGGTGGAAGCCGTCGTCATACCGCCCACGCCACAGGCCCTTTGCCCTGTCATAGTGCAGACCGCCCTCACCCGGCGACCGCTTCTTCGGCATCACTCCCCACCATTCTCACCAGGTACCCACATAAGTCCCCACATACAACCGCAAAAACTATGTTTGCAGATGCACCCCCCGAAGACCATCACTTCCGCATAAATCCGGGGATCTCAGACCTATTTGCCAACATACTGCGACCCCACAAAACACCATACCATTTATGCTCAGCGGAACGGTACGACCGGCTGACGCCTCCGCCCGCTAGCTCCAGCGGTGGTCCTGCACCGCCATCCGGGGACCGCGCCGCTGGAACCGGAATCCGCTCGCCAGGATCAACCGGACGATCCGCTGCCGCTGGCCGGCCCAGGGCGCGAGCAATTCCAGCATCGCGTCGTCGTCCACCCGGCTCCCCGTCAGCGCCTCGCCGATGTTGTGCGCCAGGTGGTAGTCGCCGACGCTGACCAGGTCGGGGTGCGCGTGGGAGCGTTGCAGCGTCTCCGCTGTCGTCCAGATCCCGACGCCCGGGACCGTCCGCAGAGCCTCCGCGGCGGCGTCCAGCGTCGCCGCTCGCTCGGTCGCCCGTTCCAGCGACGGCGCGACCGCCAGCACGGCCTGGATCGCGCGCACCCGCCGGGGGTCCACGCCGGCGCGATGCCACTCCCACGACGGGATGCCGCGCCACTGCTCATATGTCGGCACGACCCTCAGCCCGTCCGGAACCGGCCCGGGCGCCGGTTCGCCATACCAGCGCAGGAGCCGGGACCACGATCGGTAGGCTTCGAGACTCGTCACCCGCTGCTCGATGATCGCCGGGATGAGCGCTTCCACTGTCCGCGCAGTCCGCGCCAGGCGCAGGCCCGGGTTCCGCCGCAGGCTGTCGCGGAGCAGGGGATGCGTCCGCACCTCGAGCCCGGACCAGTCATCGCCGCGCCCCAGCAGTCCCGGCACCGCCGCGACGGCCCACTCCGCTCCCGCGCCCCAGGCCGCCGCCGCCACGCTTCCGTCCGACGCCGGGCGCAGCACGCGCACGGTCGCCGGACCCGCCGGTGTGCGCCAGGTTCGCCACACCCCGTCACGGTCCCACCGGGTCGTCGGATCGTACGGGCCCCGGCCGAGGAACCCGAGCGTCGCGGGCACATCCACCGGCACGACCGGGCGGTACACCGTCTCCACAGCAGGCCCTGAGCAAGCGTCAGCCGAGAGGAGAGCGGTCATGGTCGGAATGCTACGTCACACTTCCGACGTCCGGGTTCCCGGTCCGGCCGTCTCCACCCGCGGCCGGCGCGCGCCGGCCGTGGAGGTCAGCGCTCGAGCGGGACCTCCAGGATACTGGCCCCCATCGGCGGGGCCGAGAGGGCCTGATCGAGTTCGCCCTTGGTCCGCGCGACCCGATGCGCCCACCCGTACGCGGTGGCGAGCGCCGCGATGTCCACCCTCTGCGGCGTGCACAGGACGCGGTCGAATGCGGCCGGCGGCGCGGTCGCCGCGACCTCGAGCCCGTCGAAGATCGTCCCCCCGCCATCGTTCCCGACGATCACCTGCACGTTCGGCCGCGCTTCTCCGGAGCCGCCGAGAAGGGCCCCCGCGTCGTGGAGCAGCGCCAGATCGCCCAGCAGGACTCGCGTGATCCCGGGCAGCGCTCCGGTCTCGACAGCGACCGCCTGGCTCACGAGGGCGACGCCGATGGCCGTGGCGATCGTGCCGTCGATCCCCGCTAGACCGCGGTTGGAATGCACGCGCAGTCTCTTCCCCGGAACGATGCGGTCGGCATCCCGGATCAAGCGGGACGCGCCGAGCACCAGCCGATCGTGCGGCCAGGTGTAGCGCCACAGCGCCTCAGCGAGCAGCGGCCGGGTGATCGGTGCGCGGACAGCGGCGAGCTCCGTTCGCGCGAACGCCAGCGCGTCGGAAGGGTCGGGGGACCGCGCCTTCGCCAGATCCGGCACCGTGGCGTCCGGGGACGCCAGCCGCTCCGCGGCCTCGATCAGCCTGCGGCTGGCGGACACCCAGCGTCCCACCCAGGCCCGCGCATCCGGCGAGCGGGGGTCCACCTCCGCGGCCGGCCGCACCGCACCGACGATGACCGCGCGCCGCCCCGGGTTGTAAGCCTGCCGTCCGCGCGGCGCGACCACGACCGTCTCCACATCGTCGCGCAGCAGCAGGGCAGGCACTTCGCGGCTGAGCGTAGGATGCCCGAACACCACGGCACGGCGCACCCGCCCCCCGAACTCCGGTTCCCGCAGCAGCTCCCGGTACGCGACCACGAGGTTGGGCCCGAAACGGGACCCACTGCTCACTTCCGCCAGCAGCGGGAACCCCGCCGCGCGCGCGTACTCCTCGGCTTCTGGACCGGCATCCGCCCCGGCGATCACGACTGTGGCCGGGCCGGCGCCGGGCACGACCGTCTCCCGGCCGAGCGTCTGCGCTCCTGCGAGCGCCGGAAGCGCCCCCCGTTCCACCACGGGCAGCGGCGGCACTGCGGCGGAGAGCGGCTCTCGGAAGGCGAGGTTCAGGTGAACCGGTCCCGGGTCTGCTGTGTCCGCGCCAACGGCTGCGCGCACGGATTCGACCGCCAGCCGTGCCGCGGTCGCGGCATCCTCTTCTCCACCGCTTGGAGCGGGCACATCCTCCGCGAGCCGCACGGCGACGCCGTACAGGCCGTCCTGGTGGGTCGTCTGGCTCGATCGGATGCCGCGAAGCTCCGGGGGCCGGTCCGCGGTGAGCACGATGAGCGGCACCCCGGACTCGTGCGCTTCGAGAACGGCCGGGTGGAGATTGGCCGTCGCCGTGCCGCTCGTCGTCACGACAACGGCGGGCGCGCCGGCCTCGCGTCCCATCCCGAGCGCGAGGAATCCGCCCACCCGCTCGTCGAGACGGACATGCAGCCTGACGGCGCCCGCCCGCTCGAGTTCGGCCGCAGCGAGCGCGAGGGCCTGCGAGCGCGAGCCTGGGCTGATGACGATGTCACGCACGCCGGCTCCGACGAGGTGTGTCAGCAGTGCGAGCGCGTAGTCCGTCGCCGGGTTTCCGGTTCGCGGGATGCGCTGCGCGGGCTCGTCCGCCGCCCGCGCCTCAGGCACCCCGGTAGCCGGTCTGATCATCGGGCTTGTTCTTGTCGTCCAGGTCGGCGAGCTCCTTCTCAAGCTGCCGGATGCGCTCTTCCTGGTCGTGGTCGAACCGCAGCTTCCCGAGGAACTCGGGATCGTCGTCCGGTGCGACCACCCGGCGCCCCGGCGCCTGCGACTGCCGCCGGCCCCGGCCGACGACGAACCACAGGAGGCCGCCGATGATGGGGAAGACAACGGTCACAAGCAGCCAGACAGGCTTGGGGAGGGCGCGCACCCGCGACCGGTCGAAGAAGGCGCAGTCCACCAAGGAATAGATGCAGAAAACCGCGGCTGCGACGCCGAGGACTATCCAGAGGCGAACCATGCGTCAATCGTAACTCTCAGAGTCGGTGCCTAAGCTGGGAGGGTGAAGCGGATTCCCTCTTGGCTGACCTACAGCGCTCTCCGGCTCCTGGTCTTCGCCGTCCCTCTCGTCATCCTGCTTCTGCTCGGCATCATCTGGTGGGCTTCCGCGATCGCCGCAGCGCTCATCGGCCTCTGCCTCTCGTACATCTTCCTGAGCCGTCCCCGCAACGCGGTCTCCACCGATCTGTACGCCGCCCGCCACCGCGAGAAGCCCGTCGCCTCCCCGGACGACGACGTCGAGGACGCCGCGGTGGACGCGGCGCAGGAGGCGCTGGGTTCGCTCCGCGCCACCGGCCGGGAAGAGAAGCCCGGCGCACCCGCTTGACCGGCGGCGGGACGGCCCCGGTCTCCCCGGGAGCTCAGAGCCGACCCGCGTGGTCAGGCACCCCGCATGGTCAGAACGCGTAGGCGAGTCCCAGTGCGATCGCGACCAGCAGCCCCGTCAGGCTCGTGAGCTGGAGGGCGGTCACCAGCTCCCGCGCGGTCTTGGCGAACAGGGTGATGACGCACGCCGGCAGCGCCGCGAGCAGCGCGAACATCCCAAACCACGCGATCGGGTAGAGCAGCGCGAGCACGCCGAGGATCGCGAACGCCACCAGAACGAGCACACAGAACACGATCCGCGACGCGACATCGCCGAGGAGCACAGCCAGCGTCCGCTTCTTCGCGAGGCGATCCGGTTCGATGTCCCGGATGTTGTTCACCATCAGCACCGAGCACGCGATGAGCCCCGCGATGACCGCCCCGAACCAGGACTCCTGGTTGATGACCCCCGCCAGCATGTACGTCGTCCCGGCGGTCGCGACCAGCCCGAAGAAGAGGAAAACGAACACCTCTCCGAGCCCGTAATAGCCATACGGCCGCTTTCCCCCGGTGTAGAACCAGGCCGCGGCGATGGCGGCCGTTCCCACAAGCAGGACCCACCAGTGCTGCGTGAGGACGACGAGCGCCAGTCCCGCGAGTGCCGCGAGCCCGAAGAAGACGAGGGCAAGCGTCAGAACTCTGCGTGGTGCGGCCTTCCCCGACCCCGTGAGCCGCCCCGGCCCCACCCGGAACTGGTCTGTGCCGCGGATGCCGTCGGAGTAGTCGTTTGCGTAGTTCACGCCGATCTGGAGCAGAACGGCGACCGCGAGACACAGCAGCGACCGCACAGGATGCCAGACGCCTGGCCCTTCTGCGACCTTCGCCGCCCCCACACCGATGAGAACGGGAGCGATCGCCAGTGGGAGCGTCCGCAACCGTGCCCCGGCGATCCAGTCCCGGCCCGTCGCCGGCCTCACCGCTGCGGCCGCGGCTCCCGGGCGTCCACTCTTCCCACCGCGTGGTCCGCGCGCCGGGGGTGGCGCCATCCGCTGCATTCCAGGCTTGTTCTGACTCATCACAGAGCGAATCGTAACAAGATCGGCTATGCCTCCGTTCCCGAGTCGCCGCTGCCCGCGGCGATCCTCCCGATTCTGGGCCGATCCGGCTTGCCGCTGCCCAATCGGGGCAGCTCCCGCACCCGGAGGATCCGCGACGGAGCGGCGGCCCGGCCGAGGCTCCGCGCCACGCTCGCCCGCAGCGCAGTCAGTTCCTCCCCACCCTCCATATCCTCCATATCCTCCATATCCTCCATATCCTCCACCGTGGATTCACTGCTGCTGCCGCTGCCGCCAGCCCCTCTCGCGGTGACCACACCGCGTTCCCCCGTCCCTCCTCCGACCACGACCACCGGCACCTGACCCCACTCCGCGTCCGCCGCACCGACCACGACGGCCGCCTCATATCCCGGCCTCTCCCGGACCACCCGTTCGACCGCGTCGAGCAGCACCTTCTCCCCACCGGAGATGATCACGTTGTCCGCGCGCCCCCGCACCCGCACCCGTCCATCGACCACACTGCCCAGGTCCCCCGTTCGGTACCAGCGCACCCCCTCCTGCTCGTGGAACACCGCCGCCGTCCGCTCCGGCTCCCCCAGGTACCCCTCGGCCAGCGACGGCCCGCTGACCTCGAGCGTCCCGGCGACCTCGCGCACGAGCGTGGTCCCGATCGGCGCACCGTCGTAGACGCACCCTCCCGCCGTCTCGCTGGACCCGTAGGTGCTCAGGATGCGCGCACCCGCCGTCACCGCCCTCTCCCGCAGCCGCGGATCGAGCGCCTGTCCCCCGACCAGAATCCCGTCGAATCGGCGAACCGCCTCCGCGACGGTCCGCGAGCCGCCCTCGATGGCGTCCATCAGCCGGGCGAGCTGCACCGGCACCAGCGAGGTGTAGCGGAGGTCATGGTCGAGCCGGTCCGCCGCCCGCGCGAACCGCTCCGCCTCGAAACGCCCCTCCTCGACACAGACCGGCTCGGTCTGCGCCGCCAGCGACCGCACGAGAACCTGAACGCCCGCGACGTAGTGTACCGGCAGCGCCAGCAGCCACTGTCCCTGGCCTCCCATCGCCCCGGCTGAAGCCGCCGCACTCGCGAGGAGCGCATCCGCCGACAGGGCCACCCGCTTCGGCGGCCCGGTCGACCCCGACGTCTCGATCACCAGAGCGACACTCTGCGCGACCGTGCCCTCGACGGGCGCCCCATCGCCGGCAGGTCTTCCCCCCTGCGCCCCACCGTCCCGAGGCAGAACCGCTGGCCCCCCTTCGCTCAACGCGGCCCGCAACGCGACGAGCACAGCGGCCGGCCGGCCGGCGTCCAGCACCCTGAGCGGTCTCATCGTTGCGTGACCTCAGTACTGCCAGGGGAACGGCGACCAGTCGGGCTCCCTCTTCTCAAGGAAAGCGTCGCGCCCCTCGACAGCCTCGTCGGTCCCATAAGCGAGCCGCGTCGCCTCTCCGGCGAACACCTGCTGCCCGACCATCCCGTCGTCCACCGCGTTGAAGGCGAACTTCAGCATCCTGATCGCTGTCGGCGACTTCGTCAGGATCTCGCGCGCCCAGTCGAGTGCGGTGGTCTCCAACGCGGCATGGGGCACCACCGCGTTGACCGCCCCCATCTCGTAAGCACGCCGTGCCGAGTACTCGCGTGCCAGGAAGAAGACCTCGCGCCCGAACTTCTGCCCCACCTGGCGGGCGAAGTACGCGCTGCCGTATCCGGCGTCGAACGAGCCGACATCCGCATCCGTCTGCTTGAACCGCCCGTGTTCCTCACTGGCGATCGTCAAATCGCACACGACGTGGAGCGAGTGCCCCCCGCCGGCGGCCCACCCGGGCACGACGGCGATGACCACTTTGGGCATGAAGCGGATGAGCCGCTGCACCTCCAGGATGTGCAGACGTCCACTCCGCGCCGCGTCGATACCCGCCGAGGTCTCGCCGTCCGCGTACTTGTAGCCGTCCCGCCCGCGGATGCGCTGATCGCCGCCCGAGCAGAACGCCCACCCGCCGTCTTTCGGACTCGGGCCGTTGCCGGTGAGGAGCACCACCCCGATGCGCGGGTTCGTGCGCGCATCGTCCAGGGCGGCATGAAGTTCGTCCACCGTGTGAGGCCGGAACGCATTGCGGACCTCGGGACGGTCGAACGCCACACGCGCCACACGCCCGCTCACGTCGTGGTGGTAGGTGATGTCGGTGAGCCCCCCGAAACCGGGGACATCGGCCCACTCTCGCGGGTCGAAAGTCTCTGATACTGCCGCTGCCATGAAGACAGCCTACGGTGGCCCGTCCCGGCGCAAGGGGCTCGTGGGAAACTTGTGGAATGATGCCCGAGCTAGCCGACCTGTTAGCGACTTCTCACGTCGTCCGCCTTCCGATGACCGGCAGATTCCGCGGCATCGCTGCCCGCGAGGCGGTGCTTTTCGAGGGCCCTCAGGGCTGGACGGAGTTCTCCCCGTTCACCGAGTACGACGATGCCGAGTCAGCCGCCTGGCTGCACGCCGCGATCGACTTCGGCTGGCGCGCCACACCACCGGCAGTGCGCGAGCGCATCCCCGTCAACGCCACGGTTCCGGCCGTCGCGGCGGGAGAGGTGCCGAGGGTCCTGTCGCGCTACCCGGGCTCGCGCACGGCGAAGGTCAAGGTCGCCGAGCCCGGCCAGACCCTCGCCGACGACATCTCCCGCGTCCGCGCCGTCCGCGAGCGCCTCGGCCCCGAAGGCCGCCTCCGCATCGACGCTAACGCCTTGTGGAACGTGGATGACGCCGAGCACGCCATCCATGCACTCGCCCCGTTCGACCTCGAATACGTCGAGCAGCCCTGTCCGTCCGTGGAAGAGCTGGCCGAAATCCGTCGGCGCACCGCGTACATGGGCATCCCGATCGCCGCCGACGAAAGCGTCCGCAGGGCAGACGACCCGCTCGCCGTCGCCCGTGCGGGAGCGGCCGACCTGCTGGTCGTGAAAGCGCAGCCGCTGGGCGGCATCCATTCCGCTCTGCGGATCGTCGAGGCCGCCGGTCTCCCGGTCGTCGTCTCCAGCGCGATCGACACGTCAGTCGGTGTCGCGATGGGCGCTCACCTCGCCGCTGCCGTTCCGGAGCTCCGATTCGATTGCGGACTCGGCACGGTCGCGATGTTCGAGCGGGATGTCGCCGTCGATCCCCTGCTCCCGGTCGACGGCAGCATCCCCGTCACGCGTCCGGTGATCGCCCCGGACCGGCTCGCAGAACTGGCCGCACCCGCCGAGCGCCGGGAATGGTGGCGGAACCGTGTCCGCCGTTGCTACGGGCAGCTCGAACATGCACTCGCGGGCTGACTGCTCAGACGTACAGCTGATCGGGCACGTCGAGACCGTAGATGGCACGCCCCGAGTTCCAGATCGCCGCGCACGCCGCACGCAGCAGGTTCAGCTCGTCGCTGCCCGATTTCAGGATGCGGACATCGTTGCCGTCGATCGTCACCGTCGCGTCGCCCACGCTCACAGCACCGCTCCGGGCCACCTTCATGACCGGATACGGCTGTGCGAGCCCACGCAAATCGTCCAGGATGTAGGTCGGCCGCGATTCTGCATCCGCCGCGATCAGCTGCTTGGCCCGGTCGATCCCCGTCAGCACCAGCACGGAGTCGATTCCGGCCCGGTTCGCACCGAGCACATCGGTGTCGAGGCGGTCACCGATGAAAAGCGGTCTCGCCGCAGCGAAGCGCGCCACCGCCTCCGCGAAGATGGCCACCTCCGGTTTGCCCGCCACGATCGGCAGGCGCCCAACCGCCGTATGCACAGCCGAGACGAGAGTGCCGTTTCCGGGCGCGACCCCGCGAGCCACCGGGATGGTCCAGTCGGTGTTCGTGGCGATCCAAGGTCGCTCGGCATCGGTTCGACCCTGGAGCGCGAACGCCGCCTCGGCGAGCTGCGTCCATCCCACATCGGGTGCGAAACCCTGGATCACCGCCGCCGGGTCGTCCTCGGCAGAGCGGGTGATGCCGAAGCCGCCCTTGCGGACCTCATCCACCAGCCCGTCGCCGCCGACGACGAGGACGGTCGCGCCGGGCGGCACCTGCTGGCTCAGGAGCCGCACGGCCGCCTGCGGCGAAGTCACGACATCCGTGGGCTCGACCCGAAGACCGAGTTCGGTCAGATGCCCGGCGACCGACGCATCTGTCCGGGAAGCGTTGTTCGTGATGTAACCGACTCGTGTGGTTTTTGCCGCGTGATTCAGGCTCTCGACCGCATGCGGGATCGCATCCGGCCCCTTGTAGACGACACCGTCCAGATCCGCCAGGATCAGATCGCGGCCGTCCAGCGGCGAAACACTGTTCTCATTCCTCCGGAACAACGCCATCGCCCGGCTCCCCCTCCTGCGCTCCCGCCTCGACCACGCCACCGTCGGCTCCGTCGCTCGCGCCCTCGTCCTGGATCGCGTCGAGACCCTCGATCCGGCACTCCTCCTCGACCACAGTGATGGTCTCAAGCTCATCGCCCGCATGAGCTTCCGCCAATGCCGCTGCCGCCCGCTCCGCGTACCCACGCCAGAATGCCGCCTGCTCGGCACGCCCGAGCTCCTCCAGCACTTCCGCATAAGCGTGAAACAGATCCGGGCTCCAGTTGAACGCGCGGTCCGGGTCCAGCTGTGGGATCTCAAGCTCAGCGAGCGCCGCCTCCGGCTGCTCCTGGTCCAGGCGCGCGCCCGACATTGCGATGGCGAGGGAGACCTGTACAGCGCTGGGGAGCGTCGCACGGTCCACAGAACGCCCGAGCTCGAGCGCGCGGTCAGGGCGCCCGACGCCCCGCTCGCTGTCGACCATCAGAGGCAGCTGGTCGTTGGAGCCCGTGATCCGCCGGTAGGTCCTCAGTTCGCGAAGGGCCAGCGCGAAGTCACCAGTCGCGTAGGCCGTGATCGCGAGCGTCTCACGCACGACACCGATGCGCCCGGCGCGCCGTGCCGCCGAGAGCGCATGACGGTGGGCAAGCACCGGGTCTTCCTCGATGACCCGCGAAACCATCACGAGGTGCCGCGCCACCCACTCCGCGTTGTCTTTGCTCAATGTCTTGAGTTCGACGCGAGCCCCCTTGTCGAGGTCGCGTGCCTCGATGTCATGCGGCAGGTCGGGGTCATCGTGCCGCGGACGGATGGAGCGCAACTCGCGCGCTCTCTCCTGCTCAGGTGTGAGCGCGGTGTCCTGGGCGGACCAATCACCGCGAGCGGGACGTCCCCCCTTTGTCCACAGACGCTCATCGTCGCGACGCCCCTGAGCCGCACGGGATGCGTGGAGGCGACCGCCGTCGGAAGAGCGCCCGCCCCGTGAGGGCTGCGCGTCGCGATCGCGAACGCCGTAACCACCGCGGCGATCGTCCCGTTCCGCCCGCTGACCGTTCCGGGCAGGACGGCCGTCGCGTCCGCGGTCGTTGCCGTCGCCGAAACGATCGGCGCGCGCACCCGCAGAATCGCTCGTGCCAGCACGGCCACCGCGATAAGCCAGCTTGCCTTCACCGGCACGCTCACGGCGATACGCCGGCTTCTCCTCGCGCGAACGCTCACCTCGAGGAGACGGTCTTCCACCACGGTCGCCGCGGTGAGAAGGCTTTCCGCCACCGGAGCCTTCGCCCCGGAAAGGCTGCTTCCCCTCCCCGGGACGCTCATGCCGATACGGCTTCCCGGCATCCGAACGATCACCGCGATACGAAGAAGTCCCCTTCCCGGAACGCTCAGAGCGATACGGCTTCCTCTCACCCGAACGCTCGCCCCGGGAGGGCTGCCGGCTACCGGCCGAACGCTTCGCGCGGAAAGGCGGCTTCCCCTCACCGGAGCCTGTCCGAGATGTTCCCGACCGGTCGCCACGACCGGCCGCCGCATCATTGCCACGAGTCGGGCCAGCGTTCTTCGCGCCGGTGCCGCCGAGGCGCGCGTCACCGTGGCCGGCGCTTTTGCCGCTGTTGCACCGCGCCCGTGCGTTCGTACCGTCGTCTGCCGGGGTGTCGCTCACGGCTTCTCCTGTCGATGCCGAGGATCGGTCCCCGGCCTACGTGCGTGCTTCACGAGCAGCTGCCCGCGAGAAAATGACCTGTTAAAGCGAAATGGCCACCCATCACTGGGTGGCCATCTCACAAAGAAGTCCGGCGGTGTCCTACTCTCCCACAGGGTCCCCCCTGCAGTACCATCGGCGCAGAGAGTCTTAGCTTCCGGGTTCGGAATGTGACCGGGCGTTTCCCTCTCGCTATGGCCGCCGAAACACTATTGATGTATCAAAGTGAACGATCAAGCTTCGCTTGAATCAGTTCTCGACCGTACATCGAGAACCACATAGTGGACGCGTGCAATCTCAGGCCCCTCATAGCTGCCTTACAACTCCTATGAGAGTGGTGATTAGCAAGTTATCGGCTTATTAGTACCGGTCAGCTCCATGGGTCGTTAGTCCCCACTTCCACATCCGGCCTATCAACCCAGTAGTCTAGCTGGGAGCCTCTCGCCCGAAGGCATGGAAATCTCATCTTGAGGCCGGCTTCCCGCTTAGATGCTTTCAGCGGTTATCCATCCCGAACGTAGCTAACCAGCGGTGCTCCTGGCGGAACAACTGGCACACCAGAGGTTCGTCCAACCCGGTCCTCTCGTACTAGGGTCAGATCCTCTCAAATTTCCTGCGCGCGCAGCGGATAGGGACCGAACTGTCTCACGACGTTCTAAACCCAGCTCGCGTACCGCTTTAATGGGCGAACAGCCCAACCCTTGGGACCTACTCCAGCCCCAGGATGCGACGAGCCGACATCGAGGTGCCAAACCATGCCGTCGATATGGACTCTTGGGCAAGATCAGCCTGTTATCCCCGAGGTACCTTTTATCCGTTGAGCGACAGCGCTTCCACAAGCCACTGCCGGATCACTAGTCCCGACTTTCGTCCCTGCTCGACTTGTCAGTCTCACAGTCAAGCTCCCTTATGCACTTACACTCGACACCTGATTGCCAACCAGGTTGAGGGAACCTTTGGGCGCCTCCGTTACTTTTTGGGAGGCAACCGCCCCAGTTAAACTACCCATCAGGCACTGTCCCTGAACCGGATTACGGTTCTAAGTTAGATATCCAGAGTGACCAGAGTGGTATTTCAACAATGACTCCACGAACACTGGCGTGCCCGATTCAAAGTCTCCCACCTATCCTACACAAGCCACACCGAACACCAATACCAAACTATAGTAAAGGTCACGGGGTCTTTCCGTCCTGCTGCGCGTAACGAGCATCTTTACTCGTAGTGCAATTTCGCCGAGTTCGCGGTTGAGACAGCTGGGAAGTCGTTACGCCATTCGTGCAGGTCGGAACTTACCCGACAAGGAATTTCGCTACCTTAGGATGGTTATAGTTACCACCGCCGTTTACTGGGGCTTAAATTCTGAGCTTCGCCGAAGCTAACCCTTCCTCTTAACCTTCCAGCACCGGGCAGGCGTCAGTCCGTATACATCGTCTTGCGACTTGGCACGGACCTGTGTTTTTAGTAAACAGTCGCTTCCCACTGGTCTCTGCGGCCTTCAAACGCTTCAGGAGCAAGTCCTTTCACGCCTCAGGCCCCCCTTCTCCCGAAGTTACGGGGGCATTTTGCCGAGTTCCTTAACCACGATTCTCTCGATCTCCTTAGTATTCTCTACCTGACCACCTGAGTCGGTTTGGGGTACGGGCGGCTAGAACCTCGCGTCGATGCTTTTCTTGGCAGCATAGGATCACTGAATTCGCCTTGACGGCTATGCATAAGATCTCAGGCTATGTGAGAGACGGATTTGCCTATCTCTCGCCCTACATCCTTACCCCGGGACAACCACCGCCCGGTACAGCTACCTTCCTGCGTCACACCTGTTAATACGCTAGCCGCACCAGCATGGGATCGAGCGTTAGGCCTGGACCGTCACCCCGAAGGGATCGGTGTCCAGGATTAGGACTCTTAGCACCACTGGATTAGCTTGAACGGTTCTTCGCCGGTACGGGAATATCAACCCGTTGTCCATCGACTACGCCTGTCGGCCTCGCCTTAGGTCCCGACTTACCCAGGGCGGATTAGCCTGGCCCTGGAACCCTTGGTCTTTCGGAGGACGGGTTTCTCACCCGTCTTTCGCTACTCATGCCTGCATTCTCACTCGTGTGGCGTCCACGGCTGGTTCACACCGCCGCTTCACTCGCCACACGACGCTCTCCTACCCATCAACACGGCTGGACCACGAAGGCCTACCAATAATGCCAATGCCACAACTTCGGTGGCGTGCTTGAGCCCCGTTACATTGTCGGCGCGGAATCACTTGACCAGTGAGCTATTACGCACTCTTTCAAGGGTGGCTGCTTCTAAGCCAACCTCCTGGTTGTCTGTGCAACTCCACATCCTTTCCCACTTAGCACGCGCTTAGGGACCTTAGTTGGTGGTCTGGGTTGTTTCCCTCTCGACGATGAAGCTTATCCCCCACCGTCTCACTGCTGCGCTCTCACTTACCGGCATTCGGAGTTTGGCTGACGTCAGTAACCTTTTGGGGCCCATCGGCCATCCAGTAGCTCTACCTCCGGCAAGAAACACGCAACGCTGCACCTAAATGCATTTCGGAGAGAACCAGCTATAACGAAGTTTGATTGGCCTTTCACCCCTATCCACAGCTCATCCCCTCAGTTTTCAACCTAAGTGGGTTCGGTCCTCCACGACGTCTTACCGTCGCTTCAACCTGGCCATGGATAGATCACTTCGCTTCGGGTCTAGGACATGCGACTGAATCGCCCTATTCAGACTCGCTTTCACTACGGCTACCCCTCACGGGTTAACCTCGCCACATATCGCTAACTCGCAGGCTCATTCTTCAAAAGGCACGCTGTCACCCCTACAAGGAGGCTCCAACGGTTTGTAAGCAAACGGTTTCAGGTACTATTTCACTCCCCTCCCGGGGTACTTTTCACCTTTCCCTCACGGTACTTGTCCGCTATCGGTCATCTGGGAGTATTTAGGCTTATCAGGTGGTCCTGACAGATTCACACGGGATTTCTCGGGCCCCGTGCTACTTGGGATACTCTTCGCGCCATTGGACCATTTCGGTTACGGGGTTGGCACCCTCTATGACTGGCCTTTCAATGCCATTCACCTATGATCCTCTGTAACGCTTGCTGTTCGGCAGAAGCAGCAGAAAAGTCCCGCAACCCCGACCATGCAACGCCTGCCGGCTATCACACATGATCGGTTTAGCCTCTTCCGGTTTCGCTCGCCACTACTAACGGAATCGCTTTTGCTTTCTCTTCCTGTGGGTACTGAGATGTTTCACTTCCCCACGTTCCCTCTACCCGCCCTATATATTCAGGCGGGAGTCACTGGGTCACCTTGCGGGCCCAGCGGGGTTTCCCCATTCGGAAATCCTCGGATCAAAGTTCGTTTATCAACTCCCCGAGGCTTATCGCAGATTACTACGTCCTTCTTCGGCTCCAGATGCCAAGACATCCACCGTTTGCTCTTAGAAACTTGAAATCACATGAGTTTGAATCGATCGGCGTCTCCTCTATCGAAGTAGATTCGACGCAGATTGACCAATGATCTAATCAGTACTCGAAAGTACTGTGATCATCTTTTGTGATCCGAACCCGAAGGTTCGAATCTAAGATGCTCGCGTCCACTGTGTAGTTCTCAAAGTACGGGCGGTACCTTTTCCGTCAGCCGAATTATGACCAACAAGAAAAGGTCCGAGGTCCAGTTCTCATCCGATCGATGAGGCCCGGTCCCTCAGGACCCAACAGCGTGCATGTGCGGGGCTTCCAGGATCGAACCGTTCCTTTCTCCGAAGAGACGTACTGAGTTCGAGCCGTTCGGCTCCGCACCAATGTCAATGTTCCACCCATGAGCTACCGTCTGAGACCAAGTCTTACCGAAGTGATAAGTACTGTCTCAGATCCGGCGCCTGGACACCCGAGGGTGCCAGATGCTCCTTAGAAAGGAGGTGATCCAGCCGCACCTTCCGGTACGGCTACCTTGTTACGACTTAGTCCTAATCACCGATCCCACCTTCGACGGCTCCCTCCACAAGGGTTGGGCCACCGGCTTCGGGTGTTACCGACTTTCATGACTTGACGGGCGGTGTGTACAAGGCCCGGGAACGTATTCACCGCAGCGTTGCTGATCTGCGATTACTAGCGACTCCGACTTCATGAGGTCGAGTTGCAGACCTCAATCCGAACTGAGACCGGCTTTTTGGGATTCGCTCCACCTTACGGTATTGCAGCCCTTTGTACCGGCCATTGTAGCATGCGTGAAGCCCAAGACATAAGGGGCATGATGATTTGACGTCATCCCCACCTTCCTCCGAGTTGACCCCGGCAGTCTCCTATGAGTTCCCGCCATTACGCGCTGGCAACATAGAACGAGGGTTGCGCTCGTTGCGGGACTTAACCCAACATCTCACGACACGAGCTGACGACAACCATGCACCACCTGTTCACGAGTGTCCAAAGAGTTGACCATTTCTGGCCCGTTCTCGTGTATGTCAAGCCTTGGTAAGGTTCTTCGCGTTGCATCGAATTAATCCGCATGCTCCGCCGCTTGTGCGGGCCCCCGTCAATTCCTTTGAGTTTTAGCCTTGCGGCCGTACTCCCCAGGCGGGGCGCTTAATGCGTTAGCTGCGACACGGAAACCGTGGAATGGTCCCCACATCTAGCGCCCAACGTTTACGGCGTGGACTACCAGGGTATCTAATCCTGTTCGCTCCCCACGCTTTCGCTCCTCAGCGTCAGTTACGGCCCAGAGAACTGCCTTCGCCATCGGTGTTCCTCCTGATATCTGCGCATTCCACCGCTACACCAGGAATTCCATTCTCCCCTACCGCACTCTAGTCTGCCCGTACCCACTGCAGGCCCGAGGTTGAGCCTCGGGTTTTCACAGCAGACGCGACAGACCGCCTACGAGCTCTTTACGCCCAATAATTCCGGACAACGCTCGCACCCTACGTATTACCGCGGCTGCTGGCACGTAGTTAGCCGGTGCTTTTTCTGCAGGTACCGTCACTTTCGCTTCTTCCCTACTAAAAGAGGTTTACAACCCGAAGGCCGTCATCCCTCACGCGGCGTTGCTGCATCAGGCTTGCGCCCATTGTGCAATATTCCCCACTGCTGCCTCCCGTAGGAGTCTGGGCCGTGTCTCAGTCCCAGTGTGGCCGGTCACCCTCTCAGGCCGGCTACCCGTCGTAGGCTTGGTGAGCCGTTACCTCACCAACTACCTGATAGGCCGCGAGTCCATCCTTGACCGAAGTTCTTTCCAACCGCTAGAGATGCCTCCGCGGTTCGTATCCGGTATTAGCTTCCGTTTCCGGAGGTTATCCCAGAGTCAAGGGCAGGTTACTCACGTGTTACTCACCCGTTCGCCACTAATTCCCAAGAGCAAGCTCCTGGTTCATCGTTCGACTTGCATGTGTTAAGCACGCCGCCAGCGTTCGTCCTGAGCCAGGATCAAACTCTCCGTAAAATGTTTAACTCCAAGCCGCAAGCGACTGGAAACATAGCGCAGGCTAGACAGGAAATATGTCTTCGCACTGCGAGTTTGTCTTGACTAGTTTCGAATATCTACTGACATTCTGTATCTAATCCAAAGGAATCTCGCATCGACTCATCTGACCGAAGTCTTCTGGGTCAATGCCGAGGTTGTTTGGCATTTGACATTATGCACGCTGTTGAGTTCTCAAGGATCGGACGCTCTCACTTTTCACCCTGTCGGGCTGCTCAATGAGGCAACTTCGCTATCTTACCACTTTCGGTCAGTTTGTCAAGCTGTCCGTTTCGCGCTTTTCGTTCATCCATCGTGGGATACATCCGACTGCTCGCGATCCGAAGCGATTAGACCTGTCCAGTGAGTGGGGTATTTATTCTAAGCGATACAAACGAACTTTCACAAGCTCAGATTGCCGCTAACTAAGGATCTTGGTCCCACTTGAGGCCGGGGAGATCTTCCTCTCTCCCGCACCTTTGGGGTGACAAGTAAGTACTTTACGCAGGTCCCCCGAGAGCGTGCAAATTCGACTGACAACCCGGGCGTGTCGAGGTTGACTTCGCCGGAACTCCGCTGTCGTCGCGCTCAGGGACGGGTCGGCCGCGCCGGGAGGGGATCGTTCCTGAACGGCACATCCTGGAAACGACGATGGCGCCGAACCGAGTTCGGCGCCATCGGAGCTCGCGAGTCCCGCTCTGGTCAGAGACCCGAGTAGGCATGCAGCCCGTGGAAGAAGACATTCACGATTCCGAAGTTGAACAGGACCGCGGCGAAGCCGACGATCGCAAGCCAAGCCGAACGGGACCCCCGCCACCCGCGGGTGGCGCGCGCGTGAATGTAGCCGGCGTAGACCACCCAGATGATGAACGTCCAGACTTCCTTGGTGTCCCACCCCCAGTAGCGCCCCCACGCTTTCTCGGCCCAGATCGCTCCCGCGATGAGCGTGAAGGTCCAGGCGATGAAGCCGACGATGTTGATCCGGTAGGCCAGGTTCTCGAGCGCAACTGAGGTGGGCAACGTGGCGAGGAAGGCGAACTGCTGCGGACGCGACTCCTCGAGCTGGCGCTCGCGCCGATACTGCAGCAGTTGCAGAGCCGAGAGCGCGAAGCCCAGCGCGAAGAAAGCCGTTCCCAGGACGGCCACAATGATGTGGATGACCAGCCAGTACGACTTGAGCGCGGGCTGGAGCGGAACCACCGGGACGAAGTAGCTCATCAACGCGACACCCTGGAGCACCAGAACGAGACCGAGGATGAACGTACCGAGGTACTTGATGTCCCACTTGAGGTTGGCGACGAGGAAAACGCCGATAATAACCAGAGTCCCGGTCATCGAGAACTCCCACATGTTCGCCCACGGGACCCGCGTGGCAGCGATGCCGCGAAGGAGGGTCGCGACGAAGTGAGCGACCCAGCCTGCGATGGTCAGCCCGAAGGCCAACTTGAGGGAGACCGACGACCCCGAGCCGTAGAGCACATCCTGCTCGACGCGCGAGCTGATCCGAGAGGAGAGACGTCCGAGCGCGGAGGACGGGGGCGCAGCGTCACCGCCACCGATGATGGGAATTCCAGAGCCGGGCGCGCTCGCTGCGGTGATCGTGGTCACGCCGGCGGCGACGGGAGCGGAGACATCGGCCCGGCGGGCGACCGCGCTCGGGACGACGGCCGCTTCGACCGCGGTCGCCCGGGCGCCGCGGCGGGCCAGATCGAGCGCGAACGCGATGAACGCGGCGCCGTAGAACCCCATCGCCACATAGATGAAGACCGTGGAGAGCTGAGACAGGGTTTCGGTCACGGTGCAAGCCTATTTCGTCGAGGGTCGGGACAATATCGCCGCGTGCTCATCGGCGACGGCGGAGACCACGGCGAGGAGATTCGGGTCCTCACCCCGGGCGAGGCCAGCATACTCCAGCATCAACGAGCCGTCACCGTCCTCGACCGCCTTCACCCAGATGCGTCGTCGCGGAACGAACAGCGATGTCAGCAGTCCAGCCAGGATGAGGACGGCGAACACGAGCACCCAGACCTGTGCGGGATCGTGGTGGACCTCGAGCGAGGCGTAGCGCTTGACGCCGTCGAGCGAGATGGTGCCGAGCCCGTTCGGCAGCTCGACCTTCTGGCCGGGACGGAGTTCGAGGGCCTTCGTCTTCGTGGGCGGACCCGCGAGCTGTTCCAGCCTGTCGGTGTTCAGCGAATAGACCGATTGCGGGACCCCGCTGTCGACGCCGAGGTCCCCGACGTACACATTGAGGCTGAGCACGGGATCGTCCAGACCGGGGAAGGTCGAGGTAAGGGCGCCGGCCGTGCCGCTCTCGCCGACGGTGGGGTAGAAGAAGCCGATCATCCCGACCTGCTGCCTCAGACCGTCGGGGACTTTGACCCAGCCGAGTGAGGTGAGGCGCGGGTCCTGCGCCAGGAACGGCACCGAATCGGCGAACACCACCCTGCCCTCCGGGTCTCGGACGGTGATGGTCGGGGCGTAGCCGTTCCCAAGCAGATAGACGTTCGTGCCGCCGATCGCGAGCGGCTCGTTGACCTTGATGCTGGAGGTGCCGCTCGCCTCCCCCGGCCCCGTGGTCGTGACGGTGGCCGCGTAGTCGAGCGGGGTGCCTTTGGCGTGCTCGTTCTGCGTCTCGTAGGCGACATCGAGTTTGTCGACCCTTATCGAGAACGGCTGAAGCGAGAAGTCGGAGAAGAAGCGCCCGGGGTTGAAGGAGTTGTAGGAGGGCAAGCTGTTGACGAAGCTCTGACCCTCGACCACCACCTTCTGCCCGGTGTAGCCGAAGCCGCCGCCGATGCCGACGGCGACCAGAACGCCGACGAGGGCGATGTGGAACACGAGGTTCCCGCTCTCGCGGAGATATCCGCGCTCGGCCGAGACCGACGTGGAGGTCGCATCCTGATAGAGGGCGACGCGGTAGCCGGAACGGTGGAGGATCTCGCGCGCGGAGCCGATCGGGTCCGGCCCGCCGGTGCGGAGCCCGGCCGGGAGTATCCGCACCTGGAAGCCCGCCATGCGGGTGAGCCGGACCGGTGTCCTCGGCGGCTTGGCACGCATCGCGTCGAAATGATGCTTGGTGCGCGGGATGATGCAACCGATGAGCGAAGCGAACAGCAACAAGTAGATGGCCGAGAACCAGAACGATGTGTAGACGTCGAAGAGCTGGAAGTTGTCGAGGACCGGCGCCAGCTGCGGGTTCTCGCTGAAGTACCTGGTGACGCCGTTGGGGTCGGCTCCCCGCTGCGGGAACAGGGAGCCGGGAACGGCGGCGATCGCGAGGAGCAGCAGCAGGAACAGCGCGGTGCGCATGCTCGTCAGCTGACGCCACGCCCAGCGTAGCCACCCGGTCAGTCCCAGCCGTGGCTGGACGACGTCGGGGTCCTCGCGCGGCGGCGCGACGTCGATGTGATCAGAGGGCCGGCTCAAAACCAGTGATCACCGCCAAGGACTGCGACAGGAGGGCTATCCAGAGCCCGGTTGCCATCAGAATGCCGATGACCACCAGCAGGGCGCCCCCGATGGTGTTGATGACACGAATGTGCCGTTTCAGGAACGAGACAGAACCCGCGACCCAGTCGAACCCGAGCGCCACCAGCAGGAACGGGATGCCGAGCCCGACGCAGTAGAAGAGCCCGAGCAGGGCACCACGCCAGGGCGATCCAGAATCCACGCTGAGAGCGCTGATGGCGGCGAGGGTCGGTCCGATGCACGGCGTCCAGCCGAGGCCGAACACGATGCCGAGAAGCGGAGCGCCCACGAGACCGGTGGCCGGACGCCAGGCCGGCTTGATCGTGCGCTGGAGAAACGAGAACTGGCCGATGAAGACCAGCCCCATGACGATGACGAGAACTCCCAGGAGCTGGATGATGACATCCTGCCAGCGGAACAGCCACTGCCCGAGGGCGCCGAACGCAGCGCCGTAAGCGACGAAGACCACTGCGAAGCCGAGGACGAAGAGCGAGACGCCGAGGAGCACCCGGCCGCGGTCACGTTTGGCGCCGGGGTCGCTGATCCCGCCGACGTACGCGAGATAGCCCGGCACGAGCGGAAGGACGCACGGAGAGAGGAACGACACCAGCCCCGCGAGGACAGCGATGGGCAGCGCGATGAGGAGCTGGCCGCTGAAGACGATCTGACCGATGTTCACGTCAGTTCTCGGCCACGGCATCGGAGATCAGCGAGTCCAGGATGCTGCGGTCCGGAAGACCACCCAGGATACGCGCGGCGACACGGCCCTTCTTGTCGATGACGAGCGTCGTCGGAGTGGCTTTCGGCGGAACAGCGTTGCTGAACGCGAGCAGGACGGAACCGGTGTCGCGGTCGAGCACAGAGGGGTAGGTGACGCCTTTGTCCTTTTCGAAGCTCGCGGCGGTGCTGGCGCTGTCGTACAGGTTGACACCGAGGAATTCGACGCCGTCGGAGGCGTGCTTTCGCGAGAGCGCCTCCAGGTCGGGAGCCTCCAGCCGGCACGGCGGGCATCCCGCGTACCAGAAGTTCACGACCAGCACCCTGCCCGCGTAGTCCTTCGAGGAGACGGCAGCGCCGTCGGCCAGCTTGCCCTGGAAGCGGACGGGCTCGCCGCGCTTGTCCGATGGGTACTCGCTCACGCTGCCGTCGCCGGCGATGTAGCCCTGGCCACTGCCGGAGCGGTATTGCGCGGCGAGGCTGTCGTTCGACGAGCACCCGGCAAGCAGAAGCGCTGCGACGACGGCGACAGCGGGCAGAGCACGCCTCAGGCGGGGGCGGGGGCTCATACGGCTCCCACGTCGGTCGCGGTCGAGCCGAGGCGGGCAGCGGGCTCGACGTAGGCGACCTCGACGAGACGGCCACCCGGCCCGGCCTTCGCAGAACCGGACAGGCCTTCGGCCTCGCCTTCGCCAGCCTCCACCGTGGCGCGCTCGAACGTGGTGATGCTGGACAGCGAGCAGCGGCGGTTGCGCGGGTCGTGTGAGAAGCGCGCGCCGACGACGGAGAGGTGGGCGACCCAGATCGGCAGCTGGTGGCTGACGAGGACGACATCCCCCGATTCGACCGAGTCGAACGCGTCCTCGATGGCCTCGCGTATCCGCTTCTCGATGCTCGTGTAGGGCTCGCCCCAGCTGGGTCGGAGCGGGTTGACAAGGTACGGCCAATTCACGGGCTTTCTCAGAGCGCGTCGCATCACGGTGCCCTCGAAGCGATTCGCTGGCTCGATGACGCGCTCGTCGACCGCAGGCTCCTGGCCGAACGCTGCGGCGATCGGCGCGGCGGACTCGCGCGTGCGCTGGAGGGGAGACATCCGGATGGCGGTGACGGGACGACCGCGCGAGACCAGTTCGTCGGCGGCGGTCTGCGCCATCCGGTGACCGAGTTTGGAGAGGCCGAATCCCGACAGCCTGCCGTACAGGATGCCGTCGGGGTTGAACACCTCGCCGTGACGGACGAGGTGGACCTGGCTCGCTACCACAGACCCAGTCTACGGATGCTCTTCCCTTGAATTGACTGAACATGAGGCCGAGTGCCACACGACCGGGCCGATCGCGCGAGAAAGCCGGGCGGTAGGCTTGGGGCTCGTGACCGCACGCAGTTTGATCAAAGACCTCGCCGCCCTTCCCGACGGACCCGTGAGCGTCGCCGGATGGGTCGAGACCGTCCGCGACCAGAAGAAGGTGCAGTTCGTCGTGCTGCGCGACGAGTCCGGCGCCGTCCAGCTGGTCAATCCGCGCACGATGGACGAGGACGGGACCGTCGTCGCCGATGAGCCGGCGCTCACGATCTCGGGGCTCTCGCAGGGCTCGTTCGTCCGGGCGACCGGCGAGCTCAAGCACGACGAGCGTGTCAAGCTCGGGGGCATCGAGATCAAGCTGAGCGCTCTCGAGGTGGAGACGGCGGCCATCCCGGAGACCCCGATCGCGGCGGATAGCGGCATCGACAAGCGCATGGATTGGCGCTTCCTCGACCTGCGCGAGCCGAAGCACGCCCTGATCTTCCGCGTGCAGACGACATTCGAGCATGCACTGCGGCAGTACTGGGTGGACAACGGCTTCATCGAGATCCACACGCCGAAGCTCATGGCCTCCGCCTCCGAATCGCGCGCCGAGCTCTTCGAGCTGCCGTACTTCGAGACGACGGCGTACCTCGCGCAGAGCCCGCAGATCTTCAAGCAGATGGCGCAGGCGGCCGGCTTCGGCAAGGTGTTCGAGATCGGCCCGGCCTTCCGAGCCGATCCGAGCTTCACCAGCCGCCACGCGACGGAGTTCACCAGCGTGGACACCGAGATCAGCTGGATCGAGAGCCACGAGGACGTCATGAAGGTCCACGAGGATCTCCTTGTGGCCGGGTTCACCGCCGTCAAAGAGAAGCACGGCACGGAGATCGAGGCGCTGTTCGGCGTGGAGATCACCGTGCCGGCCACACCGTTCCCGCGCATCCCGCTGGCCGAGGCCAAACGGATCGTCGCCGAGCGCGGCTACGAAGTCCCCCGGCACGACGACGACATGGACCCGGAAGGCGAGCGCCAGATCTCGGCCTACGTCAAGGAGGCGTTCGGGCACGAGTTCGTCTTCCTCACCGACTACGCAGCCAGCATCCGGCCTTACTATCACATGCGTCATTCTGAAGACCCGTCGATCACGAAAAGCTACGACCTGATCTTCAACGGCGTCGAGATCTCGACCGGCGCCCAGCGCGAGCACCGTGTGGAGACGATCGAGCGGCAGGCCCGAGAGAAGGGTCTGGCGGTGGAGGAGCTCGAAGACGTGCTCGCGTTCTTCCGCTACGGCGTCCCGCCGCACGGCGGCTTCGGGATGGGGCTCGCCCGCGTGCTGATGCTCATGCTGCACCTCTCGAACCTCCGCGAGACGACCTATCTCTTCCGCGGGCCGACGCGCCTGACCCCGTGACCCCCGCAGCGGGAAGCGTCGTCCAGCGCTCGCCCGCCACCAGGATGTGCCCGAGGAACCGCAATCCGATGGTGGCGGCCGCCTGATCGAGACGGCGGGTGAGCATCGTGTCGGCGACAGAGGCGTCCAGGACCCCCGAGGGGTGGTTGTGCGCGACGGCGAACGAACGCCCACCGCGGGTGAGCACGGCTTGAAGGATGTCGGCGGGCTGGATGCTGGTCTCGTCCACTCCCCCGTCGCGCAGCAGCACGAGTTCGATCGGACGGGCGGCGCGATCGGCGATGACCACGACGAACCGCTCGCTGTCGCAGTGAAGGAGCTCTGGCCGCACGATGTCGGCGATGGCTCCGGCATCGACGAGGCGCGTCCAGGCCGACGGAGCGCCCGCCCGGCGCCAGATCTCGATGATGGCCACGAGCCGGCCCGCGGTGGCGGGGCCGACGCCGGGGAGCGTCTCGAGCCGGGCGAAGTCCATCGTCGCGAGCCCGGGGAAACCGCCTGTGCGGCGGAGGATGGATCGTGCGAAGGCGAGGACGCTGCGACCGCTCTGCCCGGAACCGAGGACGAGTGCGAGGACTTCGTCGTCGGTGAGCGAGCCGATGCCGAGACGGCGCATCCTCTCGCGCGGGCGATCATGGTTCGGGATGTTCGCAAGCGGCACCTCCTCTTCTTCCTGCTGGGACATGACCCTCAAGCTACGGACGCTCCTCCTCAGTCATCGGCCCATCCGGCGATCTGTGGAGAAGTCCCGGCCCGGCGCGGCCTGTGGAAAGTAAAAGGCTGTCTCGAAACAAGACCCACCCCGAAGCTCCGGAACCACGCCGACGCTGGCACCGCCCTAGGTGTGCTGCTCAGGGACGTTGGTTGAGGTGTGACGCGATAGATGGGTGAGGACCTCCCGGTCGAGAGTGGGGCTGTCTAGTTTCCCTGCACTCGATGACTTAGGAGGTCCTCGTGACCCACGCTAATGCTGCTTTGACTCCTCGCGAATGCCTCCGCCTGGCCCGCCAAGTCGTCGACGACGGCTGGTCCGTTGCTGCGGCGGCGACCTACTTCCGAGTGTCCTGACGCACCGCGGACCGATGGGCTCGTCGTTACGTGGAGATGGGCGAGGCGGGAATGCTGGACCGTTCGTCACGGCCGCATCACAGCCCGAACAAGACCCCGCGAAGACTGGTCCGCAAGGTCGTGCATCTGCGGTGGAAGAAGCGGCTGGGACCAGTCGGTATCGGCGCCCAGCTCGGCATGCCCGCCTCGACCGTTCACACGGTCCTCTCCCGGTGCCGGATCAATCGGCCCAGCCACGTCGACGTCCGCACCGGCGAACCCGCCCGCCGCTACGAGCACGAGCATCCCGGATCGATGATCCACGTCGACATCAAGAAACTCGGCAACATCCCCGACGGTGGCGGCTGGCGCTACGTCGGACGTCTCCAGGGAGAGCGGAACAAGGCCATCACCGCGAAGCGGACCGGGAAACACGGGATCACCGGCGACATGATCACCGGCACAGCGTTCGTTCATACCGTCATCGACGATCACTCCCGTGTCGCTTACGCCGAGATCCACGACGACGAAACCGCCGCCACTGCAATCGCTGTTCTGCGTCGAGCGGTCGGCTGGTTCGCCAGCCGTGGCGTCACCGTCGAACAGGTGCTCTCCGACAACGGCTCCGCATACCGCTCATACGCCTGGCGCGACGCTTGCGCCGAGCTCAGCATCCAACCGAAACGCACCCGGCCCTACCATCCGCAGACGAACGGCAAGATCGAACGCTTCCACCGCACCCTCGCCGACGGCTGGGCATACGCCCGGCACTACAACTCCGAATCAGCCCGCCGCAACGCACTCCCGGCCTGGCTGCACTCCTACAATCACCACAGGCCCCACACCGCCATCGGCAGCCAGCCACCCATCAGCAGAATTGACCACCGTCCCTGAGAAACACACCTAGTCCCGCGCCGGGATGACCGTGAGGTGGTCGCCACCCGGCTCAAGGTCCACCCGGACCATGTCTCCGTCGCGCACCTCCCCGGCCAGCAAAGCGGTCGCGAGCCGGTCGTCGATCTCCCGCTGCATCAGCCGGCGCAGCGGACGAGCCCCGTAGATCGGGTCATAGCCACGCTCGGCGAGCCAGCGGCGCGCGTCCGGCGTGACCGCCAGCTCTAGCCGCCGCTCAGCCAGCCGGGCGACGAGCCGGTCGATGCCGAGCTCCACGATCTCGCCGAGATCCTCCTGCGTGAGGGTGGAGAACACGACGATGTCGTCGAGACGGTTCACGAACTCCGGCTTGAACGCCTGCCGGACGGCCTGCAACACCGCTTCCTCGCGCTCGGTCGCGTTCAGGACCGGGTCGACCAGGAACGGACTGCCCAGGTTCGAGGTCAGGATCAGGATGGTGTTGCGGAAGTCCACCGTGCGCCCCTGCCCGTCGGTGAGGCGGCCGTCGTCCAGCACTTGCAGGAGGACGTCGAACACCTCCGGGTGCGCCTTCTCCACCTCGTCCAGGAGGATCACCGAGTACGGGCGCCGCCGCACAGCCTCGGTCAGCTGGCCGCCCTGCTCGTAGCCGACGTATCCGGGAGGGGCGCCGACCAGCCGCGAGACCGAGAACTTCTCCCCATACTCGCTCATGTCGATACGGATCATCGCCTTCTCGTCGTCGAACAGGAAGGCGGCGAGCGCTTTGGCCAGCTCCGTCTTGCCGACGCCCGTCGGGCCGAGGAAGAGGAACGACCCCGTGGGCCGGTCCGGGTCCGAGATGCCGGCGCGGGTTCGGCGCACAGCGTCGGCCACCGCCTGCACCGCCGGTCGCTGTCCGACGATCCTCCGGCCGAGCTCGCTCTCCAGGTGCAGCAGCCTCTCGGTCTCGCCCTGCGTCAGCCGGGAGACGGGGATGCCGGTCCAGGCCGCCACCACGGCCGCGATGTCCTCGGCCGCGACCTGCTCGTTGACCATCCGCGGGTGGCTGTGCTCGGCCCGCTCGGCCTCCGCCAGCTCCCGCTCGATGTTCGGGATGGTCTCGTACTCGATGCGGGACGCCTCCTGGTAGCGGCCGTCGCGCAGCGCGAGGTCGCGGGCCGTCTTGGCCTCGTCCAGCTGGCTGCGCAGCTCGCCGACGCGGGTGAGCGCCGCCTTCTCGGACCGCCAGCGCTCCTGAAGCTCCGTCAGCTCGCGCTCCTGCTCGCCCAGCCGCTGCCGCAGCTGGTCGAGGCGTTCCTTGCTGGCGGCGTCCTTCTCCTTCTTGAGCGCGAACTCCTCCAGCTTCATCCGCTCGACCTGCCGCTGAAGCGTGTCGATCTCGACCGGCGCAGAGTCGATCTCCATCTTCAGCCGGCTGGCGGCCTCGTCGATCAGGTCGATCGCCTTGTCCGGCAGCTGGCGAGCGGTGATGTAGCGATTGGAGAGGGAGGCCGCGGCCACCAGCGCCGAGTCCTCGATGGTCACGCCGTGGTGGGCTTCGTAGCGCCCCTTGAGCCCGCGCAGGATGGCGACCGTGTCCTCCACGCTCGGCTCACCCACGTACACCTGCTGGAAGCGGCGCTCGAGGGCGGCGTCCTTCTCGATGAACTCGCGGTACTCGTCCAGCGTCGTCGCCCCGATGAGCCGCAGCTCGCCGCGCGCCAGCATCGGCTTCAGCATGTTCGACGCCGCGACGGACCCCTCACCGCCGCCCGCGCCCATGAGGATGTGCAGTTCGTCCACGAAGGTGATGATCCGGCCCTCGGCGTCGTCGACCTCCTTGAGCACGGCCTTCAGCCGCTCCTCGAACTGACCGCGGTACATGGCCCCGGCCACCAGCGCCGAGAGGTCGAGCGAGACCAGTTGTTTGTCTTTCAGCGAGTCGGCGACATCCCCCGCGACGATGCGCTGGGCCAGGCCTTCCACCACGGCGGTCTTGCCGACGCCGGGCTCGCCGATGAGCACCGGGTTGTTCTTGGTGCGTCGCGTGAGCACCTGGCTCACACGACGGATCTCGGCGTCTCGTCCGATCACCGGGTCGAGTTTGCCGCTCTTGGCGATCTCGGTGAGGTTCACGCCGTACTGTTCAAGAGCGCTTGTGGCCTCCTCCTGGGTGGAAGGGGCGCCCTGCAGGTTCGCCATACTCCTCGATCCTTTCCGCCTGACGACAAAGTTGAGTCTATTATGCTCAACTTTGGATCGGGGAGGGGCTTTCCGGGGTTGTGACCGATTTCTCGCGCAGCGCCAGACGAGCCGCGAGCCACGCAAGGGGCGCGGCCACCAGGACGGCGAACAGGACTAAGAACACGGCGGCGGCGCTCTCGCCCAGCATCATGACCACGCTCACAACGATCGCAATCGCGATCGCGCTGCCTCCCGCCGCCGCGGCCGGGGGCTGCGTGGCCGTTCTCCGGGTCAGGATCACGGCGGCGACAGCGCCCACCGCCGCGACAGCCGCCACCGCCCCGCCGATGAAAGCGCACGGAACGAGGAAGCCCACGATCGTGAGCGGCGTCTGCCGGGCCTGCCACTCCGACCGGGTCATTAAGAGGAGCACGGCGCCGACCAGGGCGCCCATTCCAGCCCCCGCGGGCACGGCGAGGCCGGCCGCCACCCAAAGCCGCCGCAGCCGCAGTCCAAAATCGCCCACGGTCTCTCACCGTACTCTGGCAGCGGTGCGCATCGTCCTCCTGGACAGCGCGACGGCCGCCGCGCTGTCTCAGATCCTCCCGCTGCTCCTGCTCACCCTGATGGTCGAGTTCCGGCGCGTAGAGCTGCACAAACGCGGGAGGAGCGTGCGCACGACGAGGACCTTGCTCGGCGTTTTCTTCCTCGTGTTCGGTACCTTCGAGACGGCGTTCGTCCTGTCGATCGACGGCGAACTCATCCCGTTCGCGTGGAGCGACCTGCTCGCCGCGCTCACGATCTTCGGACTGATCGCCGTGCTGTTCGCGCTCTCACTGCTCGAGCCGCCCGGCGCGAAGCAGCGAGACCGCGAGAAGGACGACGGCCTCCTCTGACCGCCCGCTACCGGCGCACCACGCGGATCGGCCCGGTCTCATCCACGAGGTCCGCGGGGAGGCGGCCCGGTCCGCGGACACACAGCTGTTAGGCGGCGAGGAGCAGCGCGATCCACACGACTCCGACGACGAGCGCGATGCGGGTGTCCTCGAACCAGCCGAGGACGCCGATCACGAAGACGAGGAAGGCGAGGGTCGCGATGCTCGCTGCGGGCCAGAGCGGGACGGGGAACTCCGAGGGCAGCATCCCCTCACGCCGGATGCGTTGCTTCATGCGCAGGTGGGCGAGCAGGATCATCAGCCACACCCACACCGTCGCGAAGGTCGCCACGGAAGCGATCACGAGGAAGACGCTCTCGGGGATCACCGCGTTCAGCACCACGCCCAGGAGCAGCGCGCAGGCCATCACCGCGACCGTCAGCCACGGGACGCCGTTGCGGGTGACACGACCGAACGCGCGCGGGGCGTGGCCCTGCGCGGCGAGGCCGAACATCATCCGGCCCGCGCCGAAGATGTCCGAGTTGATCGCCGAGAGCGCCGCGGTGATGACGACGGCGTTCAGGATGGACGGGGCCGCCGGGATGCCGAGCCCCTCGAAGATCATCACGAACGGGCTCTGCGCCCCGTCGATCGTGTTCCAGGGAACCAGCATCATGATCACCGCGAGGGTCAGCACGTAAAAAAGCAGGATGCGGACGGGGACCGAGTTGATCGCGCGCGGCAGCACCTTCTTGGGCTCCGCCGCCTCGCCCGCGGTGATGCCGATCACCTCGATGCCGCCGAAGGCGAACATCACCACGGCGAACGAGGCGATCACACCGCCGATCCTGTTCGGCGCAAAGCCGCCGGTCGCCGGGTCGGCCAGATTGCCCGGCCCCGCGTCGTTCGCACCGGCGAAGCCGAACACGATGATCACGACGCCGACGACGATCATCGCCACGATCGCGCTCACTTTGATGACCGAGAACCAGAACTCCAGCTCCCCGAACACCTTCACGCTCAGCAGGTTGAGCGCACCGATGAAGAAGACGATCGCCAGCACCCAGATCCACCGCGGGACGTCCGGGAACCAGAACGACATGTAGATCCCGAAGGCCGTGACGTCGGCCAGTGCGACCACGATCATCTCGAACGCATACGTCCACCCGGTGACGAACCCCGCCCGGGGACCGAGATACTTCGACGCGTACTGACCGAACGAACCGGAGACGGGGTGCCGCACCGCCCTCTCTCCGAGCGCTCGCATCACCATGAAGACGGCCGCACCGCCCACGATGTAGGCGATGAGCACGGCGGGACCCGCCTTCTGGATCGCCGAGGACGATCCGTAGAAGAGCCCGGTGCCGATGGCGGAGCCGAGCGCCATGAAGCGGATGTGGCGGGCGCTGAGGCCGCGGGAGAGGGCGGATGCGGCGGCCGCGGGCAGCGCCCTCCCCGCCGCGCCTGCGCCGGTTGCGGCGTCAGGCGCCGGCCTCTCCGTCTCGTTCCCGGTCGCGGGGGTGTGCTGCTCCATCGCTGCTCCATCTCCTGCGGACACCTCGCCGCATCCCGCCACTCAACCGGCTCGCCGCGAACATATCTACCGGTATGCATTTTTGCCCGTCTGGTATCCCAGACGCCAAGGCCGGTCGCCGAAGGACGCGCCGACTCCCGCGCGAACGTCCTCCGGGTTCCCGCGCCGAGCCGCGCGATGCGCTGTTCGAGTTCGTCGCGGACCCGAGCGGCGCCGAGACGACCAAGTCCCGCTCCGGCGGGGGTGATCGTGACATCCGCCGCCCGGGCGCCTTCGACGCTCGGGACGCGCGCGACGAAACCGCGCGACCGTCGACTCGTCGAGACCGAGCACGCCGGGACAGTCTTCCTGCCCCGCTGTCGCCCGCAGCGGAGGAGAGCGGAGGAGTTTCCTCCGACATCCTCCCTTTCCCGGCATCCGCCCCCATCCCATCCATCCCATCCATCCCCGTCCCGCCGGAAAAGGAGGAGATAGCAGCCAGAAAGGGGCGTCAACGCAGGAAACGGAGGAGATTCGGGAGGATGTCGGCCGAATCTCCTCCGCTTCCGGCGGGGCGAGACAGGGGCGGGGCGGTCCACAACCGCCACAGGCGGCAGGGATGTCAGGGTCTCCGGCTCAACTGCTTCAACCGCTCGTTGTAGGCGCGGAGCTCCGCATCCCCGTCGCGCTCCGCCTGCCGATCGAGGCGGCGGGCGGTCCTTTCGTCCGAGCGCATCCACTGGACGCTGACGAGCAGGGCCACCAGCACCATCGGCAGTTCGGAGGCGCCCCAGGCGACACCGCCGCCGACGTGCTGGTCGGCGAGCAGCGCGGCCGTGCCGGTCTGCCCGAGCGCGTGCCACCAGTCGGCCGCGAGCACCGTCCGGCTCTGCATGACCGCGACCCCGAAGAACGCGTGGAAGGCCAGCGTCGCCAGCATGACGATGAACAGGATCGGATAGGCCGGCCGCGGCGGCCCGGGATCGATGCCGACGAACACCCAGAAGAACAGGTATCCGCTCAGCAGGAAGTGGACGCACATCAGCACATGCCACTCGTGGCTGAACATCGCCGATTGGAAGGCGGGGGTGAAGTAGAACACGACCAGGCTGCCGGCGAAGACCGCACCCGCGACGGCGGGGCGGCTCAGGAAGCGCAGGTAGCCCGAGTGCGTGAAGAGCAGCAGCCACTCCCGGATGCCGCGGCTCCCGTCCTGCCGGGCGGGCAGCACGCGCAAAGCGAGCAGCACGGGTCCGCCGAGCACGAACAGTGGGGGCGCGATCATCATGAGCCCCATGTGCTGCACCATGTGGGTGCTGAAATGCACTAGCCCGTACACCGCTGCGCCGCCGCTGGTCAGCCAGACGAGGGCAAGGCATCCCGCGAGCCAGGCGACCAGGCGGCGCACCGGCCAGCGATCGCCGCGCCGGCGCAGCCGCACGAACGCCCAAACGTACAGCCCGGCGAGGGTAGCGGCGAGTGCGAGCCAGACCCAGTCGAGGTGGAAGACGGTGAACATCCTGGCCATGGTCACCGGGGGCGGGTAGTGGAAGCCCAGCAGTCCTTCCTGCGCCTCGGCGCCCGTCAGCGGCTGCTGGGAGACAGGCGGCGCGCTGCGCGAGAGACCGACGGAGACGCCGATCGCCACGGCCATGAACAGCACTTCGGCGGGGGCGAAGCGTACGAACGCGCGCCGATCGCCGGGGTCGCGGCGCAGCCGCGGGATGACCCGCCTGCGCTGCGCTGCGCCCGCGCACCCGAGCAGCACCAGGATCGTCGCCTTGAGCACGATGAGGAGCCCATAGGGCTGAAGCAGATCGGCGGGCGACCCCAGGCGCAGGGAGGCGTTCACGACACCCGAGAAGGCGACCGCGCCGAAGGCCCAGCCCGCCATCGTCGAGTAGCGGCCAACCGCTGCGGCGAAGCCTTTCTTCATGGTCGAACGCATCGCGAGCAGCGCGAACAGGCCGCCGACCCAGACCGTCACGCCGATGAGATGCACGGCCAGGCTGTTCACCGCGTTCGCGTGCTCGAACGACCCGGCCGCGTGGCCGGAGAGGGCGAGGGGCAGCAGCGCGAAGAGGGCGAAACCAGCAGCGAAACCAACCGTCGTGAGCCGCCGGGCGAGCAGAGCGAGCACCGCGGTCACGAGGACGCAGACGGCCGAGACCACGAGCGACTGCCCCAGCTCGACACCGAAGAGGAACGTTCCAAGCGTCGGCCAGAACAGCGGGTCGCGCGGCTGAACCCCCGATACGCTCACACCGGTCAGGACCAGCACCGTCACGGCGGCGGCGAACCACACCGCGGCCGCCCATCCCGCCCACCGTGCGGCACGCGACTGCGCCCAGCCGAGCATTCCCGGCCGTTTCAGCTGCCCGGGGGCGAAGAACGCAGCGACCACCAAGAAGCCGATCGCGACCGTCGCCGCGAGATCGTGAACCGTGCGGGCGATGGGGATGCCATAGGTGACCACATCGCCCGGGTCCTGAAGGGCGGTACCCGTGAGGAAGGCTCCCGAGAACACCATCGCCAGCAGAGCGCCCGCCACCGCCAGAGGCACACACAGGATGAGGAGCGCAGCGATCGCGCCGCCCCCGGCCGACGGGAGCGGCGGCGAAACCGGCTCCGTCGAGGAGCCGGAGGCCGGCGAGCTCACGCCGAGTCCCCCGCGTCGTCGTCGGGCGCAGCCGCCGGGCGGCGGCGTGCGACGAGCAGCACGATCGCGATGCCGGCCGCGGCGAGCGCGAGTATCCCCACCGCGACGCCGACGACGATCGCGGTGGAGTCGCCCGGCGGCTCCGCCTCGGTCCGCCGTTCCGAATCCCGCCGCCCCGACCCCTGCTGTCCCGCCAGCGGGGTCGGGCTGGACGACGCGAGGATCGCGCCCACACCGCAGGCCGGCCGCTCGGCCGACCCCGCCGCCGCGGCGAAGCCGGCAGGCGCCTGGAACCGGAACTGGATGGAACTCGACACCGTGTGGCCGTCGGCCGAGACGATCTGCCACTCCACCGTGTAAGTCCCGTCGCCGCCGAGGGCGACCGGGACGGTCACGGTGCGGTCCCGGATGCTCGAGCATCCCGTCTCGAAGTGCCGCCCCGCCGCGTCGGTCACCTGGACGAGGGCAGAGGAGCCGTCCCCGGTGAGGTCCAGCACGCGGTCGTTGAACGTGAGGCTCACGTCCGGGAGAGCCTGGGCCTGAACCGATCCCGCCGCGGGAGAGCTCTCCACGAGATAATCGTGGGCGCTCGCGGTGGCAGCGGGCGCGAGCGCTATCGCCACGGCCGCCACGACGCCCGCGGCCACGCAGACCCGTCGCGCGGTCACGACCGCGGACCCGTCGAGCGCCGGGTCGCGGCAAACACGGCGACGACGAGGGCGATCGCGCCGAGGGCGAGCCCGCCGATCCCGAGGCCGATCGCGACAGCGTCGCCGCTCATCGAACCGGCACCCGCCGAGGACCCGGCCGGGGCGGCCACGACACTCGGGACAGCGTCGTCGTCGGCTGCGGGCGGCGCATCGGCGATGTACACGGTCGGAGCCGGGCGCTCGGGCTCGCGGCCAGAGGCGGGCGTCTTCTGGTCCCAGTCCACGACGGTGCCATCAGAGTAGTACTGGCGGGTCGGCAGCGGGATGCTGCCGGTGTCCGGCATCGCACCGGCGGAGATCGTGAACTCCTGGAACTGGCCCGGCTCGATCCGCACACCCGGTTCGGCCGTCCAGGTGATTCTGACCGGAGCTTCGGTGATGGTGCCCTCGCCGGTCTTGACCGGTTTGGCGAGCTTCTCCGTGGTGACCGAGGCCGTCCAGCCGGGGACGGGCTTGTACGAAACGGACCCGAATGGCGTAGCCGTCGGAAGATCCACTTCCAGCTTGACCGTTCCAGCCGTGGCCGACTCGGTGGGGACTGTGAAGGTGAGGGTGGCGTAGCTGCCGACGCTGGCCCGATCGGGATCGACGTGTACGTGGGCGCTGGCCGCGAGCGGGACGGCGAGGGCGAGGGCGATCGCGGCGACCGAGGCTCCGGCGGCGGAGACGAGAAGGCGGGTAGATTTCACGGCAATTGTTATCCTTGTCTGGGATGGCTGACGCCCT
Organism: Leifsonia xyli subsp. cynodontis DSM 46306; assembly: GCF_000470775.1. NCBI lineage: Bacteria > Bacillati > Actinomycetota > Actinomycetes > Micrococcales > Microbacteriaceae > Leifsonia > Leifsonia xyli. Next base: position 2,491,869 of record NC_022438.1, read on the forward strand.
CCCGCGGGTACGCAGAAGCGCCCAGGACACGGGAGGAGGGATGACGTCTCCCGGACGGACGGACGCGCGGCTCAGCCGACCGGGACAGCCCGCTACGGCGGACCGCGATGCCGCATCCCGCCCAGCACAGCCCGGGGAGAGGGGAGCGTGAGGGGCACGGGCTCCACACGCCCGCGGCTCGTCCCCGCCGCGGTGGGGCACGGACCCGCGACGCGGTCGAAGAAGCGGCGCAGCCGGTACGAGGCGAACCCGCAGACGGCCCAGAAGGTGTGCTCGCCGTGCCGCAGGACGACGATCGTCAGCGCAGCGGCTGCGATATGAGCAAGCCACATCGCCCAGCCCTCCACGACGAGAGCGGGGTCGGTCGCGGCTCCGGGGAGCAGCGTCAGGTGCATCCCGGCGTGAAAGTGCCCGCCCGCCGGCATTCCGCTGAACGATTCGGACGGGCTGAGCGAGAACAGCGCGTGGAAGAGGAACTGGCTGAGCAGCACGGAAAGAGCGAGCCGCCACAGCGCGAGCCGCTTGCCGGCGAGCGCGATGCAGGCGAGGGAGGAGAACGTGAGGCTGAGCGTCAGAGCGACGGCGCTCGGCGCCTGCCCGCCGCCCGCCACATGGAACAGCGCGGCGACGAGGGTCGCGACCCCGGCGGCGGCGAAGCCGCGGACGACCCGGGCTCCGCGCGAACTCATGGCTTCGAGTCTACTCGGGGTCCTGAACGGCTCGCGGTTGAGCCGGCCGGAAGCCGCTCCTGCCCGGCCACAGCGCGGCTAGGGTGAGACCATGCCGGAAGACCCGACGCCACCGTCTGCGCGCCACGCGGTCGCCGCGACGAGCATCGGCGAGCTGACCCTCACCGCCCGGGGCGATGCTCTGACGGGCGTCTACTTTCCCGGCCACTGGCATCCCGCCACAGCCGAGCGTCTGGGCGATGCCGTCGCTCTCGACGGCGACCCGGCTCTCTCGAGGGCCGCCGTCGAGTTGCGCGAGTATCTGGCCGGTGAGCGGACGGCGTTCGACCTCCACATCCAGCCCATCGGCGACGAGTTCCAGCTGCGCGTGTGGGCGTGCATCGAGCGCATCCCCTACGGATCGACCACCACCTACGCCGCCATCGCCGACGAGCTCGGCGACCGCCGCCAGGCCCAGCGGGTCGGAACCGCGGTCGGCCGGAATCCACTGTCGATCGTGATCGGCTGCCACCGCGTGCTGGGGAGCGACGGGAGACTGCACGGCTATGCGGGCGGGCTGGAGCGGAAGGCGCTGCTGCTGGAGCTGGAACGCGGCGGACCGGCGGACGACCAGCTGTTCTGACACGCTCCGGGCCGGGCTATCGCTTCCACGACGCGGTCACCGTGAACTTCGCGTTCCGCGCCACCTGCCGCGTCCGCCCCACCGCGCGCTCGAGCGCCGGCCGGTAGCCCAGGTGCGAGTTCCACACTGTCCACAGCTCGCCTCCGGGGGCGAGCACACGCCCCGCCTCCGCGAACATCCGGTGCGCGATCCCCGTGTGGACCGCAGCGCCGATGTGGAAGGGCGGGTTGAGCACGATGAGATCGGCCGACGCCTCCGCGCGGGTCGCGAGGCCGTCGTCGCGGATCGCAGAGACACGGCCGGCGACGCCGTTGGCCGCGGCGGTCGCACGCGCGGAGGCGACGGCGGCGGCGGACTGGTCGGAGCCCACGACGATCAGCTCCGGCCGTCGCACGGCGAGCCAGGAGGCGAGCACACCGGTCCCGCAGCCGAGGTCGATCGCTGTCCGAGCGCCGGGGACGGCGGCTTCCAGCGTCGAGAGCAGGAAACGCGTGCCGATGTCCACGCCCGTGCCCGCGAAAGCGGCGCCGTGGGCGCACACCCACAGACCGGTCTCCCGGTCGAGAGCGCGCTCCGGCCAGCGGTCCAGCGCGGTCGCGGCGGCGGGATGCGGCTCCGCGACGGTGAGGACGCGCGCCTTCTGCCGCGCGAGCGAAGCGCGGACCTCGCCGAACACCTCCGCGAAGACGGCGTTCATAGCGGGCGTCATGCGCTTGAGCATGCCGCCCGCGTACTCGGCGACAGCGGGGTGCGCATGCTCGGCGATCAGGGCGGCGGTCTCGGCGAGGGCGTCCAGGCTCCGCGGCAGGCGCAGCAGCACCGCCCGCGCGCCGGCGAGGAGGGAAGCGTCGAGGGCGTGGTGCTCGTAGGTCCCCGCGAGGCCCAGCTCCGCGGCGTTCCGGTCCAGAGCGCGTTCAGCGGTCAGCGGGTCCTGGTGGACGCGGATGCCGCGGGCGCCGAGGGAGGCCGCCGCCAGGGTGAGCGCTCCATAGGGGTCGCCGATGACGACCAGGCCCGGCCGGAGCACAGCTTCACCGGCGGTGTCCGCCAGCAGCCGGTCGGCGGCGTCCGCCGCGAACAGAGTGGGCGCCTCCACATCGGGCAACCGCCGCAGGCGCTCATACGGGAACACCGGCCCCGTCAACCGGACCGACCCAGCCAGCTCAGCCGCGAGACCGGCCCGATGATCGCGAACGCTCGCCCGACGACATCCGAGTACGGCAACGAAACCCCGCGACGCCGATTGCTGGTGCGCACGGCTGTCGAGCGAGTTGTAGCGATTGTCCCCCATGACCCAGAGCGAGTCCGGGGGCACGGTCACCCGGAAGACGACGCCGGAGGCCGCCGCCGTGCCCGACGGCAGCATCAGATAGGGCTCGCCGAGCGGCTTGCCGTTGACAAGCAGGCGACCGTCGGCGGAACAGCACGAGACGGTGTCGCCGGGCAGGCCGATGACGCGCTTGATCAGGTACTCATTGCCCCGGGCCGGCACGACGCCGACCTGTTCGCCCACCCAGCGCGCGGCCTGCACGGGCCACGGGCGGGTGTCCGGCCCGGACGGCTGCAACCAGCCCCCCCCGGGTCCTGGAAGACCACGATGTCGCCGCGCTGAAGCGGGACGAGTCCGGGAACGAGCTCGTTCACGAGCACCCGGTCCCCTTTCTGGAGCGTCGCCTCCATCGACGCCGAGGGAATCCAGAAGCTGCGCACCAGATACGACTTGACCAGGGTGGAGGCGAGCACCCCGATCACGACGATGAGCGCGATGTCGCGCACCAGCTTCCACCGGTCCCGGCGGCGCGCGTCTCTATCGAAGGCCTCGAATGTCACGGCGGGATCTTACCTTACATATCAAGACGCCACCTCGACGGCTTCGTCCGGGAACCGCTCGTTCCGGGCGAATCCCTGACCGGCGTTTGCCGGGGCAAGCCCCGTACGGACACGTCCGCAGCGCTCGGGGGCACGCGCAGAGGGGCGAGGAAGGCAGAGAAGCTGAACTCGCCGACGAGGCGTTGGCTTGTCAAGCCGACCGAGGCGTCTAGGGTGGGGCTCGTGGGAACCCTCGCATGGCTGGCCGGCGCGCTCGCGCTGCTCGCCCTCGTCCCGGCCATCCGGTTCGCCCGCCGGGCGTGGCGCTTCCGCGCGGCGACGACCGTGCGCTTCGCGCTCATCGGGCAGATCGCCGGACTCCTGCTGATCGTCGTCTGGTGTCTGCTGGCCCCGCGGCCGGACCTCGGCGGCGCCGGCTGGTTCGTCGTCGCCCTCGGCGCGCTGACGCTCTCCCTCGCGCTCGGCGATGCCTGGCAGTCCCTCGGCGGCATGCGCGTCCTGGCCGCGGCGCTCGCCGCCGCCACGGCGGCGGTGACCGTCGCCGCCGCGGTGGTCACCGTCCTCCCGACCCTGAACACGGCGACGATCGGGGGCCGCGCTGTCCCGATCACGGAATCGACGCTCGCCCAGGGCGAGCAGCTGACCGTCCACATCCCCCCGACCGCCTCCGGGTTCGCGGCGCGGGACGCCCACCTCTTCGTCCCGCCCGGCTGGCTCCGCGACCCCTCCTCGACCCGCCCCGTGGTCCAGATGATGATGGGACAACCGGGAAAGCCGACCCTCGGCGCCACCCTGGATGCGCTGCACAGCCTCGGCGACGACCGCTTCTCTGACGCACCGTTCATCCTGGTAGTCGACCAGCTCGGCGCGATCGACAAGAACCCGCCGTGCGCAGACACCAGCGCAGGAAAGGTCGACATCTACCTGGCGAAGGATGTCCCCGCCTGGATTCGCGCGAATCTGCCGGTCGACCCGGACCGGGACGGCTGGACGATCGCCGGCTACTCGCACGGCGGGGAATGCGCGGCCTACCTCGGCGCGAAACATCCCGGGACCTGGGCGAACGTCATCGACATCTCCGGCCCCGACAAACCCGGCGAGCACACCCCCGACCGCACCCGGGACCTGTACTTCGGCGGCAGCCAGAGCGCCTTCGAGGCGACCTGGCCAGAGAACGTCCTCGCGGCGTCCGACTACTCCGCCAAACCGATGCGCGGCATCTTCATCGCGGGACAGCTCGACACCCACTTCCGCCCCCAGGTCGTGGCCACCGCCACCGCCGCCGAGCACGCGGGCTGGAAGGTCACCTACTGGGCCGCACCCGACTCCACCCACACCGCGGCCCTCGGCCCCGGCCTCACGACCGCCTGCAACCAGCTGATCCCGCACTGGCTCGCGACCGGGGCCGTCCAGCCCGGGGATCGGATGCTCTGCACAGCGATCGAGACGCCCGCCGGGTGCGGGCTGGCGCAGGTGGCGACGGTCGCCGGAACGGCGGCGATCGCTTATCTGAGCGCACTGGCCCTGTTCCTGAGCGCGCAGCTGCTGATCTTCTTCGTGATCCGGCCGTCGAAGAGCCCCGACCCGGCGTAGCCGCGCCGCACAGGCCGGGCTCCGCAGCGACAGCGCGGCGGCGAGGGCTCAGCCGCCCGCCACCGCTTCCCGCGCCGCCGCGAACGCGGCCACGCAGCGCCGGATCTCCTCGCCGGTGTGCGCCGCCGAAAGCTGCACCCGGATGCGCGCCTTCCCCCGGGGGACCACCGGGAAGGAGAACGCCGTGACGTACACCCCGCGATCCTGCATCTCCTCCGCGATCCGCGCGGCGAGCGCAGCCTCCCCGAACATCACCGGGACGATGGGATGCTCCCCCGGCAGCAGCTCGAACCCGGCCTCGGTCATCAGCTCGCGGAACAGGGCGGCGTTCCCGGCGAGGCGCGAACGCAGCGCGTCCGACTGCTCCAGCAGATCCAGCGCGGCGAGGGTCCCGGCGACGATCGGCGGCGCGAGCGTGTTGGAGAACAGATAGGGCCGCGAGCGCTGCCGCAGCAGCTCCACGACCTCGCGGCGGGAAGACACGTATCCGCCGGACGCGCCGCCGAGCGCTTTGCCGAACGTGCCGGTGTGGATGTCCACCCGCTCCCCGACCCCGCACAGCTCAGGGGTGCCCCGGCCGTGCTCGCCGACGAACCCGACCGCGTGCGAGTCTCGTCCACGAGCACCAGCGCGCCGAACTCGTCGGCCAGGTCGCAGATCTCCCGCAGCGGGGCGATGTACCCGTCCATCGAGAACACCCCGTCGGTCGCGATGACCGTGAACCGCGCCCCCGCCTCCCGGGCCGCGGTCAGCTGGGCGCGGAGGTCGTCCAGATCGCGGTTCCGGTAGCGGTAGCGCATCGCCTTCGAGAGGCGGATGCCGTCGATGATCGACGCGTGGTTCAGCTCGTCGGAGACGATCGCGTCCTCCGGGCCGAACAGCGTCTCGAAGACCCCGCCGTTCGCATCGAAGCAGGACGAGTACAGGATGGTCGCCTCCGTGCCCAGGAACCGGGACACGCGCCGCTCCAGTTCCAGGTGCTGCTCCTGTGTCCCGCAGATGAAGCGGACGCTGGCCATCCCGTACCCCCAGTCGTCCAGCGCCGCCTTCGCCGCGTCGCGCAGAGCGGGGTGGTCGGCCAGGCCGAGGTAGTTGTTCGCACAGAAGTTGAGCGCATCGGCGCCGTCGGCGGCGATTCGCGTCGCCTGAGGGCCGTGGATGCTGCGCTCGCGCTTGGTCAGCCCGGCCTGGTCGATCTCGGCGAGCTGCGCGCTCAGGTGGTCCCGAAACGTTCCGTACATCAGAGCTCCGTCCAGTCGAGGATGACTTTGCCGCCGTCAGCCGTGGCCGCCGCGAAGCCCTTCTCCCAGTCCCGGGCCGCGAACCGGTCCGACACGATCGAGGCGATGGCGTCGTGCAGCGGCTTCGACGTCTGAAGCATCGCGCCCATCGCATTCCAGGTCTCGAACATCTCGCGACCGTAGATGCCCTTCAGCGTCAGCATGTGGGTCACCACGATCCCCCAGTCGATCGCCGTGCGCTGTCCGGAACCGGTCTGGGAAGGCAGCCCGAGCAGGGCGATCCGGCCGCCGTGGTTCATGTTCTCGATCATCGACGGCAGCGCGCCCGGCGCCCCGCTCATCTCGAACCCGACATCGAACCCCTCGCGCGCATCCCGAGCGCCCGCTGCGCCTCGCGGATGTCATGCTGCGAGACATCCACGGTGTAGTCCGCGCCCATCCCGCGCGCCAGCTCCAGCCGCCGCGCGCTGATGTCGGTGCCGACGATGAAGCGCGTGCCCACATGGCGGGCGACGGCGATCGCCATCAGGCCGATGGGCCCGCACCCGGCGACGAGGACGTCCTCGCCCACGACGGGGAACGCCAGGGCTGTGTGGACCGCGTTGCCCAGCGGATCGAACAGTGCGCCGACCTCCGGCTCGACACCGGTGTGATGCACCCACACATTCGTCGCGGGCAGCACCAGGCACTCCGCGAACGCGCCGTCGCGCTGCACGCCGACGCCCTGGGTGCGGATGCACATCTGCCGGCGTCCAGCGCGGCAGTTGCGGCAGGTCCCGCAGACGATGTGCCCTTCGCCGGAGACCCGGTCGCCCACCGCGACATCGCGAACGAGCGGCCCCACGGCGACCACCTCGCCGAAGAACTCGTGGCCGGGGATCAGCGGTGCGGTCACGGCCGAGGCGGCCCAGTCGTCCCAGCGCAGGATGTGCAGGTCGGTACCGCAGATCCCCGTCCGAAGCACCCGGATCTTGACATCCGCGGGCCCGATCGCGGGCTCGGGCATCTCGACCATTTCCAGACCGGGGCCACGCTCGGATTTGTACAGGGCTTTCATGTCGCCGTCCTCGTGGAGTCGCTCGTGCTTCGTCGCAGAGAGGCCGATGCGCCTTGTAGGCACGGTGGCCGTGACCCAGCCTAGTGGGGGCTTCCGCCCCGTACGGCGCCCGTCATGGAGCGCGCGAGCCGCTACGGCTCCAACGGCCGCCAGACGACCAGCTGTGTGCTGCGCCGCGCCCGTGTCCCCACGCGCAGCGAGACGACCTCTCCTTCCAACCCGGCGGCGAAAACCCGCCGGCCGGGCCGGTTCAAAAGCTCATCGGCCAGCGCCGCCTCCAGTTCGCGCACCCTGCCCCGGAGCGCGTTGACGCTGTCTTCGAGTTCCAGGATGCGCCGGATGCCTTCCAGGCTCACACCCTCGAAGCCGAGGCGGGCGATCTCCTGAAGCTTCTCGACATCGCGCATGGAATAGCGCCGTGACTTGCCGGCCGTGCGACTCGGGCTGACAAGGCCGAGCCGATCGTACTGGCGGAGGGTCTGCGGGTGCATCCCGGCCAGTTCGGCCGCGATCGAGATGACGAAGACCTGCGTGTTCTCGTCCACCGCCGCCTCCTCAGCTCCGCGCCTTGGCCAGGAGGTCCTCTCGCGGGTTCTCGTCGGGGAGTTTCTCGGTGAACGCCTCAAGGGCCTCCTTGGCCTCTCCGGACAGATGCGAGGGCACCGCGATCTGAACGACGGCGAGCAGGTCGCCGGTCCCCTTCGCCGTCTGCACACCGCGTCCTCTCACGCGCAGAGCGCGGCCGCTGGGCGTGCCGGGTGCGACGCGCAACTTGACCGGGTCTCCGCCGAGGGTGGGGACCTCGATGGTCGCGCCGAGCGCGGCTTCGGCGAACGTCACCGGAACGGTCACGCGGAGGTTGAGGCCGTCGCGCTCGAAGACGGGGTGCTTGCGCACCGTCACCGTCAAAACGATGTCGCCGGCCTCGCCGCCGTCCGGGCTGGGCTCGCCTTTGCCGCGCAGCTTGATCTTCTGCCCGTCGGCGACACCGGCGGGGATCTTCACTTTGAAGGGTTTGCCGTCGGCGGCCTGCAGGCTGATGGTCTCGCCTTTGGTGGCTGTGAGGAAGTCGATGGCGGTGTGGGCGGTTATATCGCGGCCGCGGGCCGGACCACCGTAACCGCGATAGCCGCCGGTCGCGGTGCCGAAACGGCCGTTGCCGAACAGCCCGCCCAGCACATCGTCGAAGTTGCCCCCGCCCGCGTAGTACTGGCCGCGCTGCTGGCCGCCGCCGAACATCCCACCGAAAACATCGTCGAAACCGCCGCCCGGGGCGCCGCTGCCCGGGGCAGTGAAGCGCGCGCCCGAACCCATCGCGCGAACCTGGTCGTACTCTTTGCGCTCCTCGGCGTCGCTCAGCACCGAGTACGCTTCGCTGATCTCCTTGAACTTCGCCTCCGCGGCGCTGTCACCGGTATTCGAGTCGGGGTGGTATTTGCGTGCGAGCTTGCGGTAGGTCTTCTTGAGCTCTGCGTCGCTGACGTCCTTGGAGACGCCAAGGACCTTGTAGAAGTCCTTGTCGAACCAGTCCTGGCTTGCCACGGCGCCTCCTCTCCGTCTGTGGTTTCCTTCGTCGAAATCTGACTGTCGCTTCGCGCGAGGAGCGGCGGGATGCCTCTCCCGCCGCTTCTCGCGCTGTTTCGTCCCTGACCGCTCAGGCCGGAACCGCGACGACCACCTTGGCCACCCGCACGGTGACGGAGCCCAGCCGGTAGCCGGTCTCCACCACATCGGCGACGGTGTCGGCCGTCACGCCGGGGGTGGGCTGCTGGAAGATCGCCTCGTGGATCTGCGGATCGAAAGGCTCGCCTTTCTCACCGTACGGGAGGAGGCCGAGCCGCTCGACGCTCGCACGCAGCTTGGTCGCGATGGTCGCGAACGCGCTGCCCTCGACGAGGTCGCCGTGATTGTCGGCGCGCTCGAGGTCGTCGAGCACCGGGATGAGGCCCTTGACGGCATCCCCGATCGCACGCTCGCGCTCGATCTCGCGGTTCGACTCCGTCCGCTTGCGATAGTTGGCGTACTCCGCGGTGACCCGCTGGAGGTCGGCGAGCCGCTCGGCCGCGAGCTGGTCGGCCGTGGTCTGACCGGAGAGAAGGTCGAGGTCGTCATCCGAGATGATCTCCTCGCCCTGGCTCTCTTCGACCGGACCCACGTCCACCAGTTCCTCGTGCGAGAGGTCCTGCGGCTCCCGGACCTTGCCGGTCTCGGGATCGATCCGCCGCTTGTCTCGGACGATCGGCTCCTCGCGCTCGGGCTCGTCGGAGCCCTGGCCGAGGTTCTGGTCGCTCATGGCTGCTTCTTCTCCTCGTCTTCGACGACCTCGGCGTCGATGACGTCCTCCTCGCCGCTGCTGGACGACGGAGCGGACGTCTCCTCGCCCGCGCCGCCGGCCGGGGCCTCAGCGGCCTGGGCCGCCGAGTAGATGGCCTGGCCGAGCTTCTGCTGGCTCTCGTTCAGCTTGTCGTACGCGGTCTTCACGGCCTCGTCGTCCTCGCCCGCCAGAGCAGCCTTGAGCGCGTCCACGTCGCCCTGGACCTCGTTCTTGATGTCCTCGGGAAGCTTCTCCTCGTTGTCTTTGATCAGCTTCTCGATCGAGTAGACGAGCTGCTCGGCCTGGTTGCGGGTCTCGGCGGACTCGCGGCGCTTCTTGTCCTCCGCGGCGTGCTCCTCGGCCTCGCGCACCATGCGCTCGATGTCGTCCTTCGGCAGGCTGGACCCACCGGTGATCGTCATCGACTGCTCCTTGCCGGTGCCCTTGTCCTTCGCGGACACGTGGACGATGCCGTTCGCGTCGATGTCGAAGGTGACCTCGACCTGCGGGATGCCACGGGGCGCCGGGGCGATGCCGGTCAGCTCGAAAGTGCCGAGCGGCTTATTGTCGCGGGTGAATTCGCGCTCGCCCTGGAAGACCTGGATCGCCACAGACGGCTGGTTGTCGTCGGCCGTGGTGAACGTCTCGCTGCGCTTGGTCGGGATGGCCGTGTTGCGCTCGATGAGCTTGGTCATGATCCCGCCCTTGGTCTCGATGCCGAGGGACAGCGGGGTGACGTCGATGAGGAGGACGTCCTTGCGCTCGCCCTTCAGCACACCGGCCTGCAACGCGGCGCCGACAGCGACCACCTCGTCCGGGTTGACGCCCTTGTTGGGCTCTTGACCACCGGTCTCCTGCTTCACCAGCTCGGAGACGGCCGGCATGCGGGTGGAACCGCCGACGAGGACGACGTGGGCGATGTCGGAGACCTTGATGCCGGCCTCTTTGATGACGTCCTGGAACGGCTTCTTGGTGCGGTCCAGAAGGTCGCTGGTCATCTGCTCGAACTGCGCGCGGGTGAGGGTCTCGTCGAGGTTGGCCGGGCCGTTCTCGGTGAGCGACAGGTAGGGAAGCTGGATGCTGGTCGACATGCTCGACGACAGCTCCTTCTTGGCCTGCTCCGCCGCCTCCTTGAGGCGCTGCTTCGCGATCTTGTCGGTGGAGGCGTCGACGCCGGTGGACTCCTTGAAGCGCTTGATCAGCCACTCCACGATCCGCTGGTCCCAGTCGTCGCCGCCGAGGCGGTTGTCGCCGGCGGTCGCGCGGACCTGGATGGTGGAGAAGTCGTCGTCTTTGCCCACTTCGAGCAGGGAGACGTCGAACGTGCCGCCGCCGAGGTCGAAGACGAGGATGAGTTCGTCCTCTTTGCCCTTGTCGAGTCCGTAGGCGAGGGCCGCCGCGGTCGGCTCGTTGATGATGCGCAGCACGTTGAGGCCCGCGATCTCTCCGGCCTCTTTGGTGGCCTGGCGCTCGGCGTCGTTGAAGTACGCCGGAACGGTGATGACGGCATCGGTGACGGTGTCGCCGAGATACTGCTCTGCGTCCCGCTTGAGCTTCTGCAGGATGCGCGCGGAGATCTCCTGCGCGGTGTACTTCTTGCCGTCGATCTCCTGAGTCTTCCAGTCAGTCCCCATGTGGCGCTTGACGGACGAGAGGGTGCGGTCGACGTTGGTGACGGCCTGGCGTTTGGCGGTCTCGCCGACGAGCACCTCGCCATCTTTGGTGAACGCGACAACCGAGGGGGTCGTGCGGAAGCCCTCCGCATTGGCGATGACCGTGGGCTCGCCGCCCTCGAGCACCGACACGACGGAGTTGGTGGTTCCGAGGTCGATTCCTACTGCACGGGACATAGGTGCTTTCTCTCCTTATTGTTGCGGGTCTGTCTGTTTCGTTCCGAAAGCCAGGGGCCGAGACTTGAGTCTCAACGACTCAAGTCTCGCATCCCGGCCGGGACATGTCAAGGCGACCGCCCTAAACTTGAGCATGATCGACTCAACTTTTGTGCCCGCGGCGCCTCTTCCCTCGTTCGGCGGCCGGGTATCGCCTCGCGCCGGCGTGCTGGGATGTCGCCCGAGCCCGAAGGGGGACTGGACGTCCCCACCACAACCGTGTGAGATATATCGCATGGAACATCCCGTCGACCGTCGAACGCTCAAAAAGGAGATCGCCCGCCGCCTCGCTGAGGGACCGGTTCAGGTCCACGCGAAGGAGACGCCCGTTCCGCTCGGCGAATGGCGCTCGATGGTGCGGGAGGTCGCATCCGAACTGGGACAGCCTGTGACGGTCTACGCCGCCGCCGACACCACCTGGGCGGCTCTCCTCTCCACCGACTGATCCGCTCACACCCGGCGCACAACACCCGTCGATACCGTAAGGGCATGGACACCGAACTCGCACCGCTGCTGTCCTCGCGCGCGATCGAGGCTCTGCAGAGCATCGACCCGGCCACACTCATCGAGATGCAGGCTTTCCGGGATGATTTCGCGCGGTTCATCATGCCCTACAAGTTCGGGATCGACGAGATCTCCACGAAAGTGTCCATCCTGCGCGAGGAATTCGCGGAACTGCACGACTACAACCCGATCGAGCACATCTCCAGCCGACTGAAATCGGCGGAGAGCATCGAGCAGAAGGTCGTGCGGAAGAACTGCGAGCCCTCGTTCGAGGCCATCCGGGACGCCATCACCGACATCGCGGGCATCCGGATCGTCTGCTCGTTCGTCTCGGACGTGTACCGGGTCTTCCAGCTCCTGACAGCACAGGAGGATGTGCGGGCGCTTGAGGTGAAGGCTACATCGCACACCCGAAGCCCAACGGATACAAGAGCCTGCACGTCATCGTCGAAATCCCGGTGTTCCTCAGCGACGGACCCGTGCTCTTTCCCGTCGAGATCCAGCTGCGGACGGTCGCGATGGACTTCTGGGCGAGCCTCGAGCACAAGATCTACTACAAGTACGAAGGGGATGTGCCGGAGCGCCTGCTCCAGGATCTCACCGCAGCGGCCGGGACGGCGAGCCAGCTGGACGTGACGATGGAGGACATCCACCGTCAGATCCGCGGCGACGGCGACGGCACCTTCACGCTGCCGATCGAGGCGTGACTCCGGACCCGGCCCTCTCCCCGGGCCGGGCGCGCACTCACCGGCGCCGGCAGGCCCTACGCTGTGCTCATGATGACCGACAGCCCGGCCGCGGACGGCGATGCCCTGGCGGACCCGCTCTCCACCGACCGCCGTATCCCGCGGGGACGGATCGTCGCGTGGGCGCTGTGGGACTGGGGAGGGGCGGCGTTCAACGCGGTGATCACGACTTTCGTGTTCACGGTCTACCTCACCGGCAGCCTGTTCGTGGAGCCCGCCCTCATCGCCGCACGCGACGCGGATACGGACCCGAATGGCCCGGCGCACGCGGCGGTCGCCGCGGCCGAGGTCCCGCTGTCGAGCGGTCTCGGCTGGGGACTCGCGGTCGCGGGCATCGTGGTCGCCCTGCTCGCACCGGTGCTCGGACGGCGCACGGACGGCTCGGGACGGCGGAGGCTCTGGCTCGGCATCAACACGGGCGCGGTGGTCGTGGCGACGGCCCTCCTGTTCCTCGTGGCGGGCACGCCGAAGGCCTTCCTGCTCGGCGTCGCGCTCGTCGCGATCGGGACGGTGTTCTACGAGATCGCGACCGTGAACTACAACGCCATGCTCGTCCAGGTCTCCACCCCGGCCACGATCGGCCGGGTGAGCGGGTTCGGCTGGGGCGCGGGCTATCTGGGCGGCATCGTGCTGCTGCTCATCGTCTACGTCGGGTTCGTCACGGACAACGCCGATGGGACCGGCGGCCTCCTGCACGCGAGCGAGGAGGCCGGGCTCAACATCCGCATCATCGCGGCGGCCTGGACGCTCGTGTTCTCGCTGCCCGTCCTCATCGCCGTGCCCGAGACGGAACCGAACGCGCGCAGACCCCGAGTCGGCTTCTTCGCTTCCTACGCGGTCCTCGTGCGCGATATCGGCCGGCTGTGGGCCGAGAGCCGGAACACTGTGCTGTTCCTCCTCGCCAGCGCACTGTTCCGGGACGGAATGGTCGGCGTGTTCGCCTTCGGCGGCATCCTGGCGCAGGGCACGTTCGGGTTCACCAGCGGCCAGGTCATCGTCTTCGCCATCGCGGCCAATGTGGTCGCCGGCGCGAGCACCGTGCTCTGCGGCCGGCTCGACGACCGCTTCGGGGCGAAAGCGGTGATCGTCACAGCGCTGATCGGGCTGGTGCTCGCGGGGCTGGCTGTGTTCTTCCTGCACGGCTCCGGCGCGGCGGCGTTCTGGGTCTTCGGCCTCATCCTGTGCCTGTTCGTCGGCCCGGCGCAATCGGCCAGCCGGACCTTCCTCGCGCGCTTGACGCCGCCCGGACGGGAAGGAGAGGTGTTCGGCCTCTACGCGACCACCGGGCGAGCGGTGTCTTTCCTCGCACCGCTGCTGTTCGCGACCTTCATCGCGATCGGCGGGGCGGAGTACTGGGGCATCCTGGGCATCGTGCTGGTGCTGCTGGCGGGGCTCCTGCTGCTTCCGGTGAGATCGCCGCGGTGACGCGGAGGAAACGGAGGAGTTGTGGCGCCGAGGTTGGGCGTGTCGCAGGGAAGGGAGGAGATTCGGGGGTGACGGAGTGCGATCTCCTCCGTTTTCGACGGGGCGGGGCACGGGCGCGACGTGGGTGAAGCCGTCCAGCCAACGCGGCCAAGACGGCCAGGACGGCCAGGACGGCCACCTAGGATGGACGCATGACGCCACCCCCGGAAGAGGTCGTGCTGCTCGCCGAGGACAGCACCCCGATCGGGACGGCGGACAAAGCCACAGTCCACAGCGCGAGCACCCCGCTGCACCTCGCGTTCTCCTGCCACCTCTTCGACGGCGAAGGCCGCGTCCTCGTCACCCGCCGAGCCCTCGGCAAAGCCACCTGGCCGGGCGTCTGGACCAACTCGTTCTGCGGGCACCCGGCCCCCGGAGAATCCTTCGAGGAGGCCATCGCCCGCCGGGCGCGCGACGAACTCGGCACAAGCGTCGACGCCCTCGTCCTCGCCCTGCCAGACTTCCGCTACCGGGCCGTGGACGCCACCGGCGTGGTCGAGCACGAGATGTGCCCGGTCTACACCGCCACCATCGCGGGGGAGCTGCGACCGTCTGCGGACGAAGTCGCCGAGTGGGAGTGGGCGGACCCGCGGGCGCTGCTCAGCTCGGTCACAGCGACGCCGTGGGCGTTCAGCCCCTGGCTCACCCTGCAACTGCCCGCCCTGTACACCGGCTCGGGCGACCGACCTTGGGGCCAGCTGTGAGCGCTGCTCATATTCTCCACCTGTGCAATTGACTGTGGATAACTGCGCGGATCGTATGCCGTGACGTGAATCCGTTCGCGCACTCACGTTCTGCGCGACGGGCGCATCATCCCGTGCGCGTCGCGTCGAGGTGCTGCTCGAGCCACCAGGTGCGGCCCCTGTCGTCGGACACCCAGCTCTCCCACTCGAACGAGTCGGAGGTGATGTTCGAGAAGTTCCAGCGGATGGGACGTCCGTCGGTCTGCGTGCCATCCTGCCGGATGCCGTCACGCCGATGGGCCGTCGCCACGAGCGTGCAGAAGGCGCCCTCCGCCGCGCCGAACCAGCTCACCCGCCACGCACCGAGCGTCGAGTCGTAGACGCGCATCGTGGAGCCGCGCCCCTCGAGCCGCTCCGGGTCCTCCGGGTCGCGCGCGATCAGCACATCCTGGACGGCGCGCCCGCCGAGTGTGTAGGCGAACGCCCACTCGGTGACCGACTCGCGCCACTCCTCCGCGCTCTCGTCGAAGGCGCGCAGTTCGGCCCGCCAGGTTCCCACCAATTACCCGAACAGGTGGATGCGCTGCGGCCGTTCGGCCGTGGGACCCGCTGCGATCAGGGCGCGTGCGAAAAGAGACTCGGTGACTTCGCTCAGGCGGATTCTAGTGGTCGTTGCAACACGACGATTAGCTGGTAGGTAGTTTAGCGAGGCGCTGGGCTGGGGTTTCCCAGCCGAGCGTTTTGCGTGGGCGGGTGTTGAGTTCGTGTGCGACTCGGGCAAGGTCCGCGGGCGAGTGCTGTGAGAGGTCGGTGCCCTTCGGGAAGTACTGCCTCAGCAACCCGTTCGTGTTCTCGTTAGAACCGCGCTGCCAGGGCGAGGCTGGGTCGCAGAAGTAGACGTCCATGTCGGTGGCGATCGTGAACGTCTTGTGGGCGGCCATCTCCGCACCCTGGTCCCAGGTCAGCGACTTCTTCAGTTCGGCCGGCAGGCCGCTCATCGTCCGAATGAGGCCATCGCGGACGGTCTC
Source organism: Leifsonia xyli subsp. cynodontis DSM 46306 (assembly GCF_000470775.1). Lineage (NCBI taxonomy): Bacteria > Bacillati > Actinomycetota > Actinomycetes > Micrococcales > Microbacteriaceae > Leifsonia > Leifsonia xyli. Next base: position 2,507,529 of record NC_022438.1, read on the forward strand.
GGCAGCGTGGTCGGTCGGGAGGTGGACGAGCATCACGAACCTGGTGGTTCGCTCGACGAGGGTGCCGATCGCGCTGGCGTGGTCAGCGCCGATGATGAGATCGCCTTCCCAATGCCCTGGAACAGCACGATCAGCGACCTCAGCGGGGCGCTCGGAGATCATGAGCATCGGGTCGACGAACCGCGAACGACGTGCGTTGGTTCCCCGGTTCGGTCGGCGACGTGCGCGCCCGGTACGCAGCGCTGTCGCGAGATCACGGCGCAGCTGGCCGCGTCCTTGGAGATAGAGCGTCTGGTAGATCGTCTCGGTCGCCACTCGCATCCCAACGTCGTCCGGGAACTGACGGATCAGGGCTCGAGTGATCTGCTCGGGAGACCACCGCAACGCCAGCTTCGACTCAACGAAAGCACGCAACCGCAGCTCTGTCACCAGTCTTCGCGGCTTTGGCCGTGGGCGACGCTTCGCCGAGTAGCGATGTGCTGCGAAGGGGTGATAGATCCCGGTCGAGGACCGGTTCCGGGAGATTTCCCGACTGATCGTGGATGGCGACCGCCGCAGCTGGGCGGCGATGCTCCGCAGTGACAACCCATCGCGGAGGAGATCCCGGATCTGCTCACGTTCCTCCAGCGAAAGGAACCGCGGATCGAGCTTCCTCTCCAGCTGAAAGATCGCCGCCGGCGAGATTGTCTCGGTGCCGTCAAGAAACGTCGTCATACCTGTTTTGTAATCGACGACCCGACCATCTGGGTAATAGCGGCGATGAGCGGTCTTCCGGACACCGTTATCCCAATCCCGTGCCGTGCGGATGTTCACCCCGACGGCAGCCGCTGCTTCGCGACGCGAGATGCCATCGCGTCGCAACTGGAAGTAGCGTTCCTTTCCTGGATGCGGACCAGTCCCGGTTTTCCCCTGGCTGCGCAGGCCGGCCTTCCATACCCACGTCCCGCAGGTCGCCGGGTTGAACCCCAACTCACGCGCCGCGATCGTGATGCTCCCACACGCCTCGAACAACGCGAAGAACGCGTCCTTATCAGCCTGCGTGAAACAGCGTCGATCCCTCGAATAGCTCCTTAAACGGGCCACGGTCGTTACAACTCCCAGAAAGTCCAGGTGTTGCAACGACCGTTAGAACCCAAGTCAACATGGGTGGGGCCCTCTCAATGGATTCAGCTGGACGGTCGCCCGGCCTCCGCGCTCGACACATCGGTCCGGTGGAAGTTCAAGAACGACCGCGACGCCGTCGGCCCGCGCTGACCCTGGTAGCGCGAGCCGTACTCCGCAGACCCGTACGGCTTCTCCGCCGCCGAAGACAACCGGAAGAAGCACATCTGGCCGATCTTCATCCCCGGCCACAGCTTGATAGGCAGCGTCGCGACATTGCTCAGCTCCAGCGTGACATGCCCCGAGAACCCGGGGTCGATGAAGCCCGCGGTCGAGTGCGTGAGCAGCCCGAGCCGCCCGAGCGAACTCTTCCCCTCCAACCGCGCGGCCACATCGTCCGGCAGCGTCACACGCTCGAACGTCGACCCCAGCACGAACTCGCCCGGGTGCAGAATGACAGGTTCGTGCGGGTCCACCTCCACGAACCGCGTCAGCTCCGGCTGATCCTCCTCCGGGTCGATGAAGGGATACTTGTGGTTGTCGAACAGCAGGAAGAAGCGGTCGAGCCGCACGTCCACACTCGACGGCTGAACCATCCCCTGCTCGAACGGCTCCAGAACGATGCGCCCAGCACTCAGCTCGGCCTTGATGTCACGGTCGGAGAGAAGCACGGAGACAGCCTACCGGGTGACGGTTTGACGGCAATAAGTAAATTTCAGTCGTGCGAAATGGGCGTTCCCCCACGCCGACCGCCACCGAGCCCCTGTACACCAGGGACAAGCTCCCTCAAGAGCGAATCCGGCAACGGGACAACAGGTGGCGACGATCCTGGCGCTTGAGATCGATCTCCTCGGCGAAGAGTCTTCGTCCAAGAAGGTTGAGAGGCTCTTTCATCTGCATCGGTCGGCGATGAAGCGAGACACGATCGACGCCCTCTGGAAACGCCAGACAGCCACGTCTCCCAACGCCCTTGCCGCCGTGCTCCTCTCCGACTCGGTCATTGACGCAGCACGCAAAGAGATCCGCCGCAGTTCGGGCTTCAACCCCGACCTCGGAGACATTCGTTCCGTCGTCGTCGGCAGCGTGATTCGGCCAGAATTGCTCTAATGGGAAGACCGGGCGATGCTCGATCCGCTCAGTGCCTCCGACCTCGCTGCTAGGCTGGAACAGCTGACGTCACGACACCGCAGTGGCAGCGGTGACACAGCCAAAAAACTGCGAGTCTGGTAGGTTTTGGTTAGCTTGAACCGCTGGAAGCCCAGTGATTTCAGCCACGCGAGTGTAGTTCAATGGTAGAACTTCAGCTTCCCAAGCTGATAGCGCGGGTTCGATTCCCGTCACTCGCTCCACAGAAACAGACCAACTCGTTCCCGCCCCGACCGGGAAAACCAGGGCGCAGGAGCGGCTCCCACTTTGCCATCGGGTTCGCCCGGCGCAGGTGTCGGCCTGCCTATCGAGCTTGTCCTCCACAGGCCGTCACCTTCCGCCGTGTATGGTTGTTCTGACAAATTCGCATGGGGAGGCTTCATGCAGATGCAGGCTGAGCACCCGCTGCCTCGGGATCTCTTCGCCGGTCTGGACAAGACGAGCCCCATCCCGCTCTACTATCAGCTCGCCACGCGGCTCGAGCAGGCGATTCGGGAGGACGTTCTGCCGCCGGGCGCGCGGCTGGAGAACGAGATCGCATTGGGTCAGCGACTGGGATTGTCGCGGCCGACGGTTCGGCGGGCGATTCAGGAGCTGGTCGACAAGGGGTTGCTGGTTCGGCGGCGGGGAATCGGGACGCAGGTCGTGCATGGCAAGGTCACGCGCAACGTCGATCTGACCAGCCTGTACGAGGATCTGTCGCGGTCGGGGCAGACACCGCAGACGCGGGTGATCGGTGCGGAGGTGCGGGGGGCGACGGGCGATGAGGCCGAGCACCTGACGATCGGGACCGGAGATCCGGTGCTGCACCTGGTGCGGCTGCGGTTCGCGGACGGGGTACCGCTCGCGATCCTGGACAATACGCTGCCGACGGCGTTCGCCGACATCGCACGGGAGGACCTGGAGACAAGAGGGCTCTACCAGGTGCTGCGGGAGCGGGGCGTCACGATGCGGATCGCCAATCAGCGGATCGGGGCGCGAGCGGCGACCGGGCGCGAGAGCGAGCTGCTGGAGCTGAAGAAAGCGGCGGCCGTGCTGACGATGGAGCGGACGGCGTTCGATACGGGCGGACGGGCGGTGGAGTACGGGCAGCACTGCTACCGCCCGGACCTCTACTCGTTCGAGATCACGCTGGTCGACCGGTAGCGAAGATCAGCCCGGCTTTCGGCCTTCTTCCACAACGCACGCGACGAGGAGCGGCGAATTCGCCTCGCAGACAAGAACTACGAGGCAGGTACACACTTACTATAAAAAAACTTGTATCATTTTTTCCCCGTGCGATAGTTGGCCCACCCGGTGCCAGCCTCCCCGACTGGCCTCCGTTTTTCCTATCGAGACAGACGGGGCATCGTGTCCCTCTGCCGATCCGTAGCAAAGGAAGAAGGACGACATGATGATTCGCAATCTCTGGTCCGCTATGGGGGCCGCAGGTCTCGCAACGGTGTTGTTGGTCTCGACCGCGGGGCCGGTCGTTGCCGCCGACGATCCTGACCCCACAAGTCCCGTCACCCAGTCCGCCACGCCCGACCCCTCTTCGGACAAAACCGAGATCGAGGCCGCGGAAGCGCGATTCCAGGCCTCTCTCACCAACGACGACGGCTCGAAAGCCGTCTGTCGTGGAAGACGATGCAACCACCGCCGTGGAAAGCGACGCATCCTCCACCGCGGAAGACGACGGCTCCTCCGACACCGCAGGCGACGGGTCGGTCTCCACGTCGGACGTGGAGCGGGAGCGTCAGATGACGCCGATCAAGGGCGGGACCGAACTGCGGTTCCCCGACGAGAAAAACTGCACGGCAGGCATGGTGCTCAAGAAGAACGGCCTCTGGGCTAACCTCACCTCTTACCGCAAGGCGGTCCGCTACGTGGTCACCGGGGGACACTGCGGCAGCATCGGCGACCCGGTGATAGTCGCCAACCGCACCCTGGGGAAGGTGATCTGGAAGTCAGGTATATCCGACCTCATGCTGATTCGCGTCTTGCCGTCCTACTACCAGACGTCGCACTGCGGCATCGGCGGCTCGGGCGCTCCGAACTGCATCTACTTCGTTCACACTCACCCGCTCGCCGTGAGCCGGGTCCTCACGGACACCCTCCAAGCTCGGGGGCTCTCGAGCGTTCCGATCACAGAGGTCCGCAACGGGGCTCCCGCCACCGGCACGTTCTGCACGAGCGGCAAAACGACCGGCGTCAACTGCACCTGGACGACGACCGATCTCCCCCGGACATCGACCACGCGGCTGGGGGAACGCTGGCCGCCGCCACGTCGCCGACCGCCATCGATGACGGCGATTCCGGCGGCCCGGTCTACGACACAGTCAACGGTCTGATCTACGGGATCATAAAAGCGACTCTACTTGTGTCGGAGACCACTACGGTCTACATCAAAGCACAACAGTTCTTCACCAAAACCGGCAGCACCTACTCGTTGGCCCCGTCGTCCTGAGAGGAATCGCGACCCTCGGTGCGCCGCAACCGGGCCGTGCCCTCCGCGAGAAGATCGTGGACGGCACGGCCCGCCCCAGGCAGACACACCCTAGGCATAGAAAGCGGGGCGCTCCGCCGACGCGACGGCGACCGGGCCAGGCTCGGAGAGGGCGCGGACACCGGCCTCGCAAGCGAGCGCGACGAGATAGCCGTCCCAGGCGTTCGGCCCGGCGACGAGGGAGCCGTCGCGCACAGCGTCCACCCACGCCTGCACCTGTGCGTCATAGGCGCGGGCGAACCGGGTCGTGAAGCTGGTGTGCTCGGCGATGGAGAACCTCGCGTCCGACCAGCGCTGGAGTCCCGCGGGCTGACCGATGCGCGCGGTGCCGGTCTGGAAGACAGCCTCGGCGGCGACCTGGTAGCCGAACTGGACGCTGACATTCATCTCGACATCCACCAGCACGCCGTTCTCCAACTCGATGAGCACCAGAATGGGTTCGCGCAGCCGCTCCGGCGCCCGGTCATTCCGGCGCGGATACTTCACCTCGACACTGGCCACCGCCGAACCGGCCAGCCACGGCATGACATCGAACTCATGTACCACCGAGTCGGTGATCAGCATGCTCTGGGTGTAGCTCTCGGGCACCGAGGGATTGCGGTGAACGCCGCGCAAGAGGAGCAGCTCGCCTGCGTCGCCGGAGACGACCAGTTCGCGCAGCGCGCGCTACTCGTCGTCGAAACGGCGCATGAAGCCGAGCTGGATGTGCGGGCGGTCGAGCGTCTGCTCCAGCTCCAGGACACGCAGCGCGGCCGCACTGTCCGGCGTCAGCGGCTTCTCGCACAGGACAGGCAGCCCGGCCGCGAGGGCAGGCACGAGCACCGGCTCGTGGAACTGCCCGGGAGTCGCGATGACCACGGCGTCGAGGTCATCGGCGTCCAGAGCGTCGTCGAGGCTGGCGAAGGCACGGGAGCCGGGAGCGGCCGCCGCGGCGGCCGCGGCTCGACCGGCGTCCGGCTCCACGATCGCCGAGACACTCGCGCCGCTGATGACGCGGGTGATGCGCTGGATGTAGTCGGCGCCCATCTGGCCGGCGCCGACGACGCCGACGCGGAGATCCGGAGTGGTGGTCATGGTCTTCCTTCGTGGCGTGGGGTTCGGTTCAGCGTCCGTGGACGAGGGCGGCGGCGGTGTCGACCGCCTGGGCGACATCCCCGTCCTGGGGTACAGGAGGGTGCGGCCGACGACGAGGCCATGCACCCCGGGGAGGGCGAGCGCCGCCTCCCAGGAGGCGAACGTCTCGCCGGGGGAGGCATCGCTGTCGTCGCCGAGCAGCAGCGTCGGCAGCGTGGTCGCCGCCATGACGCGCTCCATCTCCGGAACGACGGGCAGTTTGAGCCAGGTGCCAGGTGTACGCGGAGGAAGCGCCCAGGCCGGCGGCGATCGCGACCGAGGCGATCACGACATCCGGGGTGAGGTCGTTGACGACGCGGCCCTCCCGCCAGGAGCTCAGGAAGGGTTCGAGGAGGATCGGCAGGCCGGAGCGGGCGGCGGCGGTCACCGCGTCGGCGGTCTTCTCCAGTGTGCGGACGGTGGCGGCGTCCTCCCGGTTCACCCGGACGAGGAGCTTGGCGGCATCGAGGCCGTCGCGCACCATCCCGCCGACATCGTAGCCGGTGAAACGGTCGTCCATTTCGAAGACCGAGCCGCTCAGGCCGCCGCGGTTCATGGAGCCGACGGCGACTCTGTCGTCGAGGACGCCGAGGAGGGCGAGGTCTTCGACGATGTCGGGGGTGCCGAGCACGCCGTCCACACCGGGACGGGACAAGGCGAGGGCGAGCCGCTGCAACAGGTCGAAGCGGTCGGCCATCGCGAGCTGATCGCCGCGGACGCCGCGGGCGCCGCGGGCGGGGTGGTCGGCCGCGACGATGAAGAGGCGGCCGTCTCCACGCACCAGCGGACGGCGGGTTCGCGCGGCGAGGGCCGCCGCGACGCCGTCCGGCCGGCTCTGGCGGACCTCGCGGAGGCGGGCGAACGCATCGGCGCCGATGAGCGGCGCCGGGCGGCCGATCGGGTCAGCATGTGGACATGGGCGAGCTCCTCGAGGATGCCGTCGACCTCGGCCGTGGTGGGCATCGCGGTCGAGCACTCGCGCCGGGTGGCCACGATCGCGCCCGCGACATTGGCGAAACGGAGCACGCGCTCCAGCGGCCACTCCTGAAGCAGGCCGTAGCAGAGCGCGCCGCCGAAGCCATCGCCGGCGCCGAGGCCGTTGACGACAGCCACCGAATAGGGTGGCACTTCGACCGTCTCCTCGCGGGTCTTCGCGAGGACGCCGCGCGGCCCCTGCTTCACGATCGCCAGCTCGACGCCACGGTCGAGAAGGTCGTCCGCCGCGCGCTGCGGGTCGCTCTCCCCGACGGCGACCTCGCACTCCTCGCGATTGCCGACCGCGACCGTCACCCGCTCGAGCGCGCGGCCGACCTCGACGGTCGCGCTCGCGGCCGAGGCCCAGAACATCGGGCGGTAGTCGAGGTCCAGGATGGTGAGGGGCCGCCGGCCGCGCGCCGCCCACGCGACATGGTGCGCGGTGCGGCTCGGGTCGCGGGAGAGGCCGGTCACCGTGGCCCAGAAGATGCGCGCGCGGCCGATGGCGTCGAGGTCGAGCTGCTTGCCGGTGATCGCCAGGTCGGGGGCGAGGGGGTCGCGGTATGAAGTACAGCGGGAAGTCGTCCGGCGGGAAGATCTCGCAGAACGTGACCGGCGTCTTCAGCGACGGGACGGTGGCGACGAACCGGTCGTCGACGCCGAGCCGGCGCAGCTCCCGGTGCGCGTAGCGGCCGAACGGGTCGTCGCCGGTTGCGGTGACGACGGCGGAGCGCAGACCGTGCCGGGCCGCGGCGATCGCGACATTGGTCGCGCTCCCGCCGAGGTACTTGCCGAAGGTCTCGACGTCTTCGAGGCCGACGCCGTCCTGCAGCGGGTAGAGGTCCACGCCGATGCGGCCGACGCTGATGAGATCGTACGGCTGGTCCGAGTCCGTCATGACGGGCAACTCCTTCGTCGACGCGATGCTACTGCGACCACAGTCTACGCTAATGTCCTGTCAAACTTACAAGAGCTGGGCTGTGTTCTGGCCCGCGGCTTCCGCATAGGGTCGAAGCATGACACGCGCCTCCTCCCGGCCCACCGCCCTCGTCACCGGCGCCTCCCGCGGCATCGGCCGCGCGATCGCTCAGGAACTGGCCAGGACGCACCGCATCCTCGTCGGCGGACGCGACCGCGCGGCGGTCGCAGCGGTGGTCGCCGAGCTGCCCTCGGCGGTCTGCTCGGGCGTGCTCTGGAAGACGCCGAGACCGAGGGCCGGCATGGTGACATGGTTGTTGAGGGTGAGTTCTGCTGGCATGTTCCGACGGTATGCCGTGGTGGCCGGGAGGAGGAGGGCCGGACGTTCCGGGTACGGGCAGGGCCTCCCTCCCCCGCCCCGCCGCGGGTACCGTCGACTCCATGACCCACAGTGACGACGCGCGGGAGTTCCTCACCTCCCGCCGGGCGCGGATCACGCCCGAGCGCGCCGGGCTGCCCGCGTTCGGCGGGCACCGGCGGGTGCCGGGGCTGCGGCGCGAGGACGGTCGCGATGCTGGCGGGGATGAGCGTCGACTATTACACACGGCTGGAGCGCGGGAATCTCTCGGGCGCGTCCGACAGCGTTCTCGAAGCGCTCGCGCAGGCGCTTCAGCTCGACGAAGCCGAAACGGCTCACCTGTTCGATCTCGCACGCGCGGCGACCGCGTCCCCGCGACTGCGGCGGCGGCGCAGTCCGAGGACAGTCCGGCCGAGCCTGCAACGGGTGATCGACGCGATCGGCGCAGCACCGGCGTGGGTGCGGAACGATCGCGGGGATGTGCTGGCCACAAACGAGCTGGGCCGCGCGCTCTACCTCGACCTCCTCGCAGAGACAGTGCAGCCGCCGAACAATTCGCGGTTCACGTTCCTGAACCCGCGGGCACGGGAGTTCTACGCGGAGTAGGAGCGTGCAGCGGACGACATCGTCGCCATCCTGCGCTCCGCGGCGGGGAGGAACCCCTACGATCGCGACCTCACCGACCTGAGCACGCGGAGCGAGGAGTTCCGGGTGCGCTGGGCTCGCCACGACGTCAAGCACCACCGCACCGGGCGGAAGCGGGTGCGCTACCACCATCGTGGGCGATCTCGACCTCGCGTTCGAGGCGCTGGAGCTGCCGGGAGAGCCGGGGTTGCGGGTCAATGTGTACACGGCCGATCCGGGCACGCCCTCGGAGGATGCGCTGAAACTGCTGGCGAGCTGGGCGGCGACGCAGCGGGCGCCGGTGGGGGCTCCGGCGGCTGAGACCACCTGACACGTCACCATCGGAAAGGGAGAACCATGCGACGACAGCGGAAGACGCCGACGGCCAGAGGACCGCAGGAGCTCTTCACCGGCGATGTCCACTTCGACATCATCGCTGCCGGGGAGACGCCCTCGCGGCTGCGCGTGAACCTCGTGCGGTTCGCGCCGCGCGCACGGACGGCCTGGCACCGGCACGCGAACGGGCAGACCCTGCATGTGACGCAGGGGGTGGCGCTGATGCAGGCGCGCGGCGGCGAGGTCATCGAAGTGTACCCCGGGGAGACCGTTGTCACTGCGCCGGGCGAGTAGCACTGGCATGGCGCGGCGCCGGAGCACTTCATGGAGCACCTCGCGATGTGGGAGGCGCTCGGCGAGGGGCAGGACGGACCGGAGACCGAGTGGGCCGAGCAGGTGACCGATGCGGAGTACGCGGGCTGAGCGAAGGCCCGGGGCTGCGGACAGATCGAAACGCCGCCAAAAGCGAGGAACGGAAAAGGAGGGGAGGAGAGCCGGCACGCCGCTTGCCGGCAGGAAAAGGAGGAGATCGCAACCTTCTTCTGCCGAGTTCCCCTCCGCTTTCGCCGCCCCGAGGGAGACCCCGCCGCGAGGAACCCCCGTGGTGCGCAGACGATGATGCGCCGCCGTTGAAACGCCCAGAGACGGCGCCCGGCCGGAGGCGCTGACAGCGCGAGGGCCGATCAGCCGATGAACAGCTGACCGGCCCTCGCCGAATCCAAGCCGTCTTGTCAGACGGTGCGGATGTTGGAAGCCTGCATCCCTTTGGGGCCCTGGGTGAGTTCGTACTCGACCTTCTGGTTCTCCTCGAGGGTGCGGAAGCCCTGGGTCTGGATTTCGCGGAAGTGGGCGAAGACGTCGACCGAGCCGTCGTCGGGGGCGATGAAGCCGTACCCCTTCTCTGCGTTGAACCACTTCACGGTGCCGATAGCCATCGTCTCTTCTCTCATCTCGGGTTTGGGTCCGGGTCGGCGTGTTTCGCCACCTCGGCCGCTGTTAACCAATGTTAACCGTAGTCCCAGATGCGCCCAGATGCACCACTGAGATCGACCCGGCGGCGAGAACGCCGTCGGAGACGTTTCGTAGACTGACGTGGCGAACCGGTGAAACGGCCCGGAGGGAGGCACAGGATGGCGCACGATCACGACCACGGCGGCCCCGCACCCGCGTTCGGCGAGGGAGCCCGGCGGCATCGCATCCGTCTCGGCATCGCCCTGGGCATCACCGCGGTCATTCTGATCGCGGAGATCGCGGGAACGGTCCTCACCGGCTCGCTCGCGCTGCTCGTCGACGCCGGCCACATGCTGACCGATGTCGGCGGACTCGCGATGGCTCTGGTCGCATCCTTCCTCAGCACGCGCCCGGCGACCAGCCGGCGCACCTGGGGCTACCGGCGCGCAGAGGTGCTGGCGGCGACCGCCCAGGCGGCGGTGCTGCTCGCGGTCGGGGCGTTCGTGATCGTCGAGGGCGTCCGGCGGCTGTTCGAGCCGCCAGAGGTCCCCTCGGGCGAGCTGCTGGTGTTCGGTGTCATCGGACTCGTGGGGAACGCCGCCTCCCTGCTGGTGCTAGCCTCCAGCCGCCGGGAGAACTTCAATCTGCGCGCCGCCTTCCTCGAAGTGCTCAACGACGCGATCGGGTCGGTCGCGGTGATCGTGGCGGCCGTGCTGATCGCGGTCACGGGGTGGGGCGGCGCCGACTCGCTGGCGGCGCTCCTGATCGGGGCGCTCATCCTGCCGCGCGCGTTCAGGCTGCTGCGCGAGACGACGAACGTGCTCCTCGAATCGACCCCGCCGGGGCTCGACCTGGATTCGGTGCGCGACCACATCCTGAACGTGCCGGACGTGCGGGAGGTCCACGATCTGCACGCCACGCAGATCGCGACAGGGCTGCCGGTGCTCACGGCGCACGTCATCGTGGAGCCGGAGTCGTTCGAGAACGGGCGGCTCCCGGTTCTGCTCCACAAGCTGCAAGAGTGCGTCGCCACGCACTTCGAGGTGAGCGTCGAGCACTCGACGTTCCAATTCGAGCCGCCACAGCACAGTCAGCACGAACAGCGCGGGCACGAATAGCGGCGGTGGGAGCCGCGCTCCGCCCCCGGAATGCGACACGCCGAGGACCGATGTTCTGGACAGCACAGCAGCGGCGGCGATAGCGTCGATCATCCGTCCAGGGAAGGACCCCCCGATGTCGACCACTCAACCGTCCGGTTTCTCCTCGTTCTCCCTCAACAGCGACGACATGGCGAAGAAAGCCGTCAACAGCGTCCGGATCGCGCTGGGCGTCAGCGGCGCCGTCGCGCTGATCGCCGGCATCGTCATCGTCTTCTGGCCGCGCTCCGCGGCGGCGGGGCTGACCATCCTGCTGGCCATCTCGCTGCTGGTCTCCGGCATCGCCTATCTCGGCGTCGGCGTCTTCGCCAAAGGCATCGGCAGCGGCGCGCGGGCCTTGGACATCGTCTTCGGCGCGCTGCTGATCGTCGGCGCGATCCTCGCGTTCGCGAACATCGCGGCCACGGCCGCGTTCCTGGGGGTTTTCCTCGGCATCCTGGTCGGCATCGCGTGGATCGTGGAGGGCGCCGTCGCCCTGGCCCAGATCGGCGCACCGGGCTCGCGAGCCTGGGGCGTCTTCTTCGGCATCCTGAGCATCGTCGCCGGGATCGTGCTGCTGTTCAGCCCGCTCTGGGGGATCGTGGTGCTGTTCCTGCTCGCCGGGATCAGCCTGATCGTGCTCGGGATCGCCCAGATCGTGCGGGCCTTCTCGTTCGGCCGCGGGGTCGCCACGACCGCACCTTAGGGGTTCACTGGTTCCGTGCTGCTGGACCGGATCGTCACAACGCTCGGAACCGTCTCCGCGACACGCTCGCGGCTGGCGAAGGTCGACGCCCTCGCGAACCTGTTGCGCGACCTCGGCTCCGAGGAGATCGCCCCCACCGTCGGATTCGTGCTCGGCCGGCCGCGGCAAGGCCGGGTGGGCGTCGGCTGGCGCGGCGCACGGGCGGCGCTCGGCACGCCGGCGGCCGAGCCGTCGCTGACAGTCCACGATCTGGACGCCCTGCTGGATCGGCTGGCCGCCGTCTCCGGCGCGGGGTCCGGCGGCGAGCGGGCACGGGAGCTGCGGGAATTCGCGGAACGGGCGACCGAGGGCGAACAGGACTTGCTCGTGCGGGTGCTGCTCGGCGAGATGCGCACGGGCGCGCTGGACGGTGTGCTGCTGGAGGCGATCTCTCGGGCGGCCGGCCGATCGCGAGTGTCCGCCGGGCGGCGATGCTCTCGGGCGATCCCGGTGAGACCGCCCGCCTCGCGCTGACCGACGAGCCGGGGAAGCTGGACGCGGTGGGGCTCATCGTGGGCCGGCCCGTCCTCCCCATGCTCGCGGCTTCCGCCCCGACGGCGGCCGAGGCGCTCGCGACGACGGGCACGGCCTCGATCGAGCACAAGCTCGACGGTGCGCGCATCCAGGCGCACCGCCGCGGGGACGAGATCAGGGTGTACACGCGCAGCCTCGCGGACATCACGCACCGCGTGCCCGAGGTCGTCGAGGCGGTGCGGCGCATGCCCGCGCGCGATCTCATCCTGGACGGCGAAACCCTCTCGCTGGACGAGGACGGAGCCCCGAGACCCTTCCAGGAGACGATGTCGCGGTTCGGCAGCGAGACAGCGGGGGAAGCGGCGCTGCACCCCTGGTTCTTCGACATCCTCCACCTCGACGGCCGCGACCTGCTCGACGAGCCGCTCTCGACGCGGCTGCGGGAACTGGAGCGGGTGGCCGGCGACCGGCGCATCCCCGGCGCGGTCACAGACGACCCGGCCGTCGCCGAGCGTGTGTCGAGGGAGGCGCTCGCGGCCGGGCAGGAGGGTGTCGTGGTGAAGGCGATCGGCTCGGTCTACACCGCCGGGCGGCGCGGTTCGGACTGGATCAAGGTGAAGCCGGCGCACACCTACGACCTGGTCGTGCTCGCGTGCGAGTGGGGGTCGGTGCGGCGGCAGGGGCTGCTCTCCAACATCCACCTCGGCGCGCTCGGCCCGGAGGGCGAGTTCGGCGAACAGGGCGGGTTCGTCATGGTCGGCAAGACCTTCAAAGGACTCACGGACGATCTGCTGCGCTGGCAGACGCGGCGGTTCCCGGAGATCGAGGTGCGGCGGACGCCCGGCACCTTATGGGTGGAGCCGGTGACGGTCGTGGAGATCGCGATCGACGGCGTGCAGCGCTCCAGCCGCTATCCGGGCGGCCTGGCGCTGCGGTTCGCACGCGTGAAGCGCTACCGGGACGACAAGCCGGCCGCCGAAGCGGATACAATCGGCGCCCTGCGTGCCCTGCTCCGGACGTAGTGCGCCGGCCGGGACGGACAAGACCGAGGGAAGAGACCATCCAGCGGGGGAGGCAACGGCTGGCGCGTTCTGGGCTCCGGCGGGCCTGAGCGACCGCTACGACCGACCGCGATTGCGTCGACGGACCTCCCGCGGTGCGCGCCCGGCCAGGAAGGAGCGGCCAGGGTCGACCACGAACCCCTGCCGGAGCGCCTCGCGGCCCACCAGCATGCGGAACCCCATCTGGTCGCGATTGCTGAGCGTCGTCTCGGCGACGACCGTGCGACCCGCGAGCTTCAGCTCGAGCAGCACGACGACGCGCTCCTCGGTGTGACCGGACGAACTGCGCACGAAGCGTCGATCGTGGACGGCGCACTCGACGCCCACCGCGTCCGCCTCCGAGTCCTGCCAGGGATGCACGGTGAAGCGCACCCGGTCGCCCGGCAGCTCTTCGAGGTCGAAGGCGTGCAGCGCGGAGCTGCGAGCCCCCGTGTCGAGCTTGACCTTGATCCACGGGATGCCGAGCCCGGACAGGCCGGCCCACTCGCGCCAGCCGGCGACAGTGACACCGGGCACGGGGCTGGCGGGGGATTCGGCGGGCATGCCCCTATCTTGACAGGCGATCGGCCTCCGGCAGCTGACCGGACGATGCCGCCCGCCAGCGCGTCGCGGCGCAGGGGCGCGTGCGCGGGGCGGGACTCTTCGCCCCTCGTCCGCTCCCGCCAGGGTGTCGTCCCGGCGAACAGGAAAGAGCCGATGAACGACGATAGCGGGCCGCGCCGCCGGGATGTTTAGATGGAGGGCCGCCGCCGACACCCCTCTCCGCAGGAGCCTCGATGAAACTTGCCATCCTCTCGCGCGCCCCCCGGGCGTACTCGACGCAGCGCCTGCGGGCGGCCGCACGCGCTCGCGGGCACACGGCTAAGGTGCTGAACACGCTGCGTTTCGCGATCGACCTCTCCGAGGACGAGCCCGATCTGCACTACCGCGGCCGGCTGCTGTCCGACTACGACGCCGTGCTGCCCCGCATCGGCAACTCGATCACCTACTACGGCACCGCCGTCGTGCGCCAGTTCGAGCAGATGGATGTGTACACGCCCAACACGGCGAACGGCATCACCAACTCGCGCGACAAACTGCGCGCCAACCAGATCCTCTCCCGCCACAACATCGGCATGCCGCCCACCGCGTTCGTGAACGGCCGCGCCGATGTGCGCATGGCTATCGAGCGGGTCGGCGGAGCGCCCGTCGTCATCAAGCTGCTGGAGGGGACCCAGGGCATCGGCGTCATCCTCGCGCCCGAAGCGAAGATCGCGGAGTCGATCATCGAGACACTGCACTCGACGAAGCAGAACGTCCTCATCCAGAGCTTCATCTCGGAGAGCCGGGGCCGCGACATCCGCGCGCTCGTCGTGGGCGACCGGGTGGTGGCCGCCATGCGCCGCATCGCGTGCGGCGACGAATTCCGCTCGAACATCCACCGCGGCGGCACCGTCGAGAAAGTCACGCTGACGCCGGAGTACGAGGAGGCGGCCGTCCGGTCCGCGCAGATCATGGGCCTGCGCGTCGCCGGTGTCGACATGCTCGAGGGCAACGACGGCCCGCTCGTCATGGAGGGCAATTCCTCCCCGGGCCTGGAGGGCATCGAACGCGCGACCGGGCTGGATGTGGCCGGTGCCATCATCGACTTCATCGACAACCAAGTCGCCTTCCCGGAGATCGACGTGCGGCAGCGCCTCAGCGTCTCGACCGGCTATGGAGTGGCCGAGCTGCTCGTTCACACGAACGCGGACCTGGTGGGCAAGACCATCAAGGAGTCCGGCCTCTGGGACCGGGACATCACCGTGCTGACGCTGCACCGCGGCAGCTCTGTCATCCCGAACCCGCGCAGCGGCGTGATGCTGGAACCGAGCGACCGTCTGCTCTGCTTCGGGAAGCTGGAGGAGATGCGGTCGATGATCCCGGACCGTCGCAAACGGCGGACGAAGGTGCGCAAACTGCCGGTGGCCTGAGCCGGGGCCGACGTGCCCTGCCGTCAGTCCGACTTGTCGAGGGTCCCGATCTTGCCGCCCTTGTCGTCGTAGACCGTCAGGGTGCTCCCGGCGACCGTTCCTCTGGCGGCCTTGTCGAGCCACTCATCGACCCCTTCGCACGCCATCCGCGTGCTCACGATCGGGCCGAAGGAGATCGAGTCGCCGTCGATCGAGCCCTTGCCCATCAGCCGGTTGCAGCCGTCGGAGCCGGAGAACGAACCGTCGCTCTGGATGGTGAGATTGGGTTTGCCCGCGGCGCTCGACCCCCAGCTCCCCGCCAGCGCGGCGCTGCCCGGGTTCCCCGCGCACCCGGCGAGGAGCGAGACCGCGGCGAGACCGAGCGCTCCCGCCCGAAGCCATTTCCCAGTGCCCATATCGTCCCCTTGTCATCGCGGCGGTCGCCTTGGCCCGAGAATAGCGGGCGGGAGGCGACCGCGCACTACAGGATCTCGGCATGCGCACGGGGACTCGTGCCCTGGGCGGGCATCGTGTGCGTCGGACGCTCGTTCGGGGCCCCGGCGCGTGTTCTGGGGCGCGCACCGGTCCGGCGGGGGACGAGCGGGGTCCGCTCAGGCGCCGGCGGCGGGTCTGGTGTCGGAGCGGAAAGCGGCCACGGCCTGATCGTAGGTGGTGTGCCTGCGCGCGGGGCGCGAGTCCACGGCGGGCGGAACATCCGTACGGCTCAGAGCGTGCAGCACGAGCTGTTCGACCAGGGCAGCCGCCGTGGTCTCGCGCGCGCGGGCGATGCGCACCAGCGAGGCGAACTCGCGCTCGCCGAGTCGAAGGGTCAGGGGGATGCCTGCGGGCGCGCGACCCGGACCGTATGCGGATGCGGGCTCAGCAATCTCATTGCTATGAGAATCCTTCATGAGGCGATGATGGCATGATCGCGCTCGCTCCAAAAGAGACCAAAGTCCCTCATCTTTCCGTGCTCCGCGATCGCCTGGTCGGCGACCGCTTCCTTGTCGAGCCGGTCCTCGGGGGAAAGCCTTTGAAATCATGGTCATGATCTTTGGAGAAGCTGTCCCGGCCACGCCGAGCCCTCCGCTCGGAAAAAGCACGGGGACCGAACGGGATCAGCGGTGGTGGCGGCGTTCGAGGGCGGCGCCTTCGACATCGGCGTTCGGGAGGAGACGGTCGAGCCAGCGCGGCAGCCACCAGGCCGAGCGTCCGAGAAGGTGCATCAAGGCGGGCATGAGCAGCATCCGCACCGCGAAAGCGTCGACCAGGACACCGAAGGCGAGCCCGAATCCGATGGACCGGATCATGGTCGAGTCGCTGAAGATGAAGCCGCCGAACACCGAGATCATGATGAGCGCTGCGGCCACGACGACGGTCCGCCCGGCCCGGAAGCCCTTCGCCACGGCCAGTCGAGCCGGTGCTCCGTGCGCACACGCCTCGCGCATCCCCGAGCCGAGGAAGAGCTGGTAGTCCATCGCGAGCCCGAACAGGATGCCGACCAGGATGACGGGCAGGAAGCTCAGGATAGGCCCGGTGTGGATGCCGAGCGCGTCCGCGCCCCAGCCCCACTGGAACAGCGCCGTGATCGCCCCGTAGGTCGCGAACAGCGACAGGATGAACCCGCCGGTCGCGATCAGCGGCACCAGCAGCGACCGGAACACCAGCACCATGATCAGCAGGGACAGCCCGACCACGACGAGCAGGTAGAGCGGCAGAACGTCCGCGAGGTTGGCCGAGATGTCGAGGTTGATCGCCGTCTGGCCGGAGACGCCGAGGTGGATGTCGCCCTCCACCGGGGGCAGCTCGCGCAGCGCACGCACCAGCTTCTCGGTGGACACACTGTTCGGCCCCTCGGCCGGGACGACCTGGAACGCCATCAGCCGGTGGTCGTCCGAGACGGCGATCGGGGCGACGGCCGTCACATCCTTCTGATCGGCCAGCGTGCGCGCGATGGCGAGCTGCGTCGCCGTCGCCTTCCCGTCGGCGAGGCCGGCCGGGACATCGGCGGTGACAAGCAGCGGCCCGGTCGCACCGTCTCCGAACGACGCCGCGGTCTGCTGGAACGCGTTGTAGGTGGTCGAGCCGACAGGCTCCGATGACCCGTCCGGCAGCCCGACGCGCATGGACAGGGCCGGGATGGCGACGATCAGCAGCCCGACGACGCTCGCC
Source organism: Leifsonia xyli subsp. cynodontis DSM 46306 (assembly GCF_000470775.1). Classification (NCBI taxonomy): domain Bacteria; kingdom Bacillati; phylum Actinomycetota; class Actinomycetes; order Micrococcales; family Microbacteriaceae; genus Leifsonia; species Leifsonia xyli. The sequence continues at coordinate 2,525,055 of NC_022438.1, forward strand.
ACCACGGTGATGACCGCCCGCCACGTCGACATCGGCTTGGCCTTGGTGTCGTCGACGTGGACGCTGCCGGCCTTGGCTCGGGCGCGTTTGGTGAGGACGCGCATCCCAAGCAGGCCGAGCAGCGCCGGCGTCAGGGTGACCGCGATGAGAACCGCGAGCACGACCGCGACCGCGCCGACCGTTCCCATCAGCCCGAGGAACGGGACGCCGGTCACGTTGAGCGCGAGCAACGCGACCACGACCGTGGTCCCGGCGAAGACGACGGCGTTCCCGGAGGTGCCGTTCGCGAGTCCCACCGACTCGACCGGGTCGGCTCCTTCGAGCAGCTGGCGCCGGTGCCGTTTTCACGATGAAGAGGGAGTAGTCGATGCCGACGGCGAGGCCGAGCATGATCGCGAGCACAGGGGTCACGGACGCCATGTCCACGACGCCCGAGAACGCGAGCGATCCGAGCGCGGCGACACCGACCCCGAACAGCGCGGTCGCGACGAGCGAGCCGAGCACGATCGCCGCGAAGACGACGCCGACAGCCTCCCCGGCGCCGACGATCTGCGGCACGCCCTGCGCGATGTCCGTCGAGAAGGAGACGTGACTCCATCGATGCGCTTCGACTCGAAGTGGTCCATGACGCCCTGCTTCGCCGCTTCCGGGAGTTCGAGCCTCTGCTCGGTGAAGGCGACGTTGACCAGCGCGGTGGAGCCATCCGCCGACACGACGCGGATGCCGTCGGCGAGCTTCATCAGCTCCGCGCCCCGCTGCAGCTCGGTCCGCTTGGAGGCGAGTTCGGCCGCGCCGTCGTCCAGCTTCTTCTGCTGGGCCGCGAGCTCGGCCGCGCCCGCGTCGAGCTGGGCCTGCTGCGCGTCGAGGGAAGCGGTCGGCATCCCGGGCGGCCTCCAGCTGCTTGCGCGCGGCGTCGAGCTGAGCCTGCGCCGCCGCCTGCGCCTTGCCCGAATCGAGCTGGGCCTGCCCGGCGTCGAACTGCCGCTGGGCGGCATCCAGCTGCGCTGAGCCGTCGCTCAGCTGTTTCCGCTGCTCGGCGCGCTGGGCCTCGGTCGCGAACGGGTCGACCACCGTGGCCACATCCTGAAGCCCCTCGGCGCTCGCCACGAGGTCGCTGATCGCGGCGCGCTGGCCGGCGTCCAGCGCCTCGCCGCCGTCGGCGTGGAAGACGACGGTGCCGGCCGCGCCCGCATAATCCGGAAGCTTCTTCGTGAGTTCGTCGACGACCGCTCCCAGGGCCGTCCCTGGCACGTCGAAGGCGGTGGAGAGCCCCTTGAAGCCGATGAGGAAGCCGCCGACCGCGATCCCGAGCACCACGATCCAGGCGACGATCACACGCCACGCGCGCTGAGCCGCGAATGTTCCGATGCGGTAGCTTGGGTTCTAACGGTCGTTGCAACACCTGGACTTTCTGGGAGTTGTAACGACCGTGGCCCGTTTAAGGAGCTATTCGAGGGATCGACGCTGTTTCACGCAGGCTGATAAGGACGCGTTCTTCGCGTTGTTCGAGGCGTGTGGGAGCATCACGATCGCGGCGCGTGAGTTGGGGTTCAACCCGGCGACCTGCGGGACGTGGGTATGGAAGGCCGGCCTGCGCAGCCAGGGGAAAACCGGGACTGGTCCGCATCCAGGAAAGGAACGCTACTTCCAGTTGCGACGCGATGGCATCTCGCGTCGCGAAGCAGCGGCTGCCGTCGGGGTGAACATCCGCACGGCACGGGATTGGGATAACGGTGTCCGGAAGACCGCTCATCGCCGCTATTACCCAGATGGTCGGGTCGTCGATTACAAAACAGGTATGACGACGTTTCTTGACGGCACCGAGACAATCTCGCCGGCGGCGATCTTTCAGCTGGAGAGGAAGCTCGATCCGCGGTTCCTTTCGCTGGAGGAACGTGAGCAGATCCGGGATCTCCTCCGCGATGGGTTGTCACTGCGGAGCATCGCCGCCCAGCTGCGGCGGTCGCCATCCACGATCAGTCGGGAAATCTCCCGGAACCGGTCCTCGACCGGGATCTATCACCCCTTCGCAGCACATCGCTACTCGGCGAAGCGTCGCCCACGGCCAAAGCCGCGAAGACTGGTGACAGAGCTGCGGTTGCGTGCTTTCGTTGAGTCGAAGCTGGCGTTGCGGTGGTCTCCCGAGCAGATCACTCGAGCCCTGATCCGTCAGTTCCCGGACGACGTTGGGATGCGAGTGGCGACCGAGACGATCTACCAGACGCTCTATCTCCAAGGACGCGGCCAGCTGCGCCGTGATCTCGCGACAGCGCTGCGTACCGGGCGCGCACGTCGCCGACCGAACCGGGGAACCAACGCACGTCGTTCGCGGTTCGTCGACCCGATGCTCATGATCTCCGAGCGCCCCGCTGAGGTCGCTGATCGTGCTGTTCCAGGGCATTGGGAAGGCGATCTCATCATCGGCGCTGACCACGCCAGCGCGATCGGCACCCTCGTCGAGCGAACCACCAGGTTCGTGATGCTCGTCCACCTCCCGACCGACCACGCTGCCGAGACCGTCCGCGATGGCCTCATTCGGACGATGAGCGGCCTGCCGGCCGAACTGAAGAAGTCGCTGACCTGGGACCAGGGTGCGGAGATGGCCGCCCACAAGACGTTCACGATCGCCACCGACATGGACGTCTACTTCTGCGACCCAGCCTCGCCCTGGCAGCGCGGTTCTAACGAGAACACGAACGGGTTGCTGAGGCAGTACTTCCCGAAGGGCACCGACCTCTCACAGCACTCGCCCGCGGACCTTGCCCGAGTCGCACACGAACTCAACACCCGCCCACGCAAAACGCTCGGCTGGGAAACCCCAGCCCAGCGCCTCGCTAAACTACCTACCAGCTAATCGTCGTGTTGCAACGACCACTAGAATCCGCCTCTAGCATGGGGGCGTGAAGATTCTGGTCCTCGGTTCCGGTGCCCGCGAGCACGCCATCATCACTGCTCTCCTGGCGGAGCGGGCCGGCCACGAGATCGTGGCTGCCCCCGGCAACGCGGGCATCGCCGCCGACGTAGCGGTCGAGCCGGGTCTGGACACGCTGAACGGCGCGGCCGTCACCGCGTTCGCGATCGAGAACGGCTTCGAGCTCGTCGTCATCGGCCCCGAGGCTCCGCTGGTCGCGGGCGTGGCCGATCCGCTGCGCACGCACGGCATCCCGGTTTTCGGCCCGGGACGGGCGGCCGCTCAGCTCGAGGGCTCCAAGACCTTCGCGAAGCGGATCATGGACGAAGCGGGCGTCCCCACCGGCCGGGCCGTGCGAGCGGCCACCCTGGCCGAGGCCGGAAGCGCCCTGGACGAGTTCGGCGCGCCCTACGTCGTCAAAGCCGACGGGCTGGCAGCCGGCAAGGGCGTCATCGTCACGGAGGACCGGGAGGCGGCGCTCGCCCACGCGGAGCGCTACCTCACGCACGGCAGCGTCCTCGTCGAGGAGTTCCTGGACGGCGAGGAGGTCTCCCTCTTCCTCGTGAGCGACGGCCACACCGTGCTCCCGCTCAGCCCGGCGCAGGACTACAAGCGCCTGCTCAACGACGACGCTGGCCCCAACACCGGCGGGATGGGCGCCTACTCGCCGCTAGCCTGGCTCCCGGAGACCTTCGTGGACGAGGTGATCGACACCGTCGCCCTGCCCACCGTGCGCCAGCTCGCGGCCGAGCAGACGCCGTTCATCGGACTGCTCTACTGCGGTCTCATCGTCACCGCGACGGGCATCCGGGTCATCGAGTTCAACGCGCGCTTCGGCGACCCCGAGACGCAGGTCGTCCTCCCGCGGCTGGTGACCCCGCTCTCGACCCTGCTCTTCGCCGCCGCGACCGGCACACTGTCCGGGATGCCGCGTCCCGAGTTCGCGCCCGACACCGCCGTGACCGTCGTGCTGGCGAGCGAGGGCTACCCGGAGTCCCCGCGCACCGGCCGGCCGATCGCCGGGCTGGAGGAAGCCGCCGCCGTCCCGGAGGTGACCATCGCCCACGCCGCCACCGCCCGCGACGAGGCGACCGGCGCCCTCCTGGCGACCGGTGGCCGCGTCCTGTCGGTCGTCGCGCGCGGCGCCACGTTCGCCGACGCCCGCACGCGCGCCTACGACGCCCTCTCCCGCATCCGCCTCGACGGCTCCCAGTACCGCACCGACATCGCCGCCCGCGCCTAACCAGCCATCCATTCCTCAGTTCTTCCGGGATTTTCCGGCGTTTCGGCGGAAGAAGTGAGGAAGCGGCGGCTGAAGCGGGGGAAGCCTAGGATGGGGGGGTGAGGGAAATGCCGGGGTGGAAGCGTGTGTATTCGGGGAAGGTGCGGGACCTTTTCGTGCCGGAGGCCGCCGAGGGGCTGAACGACGCCGACACCGTGCTCGTGGTCGCGAGCGACCGCGTCAGCGCCTTCGACCACGTCCTCGAGCCGGGCATCCCGGGCAAAGGCGAGCTCCTGACCACGCTGAGTCTGTGGTGGTTCGATCGGCTGGACGTACACAACCATCTGATCCCGGATCACACCCTGGAGGGCGAACGCGTCGGAGAGCGCATCCCCGCCGCGGTCTCCGGGCGGTCGATGCTGGTGAAGCCGCTCGACATGTTCCCGATCGAGTGCGTGGTCCGCGGCTACCTGACGGGAAGCGGATGGCGGGAGTACCAGGAGAGTCAGAGCGTGTGCGGCCTCCCGCTGCCGGCCGGGCTCGCCGACGGCGACCGGCTGCCGGAGCCGATCTACACCCCGGCCTGGAAGGCGCCGCTCGGGAAGCACGACGAGAACATCAGCTACGAGCGCACCGTCGAATTGGTGGGCGCCGAGGCGGCCGAGAGGCTGCGGGAGCTGTCGCTTGCCGTCTACGGGCGCGGCGCGGCGATCGCGGAGGAGCGGGGCGTGATCATCGCCGACACGAAGTTCGAGTTCGGGGCCGACCGCGAGACCGGCGAGATCACGCTCGCCGACGAGGTGCTGACGAGCGACTCCAGCCGATACTGGGACGCGGCGGCGGCCAGTGACGGCCGCACGCCGAAGGAGCGGATGGCGAGCTTCGACAAGCAGATCGTCCGCGACTGGCTGGCGGCGAACTGGGACAGGACGGGAACGCCCCCGGTGCTGCCCGCGGAGATCGTGGAGCGGACGGCCGGGCGCTACCGCGCGCTCGTGGAGCGGTTGACCGGGGCCTGACGGCCCTGCCCTGACCTGACCTGCGGGACGCGAAATTTCCGCGGTGCCTCCCACGTTGCACCGCGCATGGCCGAACTCCTCCCCGCCGATTCCACGATGGGTGCGGTGACGCTCCGGGTCGCCGACCTGGACACGTTGACCGCCTACTACCGCGATGCCGTCACCCTCTCCGTGCTCACCGCCGAGGGCGAACGGGTCGTCCTCGGCCGGGGGAGCGTCCCCGCCGTCATCCTGGAGCACGCGCCGGAGCTCCGGCACGCGGGACCGGGGGAGGCGGGGCTCTTCCACACAGCGATCCTCTTCGACAGCGAGGAGGCGCTGGCGGCTGCTGTCCACTCCGTCGCACGGCACGCACCGGGGACCTTCACCGGCAGCGCCGACCACCTCGTGAGCAAAGCGTTCTACTTCACCGACCCCGAAGGCAACGGGGTGGAGCTGTACTGGGACCGCGACCGGAGCCAGTGGAGCTGGACGCACGGACAGGTCGAGATGGACAGGCTGTTCATCGACCCGAACCAATTCCTGCAGGAACATCTCACCGAGCGCGGGGCCGCCCTGGCCGAGGGCGCGACACCGTTCGGGGAGGCGGCCGTCGGCCACATCCACCTCTCCATCGGTGATCTGGCGTCGGCGCGTGAGTTCTACGCCGAGCGCCTCGGGTTCGAGGTGACGGCCACGTTCGGGAATTCGGCGCTCTTCGTCTCCGCCGGCGGCTACCATCACCACCTCGGGATGAACACCTGGAACAGTCGCGGCGCAGGACGGCGCGGCCTCGCACTCGGACTCGGCGAGGTCGAGATCCGCGTGCCCGGCCGGGACGATCTGGGCGCGCTGACGGAGCGGATGCAGCACTACGGCGTGCCCACCCGCGACGACGGCCGGACGGTCTCCTTCGAAGACCCGTGGGCGAACGCGGTGCGCGTGGTCGCCTGATCCGGCCGAAGCCGAAGGCCCCCTCGCGAACCGGCGGATTCTAGTGGTCGTTGCAACACGACGATTAGCTGGTAGGTAGTTTAGCGAGGCGCTGGGCTGGGGTTTCCCAGCCGAGCGTTTTGCGTGGGCGGGTGTTGAGTTCGTGTGCGACTCGGGCAAGGTCCGCGGGCGAGTGCTGTGAGAGGTCGGTGCCCTTCGGGAAGTACTGCCTCAGCAACCCGTTCGTGTTCTCGTTAGAACCGCGCTGCCAGGGCGAGGCTGGGTCGCAGAAGTAGACGTCCATGTCGGTGGCGATCGTGAACGTCTTGTGGGCGGCCATCTCCGCACCCTGGTCCCAGGTCAGCGACTTCTTCAGTTCGGCCGGCAGGCCGCTCATCGTCCGAATGAGGCCATCGCGGACGGTCTCGGCAGCGTGGTCGGTCGGGAGGTGGACGAGCATCACGAACCTGGTGGTTCGCTCGACGAGGGTGCCGATCGCGCTGGCGTGGTCAGCGCCGATGATGAGATCGCCTTCCCAATGCCCTGGAACAGCACGATCAGCGACCTCAGCGGGGCGCTCGGAGATCATGAGCATCGGGTCGACGAACCGCGAACGACGTGCGTTGGTTCCCCGGTTCGGTCGGCGACGTGCGCGCCCGGTACGCAGCGCTGTCGCGAGATCACGGCGCAGCTGGCCGCGTCCTTGGAGATAGAGCGTCTGGTAGATCGTCTCGGTCGCCACTCGCATCCCAACGTCGTCCGGGAACTGACGGATCAGGGCTCGAGTGATCTGCTCGGGAGACCACCGCAACGCCAGCTTCGACTCAACGAAAGCACGCAACCGCAGCTCTGTCACCAGTCTTCGCGGCTTTGGCCGTGGGCGACGCTTCGCCGAGTAGCGATGTGCTGCGAAGGGGTGATAGATCCCGGTCGAGGACCGGTTCCGGGAGATTTCCCGACTGATCGTGGATGGCGACCGCCGCAGCTGGGCGGCGATGCTCCGCAGTGACAACCCATCGCGGAGGAGATCCCGGATCTGCTCACGTTCCTCCAGCGAAAGGAACCGCGGATCGAGCTTCCTCTCCAGCTGAAAGATCGCCGCCGGCGAGATTGTCTCGGTGCCGTCAAGAAACGTCGTCATACCTGTTTTGTAATCGACGACCCGACCATCTGGGTAATAGCGGCGATGAGCGGTCTTCCGGACACCGTTATCCCAATCCCGTGCCGTGCGGATGTTCACCCCGACGGCAGCCGCTGCTTCGCGACGCGAGATGCCATCGCGTCGCAACTGGAAGTAGCGTTCCTTTCCTGGATGCGGACCAGTCCCGGTTTTCCCCTGGCTGCGCAGGCCGGCCTTCCATACCCACGTCCCGCAGGTCGCCGGGTTGAACCCCAACTCACGCGCCGCGATCGTGATGCTCCCACACGCCTCGAACAACGCGAAGAACGCGTCCTTATCAGCCTGCGTGAAACAGCGTCGATCCCTCGAATAGCTCCTTAAACGGGCCACGGTCGTTACAACTCCCAGAAAGTCCAGGTGTTGCAACGACCGTTAGAACCCAAGACCCTCGCGAGGGGGCCTTACCGGAAGCGGGACGCTCAGCGCTCGGCGGGAGCGGCATGCATTCCGCGGTGACCGTCCTCGTCCGGCGCGGGCACTTCGGCCGCGTGGACGCCGTGGCGCACGGCGTCCACAGGAGCCTCCGAAGCGTGCGATCCGTGCGGCGCGGCGCCAGCGGCGGCTCCGGCTGTGACGGACTCCGGCTCGCCGGTGTCCGCACCCGCGTCCTTGCCGGCGCCGCTGCCTGCTCCTGCGGCACGCGGTCCCCAGGCCGGCGGGCGCGGCTTCTCCCACCAGACCACGAACAGCGCACCGAGGACGGCGACAGCAGCGGGCAGCAGCAGCGACTCCGACATCGCCTGCGTGAACCCGGCGTGCAGGAAGGCCGGCAGCTCCGTCCCGGTCGTCGCCCCGCTCGCGCTCGCGCCGCCGGGGAGCTTCGGCAGATCGACCGCGAGGCGGCCGGAGATGAGGGCGGCGATGGAGGCGCTGCCGAGCACCGCGCCGACCTGGCGGGTGGTGTTGAAGACGCCGGAACCGGCTCCGGCCTGGCTCAGCGGAAGGTTCCGGGTGGTGGTCGCCGAGATCGGCCCCCACACGCCGGACATCGCGATCCCGAGGAGGGCGCTCGGGATGAGGAGCAGCCCGATGTTCACGTCCGGGCTCAGCATCTGCGAGTAGAGGAACAGCGCGAGCCCGAACAGCACCAGGCCCGGGGTGGCGATGAACTTCGGGTTGATCTTGTCGATCAGCTTTCCCATCACCGGCGCGAGCGCACCGGAGAACACGGCGGTCGGCGCCAGCATCAGGGCCGACTGGGTGGGGGTGAGGCCACGGACGGTCTGGAAGTAGAACACCAGCGGCAGCGCCATGCAGGTCACGGCGAAGCCGACGGCCGTGATCGCGCCGTTGGAGAGCGAGAAGTTGCGGTCCTTGAACAGGGTGAGCGGCAGCAGCGGCTCCCTCTTGTTCAGGGCCTGCCAGACGACGAAGCCGATCAAGACGACGATGCCGGCGACGATCAGACCCCACACGCTGATCGGGCCCCAGATGACGCCCCAATCGTAGGTGCCGCCCTCCTGGATGCCGAACACCAGCAGGAACATACCGGCCGCCGAGAGCACGACACCGAGGATGTCGAACCGGTGCGAGTGCGTCGGCAGCGCCGGGACCAGCCGCAGCGCGAGGACGAACGCGACGACACCGACCGGGAGGTTGATGAAGAAGATCCACTCCCAGCCGAGCGCGTCGACCAGGACGCCGCCGAGCAGCGGGCCGACGAGCGTCGCCACGCCGGCGACCGCGCCCCACAGGCCCATCGCTGCGCCGCGGCGGTCCGGCGGGAAGATGCGGATGATGACGGCCATCGTCTGCGGCGTCATCAGCGCCGCGCCGAGTCCCTGGACGACGCGGGCGGTGATCAGCATCCCGATGCCGCCCCCCGGCATATCTCCGGAGAACCCGCACCAGGCGGAGGCGAGAGTGAAGATCACGAGGCCGATCAGGTAGATGTTCTTCGGGCCGAAGCGGTCGCCGAGACGACCGGTGATGAGGAGCGGCACGGCGTAGGCGAGCAGGTAGGCGCTCGTCACCCAGATGACCGCGTTGTAGTCGGTGCCGAGGTTCAGCCCCTTCATGATCGACGGGTTCGCCACGGAGACGATGGTGGTGTCGATGAGGATCATGAAGAATCCGATGACCAGCGCCCAGAGGGCGGGCCAGGGCTTCCATTCGCGTTCCATGAGAAGTCTTTCTGTTGTGTTCGGGAGGTTCAGGGGTGGTGCTTCTCCTCGTCCCAGGAGAGCTCTCCCGAGACGAGGTCGTCGATCAGGGCATCGAGGGCGGCCACGTCGGCCTCCGCCATCGTGCGCAGATAGCGCACATCCATCCAGTACTTGACAGGCAGCCCCTTCGCCCGCACGGTGTCGATCGCGTTGTCCAGCACGGCGATGTCGGCGCGGAGCAGACCGACCCGTTTCCGCAGGAGCGCGATCACGGTCTCGAGGGGCAGATTGTGCGCCTCCCCGAGACCGAGCGGGAACTCCGGGAACTCGTTGACCGGCGTGCCGAGGATCTCGGCCACGCGCTCAGCGAGCGCCAGCGTCCCCTTCTCCGTGATCTCGTAGGTGGTGCGCTCGGGCCGGTTGCCCTCGCGCTCGGTCCCGGTCGCCCGCACCAGAGCCTGCCAGGCCAGCCGGTCGACGGTGTGGTAGAGCGAGCCGGGACGGACCTTGACCAGCCGGTTCTCCGAGCGCTGCATGAGCGTCTGGTACATCTCGTACGGGTGCGTCGGCCCCTCGGCGAGCAGCGCGAGCGCGGCGACGGCGAGGGAGGTGAGCGCAGGGGTACGGGGCATGGGTCCTGGGTGGTCGGCGGTTGGCGGGAAAAGTATTGAATGAATGATTATTCCGAATGGAATAGTACGCATGGAGTGATCATGATGTCAAGCGGGTTCGCCGGGCTCCCCGCCCCGCTCCTCGAACAGCCGCCGGTGCGCTTCGGCTATGAGCTCCAGCGGAGTGAAATCGTCGAGGTCCGCTCTCGCGAGCACCGTCGCGGCGCCGATCCCCGTGAGGACCTGGAGCGCGGCCAATTCCTCGGCCGAGAATCCCCGCACCTTCAACCGGTAGACGCCGCTGCGCTGACGCCGTCCGCTCGCGAGCCGGCTCGCACTGCAGTCGACCACGCCGAGATCCTCGAGGTCGATCAGATGGGAGAGGGCCACGGTGGTCGACATCCGCAGAGCGGCGCCCATGTCGACGCTGGACGCGCCTTCGGGATGCGTCAGCAGATAGCGCAGCACCGCGGCACGGTTCGGCGTACACGCGACCACCGCGAGGAAGCCAATCGCACGATCAGGGAGGGAGGAGGTCTCCGACATTCGCCGACGCACCATGAGACCATCATGGGACGATCACTATCAAAAATCTTGTTATTAACTTATCTGTTAACAGATATGACAGAGATCGAAGCGCTCCTCCGGGCCGCGTCAGGGCCGAACGGCCACCCGCGGATACTCCGAGCAGGCGAGCGCGGCGTCCACCTCAGCCAGCGGGAAAACCGCGCCCACCAGTTCCTCGAACGGGTATCCTCGCCCCTCGCCGGCGAGGAAACGGACGGCCTGCTCCAGGTGATGCGGCGCGTAATCATGCACACCGCGAACAGTGAGCAGCCGGCGCGCGAGCTGTTCCGGCAGCAGCGGCCGTTCGGCAGACGGTCCGGCAGGGCCGACGGAGCCGACGAGCACCAGGATGCCGCCGACGTCCAGCATCCCGAAGAGAGAGCGCAGGGCGAACGGCGCCCCCGTGAACTCGAGTGCGATCGTCGGCGCCGCACCGCGCCCGCCGGCCTTCACGAAAGCCGCCAGCGAGCCTCCCAGGCCCTCAGCGGAGACCCCGGGATCGGCCACGGCGACAGCACCGAACGCGAGAGCCGCCTCACGGCGCTTCGGGTCGGGGGAGGGACAGCCCCGGCCCGCCTCGGCGGGGCTGAGGGCGAAGTCGGCGAGGTCGCGCCAGCCCAGCGCGTCGAGCACGGCGTCCTTGGTCGCGCGTGAGAAGCCCGTGATGAGGGCGACCTTGACGCCGATCGCGCGGAGACGGCGGATGAGCTCCTCGGCGCCCGGGACGGGACGGAGGCCCTCCTCTGCGGCAAGCTCGACGTAGGCGGACCCGAACACGGCGTTCGCGTGCTGCGCCTGGTACTCGTCGACGGTGAGCACGCGGAAGACGGAGATCGTCGGCTGCCCCATCGTCTCGCGGACGAAGGCACGGGCGCGGGCGGAGTCGGCGGCAGACCCGGCGATGCCCGCGGCTTCGGCGGCGCGCTCGAAGGCCCGCTCCACCAGCGCGCCGTCGACGACCGTCGTCCCGGCCAGGTCGAGCACGACGAGCTGGAGGTCGTCGACATCGAGGTCGTCGGTTTCGTCGTCGATGGTCGCGGCATCGTCGAACTCGCTGGTGATGAGACCGTCAGGGGTCATGGTGTGGCCTTTCTGTGCGGGGAGTGCCGGCTAGCGGAGCGGGGCCGCCGGGACCGGGACCCGCGGAACGGAGGAGAAGAGGTCGTCCACGACCCGATCGGCGAGGCCGAGGCCGGTCGTCATCCCGATGCCCGTGGTCACCGAGACCACTCGGACGGATGGAGCGGGCGAGGCGACCAGGAAATCGTCCGGCGCGGAGGCGTAGACGCCCTGCCAGCGCTCGCGCACCCGCAGGCGCTCGACGCCGAACAGCGCGCGGGTCTGTTCCAGCAGCAGTTCGAACGCCGGTTCGGACTGGAAGGGCGGCACATCCGCGTCGCGGTAATGCGTGTCGCCGACGATCAGCGAATCGTCCGGGCGCTGGGTGTACATCTGGTTCACATCCAGCGCCGCCAGCTCGGGATGCGCCTCAGCCAGCCGCTCGCGCACCACCGGTGCGCTCGGGGTCGCCGCGAACCCGCCGTACCGCAGCAGCGACCAGCCCGTCAGCACCGGCGCGGAGAGCGGCCGGTCGAGGTCGGCGTCCACGAGCATCATGTCGAGACCGCAGCGCAGGATGCCGTGTGCCTCCGCGATGCCGGGGAACAGCTGATCGACATCGTGGTTCACAGCGACGACGACCGCATCGGCGGAGACCCGCCCGCGCGAGGTGTACACGCGCCCGGTCTCCACGCCGGTCACGGTGGTCTGCCAGAAGAAGTCGACGCCGTGCGCGTCCAGCCAGCGGGCGATCGCCGGCGCGGCCTCGCGCGGGTCCACCTGCAGATCGGCGGGCAGCAGCGCGCCGCCGACGACACCGCCGCCAGCCGGGACGCGCTCGCGCACCTCCGCGGGCGTCAGCAGCCGCACATCCTGGACTCCGCGGCGGTCGCGGAACTCCTCGAGCACGGCGAGCTCGTCCGCCGCCTGGGCGACGACGACCGTCCCGGACTCGCGCAGCCAGAACCCGGCCTCCGGGGCGAGCATCAGCCACAGCTCCCGCGCGAGCTCGGCATAGGTGCGCGCCTCGCCCTCCTGCGGGGTGACGCACAGGTGCCCGAAGTTGCGGATCGAAGCGCCGTTCACACCCCGCGCCCGCTCGATGACGGCGACCGTCAGCCCGCGCCGGAGCGCCGCCACGGCGTGCCCCAGGCCGACGACGCCCCCGCCGACCACCGCCAGATCGTAGTGCCTTCCCATGCCGACTCCTTCCGCGCCTCAGCGCGTCGCCTTCCGCATCCAGACGGCGACGACCTCCACGGGGAAGGCCGTCGCCCGATCGCGAGGACGAACGCGAACACCTCGTTCCACGCCGCGACGCGCGCCACGCTGTCCGGGGAGGGGCCGCTCCCGCCACCGCCGACGGCCCCGGGGACCGTCGGCGCACGGATTCGTCAAGCCCCGCCCCTCGACAGCGCGCGCGTTCTCAGCCATGCGCACCACGGTAGGGGACGGGGACGACAGCGGCGGGAAGCCCGGGTAACCGGAAGGTGAACGGCGGGCGACCGCCGCAGGAGTGCGGGCGGGGCCGGCGGGGGCCGGTCCGACCAGCTCCGGCCCCACGGTAGAATCGGTGCGTCCCCATGCGCGAGTGAGCGGAGATCACCCTTTGTCGACGATCGTTGTTGAAGTCATGCCCAAGGCCGAACTGCTCGACCCGCAGGGGAAAGCCGTCGCCGCGGCGCTCACCCGCACCGGGAAGGGAGCGTTCTCCTCGGTCCGCGTCGGCAAACGCTTCGAGCTGACCGTGGACGGCCCGATCGACGACGCCACGCGCGCCGCGGTCGAGGAGATCGCGAACGACATCCTCTCCAACTCCGTGATCGAGGACGTAGTGGGCATCCACTATCCGCACGAGGACGCCTGATGCGCATCGGCGTCATCACCTTCCCCGGCTCGCTCGACGCCCGCGACGCGCTGCGCGCCGTCCGTCTCGCCGGCGCCGAGCCGGTCGCCCTCTGGCACGGCGACCACGATCTGCAGAGGGTCGACGCCCTGATGCTGCCGGGCGGGTTCAGCTACGGCGACTATCTGCGCTGTGGAGCCATCGCGAGCCTGTCGCCGATCATGACCGAGGTCCTGGAGGCCGCGGGCAAGGGGATGCCGGTCCTCGGCGTCTGCAACGGCTTCCAGATGCTCGCCGAGGCCCATCTCGTGGCCGGCGGTCTCATCCGCAACGACCACGGGAACTTCATCCGCCGCGACCAGTCGCTGACCGTCGAGAACACGGACACCCCCTGGACGGGCGGCTTCGAGCGCGGCCAGGAGATCGTCATCCCGCTCAAGAACGGCGAGGGCGGCTTCATCGCCTCCGCCGAGGAGCTGAAACGGCTCGAGGGCGAAGGGATGGTGGTCTTCCGCTACCGGGGCGTCAACCCCAACGGCTCCCTCAACGACATCGCCGGCGTCCGCAACGATCGCGGCAACGTCGTCGGGCTCATGCCCCACCCCGAGCACGCGGTCGAGCTGGGCTTCGGACCGGACACCGCCCAGGCGATGCGCTCCGGCACGGACGGACTCGCCTTCTTCACCTCGGTCGTCCGCTCGACGCTGGTGGAAGTGTAGCCGGGAGCCATGGCCGCCCTTCGGGCGAAGGGACTAGCGGCGCTCTTCCGGGCGGCGTTGACTGAGGGCATGGACGACACGGCGGGACGCAGGACACTCATCCGCACCCTCATGCAGCAGTTGCAGACCGGCCCGGTCACGGTGCGCGCGGAGGACATCGACATCTCGCCCCTCGAATGGCGCTCAGCCGCACGAGAGGCCGCCCAGCGGCTCGACCGGCCACTGACCGTGTACGCGCACGGGACAGTCACCTGGGTGCGGCTCGCGGAGCCGCCGACAGCGCCGACGCGCGCGCAGCGCCTTCCAACTTTCGGGTGATGCGCGCCGCCGCGGCTCCGGCGATGCTGGAAACATGCCACCTCGCCTCCTCTATCGAACGCTCGCCATCGCGGAAGCCGCCACCTGGACGCTCCTCCTCGCGGGAATGCTGCTGAAATACGCCGTCAAAGTCGGGGATTGGCCGGTCGTCGTGGCCGGTTCCCTCCACGGTTTCGTGTTCCTCTCGTACGCCATCGTGGCCACCCTCGTCAACGTCAACCAGCGCTGGCGCCTGCCGCTCATCGTGCTCGCTGTCGTCACCGCGATCGTCCCGTACGCGACCGTGCCGTTCGACCTCTGGGCGGACCGCTCGGGCGGCTGGACGGGGGCTGGCGCACGACAGCCACCGAAGACCCTCGCGACCACACGAGGTTCGGCCGGCTGTTCCGGTGGATGCTGACGCACGTCCCGGTGCTGGCCGGAACCCTGGCGGCCCTCGCCGTGGCGATCATGGTGGCGCTGCTGCTGATCGGGCCGCCGAAGCTGTCCTGACCGCTGGCTCCGCGGACCCGGCCCTCCCTAGCTGCCTCCGCGTTCACGGGTCGAGGCTGAGGTGGGGCTGTGGCATGCGGGGAGGTGGGGATGGGGATGCTCGATGATCACCACCTCTCTGGCGTGCTTCTTTCCCACGACCGCCGCGTCAGCGCGGACCGGGGCTTGACAGGCACGCTTTGATCCAGTAAAGCGTACCGCAACCCAATACTGCGCACAGAAGTTATCCTAAACAAGATTCGAGGTGGGTTTGCCATGATGACGAAACCTCCGAAGAAGGCGTTCCCCTGTCGTCGCCTCTTCAGCGTCGTCGCAGCCGGGGTGGTTCTCGCTCTTACGCCCGTCGCCGGGGCGCTTGCCGCTCCATCGTCTCCGCCCGGCGGCAAGGTCGCGGTCGCGACGCGGCCAGCGAACGTGCCGGCTGACTACATCGCCACTCCCGACGGATTCTTCGCACCGAGTTGCGTCTATCGTCTCGCCGCGAACCAGCTTCTCATGCCGGACCGCGGCACCGAGGCCATCGTCACGATGTCAGCCGCACAACGGCGCCTCGCCAACCCCGCGGCATGGGCGCCCCCGCCGCCCCTTTATCGACGGGCGTGGTCGACACGGTGACTCCCCAGCAGATTTCCACCGCACCGCACGTCAGCGCCTGCACGCACAACCACTACAGCCCGGCGGGCACTGCCCTCTCGCCTCAAACGACCACGCAGTCCAGACCGAAGCGGCCCACAATCAACGGATGGCTGGAGGATGCGCAAGACGCCACGACGGGGCCGATGAGCTCTTTGCACGAGGAGTGGAATGTTCCACGTGGCCCGAAGAAGCCCGGCAGGCAATACGTCTACTTCTTCCCAGGCTTTCAGAACCTAGAAGGACCCGCCACGATCATGCAGCCAGTGCTTGCCTGGACAGGTTCCGGCAACATCAACGGATGGTACGCGTCAAGCCGGAACTGCTGCATCGTCGGCAATGTGTACGGCAGCGATAACATCCTGATCACCGGAACCACCGTGACCGGCGACGTGTCCGGGCAGGGCTGCGACCCATCCACGGGCGTGTGCTCGAGCTGGACGATCACCGTCACCGACCAGCGATCGAAAAAGTCCGCCACTCTCACCACCACCTCCGGGGGATACCCGATGAACTGGACATTCGGCGGAGTGCTCGAGCCCTACGGCGTGTCCCGTTGTTCTCATTTCCCCGGCACCGATTTGACATTTTCGAATACCAGTTTCACCAACATCGCTAACGAACCAGTGTCCCCAACGTGGGAGACCGAGATACACACCCCGGTCTCGCCACAATGCGGCTACAAGGTCACGTTCCCCAGCCCTGACTCCATAACTCTGAGCTACTGAAACCCTCTTCCTGCCGTCGAACACCAACCATAACGGCCCGGAGCGATTCTGGGATTCTCGCGGTCGTTGCACCACCAGAGAAGTTCTGGGAGCTGCAACGACCGCGGCCCGTTCCAGCGCCAGCTCGAACTCGAACACCGGCCTCGTCGGCTCCGGCATCGGCACCCCGCTGCCGGAACCGCCGTCCACTCCATCCTCCCCTCGTCAGAGCGTCAGACCGTGCCCGATCGGGAACAGCGCGTCGCGCGATCCGCCCACGGCGTCGGGTGCGTGCTCCTCCACCGCCGCCATCGAGGACGGCAGTTCGAGCGGGAGTCTGCCCCGCGGCGGAATGCGGCCGGAGAGCGCGTCCCGGAGCGCCGCGTCGCTGGTCCCGAAGACGCCGACCAGTGCGACCACACCGGGCATGTCGACGAACGGCGTCAGAATGGCCGCGCGGTCCAGGTTGACGACCAGGACGACCGGGACACGCGCAGCGAGCGCCCGGATGCGCTCCACCTCGGCCGGCGGGAAATCGAGCGACCCCTGGTGGAACCACGCCTCAAGGAACAGGTCATCGCGGTGCTCCCACGGAGCGTTCACGCGCACGACGGCGACCTCGGCCTCCTCCGGCGTGGCGACCGCGTCCGGGAGGGAGCAGCCGTCCGCGTAGATCCGTGTGGCGGGGGCCAGCGGCAGAGCCCCCTCCGCCACCTGGAGCAGCGTCACCGACTCGGCCTGCGCCCGGTGGCCCGCGGCACGGAACGCCTCGTTCCCGACCAGGGCGAAGGCGGCTTCTTCGTCCACGAACGGGTCGCCGAAGAGCCCGAGCTGGAATTTCACGAGCAGCAGGCGGCGCGCGGACTCGTCGATCCGCGCCTCGCTGACGCGGCCGTCGCGCACGAGGGCGAGAAGCAGGTCCACGCACTCCTCTCCGCCGAACTGGTCGGCGCCCGCGTCGAGGATGCGGAGCATGCGCTCTTCGGGGTTCAGCTCCTCCACGCCCCAGGCGCGGGCCGGGAGCGCCTGGTCGCCGACATGGTTGTCGTTGACGAGTTCCCAGTCGGTGACCACGACGCCGTCGTAGCCCAACTTCTGACGGAGCAAACCGGTCACGATCTGCTTGTTGTAGCCGAAGCCGACGGGCTCGATCTCCTCGCCGTCGATCTCGAGGGCGATCGGCATCCCGTAGTAGGTGTGTTTCTCAGGGACGTTGGTCAATCTGCTGATGGGTGGCTGGCTGCCGATGGCGGTGTGGGGCCTGTGGTGATTGTAGGAGTGCAGCCAGGCCGGGAGTGCGTTGCGGCGGGCTGATTCGGAGTTGTAGTGCCGGGCGTATGCCCAGCCGTCGGCGAGGGTGCGGTGGAAGCGTTCGATCTTGCCGTTCGTCTGCGGATGGTAGGGCCGGGTGCGTTTCGGTTGGATGCTGAGCTCGGCGCAAGCGTCGCGCCAGGCGTATGAGCGGTATGCGGAGCCGTTGTCGGAGAGCACCTGTTCGACGGTGACGCCACGGCTGGCGAACCAGCCGACCGCTCGACGCAGAACAGCGATTGCAGTGGCGGCGGTTTCGTCGTCGTGGATCTCGGCGTAAGCGACACGGGAGTGATCGTCGATGACGGTATGAACGAACGCTGTGCCGGTGATCATGTCGCCGGTGATCCCGTGTTTCCCGGTCCGCTTCGCGGTGATGGCCTTGTTCCGCTCTCCCTGGAGACGTCCGACGTAGCGCCAGCCGCCACCGTCGGGGATGTTGCCGAGTTTCTTGATGTCGACGTGGATCATCGATCCGGGATGCTCGTGCTCGTAGCGGCGGGCGGGTTCGCCGGTGCGGACGTCGACGTGGCTGGGCCGATTGATCCGGCACCGGGAGAGGACCGTGTGAACGGTCGAGGCGGGCATGCCGAGCTGGGCGCCGATACCGACTGGTCCCAGCCGCTTCTTCCACCGCAGATGCACGACCTTGCGGACCAGTCTTCGCGGGGTCTTGTTCGGGCTGTGATGCGGCCGTGACGAACGGTCCAGCATTCCCGCCTCGCCCATCTCCACGTAACGACGAGCCCATCGGTCCGCGGTGCGTCAGGACACTCGGAAGTAGGTCGCCGCCGCAGCAACGGACCAGCCGTCGTCGACGACTTGGCGGGCCAGGCGGAGGCATTCGCGAGGAGTCAAAGCAGCATTAGCGTGGGTCACGAGGACCTCCTAAGTCATCGAGTGCAGGGAAACTAGACAGCCCCACTCTCGACCGGGAGGTCCTCACCCATCTATCGCGTCACACCTCAACCAACGTCCCTGAGCAGCACACCTAGGGGAGGGTGTGACCGGCGGCCCGGAACAGGCGATACCACTCTTCGCGTGTCAGCGGGAGGTCGGAGCCGGCCGCCGACTCAGCGACACGTCCGGCGTCGGTGGTGCCGAGCACGACCTGTATCCGGGCGGGGTGACGGGTGATCCAGGCGACGGCGACACCGGCCGGGGTGACGCCGTACCGGGCAGCCAGTTCGTCCAGCGCGTCGTTCAGCTCGGCGTAGTGCTCGCGGTCGCCCAGGAAGACGCCGTCGAAGAAGCCCTTCTGGAACGGCGACCACGCTTGCAGTGTGATGTCGTTCAGCCGGGCGTAGTCGAGGATGCCTTTGTCGCGGTCGACGGACTGATCGAGGCCGGCCATATTGGCGGCGACGCCCTGCGCGAGGATCGGCGCGTGCGTGATGCTCAGCTGCACCTGGTTCACCGCCAGCGGCTGCCGGACCCAGCGCTTCAGCAGTTCCACCTGGCCGGGCGTGTGGTTGGAGACGCCGAACGACCGCACCTTGCCGGACTCCTCCAGCCGGTCGAACGCCGCCGCGACCTCCTCCGGCTCGACGAGCGTGTCGGGCCGGTGCAGCAGCAGGATGTCGAGGTAGTCGGTGTTCAGGGCCGCGAGCGATTCGTCGACGGTCGTCAGGATGTGCTCGCGCGAGAAGTCGAAGAAGCCGTCCCGGATGCCCACCTTGGACTGGATGACGACCCGGTCGCGTTCGGCGGCGGGGATCGCCCCCGCGTCGCCGAAACGCCGCTCCGCGCCGTGACGCTCGTCGCCGTAGATGTCGGCGTGGTCGAACATGGTGATCCCGGCATCCCGGGCGGCTCCGACGAGCGCGCGGATCTCCTGGGCGGAGAGCGGGCTGATCCGCATGAGGCCGAGGATAACGTTCGAGGCATCGATCGCGGTGTTCGGCAGCGTGAAGGTCTTCATGCCCCCATGTAACACCCCCTTCGGGGGGTTCGCACCCGGGGGCCCGCGGGCACGACAAAGCTAGGCTCGCAGGATGGACGACGCGCTCGGCGAGGAGGCGGTGATCGCTCTGCGCACAGAGCTGGTGACCGCTGTCCGCACGCTGACAGAGGCGGGCGCCCGGGATGAAGCGCTCGCGGTGTACGTCCCACGCGGCGGCGCAAGCTCGGCGTCCCCCTCGAACCGGTGCTGCGTCCGGTCGGACGGGTGTGGCGGCTCGGGGTGCTGCTGCTGGACGCCGAGGCCGGGCTGCACGCGACGGGCCGGCTCATCCGCGCGACGCCTCCGGGGCGCACGCAGTACGTCTCCGTCTCCGCAGAGACCCGGCGCGCCTTCCGCGCGGCGGCCGGACGCGGACATGTCCGGGACGGTGAGACGGTCAACTTCGACAGCGTCCCGATCGATCTGACGGCCGGGGCGCTGCGGGACGCCACCGGACCGCTTCTGCTCCGCGACGGACGGCTGCTAGTGCGCTGGAGCGCAGCGGGCGAGCCGGTGGACGCGCACACCTACCTGGCCGAGCGGGTGGCGCTGGCGGCGGACCCACCCGCAGGCGCCTGACCCCCTCCACCCACCCCATCCCCCTCCTCCCCTCCCCCATCTCCCACCCCCTCCTCTCCCACCCCATCCAGCCCCACTGGAAGGGAGGAGATTCTGCCCCACCATCCCCATATCTCCTCCTTTCCTTGCGACACGCCGCACCTCGGCTCCACAAGTCCTCCGTTTCCTGCGCGGCAGGAAAAGGAGGAGATACATCTCAGATCCGGACAAAACGCAAGAAAAGGAGGAGTCTCGAGCGGCGAGGGCCGAAAACTCCTCCCTTTCGGGTGGGGCGGGGTGGGGGTGGGTGGCTAGCTGCTCGCTGCGAGGCGGAACCGCTCGGGTGGCGGAGCGCCGTCGAGGGCGAGCCGCGCGAGCATCCCGCCCAGCTCCGGCGCGAACTTGAAGCCGTGCCCGGAGAATCCGGTCGCGACGGTGACCTGCCCGACCCGGTCGAGCACGAACGCATCATCCGGCGCGTTGTCGTAGAGGCAGCTGACCACCGCGGGACGGTCCGCATCCGCACCGGGCACCCATTCCGCGACATACTCGCGCAGAGCGGCCAGCCGGAGCGGATCGGGGCGCGGGTCACGCGCTTCCGGGTCGACGGCCGGACCGTTGCCGTGGATGCCGACCTTCACTCCCTCTCCGGGCGTCAGCAGACCGTAGACGTCCCGGCCGGCCGAGACGGGATGATGCACGAAGCTCGGCCAGACGCTCTCGTCCGAGACCGGGCCCAGGACAAGCGGGAAATGGGCCGGCTGCTCCTCCGTCACGCGCACCTCCGGCAGCGGGCGGCCGCGCTCCGCGAGCCAGCCGCCGACGAGCTTCGGCGTCCACGAACCCGCCGCGACGGACCAGACAGGATGCCCGCAGCACGTCGTGGCCGACGAGCACGGAGACCGCGCCGCTGCCGACCGGCCGCACCTGCGCGACCGGCGCGCCGAACCTCAGCTCGGCCCCCGCGACGGCCGCCGCATCCAGCAGCGCCTCGATCGCAGCGTCGGCATGCAGCCGGCCACCGTCAGCGTGGAAGAGCACGTCCTCCTCGAAGAGCAGCCCCGGCCACCGGCGGTGCGCTTCCGTCCCGTCGAGCCGCTCGGTCCCGATCCCGGCCGCGGCCATCGCGTCCTGGATGCGGTCCAGAGCCGCCGGGTCGCCGTGATCGACCGCGCCGGTCTCCTCCAACAGGGCGCGTCCGCTCGCGCGTTCCAGCTTCCGCCACCCGTCTCGCGCGGCCACGGTCATCCCGACGTAGTCGGCTTCGGCGTAACCGTGGCGGAAGATCCGCGTGGCGCCGTGCGAGGAGCCGCGGTCGTGCCCCCGTCCGAACGCCTCCAGCAGCAGAACGCGAGAGCCGGCCTCGGCGAGCGCTCCGCGCCTCTCCCGGCGAGCGCAGACGACGACCCCCAGCGCAGCCCCCAGCAGAGCGCCGGTGGTGTTCGCGGCCACATCCATCAGCGAAGCGAACCGCTCCGGCAGGAAGGCGAACTGCCCGGCCTCGATGACCGCGCTCGCGGCGAAGCCGACGAGCGGGGCCAGCCACCAGCGCCGACGGCCGACGATCAGGACGAAGAGCAGCCCAGGGGGAACGAAGAAGAGCACATTGCCCGCGCTCTCGAGGACGGTGTATGCGTCGATCGGGCGGATGCCGATCCCGGAGAACGCCCCGAGCAACCGGAACAGCGGCTGCTGGAGTGGGCGATCCACCGGGATCGGCCAGAACGCGACCAGGGCCACGAAGAGCGCGTACGCAGCGAGGGCGACGGCAGCGGAGGAACGCGCTCGACGGGACAGGGGCACCGGGACAGCATAGGCGTCCCGGCTCACCGCGCCCTGGGAGAGAAATGTAAGATCGACCAGTGCAACAGACCAGGAAACTGCCGGTGCTCGTGCTCGCCGGGATGGTCGTCGGCTCGATGGTCGGCGCGGGCGTCTTCTCGCTGCCCGGCACCTTCGCGGGCGCCACCGGTGCGATCGGAGAGGCCGTCGCATGGACGCTGGCCGGCACCGGTATGCTGACACTCGTCTTGGTGTTCCAGCGCCTCGCCGTCCGCCGCCCCGAACTCGACTCCGGAATCTATGCCTACGCCAAGGCCGGGTTCGGCGACTACGTCGGCTTCTTCTCCGCGTTCGGCTACTGGGCGAGCGGATGCGCGGGCAACGTGACCTACCTCGTCCTCATCGGGTCCACGCTCGGGGCGCTCTTCCCCGCGTTCGGCGGTGGGAACACCGTGGTCGCGGTGCTCGTCTCCAGCGGCCTCGTCTGGCTGTTCTCCTTCCTGATCCGGCGCGGCGTCCCGCAAGCGGCCTGGATCAACACGATCGTCGCCGTCGCGAAAGTCCTGCCGCTGGAGGTCTTCCTCGTCCTGGTCGCGACCGTCGGCTTCTCCTGGCAGATGTTCGCGCAGAACCTCTGGGGCGGCGAAGCGCCCGGCCTCGGCTCCCTCGGCGGCCAGATCCAGCAGACGCTGCTGCTGACGGTCTTCGTGTTCCTCGGGGTCGAAGGAGCCTCGGTCTACTCGCGCTACGCCCGCTCGCGAAAGGATGTCGGCCGGGCCACGCTCATCGGCTTCCTCGGGGTGCTCTGCCTGTTCGCGATGATCACCATCCTCTCGTTCGGGGTCGCCCCGCGCGCGGAGATCGGCGGGATGAGGCAGCCGTCGGTCGCGAGCGTGCTGGCCGTCGTCGTGGGGCCGTGGGGCTACGCCTTCATCAGCGCCGGGCTGATCGTGTCGGTGCTCGGCGCGTACCTCTCCTGGACGCTGATGGCCTCCGAAGTGCTGTTCAGTGCGGCGCGCAACGATGACGCGCCTCGGTTCCTCGCCCGCACCTCCGCCCGTGGCGTCCCGGTCGCGTCATTGCTGCTGACGAGCCTGCTGGTGCAGACGCTGCTGGTGGTGACGCTGTTCGCGGAGAATGCGTTCACGTTCGCCCTGAGCCTGTGCAGTTCGCTCGCGCTCATCCCCTATGTGCTCACCGCCGCGTACGCGCTGAAACTTGAGACGCCGGCCGGCGACGATCCCGGCGGGCGCAGCCGGCGCGGGCTGGC
The DNA here is from genome assembly GCF_000470775.1 of Leifsonia xyli subsp. cynodontis DSM 46306. Classification (NCBI taxonomy): domain Bacteria; kingdom Bacillati; phylum Actinomycetota; class Actinomycetes; order Micrococcales; family Microbacteriaceae; genus Leifsonia; species Leifsonia xyli. Next base: position 2,548,219 of record NC_022438.1, read on the forward strand.
GGTCGCGGTGATCGCGACCGCGTACACCCTCTTCCTCATCGTGGCCGCCGGGCCGCAGTATCTGCTCATGACTTTCGTGATCTATGCGCCGGGGACGCTGCTTTTCGCTCTCGCCCGCCGCGAGCGCGGGCTGCGGGTGTTCCGTCCGCACGAAGCCGCCCTGTGCGTGGCCGCAGTGCTCCTGGCGGTGACGGCGGTGGTGGCGCTGGCCACCGGGTGGATCAGAATCTGACGGTCATCCGGGTCTCAAACCGATATCGGCCTAGCGATCGGCCCGGGCCACCCGCAAGAGCGTCCTGAGCGCCGCGGGGAGATCCGTGTCCGGCCGCCAGACCGCGCGCAGTTCGCGGACGATGCGCAGATCCGTCAGCGGCACGCGCACCAGCCGTCCGGCGGCGAGGTCGTCGCGCACTGTCAGGATGCTGAGCAGCGCCGGCGCGAGACCGGACGCGACCGCGGTGCGGATGCCGGCGGTGGTCGGCAGCTCGGCCACGGGTTCGGCCGGGCGCAGCCCGGCGCCGGCGAGCGCCCGCTCGGCGGCGAGGCGCGTGCCGGACCCCCGTTCCCGGGCGACCAGCGGCACGGCGGCGAGGGCCGCGGCGTCGAGACCGGCTGCGCGCGCCCACGGATGGCCGGGCGCGACGACCACGATCAGCTCGTCGCGGGCGATCCGGCTGGTGCGGAGTCCGGGGGCGGAGTCCGGCGTCTCCACGAAGCCGAGGGGATACTCGCCGCGTGCGACCCCGGCCAGCACCGCCGCGCTGTTGACGGCGGCGACCGCCACCCGGGCCTCGGGGGCGACGGAACGCAGCCGCGTCAGCCAGCGCGGAAGCAGGTACTCCGCGACGGTGAGGCTCGCCGCGACGGACACCGCGCCCGCCTCGTCGCCGCGCAGCGCCGCTGCGCCTTCCACGAGGCGACCGGCGGCGGCCATCACCTCCGCCGCCCAGCCGGCCACGACCTGCCCGGCAGCGGTCAGCCGCGTCCCGGCCGGCGAGCGTTCCAGGAGCGCGAGTCCGAGGGCATCCTCCAAGCGGCGCATGCGGGCGGAGACCGCCCTGCGTCACCCCGAGCACCGCCCCGGCGGCCGAGAGCGAGCCGCGTTCGGCGACAGCGCACAGCATCCGGAGGGCCGCGATGTCCACGCCGGCTCCAAGCTGTGGTTGTGTCCCTGTCACGAACCGAGACTACCGCCGCCCCTCTCCCCTGGCGCAGTGTGGGGAGCATGAACCGTTTCCGCTTCGAGGCCGTCACCCCCAACTGGTTCGCCGCCGTGATGGGCACCGGGATCGTCGCGAACGCGCTGGCGGGCTTCCCGGGGCAACTGCCCGGGATGCGCGCGGCAGTCCTCGTGTTCTGGCTGCTCGCCGCCGTCCTGCTCGTCTTCCTGCTCGCGGCGACCGCCCTGCACTGGCTGCGGCATCCCGAGGCGGCACGCGGTCATCATCGTCACCCGGTCATGGCACACTTCTACGGCGCGCCGCCGATGGCCATGCTGACCGTGGGCGCCGGAGCGCTGCTGGTCGGCCACGACCTCATCGGGGACCGGGCGGCGCTCGCGGTGGATGCGGTGCTCTGGACGGCCGGCACCGTTCTCGGGCTGTTCGCGGCCGCCGCCATCCCGTACCTCGTCTTCACCCGGCTCGAGTTGGCGGACGATGCGGCTTTCGGAGGCTGGCTCATGCCCGTCGTCCTGCCGATGGTCTCCGCCGCCACCGGCGCCCTGCTCCTCCCCCACCTGGACGGCGCCGGGCAGCACACGATGCTGCTCGCGTGCCTGGGAATGTTCGGCATGAGCCTCCTCGCGTCGTTCTTCATCGTCGCCCAGCTCTGGACACGGCTCACCCGCCACAAAATCGGGGCGTCCACGATGGTCCCCACACTGTGGATCGTGCTCGGACCGCTCGGCCAGTCGGTGACCGCGCTCACCCTGCTGGCCCGCGAGAGCGGAAGCCCCTCGCTGCGCTCGGACGCGGTGCTCGTGGGCACGCCGATCCTCGGCTTCGCGCTGCTATGGCTCGCGATCGCGGCGGCGATCACCCTCAGCACCGCTCGCCAGGGGATGCCGTTCGCGCTGACCTGGTGGTCGTTCACCTTTCCGGTGGGCACCTGTGCGACCGGCGCCGCCGGGCTCGCGATCGTCACCGGCTCGCCCGCGCTCACCGCTCTCGCGGCCGGCTTCCTCGTGCTTCTGCTCGCCGCTTGGCTCGTCGTCGCGACACGCACAGTCGCCGCTCAGCTTCCCGGCCGTGCCCCGGCTGCGTCCGCTTCAGCCGCGCACGACACGACACGCACGACGACAGCGACCAGAACGATGAGGCCCGCGGCAGCGAAGGCGGCGACAGCGACCGGGACGCTCGGCAGCGAGCCCGCCAGCCGTGACAACCCGATCCAGGAGAGCCCCCACGCCGAAGCGGCAGCGGGAGCGAACCGGCCGCGATCCCCGACGGCGAGAGCCGAGCCGATGACCGCGACGACGCCGAGCACGGCCATTCCCCAGACCTCTCGGTCGATGCCCCACCCGGCGAAGCCGGAAGCAGCGAGCGCGGCGGCGATGTTCGCGACAGTTGCGACCATGACCCAGCCAAGGAAGAGACCCGTCGTGCCGTCGAAGAGGATCGCGTCGGCCATCGTGCCGGCCGGGTCGCGCCGGAGCCGCACGAAGGCGACGATCAGCGCCACGAGCAGGGCGGCGATGACCAGGACGCTCAGGGCGAGCAGCCTGGCCTGGACCGAGAGAATCCAGGCCGCTGTGAGGAGCATGGACGCCGTCATCCACCAGCCGGCGGCGCCGGGACGCCTGCGAGGGAAGCGCCTGCCAGATCGCAAAGGCGGCGAGGCCGGCATAGATGACGCTCCAGATGGCGAAAGCGGGACCGGCGGGTGCGACAAGGGTGGCATCCGGTCCGAGCGCGCCGCCCACCGCCTCCGGGATGGGACGGCCCCCGGCGAAACCCGACCCCGCGAACGCACCGATCAGAGCGACGACGGCAGCCGCGACGACCGCGCTCTGCCGCACCCGGTCGGCCGCGGTCGGCCGGACCGATCCGATCGGGAGGTCGTTGATCGTGGCGCTCATGGTAGACCCGCGACGGGCGGTGAGAAAGGGCGGCCGCCTCCGGACGACATCAGCAGCGCAAGAGCATCGGCCATCCCGCCAGGCTAGTCGGCGCTGTAGGGCCGCTCGCGCAGCAGCCTCGCCAGGTGCGCGGCGTTCCGCGCCGCTGTCGCCGTGGCCGAGGCGACCGCCTCTGGGGTCTCGTCGAAGTCTTTGTAGTCGACCGTCTGCATCGCCTCTCCGTTCCAGTACGTGCAGCCCTGCGACGGAATGCTGAACCCCACTCGTTGAGTCCCTGGAACACGTCGGCCACGATCGCGTGCGCGCCGTCCTCGTTCCCCACCACCCCGGCGATCGCGACCTTGCCCTCGATCAGCGGCCGGCCGCCGTCGCCGGTCTGGGAGAGTTCGGCGTCCAGCCGCTCGAGAGCCCGCTGCGCGACGGAGGTGAGGTGCCCCATCCACGTCGGACTGACGAGCACGACGATGTCGGACGCAATGATCTGCTCACGGAGGTGCGGCCACTCGTCGCCATCGCCCTGATCGAGTTCGACTCCGGGCCGGATGTCGTAGTCCACCATCCGCACAGCGGTGCCGGTCACCCCGTGCTCCGACAGGGCATCGAGCAGTTGTTTGGCGAGCAGCTGACTAGCTCGACTCCGCCGGGGACGGTTTGAGAGTGCAGACCAGCGCCAGCGCGCTGAGGGTTCGGGGGAAGTCGCTCATATCCCGACTGAACACTCCGCGGACACGAATGCAACCCCCTCCCGGAGACCTTGACGCAGCGCGGACATGACCGTATGGCTGAGTGGTGAGACGGGCGAGGCAGAAGCACACTGGCGGCGCCCTCGTGGCCGCGTACTATCGGCGGGGAAAAGGAGAGGGGCCGGGAGAGGACATGAAGGTGTTCCATGTTTACATCGACGATCTGAGGTTCACCTTCGTCGATCCCGAGCCGGTCGAGGAACTCAAACACCGGATCGTGGAAGCCAGCCGTGCCGCCGGTGCATTCGTGGCGATCACGCAGTCGAGCCGCCCGCCGAGCGAGGTCTTCGTGACCGGCCATACGCGTGTCCGGATCGAGACGGCGACCATCCCCCAGAACTCGGCCCCCGACGCCAGCGACAGGGACGACGACGCTTTCTGGTTCGACTTCGACTCCCTCCCCTGAACCGGCGCCGGCCGAGAACGCAGCGGGGATGCGGCCTGGCCGTCCTCGGCTGGCGAGCGATGCGGATGCCCGGTAGATTGCCCAAGATGAGCACACCAGAAGACGAGCGCACGCCGCAGCAGCACACCGGCGACCAGCCGAACGGCTTCCGGGCGGCGGAGCCCACCGTTCCCGCGGCCCCAGCGGCCCCCGTCCCGCCGGCACCACCCGCCCCCGGCGGCGCGTTCCCGGCCGCGCCGCCGGCACCAGCCGCATTCCCCGCGTACAGCGGCACACCCACCGCTCCGGTCGAGCGACCGACCGCCGCCCCGACGACTGTCACCGCGTCTTTCTGGCTTGTATATCGCGACCGCCGCGCTGAGCATCGTCGTCGGCATCGGTCGGCATCGCCGCCGCCGCGGGCAGCCGAGCGGTGGTCATCGACCAATTGCAGCGCCAGGGCGGCGCCTCCCTCCAGGGCCAGGACCTCGATCAGCTCGCGGACACCGCCGTGACGATCGGCATCGTGACGATCGTCGTCACGATGATCGTCGCGACCGCCCTGTTCGCGCTGTTCGCGTTCCTCATTCGTCGCGGAGGCAACGGCGCCCGCATCGTCTTGACGATCCTCACCGTGCTCTCGCTGCTGAACCTCGGCTCGGCGTTCGGCCTCGGATTCCTCCTCGTCGCCGCGGCGGTCGTGGCGGCCATCCTGATGTGGCTGCCTTCGTCGAACCAGTGGTTCGCCGCGATCAAGGCGTCGAGGGCTCCACGCGCTTAGCCCACCGGTGCTGGATGGGCGCCGGAGAGATCGACGGCCGCCGGCGGAACACCTGCGTCTCAGCCGGTGTGGCCACCCGCTCAGACGGGCAGGTACACGCTGAGCTCGTCCTCCGCCATCACCACCATGCCGCCCGTGTGCTGCGAGGTGTGCATGAGGGCTTCCAGCCACTGCGGGTTGATCGACGGCGGACGGCTGCCGGTGAACTGGAACGAGAGCGGGACCTCGCGGCTGATCCAGAGCGACACGCGCCCGGACCCCTGCTCGACCGGCACATCCCAGTTGAGGAGGAAGCTCTCGTGGCGGCGAAGCTTGGCGACGACCGCGAGCTTGATGTGGCTCAGCACTCGGTCATCCAGATCATACTCCTGACCCGTGCCGTAGACGAGTTTTCCCATGCTGTCCATAGTGCCTCACGCAGAGCACGGCTGCCCCTCCGCTCTCGGGGGATTGACACACGAAAGATTTCACCCTAAACGCCCCCGGCGTCGTGGATGCCGCGGGCGGGCGGCCTCAGGCGGGGACGCGCGGGGCGGTCGTGGCGGCGACGAAAACCGATTGGAGCGCCTTGACCTCCTCGGTCGTGAGCTGTTCGCGGTAGACCTCGGCGAGGCCCGCCCAGCGGACGGCAGACTGCGCGACCTGGCGCATCCCGACATAGCCGACCGCACGGGCGGTGTCGAGGAAGGCCGCATCGATGGTGGCGACGCGGTCGTGTTCGGCGTCGAGCCGGGAGACCTTGACGCGGGCCGCTTTCTCGAGCTGACGGCGACCGCCGCGCTGGGCGGCGAGCTGGAGCTCGACAATGCGGGCCAGGTCGTCGGCGCTCAGTGCGGCGACGCGGCGGAGGAACGCTCTCATCGAATCCCCTTTCATAACGGTCACGAGGCGAATATGAAATCTTAGCCGCAGATGGTGAGAAAATCATCAGAGAATACTTGCTTTTCCCGGGAGTCTCCGCGACCCCGGAGAACCGGCGGAGAACGGAACATCCAGGCCGGGGGGCTCGGCAGGAGAGGGAAGCTCGGCGTCGGGCATCGGAACCGCCGTGACGCTGTAAGCCGGACGAGAGCGCTCCGCCGACTTCTGCGGGCATTCTGGCAGAAGACGTGCGCCCGGCGGTGCGAAGTGGCTAGGCTGGCCGTGTTCGCGCGCGTCGAACACCAGGCAAAGAGGCCTCGATCAGCATGAACCGCCCACTCGCTGTCGCCGCGATCGGTTTCTAGCATGTCCACGCGGGCGACTACGCGCGCGCCGTGCAGGAGCATCCCGACACCACTCTGGTCGCCGTCTGGGACGACGACCCCGAGCGCGGCCGGGCCGCCGCCGAGCAGTTCGGAGTCGAGTTCGTCGCCGATCTGGGCGAGCTGCTCGCCCGCGACGGGCTCGACGCGGTCACCGTCACCACCGCGACCGACCAGCACCGGGAGGTGATGCTGCGCGCGATCCGCGCCGGCAAGCACGTCTTCACCGAGAAGGTCCTCGCTCCGACGTCGGAGGAGGCGGAGCAGATCGTCGCCGCCGCCGCGCACCTCGCTCTCGAGGTCTCGCTGCCGCGGCTCTACGATCCGTACACCGTCGCGATCGAACGGATACTCGACGAGGGGAGGCTCGGGGAGCTGACCTACAGCCGGGTGCGCCTCGCGCACGATGGCTGGGTGGCCGGCTGGCTTCCGGAGCGCTTCGGCGACCCGGAGGCGGCCATCGGCGGCGCCCTCACCGATCTCGGCTGCCACCCCGCCTACCTGACCCGGCTGTTCCACCGGGCCGAGCCGACCGCGATCTCCGCCGTGTAAGGCAGCGTCACCGGGCGGCAGGTGGAGGACAACGCGGTCGTGACCGCGGAGTTCCCCGGCGGCCTTCTGGGCGTGTTCGAGGCGAGCGTCGTGCAGGGCCCCGGCGACTTCTCGATCGAGTTGCGCGGCACGCGGGGAGCGCTGACGTACGGAGACGGCCGCAGCCTGCGACTGAACACCGGCGACGGCTGGCGGGAGCTCCCGCTGCCGACAGCGCGCCCGGGGGCGTTCGTCCAGTGGGTGCAGCACATCCACGACGGGACACGCGCCGACGACAACCTGGACCACGCGCTCGCGCTCACCCGCTCCGTCGTCGCCGCGAACGAGGCCGCCCGCACCGGGTACACGGTCGCGCTCGTTCCGGCGACCGCCTGACACACCCGCTGTCCCTTATCCCTTTGCTCACCCCTTTCCTTCGGAGGAGACCATGATCGCATCCACCGTTCGCATCGGCCTGATCGGGGCCGGCGGCATCGCCAGAGCGCACCTCGAGGGCTACCTCGCGAACCCCGGCACCATCACCTTCGCCGCGGTCGCCGATCCGGTGCGCGAGAGCGCCGAGAGCCGAGCGGGTGACACCGGAGCGGCGATCTACGCCGACTACACCGCGATGCTGGCGGAGGCAGACATCGACGCCGTCGACATCTGCCTGCCGCATCACCTGCACAAGGACGCGATCGTCGCCGCCGCGCGCGCCGGCAAGCACATCCTGTGCGAGAAGCCGCTCTGCCTGACACCGGAGGAGGCCGTGGAGGTCGCCACCGCCGTCGAGAAGGCCGGTGTCACCCTCATGTGCGCCCACAACCAGCTGTTCCTGCCGGCCGTCGCGAAGGCCAAGGAGCTGATCGACGCCGGGACGATCGGCCGGGTGTACGAGGTGCGCACCACCGACTCCTTCCACAACGACTTCGACCCGTCGAACATGGGCTGGCGAGCCCACGCCTCCACCTCAGGCGGCGGCGAGCTGATCGACACCCGGATACCACCCCACCTATCTGCTGCTGCACCTGGCGGGCGGGGTTCCGGTGGAGGCGACCGCGATGCTCGCGACCCACCGGCTGTCGTTCATGGAGGGCGAGGACTCGGCCACTGTGCTCGTACGGTTCGACAACGGGGTCATCGGCACCGTCGTCACCAGCTGGGCCTATCAGCCGGCCGATGGCACCGAGAAGTTCTCGGCGGTCGGCGAACTCGGCAGCCTCACGAGCGACGCCACCACGCTCAGCTACCGCCGCCGCGGCGATGCGGAGCCGACCGTCCTCGAACTGGGAACGGTCAACCCGTTCGCCGAAGAGCTCGGCCACTTCGCCCGCAGCGTGCTCGAAGGCACCCGCCCGCTGCACACACAGAAGGAGGGGATAGACGTGCTCGGGATCATCCTCGCGGCGTACGAATCGGCGCGGACGGGAACGGTCGCCCCGATCCCGTCGCTGACGGCGGCCCGCTGAACCTGTCCGGCGGCAGCCCGGCCGTGGCCGAACGGTGCGGTTTCCCGCGTTGGCATCACACAAGGCTCCATGACACGCAATCTATTTAATTTCAATACATACTTAATACGTGCAATTGGGTTAGTATTCAGCATGAGCACTCCACGGACGGGGCGCCGGCTGCGCAGACCAGAGCACACGAGGAACGACGACTTCGTCGCCGTTCCCTACCTTCGACAGGGCCAGATGATCTCCCTGATCAGATGGACACAGGTGTCCGGAGAATGGAAGTACTCCACCCTCCTCGCCCAGTACCTGCATCGCGACGAGGGCAGCTGGTACCTTGTGGTCGGCGGGCAGAGCGCCAAACTAAGCCGCTCGGAGTGGGCGATCTTCAACTGAGCGACGGCCGCCCGGGAACGGGCGGAACGCAGATTCGGGACGCGAGCGACGATGACAGCAGAGCGCGGGGGCGCCGCCGCGCCCCCGCGCTTCGATGAAGACGACTACGATACCCGCATGAAGACGGCGCTGCGCACCGCCCTCGGCTGGATCGCCGCCGTATTCGTCAACCTGGGCGCCCTCCTGTTGGTCGCGGGCATCCTCGTACCGCGGACGAACGGCTCCCCGGCGCTGGACGTCGGAATCGGGATGCTGGCCGCGGGAGCGATCGCGGGGGTGGGGTGGACACTGGGCGGAGGCAGTTAGACGCCCGCGGGGACCAGCGCCGCCCCCGGTGCGGGGCGGTGGCACAGCCGACCGGAGTCCCCTGGCCGCGCGACCCGCTCCGGCGTACAGCTCCCTGCTATGAGCACCCCAGATGACAAGGCCAGCGCCGCCCGCGAGAACCTCGAGGGCGGCTACACCGAGGCGAACGACGAAGGACCGCACAAGCGGACCATCCACGGCCAGTACACCGAGACGGAGGGCGTCACCCCCGACTCGGATGTCGAGGGGTCGTACACCGACGCGGAAGAGGCCGCCGACGCGCCCGACGGCGACTATACGGAGGGCGACTACCGAGAGCCCTGAGCCCCCGCGCGTCAGATGAAGCGCTTGCGGGCCTTCTCCGCCTCGCGCTTGGCCTTTTTGCGAGCCTTCTTCACGGTCGGATCGTTCCAGAACGATCGGACGGAGCTGGCGATCTGATCGTAGCGCTCGCGTCCCGCGCGGGCGCCGAGGATGTAGGCGGCGACGAAGAGAGCGAGGACGAGGAGAGTCTTGGGTCGCATGGCGCGACCATAACCCTTGGCGGGTCATCTGGGAAGGCCGGAAACGGCGTCGGCTTCTCACCGAGCGTCGCGCTTCTTCGCTTGGAGCGCACCACGAGACGAGGGATGGCAGCCCCGCGATCACGAAGGCAGTCTGGAGGCACACCCCGAGGACGACGCGCTCTCCGGCCGAGGGGACCGAATGGCCGCGCGACGATCAGAGGTAATACCAGCTGACCCTCGCCGTGATTCCTCCGTACCCGTACGATTCGACGGCGATGGTCATGACGGGGTTTCCGTGGCTCCTCCCACCGACGTAGTAGCACTTGACGTACGCGAAGCCGTGCATGGCCGGGCAGTTCTGGTCCGAACGGTAGGGAACGCGCTCCCCGATCAGCTCCACGTACTCAGCGGCTTTGAGATGCACGCCGTCCCAGTAGGGGTCCGAGCCGGCAGAAGTGCAGTTCGTGATATCCGAACCCACTTGGCCGTTGTTGTACCACTGGGTGGCAGCGCAGTTCGCAAGTCGTTCGACCCCTGTCGAGCGCCAGGAGAAGTCTCCGGATGTCGTGTAGAAGTCTTCGGCTTGAGCGGCTCCGGCCGTGCCGGCGACAAGCGTGATCGTTGCGATGCCCGCAATGAGCAGGCGGGAGAACGTGCGCGATAATCGCATGGTGATTCCTCTCGATTGTGAGTGACGGGCTTCAGCTCGCCCGAACACGCTGAAAGATAGAGATCGACGGGGAATGGCGGCTGCTCTCACGGATGAAAAGACCGTGAACAGGGGCTGAATCAGCCCTGACATCGGGGCGAGGACGGGACGGCCGCTTCCGCCTGCTCATTCACCGTCGCGGACGCTCGGGACGCCGATGCGGCGCGGCGGGCCCGAGACGATTCACGCGTATGAACCCTCTCGGGCGACCGGGGTTTCATCCACAGCAGGATCCGGTACACCCTCTCCACATCCATGCATTTTGTTCTCCACAGTGCATGAAGCAAAAATAATGCTGGTCAGAAGTCTTTTCTAGCTCCAGTGACGACAGTTATCCCCAGACAGTCGTGCGTTTATCCACGAGATTTCCCCGGTCTTGAACGTCTTTTCCACACAGTTATCCACAGGTAAATCACCCCAGAGCGGCAAGCACCGCGTCCGAGACATCGCTGAGGTGCCGGAGCGCCCGGTGTCGCTCGTCCGCGGTGTTCGTCAGGTAGGCGACCACGACATCCCGGGCCGGGTCCGCCCAGACATTGCAGATATTGCTGCCGTTGTGCCCGAAAGCGAGCGGGCTCGCCCGCGAACCGGTGGGCCGGGCGAGCCCGATGGGGCCGCCGAGTTGGAAGCCGTGCGCCCAGCGAACGGGCCCGCCCATGATCCGATCCGGCTCGCCGTCGCTCGACACGGCCCGCGCTGCTGCGATCGTCTCCGGGCGCAGCACCCCCTCGCCGCCGGCCAGCAGCATCCGGTAGAACTCCGCGAGCTCGCGCCCGTTGGTGCTCACCGCCGCAGCCGGGATGGGAACCGAGCGGGTCCGCAGGCGGTTGAAAAGCAGGGTCCGGGCACGCTCGGGCACGCTCAACGCGCGCAACGGGACCGCACGGCCGGACTCGGCCGCGGCCAGCCCCAGCGACGTCGCGCCGAGACCCGCGGGCTCCAGCAGTTCCTCGGCGATGAACCGCTCCACCGGAACCCCGCTCACCCGGCGGACGAGCTCACCCAGGATGAAGCCGAAGCTCAGGATGTGATAGCCCACCACTTCCCCGGCCGGCCATCGCGGCTTCGCGTCCTCCGCCGCGGCGACCGAGCGCCCCGGGTCGGTCATGCGCACGGTGTCCCCGAGCATCGTCCCGGTCGAATACGGAACACCCGCGCGGTGCGAGAGCACCTGCCGGATCGTGACGCCCTTCTTACCGCGGGCGGCGTACCCAGGCCAGTGACGGGCGACAGGATCGTCCAGCCGCAGCATCCCGCGCTCGGCGAGCAGATGGACAGCGAGAGCGACGAACGGTTTGCTCACCGAGAATGTGTAGAAGAGCGCGGCCGCGCTGCACCCGGAACGGCGGTCGAGGACGACCTCGCCGCCGCGCAAGACAGTGAGCCAGGCAGCGCCGCCGCGGGCGTCGACGAGATCGGTCACACGGCGGAAATCGGGCACGCTGGCATCCTCCTCCGCAGCGACCCGGCACGCAATGATCCAGGGAGCGCCCGTCTCTCCGGCGCACGGCCGGCCCGTGGCCCGGAACGGAGTGAGCCCGCTTTTCAGCCGGCGACGAGCCCACCCCGTTCCCCTCCGCCGACGAGGACGCTGTTCGCGCTTCTGAGCGTGGATGACTCCCTTCGCGAGCATGTCGCAGCGCTGCGTCATCCACAGCTTGGATAACGGTGTGAATGACACGATTGTTTTTTCGCACACAGCTTCGAAAATCGAATTTGAGAAGCAAATAACCTGATCAAATGGCTTTTCTCTAAGCTGAGAATTCTGCGACCATACACATGTCGGGCGTGTCCTCCACATTTTCTCCACGCTCTTCCCCGTGTTGTCCCCAGAGTTATCCACAGCTGCGCGACAGGGGAGGCGGCGGTTGCGGAAAGCGCCAATCCGATCGGCGGGTCCGCGTCGAACCCCTGATCGAGGTGGGCGGCCCGTCCGCCGTCGTCAAGGAGGAACGAACAATGCGCACATCACCGAATCGCCTCGTCGCCACCGTCTTCGGCGCCGTCTACCTGCTGGTCGGCCTGCTCGGCTTCGCCTTCACGGGCGGCGTCGGATTCGTGGCGACCCAGGGCGGGCTGATCCTCGGCATCTTCGAGGTGAACCCGCTTCACAACATCATCCATCTGCTCGTCGGCGCAGCGCTCCTCATCGCAGGACTCACCCGCGCCGTCGCCGCCAAGGCGGTGAACACCACGATCGGAGCCGTCTACCTGCTGCTCGGCATCGTGGGCTTCTTCCTGGTCGGGACGGAAGCGAACATCCTCGCCCTGAACACGCCCGACCACTTCCTGCACCTCATGAGCGCGATCGTGCTCCTCGGTGTCGGTCTCGGCGCCGAGCGGACCGTGCGCTCCTCTTCGGCCGCCGTCTGACCGATCGGGCCACGGCACTCCCATGAGCAGGATGAGGGAATCCCTATCCCGTCGCTCCGGCGACCCGGGCATTCCTCGCCGTGGCCGCGCTGGGGGCCGGGCTACTGCACGCGGCCCTGGCCCCCAGCGCACCCCTTCCGATGCTCGCCCTGCTGCTGGCCTTCGCGCTGGCGGAGCTCGGCTGGGCGGTGGCGACACTGGCGCGCGATCGGCCACCGCTGTTCCGCGCCATCCCGGCGCTGGCCCTCGCGCCGATCGGGATGTGGGCGACGCTCGCCACGATCGGCGCAACGGCATCCTCCGGCACAGTGCTGACGCTCCCGCTCCTGCCGATGGGCGTTGCCTCGCTGCTGGACCTCGCCGTCGCCGCCCCGGCAGCCGTCGTGCTCCGCCGCCGGCGCCCGGCTCCACCCCAGAGCGGAGCCGTCCGCTTCACCGCCGCTCTCCTGCTCAGCGCCTGCGCTGTCTGCGGCGTCACCATTCCGGCACTTGGAGCCACTCATGCTGGCATCGCAGCGGTGACGGTCCACCACCACTGATGGTTGACGGGACCGGCCGCCAGAGGACACACTGAGGTAAGCCTTACTTGATCTGGAGACCTCATCGTGGCCGAGCCCATCCCCTTCTCCCAAGCACTCCGCGAGCGCACCCAGACTGTCCACGAGGAGAGCGAAGGCGCGACCTTCATGCAGGACCTCATGAGCGGCAAAGGCAGCCGGGAAGACTATATCCACCTGCTCGCGCAGCACTGGTTCATCTACGACGCGCTGGAAACGGCCGCCGGTTGGATGGCGGACGACCCGATCGCCGCCCTGTTCATCACCCCGAAGCTCACGCGCCTGCCCGCCATCGAAGCCGACCTGGAGTTCCTCCTCGGTGAGGACTGGCGCGACCGCGTCCACCCGCTCCCGAGCACACTGCGCTACACCGCGCGCATCCGCGAGGTCGGCAGCACCTGGCCGGGCGGCTTCGTCGCCCACCACTACACGCGCTACCTGGGCGACCTCTCTGGCGGCCAGATCATCCGCACGCTTCTACAGCGTCAGTACGGCTTCGAGACCAACGGGGTCGGTTTCTACCTCTTCGCCGAGATCGCCAAGCCGAAAGTGTTCAAGGACGTCTACCGGGCCCAGCTCGACGCGGTGGACTGGAACGAGGAGGAGCGCGACCGCGTGATCGCCGAGGTCGGCCTCGCTTTCCGGTTCAACACACAGCTGTTCGACGATCTGGCGGCGGCCAAGGCGGCGGCCGCCTGAACACCCCCGGGCCGGTCAGCGCAGGCTGAGCACGAAAGACGCGTTCCCGAACCGCACGATCGAGCCCGGGTCCACCTCGTGCCGGGTGTTCGGATCGCACGCGAACGTCCCCTCGCCAGGGTAGGTGATGGTCGTCCCGTTCGCCGACCCGAGATCCATCACCCAGAAGACATCGTCGTACCGGCCGAATGCCAAGTGCGCACGGGAGACGGACTTCGCATCGTCGGCCACCGTGATGAGTTCGACGTGAGCGGGGTCGTCGAACTCGGTTCCGGGCGTGTGGACCGCCGGGTTCCGCCCCACGACTCCGCTCCCGCTGGACTCCACGCGCTGACCGTCGCTGAACTCCATCACGAATGTCACTGACATCTCCGTCTTCCCTTCACACCGCTCAGGATGCCACGCCAAGACATCATGACTCTAACCCGTGTTCGCACCCCGTGCGCACGCAGCAGAACAGACCGCGCCCGGCGCACACCGACCCAATAGGCGTCCACCTCGGCTTGCGTGGGCTCGTAGGCGTCGAATGCCACCCGGTCGGCCCGCGCGGCGAGCACCATGACCTCGGCGCTCCGCGCGATCGCGGCGACCTCCTGCCGCGTCGCCGCGCGCGGAACGGATTCCCCGAGTTCGGCGATCCGGTCGCGCACCTGAGACCAGCCACCGGTGAGCACGCGCTCCCGTCGGTCCTTCCGGCGCCGCCGCCCGCGGAGGACTCCGCGCAGCAGCGCAGGCAGCCAGAGCGGTGCGAGCAGCGCAGCCAAAGCGGGGCCGGCGACAGCGGCGATCCCCAGTACAGCGTTCAGGGTGCGCAGCCACTCGGGAAGCTCGGGCTCCGGCTTCTTGTCGTCGCCGGCCGAGCCGGTGGAGGAGACGGCATCGGGTCGTGTCGGCGGGGGTGGCGGCAGCACCGTCTCCGGCAGCGCGATCGCCTTGGTGCTCTCGCGATCGTCCTCCGGCGCCTCCCGTTCGGGCGGGTTGGGATCGATCGCCAGCCAGTGGCCGTCCGCGGTCCGCACCTCGACCCACGCGGTGAGATCCGCGCCGGTCACCCGGTCACCCGTCGGCTCGTATCCGACAACCACCCGCGACGGGAAGCCGAGCTGCCGTGCCATCAGCGCGAGAGCGGGCGCGTACTGCTCGGCGTCGCCGACCATCGGCTCGGTGTCGACTAGTTCGGACAACCAGGCGACGCTGTGACCGGAGCGGCTCGGCGGCTCCCCCTCACCGCCGTGGCTCGTGTAACCGGCTCGCAGCCAGGTCGTGAGCGCGAGAAGCCGCGCGCCCGGGGAGCCGTCGCCGGCGTGGCGGCCGACGGCATCGGCCAGGGAGGCCGGGATGCTGGAGACGCCCGAGCCGGCCCCGGGAGGCACGGCCGCGGCGATGCTCGCGTCCTCGGACATTCCCTCGATCACGGTCCGCATCGTGTAGCGAGTCCCCTTCCCGACCTCACCGGCGACCGCACCCGCACCCGCCGTGCTGTTGTAGAAGAAACCGTCCAGCGTGATCGACTCGACAGCGCCCGCCGTGGGAAGCCACGATCCGCGGTAGTCCTCGACGGTGACCGCGACGCGCGCCGACCGGCCCTCGGGCGCAACCGGACGAACCACGCGAAGGGAGATGCGCTCGTACGCGCCGGAGGCCGGATCGGTCCCCACGGCGAACACGCGGCCATCGTAGTCGTCCAGCACGGCGAGCCGCAGCCGCGAACCCTCCGGCAGCCCGCCGACGCGCAGCATCACGGTCTCAGCGCCGGGCGGCAGCACGCTGTTGCGGTAGGCGACGAGCGGGCTCAGCTCCGCTCGCGGGTCGAACGGCGACGTCACCGCATCCCGGATGACGGTCCGGGACGCGGTGGCCGGCAGCACCGCGGCGATCCCGGCGCCCGCGCCGGCCGTCGCCGCGATGACCGCGGTCGCCGCCAGGAACCGTCTCGGCCGCGCCCGCCCGCCGCGCGGCATGCCGATCCCGCGGGTCGCCCAGAGCAGCGCCACCACGACGAACAGGATGCCGAGCAGGACGGGCCAGAGCGGCTGGTGGCCGCCGAACGCCAGCCCGAACAGGAACACCGCCGCGGCAGCGGCGAGCGCCCAAGCCGGACAGGAAGAACGCAGAACGAGGGAGAAGCCAGCTGCGGCAGCCGCTGCGACGACCAGCAGAGCGGGCATGAGGAGCGCGCCGTAGTCGCCCAGCGGCAGCGGCACCGACAGCATATCCTTCCACCCGAACACGGCCCCCGAGGCCAGCATCCCGAGGCCGTCGGGCGTCGGCACCACCACGGCGACCGTTCCCCCGGGGACGGCGAGCGGCGCTCCGACGAGGGCGAGCGCGAGCGCGGTGGCTCCGGCGACCGCCCAGCCCGGCCAGCGGAACCGAGCGCCGAGCGCCGCGACACCCCCGCCGACGACCACGCCGCCACCGATCACCGCCAGCACCCGCCCCTGTTCGTAGACCGGCCACAGCGACGCCGCAGCGACGAGCAGCAGGGCGGCGAAGAAGGCCGCGTCGACGGCGCGCGCCCTCACGCCGCGGCCTTGCCGAGTGAACGGCCCAGGTCGTCGAGGAACCCGATGGTCAGCACGGTGAGACCGCCGATCCTGCGCAGCGTCGGCAGCCGCCCCGGACCGCAGACGACCACCACGATCTCCGCTCCGGCCGGGAACCGGAGCGCCCACGACCGCAACTCGCGCATCGTCGGGGCGGTGCCGCACACGAGATAGGCGAGCGAGACGTCCTCGATCGTGCCCGCCGCCAGCCGTGACAGGCGACCGATTCCCACCCGAGCGGAGCCGAGCTGCACTTCGGCGAGCGCGTCCAGAAGCCGTGCCGTGCCGATGGTGGGCAGCAGAGCCGGGCGCGTCGCGTCAGCCGGGTTGCCGGTCACCACGCTCAGCCGGCGGCCGTCCCGCACCGCGCGCACCGCGATCGAGGCCGCCGCGGAGACGGCCAGCTCGAACTCCTCCTCGTCGGCGTAGTCTCGCTCTGCCAGCGAGAACGCGACCAGCAGGTGACTTCGCCGCGTCTCCTCGAACTGCCGCACCATCAGGTCTCCGCTGCGGGCAGTGCTCTTCCAGCTGATGTGTCTCCGGTCATCGCCCGGGGCGTACTCGCGCAGCGTATGGAACGCCAGGTCGCTCGCGGTCAAGTCTCTGGTCGGCGTCCCCTCCAGGTCACGCACGTAGCCGCTGCTCGCCGCTGGCACTGCCACGGTCACGGGATGCACCCGCACCTCAAGCCGTTCGGCCGACTCCACCTCGCGCCGGTACAGCCCGACAGGATCGCCGCGCACGGTGCGCACCGGCCCCACCACGACCAGCCCACGCCGGAGCGCCGGGACCGACAGGGCGCTAACGCCTCCCCGCGACCCGCGGGGCACCACTTCGCGCACCTCATCGCCGATCCGCACCTCCACACGGCTCGCCCAGCGGCGCCCGGTGCCCGCGCCGAGGACGACCCGCACCGCGACGGGACATCCGACCACGGTGCGAGTGGCGTCCGCCTCCAGACGGGCGGCGTCCCCCGGTCGCCGCAACAGGAAGAACACCGCGCCCGCGGAGAGCATGAGGAGAGCGGCACCGGCCGCAACGGCCTCCTTCCAGCCGAGCAGAAGGCCTGCAGCGAAAGCGCCGACACCGGCCGCCACCACGACGCGTCCCGTGCCGGTGACGTGGCCCAGCGCGGCCCGCAGCCGCTCAAGCGCCCACCGTCGCTCCGGCCCCGGCACGGCGGCTCTCGGTCACACCATCATCCGTTCCGCCGGGGGCAGCACGTCCAGCAGGAGCCGGCCGATCACACTCGCCGCGGTGACCCCGTCGAACTCGGCCTCCGGATCGAGCGCGAGCCGGTGCGCCAACACGGGCTCAGCGAGGGCTTTCACATCGTCGGGCAGCACATACGCACGTCCCTGCGCCGCCGCCCACGTCATCGAGGCGCGCACGAGGGCCTGGCCACCGCGGATGGAGGCGCCCAGCCGCACCTCGTCTCGCGTCGCATCCACCAGCCGGGCGACGTAGTCGATGACCGCAGGGTCCGTCCGGGTGCGGCGTGCGATCTCGGACATCCGCTCCAGATGCGCCGCCGAGGCCACGGCCGGCAGCACGAGCTGGTGGACGTCGATACGCGCGTTCCCGAGGATCTCGCGCGTCGAAACCGGGTCGGGGTAGCCCAGCGATGTCTTCACAAGGAAACGGTCCAGCTGCGCTTCGGGGAGCCGGTACGTGCCCGCCTGCTCGATCGGGTTCTGCGTCGCGACCACGAAGAACGGCCGCGGAACCTCATGCACCTCGCCGTCCACGGTGACGCGCCCCTCCTCCATCACCTCGAGCAGCACGTTCGCGAAGACGGGACCGGCGTGGAAGCGGAACTCCTGGCTGCGCTGGTCGTACACGCTCATCCCGGTCACATCTCCCGGCAGCAGGTCCGGTGTGAACTGGATGCGGCCGCTCGCCCCGCCGACCGACTGGGCCAGAGCCCGGGCGAGCGCGGTCTTGCCGGTGCCCGGCACATCCTCGAGAAGCAGGTGCCCGCCGCTGACGAGGGTGGTCAGCGCCAGCTGCACGGATCCGGGTCTTGCCGCGGACGATCCGCTCGACGTTCCCGACGACGGCGGAGAACACATCAGCGAACCAGGCCGCCTCCTCCGGTGTCATCGGGTCGTTCACGGGTCGCGTCCTCTGGTCGGTCACGGTGCGGTTCCTTCCTTCGGGATCGTGGTCAGGGCCGGCGGAACGAGCCCGCTGCGGACGAGGCGGGCGACAGGCGAGTCCCACCCGTTCACCCGCACCCAGACGTCGTAGACCCTGGCCGGGTCGGTGAGCTGCGGTCCGGTCAGGACGCTCTCCCCGCCCGCCCGGTTCTCCGCCGCGCACGGGATGCTGCGCCAGGCGGCCGAGGGCGCCGTCCCGACCGGCACGACCGCGACCTCGCACGAGGACACATACCCCGTGGTCGCGATGCCGCCGAGCGTCCACTGGGGGGAGCCTCCGGCGTCGGGGAGCAACGAGAGCGAGGGGTCGGCGAACCCGGCGGACTGGAGATCGAGGATGTTCGTGGTCGCCGCCGTGCAGAAGGCCTCGTTGACCAGGAACACGGTGTAGTCGGTCGCGATGGGGGACTCTGGATCGGTGTAGGGCGAGCTTCCCGCCGCGGCGCCCGAGCCGGGGTTCTTCCCGTCGCAGACCTGCCCGCCACCGCGCGAGACCACAGCGTACCCGAACGAGCCGCCCCCGAACTCGGCCATCCAGCTCACCTGCGCCCGCCCCTGCTCGACGGACCGGGCCACCTGCGGGGACGCGGTAAAGCTCGGCGCCGCGACCGCGCCACCGGTCGCCGACGGCCCGAGGCTCGACAGGTTCCGCGCCTGGACGGTCGCCGTGTAGTACTGGCCGGGCCGCAGAGCGCTGGAAGCGATCGTCGCGTTGGTCGCCTGGGCGCCGATGGTCTCGCCCGTCGCTACCACTCCGTCCGGGCCCTGGACCGAGTACGCGTACGAACGGATCGCGCTCCCGTGCGCCGGGTCATCGACCGCGCTCCAGGAGAGCGTCATCGCACTGCCGTCCCTGACGGTGGTGCCCGGTGTGAGCTGGACGGACGCCGGCGCGGCGGGAGTCCCATCGACCACGACCACCTCGCTCGGCGGACTCGCCGGCCCGTCGCCGACGCCGTTCACGGCCGCCGCGGTGAACTGGTAGCCCACGCCGAACGTCAGACCGCGCACTTCGCAGAGGCGCCTCGCGCTGCACCGCTGCTGGATGTCGCCGCTCGTCGAACGGACGATGAAGGAGGTCACCGCCGACCCGTTGGAGGTCACCGGCGGCATCCCGAGCGTCACCGACGCCGCAGCGACGTCATGGTCGAGCACCACGGGCGGCGCCGAGGGCGTGCCCGGCACATCCTGGACCATCAGACGCAGCGTCGCAGACATGCGGCGCGCCGGATCGTCGGTGGCGTCGGCGACGGTGTACGGGACGCTGAACGTCCCGACCGGCACTCCAGCGCCCACCGAGACGGTGACGCGCCCGGTCGCAGACCAGCCGCTCACCGCGATCCCCGGAGGCAGCGCCGAGGTGTCGAGAGCGACGACCCGCAGCGGTTTGCCGGGGAAGGGGTTCGTCGGCTGGTCGTTGCGCAGCACATCCACCGTGTCCGATGCGCCGCGCCGCAGCACCAGCGTGTCGTCCGCGGGCGCCGCGAGGGGCCGTGTGGAACGCACCACGGCGACAGTGATCTGCCCGGCCGTCCCCGCTCCGTTCCGATCGCGCGGTGTGACGGTGAACGCGGCCACCGACCCGACAGGCGCCCGGTCGTCGGCGCTCACCGTGAGCGTCGATCCGTTGAGACCGGAGGTGACGCCCTCGTGCGTCACTGGGTCCACTGTGTAGGAGACGGCGCCCCGCGACGAACCCGCCCCGCTCTCGGTGAGGGCGCGGAGGTCGACAGCGGTGTGCCCGCCCGGCTCCACACGGAGCGCGGTGCCGCGCAGGGCGGGCGGCTGGCTCTTGTGCGGGGCGACGGAGATCGGGAGGGTGAACGTCGCCCGGTTGCCGTCAGCCCCCTCCCGATCGGACACTGTGAAAGTGATGGAGGCCGGGCCGAAGTACTCCTTCGCCGGCGTGTACCGGAGGGTCGTCTCGTCCACGACCAGCGGCTGTCCGTCCGAGTACGTCGCCGTGACGCTCGCCGCGTCCACGATCCGCGCTTTGCGTCCGGCTGCGGCGACCACATAGTCGCCGATGCGGATCGTCAGCGGCTCACCGCTCGTCGTCGTCAGCTGCGGCGCGTCCGTCCGGCGCTCCGGGGCCGCGTCCTCGTACCCCGGGACCCAGACGAACGCCGTCGCGCTGACGGACGGGTCATCCTTGCGCGCGACCGTGTACGGGATGACCTGGCTCCGGGGCCGCACCTTCACCCGCACCCGGTCCCCGGACACGCTCGCGGTCGGGAAGCCGTCGTGTACCCTCAGCGTCAGCGCGGAGGTCCCGCCCTCACTGAAGGTCACCGAGCCGAGGGCGTCCACGGCGACGGTCTGCTTGCCGTCCACTGCCGTGAGCGGCACACGGACATCGGAGGCGACCGGGGCCGCCAACGGGGCGTCCGCCCGCACATCCAGATACAGCCACGCACTGGCTGTGCCGCCGCGCGGGTTGCGGACCGTGTACAGCACAGCCGCCGCGCCCGACGTCGCCGGGGCCGTCAGCTCGATGGTCTTCTTCCCGTGCGTCGCCACCAGACCGTCCGCGCCCTCGGCGGCGGCGACCGTCAGCGTGCCGCCCTGCGGGTCGCTGACGTTCTGCGTCACATCGACCTTCAGGGGCGACCCCGGCCGGACCGCGACCGCGTCGTCCACCGCCACGGGCGGCTGCACCGCCTCGGTCGGCGGCAGGACGCCGACGCGCACCAGTCCCGTCGCCTGGGCGCCCAGCGCGTCCACCACCGTGTACTGGAACTCATCCGTGCCCGCCGCGAAAGGACCCGGCGTGTAGTCGATGGAGTCGGCGCCGACGCCGGAGACCGCGCCAAGCCGCGGTGCGCCCGTCTGGCCGCCGAGCGTCACCGTGTCCCCGTCGGGGTCGATGCCGGTCAGCGGGATCGGGATGCGGACCATCTCGCCAGCTGTCGCGTGGGCCGTCACGGTGAGCGGCAGAGGAGGCCGGTTGTCCGACGACGCCGCATCCCGGACCGTGATGGTCACCTGGCCGATCGCGGTCTGCCCATCCGTCGTGCTCACCGAGTAGGCAGACCTGAAGGTGCCCGGTTTGAGCGGGGCGAGATAGCGCAGCCGGTCACCGGACGCGAAGAGGGCGCCGGCTCCCGGCGGCAGCTCTTTGACCAGCTCCGAGCCGAGGATCAGCGGTTTGCCGTCCGGCTGCGAGTCGTTCGCGAGCACCGGGATGTCCGCCACCTCGCCCACCCGCACCGTCACCTCGTCCGGCATCGCGACCGGGGGCTGCAACTGAAGCGGCTCCGGAACCTGGACGACCGTGATCGTCCCGGGAGCGCTCGAGCTGCCATTGCTCACGGTGTACTGGAAGCTCACCGGCCTATCGCTCAGGGGGCGGGTGAGGGCGAGGGAGACCCGGCTCTCGTCCAGCACACCGACCGCGAGCTCGTCCGGGACGCCGTCCACAGCGGTGATCCCCAGCACGCCGCCCGCCGGATCGACGTCCCCGGCCAGCGCCTCCACCTGCTGTGTCTGCCGCAGCGAGGCGTAGACGGTCACCGGCTGCGTCACCGGCGGCAGGGTGGCTTCCGGCGGATCGCTCAGCCGCAGCCGCACCCGGCCGCTCGCGTTCTGGTCGCCGTCGCCAGCGGTGTAGGTCAGCTCGTAGTCGCCCGCGGCCGGGGCCCGCGCGACGAAGGTCCCCGCCGCATAGTCCGGGGTGATCGTGACCGAGCCTCCACCCGACTCGGTCACCCCGGCGAGCATCAGCTCCCCGGTGCCGCCGCGCACGTTCGGCAGGGGCGCGACCGCGACCGGTTGCCCCGCGAACCCGGTCAGGGTGAACGAGCCGGCGATGATCGGCACCGTGCCCGGAGCACCGGCCGTGACCGCGAGGGAGCCGTTGCCCGTCGCTGTGCCGTCGGACACGGCCAGCGGCACAGTGCTGAGTCCCGGCTGCGTCCCGTCATCGGTGTACTGGACCTCGCCTGCCGGGGTGAAGGACACGCGGCCGGGGGCCGCCGCCTGCGCGTCGGCCAGGAAGATCGGGTCGCCGTCGGGGTCCACCCAGTCGTCCAGCGCGGCGATCCGGGTCATGCCTCCGTTGGCGACGGACGTCCGGGTCGTGCGCACCTGGACCGGTGGGCTGTTCTGCCCGGGCGGCACGATCGTGATGACCACGTCCGCCGCCGCCGTCCCTCCGTTCCCGTCGTCGATCGTGTAGCGCACGGTCTGCGTCCCCATCGCCTCCGGCGTCGCCGTCAGCTGTAGTTTCTGCGCGTTCTCCACGATGTCGAGACGCCCGAACCAGTCCGGCAGCGGCGTGAGCGCGGTGAGCGCAAGCAGGTCCCCGTTCGGGTCCGTGTCGTTCAGCAGCACCGGAAACGAGGTCACACGCCCCGCCCGCGCGCCGAACTCGTCATCCTGAGCGAGGGGCGCAGCAGCGACGCTGTCGATCTCCGGAGGCGTGTCCCGCGCGTCCTGCCGCGGGTGCCGCTCTCTGTCCTCCGCGGTGAAGTCCTCCCAGTTGTCGATGAGGGCGCCGTCGCGCTGGATCGCCCACGCCCGCCCGGTCGCGGCGTCGCTGACGACCGCCCGGCGTCCGTTCGCGAGGATCGCAGGAGCCGCGCCGACCATCTCGTCGAGCACGACGACCCGCAAGGACGACCCGCAGAGTTCGTACCCGACACCGCCCGACCAGGCCGCGTAATCGCAGCCGTCCACCCGCGACGGCCGCGCAGCGGTGCCCGTCGCCCGCGGGTCGTGGCCGATGGCGGTGACCTCGCCGGTCTCGGCGTGGACGGCGAGCACCCCCCGCGAGTGGGCGATCAGCAGCCGGCCACTGTCGGTGACGGGCGTGGCGAGCCGCGCGGAAGCCGGCTCCGGGATGTGCGCACCGAGCCGCACTGTGCGCCCGTCCAGCCACAGTTCGCCCGAAGCGGCGTCGTACACCGAAGGCCGGCCGCCCACGGGCGAGACCTGGACAGCCCCCGTCTTGCCCGTCCCGCCGCCGAATCGCACCGTGCGCGTCTCCGGCTTGGCCGCCGCGGTGAACACACCGGTCGTGAGACGCCCGCTCTTCGCCGAGAATACCCGGCGAAGTTCCCGTCCGCGTCGGCGGCGAGCGTGGCGTCGGCCCCCAGGGCGTAAGCGGGCGTCGACTTCGCCCGGAACGAGGCCACCGCCGACTCGGCGACGCTCCACACATCCCCGCTCGCGGGCAGGTACACGGCGACCCGTTTCCCCGCGTCCACCACTTCCGGCAGTCCGCTCGGCAGCGGAACCGTGTCCGTGACCTCCGCGCGAGCCGTGTCCACGATCTGCAGGGTGTTTTGTTCGCGCGGTCGTGGACGAGCAGCCGCGTCGGGTCCTGGATGAGGTCGGCCCCCATCCCGCCCGCCGCGACCGCTGCGCTCAGCGAGCCGATCTCCGTGTTGGCGTGGCCGACCATCCCGAGCGAACCGTTCGCCACCCACACCGATCCGTCGTCCAGCTCCGGTCGCTGGCGCGCGTAGCCCTCCGAGACCACCGTGACAGCGACGAGCCCGGCGACGAGCATCCCGCCGAGAACACCCAGCATCGCCCGCGAGAGCCGTCGCATCGCGTCGCCGCGCGCCGCGCATCGCGGCGGTTCGACCAGGTGCTGACGGCCCGTGTCCACGCCCCCTCATCCCGAGCACGCCGATCCGCTCTGCTGTCCGCCCAGGACGCCGCGGAGCACCGTGACCGTCACGCACACCCGCCCCGACACCGTCGAGACCGTGTAGCTGGTGGCGTTCTGCGGCATGCCCTCCGCCATGCCGCCCGGGCCGGTCACCCGGACGAGATAGCTGTCGCCCTCCACCAGTCCGGGGTCGTCCCAGCGGAAGGTGACGGTTCCCTCCCCCGAGTCCGCCCGAATCGAACCGACCTGCGGGATGGCGCCGCCGCCCGCCGGAGCGACGACGCTGAGCCCGAGGGCGACGAGCACGCCGACGACGACCAGCGACACAGCAACGACAACCGGAACGAGCCATCGCCGCCGGGCGCGCCCGGGGGCGCCCGTCTTCGCACGGGGCGTCTGCCCGATCCCGCCCGCCGTCGCCGTGGACTCCCCGGGAACCGGCCGGATGCGCCGCCCCGTGCGCCCCGATGTCGCCACGAACATCACCGTGGAGCCGCCGAGCCGCGTTCGCAGGCCCGTCGCGTCCTCCGCCGCCAGCACCCGGGCGGCCGGCACATCGAGCACGGAGGGCCGCATGCCCAGCTCCGCCTCCGCCAGCTGGATGCCGCGCAGCACATCCAGGACGGTCTCGGGCCGGTGCGCCGGGTCTTTGCTGAGCCCGCTCGCCAGCAGCTCCTCCAGCGCCGGAGTCACGTCCTCCCGCCCGATCGACGGCGCGGGCCTGCGGCCCAGGACCCGGCGCTGCACATCGTCGCGTGTGTTGGCCTGCCCGGGAAGCTCGAACGGCGAACGGCCGGCCAGCAGGCTGTAGACCGTCGCACAGAACGCCCACACCTCTGAGGCGACTGTCCCGCTCGTCTCTCCGGCCAGCACTTCCGGCGCCGACCACGGCACCGACATCCCGAACGCGCCCTGGCCCTCCGTGCGCACGACCGTCGCGGGGATGCCGAAGTCGGCCAGCACGGGCTTGCGCGTAGGCGGTGATCAGAATGTTCGCCGGTTTCACATCCCGGTGCAGCACCCCGCCGCGGTGCGTCGTCTCGAGCACGCTCCCCACCGCCACCACGACCTGCAGCACCTCATGCACGGGCAGCCGCTCCGTGCGGAACCGCTGCCCGTAAGACCCGGGGCAGTATTCCATCACCAGATACGGCCGTCCGTCCCCACTGACACTCGCCTCGTAGACCGTGAGCGCCGATGGGTGGGCCGACAGCCGTGCCATGAGCGTCGCCTCCGACAGGAACATCTCCCGCACGTCGACACTCGACACTTCGGTCAGCAGCACCTTCACCGCGACCTCCCTGCGCGGCATCCCCTGTTCGTAGAGGTAGACATCCGCGAAGCCCCCGAACCGATCGGCCGCACAGCGGTGTACCCCGCCAGCACCGGCGCGGGCTGAGGCAGCCGGGATGCCACAGCTCAGCCCACCGTCTCGAGGACGACACCGTCGCCCAGCAAGATCCGAGCCCCGCGCGCCACCGGGATCTGCTCGCCCGGACTCAGCCGGAACACCGCCCCGTTCGGCTGCTCGACCATCGTGCCGCCCGCGGACCAGAGATCGCGGACCAGCACCAGCCCGTCGCCCGCGGTGAGCTGCGCGTGGGTCTCCTCCACCGTCCCGGAGCCGAAACCGACCGCGACGAGCGATGACCGCCGCTCGTCGGCTTCGGCCGGGAGCGAGGGGCGCCGGCCGACGTACATCACACCGGCGAGCTCGTGTTCGACCGCACCGGCCGCGTCGGTGACACGGATACGGGCAGGCCGGTGCGAACGGCGGTTCGGCGAGGCGGATCGGGGCTGATACGCGGGCACCGCAGCGAACCAGCCACCCACAATGGTCGCGTCGAGGTCACCGGCCGCCGGAAGCGGAGCGCTCACGACGGTGGCTGCGAAATCGGGCGGGGGGAGAGGTGCGGGAACGGGGGAAGCAGGAATGACGACGGGGATGGTGCGATCGGCGCTGCCGGGACCCTGACTGTCGTCGGCGCCCGGGTCGCCGTCGATCCAGGGCTCGCCGGTCGTGAAATCGCGATCCGCGAGGACGACGCTGCCGAGATCCTCGGCGGCGGCCGGGTGGCCGTCCTGCTCCGCGATGCCATCGCCCGCAGAGCTGTCACCCGTGGGGCCCACCGCCGAAAGGTCCTTGCCGACGGGCTCGCCAGCATCCTCCCCGGGGCACTCCGCCTCGAACGCGGTCTCCGCAGGCGGCTGCGACAGGCGTGCGAGCCGGACGACCCCGTCGTACACGGCCTCCCCGAGCAATGCGCCCAGGACATCGACCTCTGCACCGGACACGAGCCCCAGTCGCACCGCGACGTGCCCGCCGATGGCGAGCTGGAGGATCCCCGATCCGCGATCCTGCACCTGGAATGTTGCGTCGGCGGAACGGTCGCGCGCGATCGCGACCTTGCGCGGAGCGCATAGCTCCAGGCCCCAGAGCTCAGACATCGTACCTTCGGGTGTTCTGATTCAAGGACGCCACCGCCGACCGTCCTTATGATTTCGGAAAGGAAATCAAATCAGTCATACCGGATTCCACACCGGTTAGCATGGGAGAGACACCGTCTTCCGAGGAGCCGTATGTCCGCCGAACGCTCGATCCCCACGACGCCAGGACACCCACCCGTCCGAGCCACCCGCGCCGTCCCGGCTGCGTCGGCGCGCAAACCGATCAGAGCGCAACGGCCCGTCGCGCTGGGTGAGACAGCGACCGCCGCGGCGACGTTCGCGAAAACCGAGGCTGCATACGCAGCGAAGGACACGAACACAGGTGACGCAATGAATGTCGCCGAAGGACAGGGCAGCACCGCGCCGGCGGCGGCCGGCCCGGCGATGCCCGGCCCGGCGGCCCTCCCACCCCACGCGATCCCCGATCCGGAGCTCAGCCACGCAGTTCCGCCCCCGCCCGCCGCGGCGGACGTCGACCCGCCCACCGGTCCCGAATCGGACAGGGTGGGTTCTAACAGTGGTCGCAACACCGGCTAGTTTCGGGAGTTGTTATGACACTTGTAAGGACGTCGCAGAAGATGACCGGGCCGGCACCGATGTCGGCCGAGCGTGCATGATATATCGAGTTGTGGCGGCAGGGAATGAACACCTCCGAGATCTGCCGGATGCTCGGGATTCGCCGCAAGCTGGGCAACAACTGGCGGAACGGGTGGAAACATCGCGACCTGGTCACGGGCAAAGTGCGTTACTATCCGCCGATCG
Organism: Leifsonia xyli subsp. cynodontis DSM 46306; assembly: GCF_000470775.1. Classification (NCBI taxonomy): domain Bacteria; kingdom Bacillati; phylum Actinomycetota; class Actinomycetes; order Micrococcales; family Microbacteriaceae; genus Leifsonia; species Leifsonia xyli. Next base: position 2,575,514 of record NC_022438.1, read on the forward strand.
ATGAGGTTCCGGTGGTGACGACGGTCTCGGCCCGGTTCTTATCGGAGGACGAGCGGGTGAGGATCGCCGACCAACTCAGGACGGGCGCGAGCATCCGCAGTATCGCAGCCGACCTGGGACGAGCACCGTCGACAATCAGCCGGGAAGTGCGCCGCAATCGCGGGATCACTGGGGAAGTATCGACCGTTCCATGCGCACCGGCTCGCGAGGAGTCGCCGTGCCCGTGACCGGCCGGGGAAGATCGCCTCCAACCCCCGATTGCAGCAGGAGATCCGTGGGCTGTTGAAGAAGTATTGGAGTCCCGTTCAGATCTGTCAGCACCTGCGTCAGCAGCATCCTGACGATCCGAGCATGCGCGTGGTGCATGAGACGATTTACCGCGACCTCTACGACTACCGCGGCGGCGCACTCCCGCGCGAACTCTGCCGAATGCTGCGCACCAAACGCGACAGACGCAAAGCACCCCGCGTGATCGCCCGGCGCAGGATCCGATTCAACGCTGCGCTCACGATCCATGACCGTCCGTTCGCGCCCACGGACCGCAGCGTCCCCGGAGCCTGGGAAGGCGACCTCATCATGGGGCTCGGCAACCGTTCGGCGATTGCCACACTCGTCGAGCGAACGACCCGGTTCACTCTCCTGTTGCCTGTTGACGCTGTCAACAGATCCGAGAGCCTCCGCGATCAGCTCGTCCCTGCTCTCGCGGCGCTCCCGCCCGAACTACGCCGCTCAATCACCTGGGACCAGGGCTGGGAAATGGCGAGACATGAAGAGATCAGCCGCGCAACAGGAACGAGAATCTACTCCTGCGACCCGCACTCGCCCTGGCAGCGCGGCAGCAACGAGAACACGAATCGGCTCTTGCGGGACTACTTCCCCAAACGCACCGACCTCAGAACACACACCCCGAAAGAGCTCGCCCTCGTCGCCGCCGAACTCAACAACCGACCCCGCAAAATCCTCGGCTGGAAGACCCCGAACACCCTCTTCACTACGCTGCTAGAACAAACACACCATCCATGAGTGTTGCGACCACTGTTAGAACCCACCCGCGCACCCGCCCCGACGGCCGGTCCCGACACCAGCTTGGCCCCCTGGTCCCACTCCGAGGCCACAGCCGATGACGCGCCCAAGCTCGTTGCCAGCCGCGAACCCGAACTCATGCCGCACCCGGTCGCCGATCACCGCCCCTCCGACCCGGCCCCGTCCGACCCGGCCGACCGGCTCCGCCACGACTCCCACCCGAATGCCGTCTCCCTCCCGCGCACCCCTCCCGGCCCCGCAGCCTTCTCCTTCGACTCCACCGTCCTGCCCGTCCCGCACACCGGCCTGGATCACCCGTTCACCATCGGAGCGCGCTCCGATGGTGAGGTCCCGGCCTTCTCCGAACCCGAGCCCATGGCTCGACTCGACCTCGACGACGTCGGCCCCCAGCTCCCCCTCCCCGACTTCACTCCCGAGCTCTCGGCCGAACCCGCCGCCGACCTCGCCTTTCTCCCGCTGATCCTTCCCGAAGCAGAGACCCTTCCCGAACCAGAAGCCTTTCCCGAACCAAAGGCCCTCGGCATCGGCGACCCGATCCCGCCCGATCCCTTCCACCTCGATCGCCTTGAGGCGCTCGAACTCTCCGCCCGCCTGGCCCGTGCGGGTCTCGCCGACCTCCCGCCCACGACGTCCCCACCTTCGCCGAGCAGCCGCTTCCTCCGCTCGGGCGCGCCCTCCCCTCGGCGGCCGGGCCGATCGCCCCGCTCCCCCTCGCAATGCCGGGCGCTGACCGCCCCGCCTCGCCGTCGGTCTGGGACCACCTGGCGGAGCCCTCGAGGCCGGTGTCGCGATCCACCGACCCCGTGAGCAGCCCGCCGGACGGGTGGGGCCCAGCCGCAGCGCACGGGCAGCGCCCCGTAGAGCCCTCCCCCGCGGCCGGGCCCTCCCCCACCCCTCAGCGGGCGACCGAACGCCCGAAGACGGCGCATCCGCTCCGACCCCGGACCATCCTGCTCTCCTCCGGAAGCGCCGCTCTGTTCGCCGCGCTCCTGACCGTCGTCATCTGGCTCCGGTAGCGAAGCCTGAGTCGGCCACCGAGACCCGAACCGGGCGGGCGTCCCGCATGAAGCGCTCGACATCGGGGTCCACTGTGATGTCGCTCGGACGAAGCGGGCGGGTGAGGTAGAGCCCCTCGAGCGTTGTGATGCGGCTCAGCGCGACGTAGGTCTGCCCGGACGTGAAAGCGTGTGTCCCCAGATCCACGATCGCCGAGTCATAGGTCTTGCCCTGCGATTTGTGGATGGTGACCGCCCACGCCAGTCGCAGCGGGAACTGCGTGAACTCCGCCATGACATCTTTCGTCAATGTCTTCGTCTCGGGGGAGTAGGTGTATTTGTATTTTTCCCAGAGAGCGGGCTCCACCTGGTGGATGTCACCGTCCACGTCCACGGACACGGTCGAGTCGATCCGTGTGACGGTTCCAATGGTGCCGTTGACCCAGCGAGGGCCGTCGCCCTGCCCGACGTCGTTGCGCAGGAACATGACCTGAGCGCCGACTTTCAGCTCAAGGACATCGTCGGCTGGGAAGGTGCGTCCGCCGAAGTCGCCGCTGACGTCCGCCTTGGCGGTGAGCGCGCGCCCTGGCAGGCGTTCGAGCGCCTGCGCATTGATGCGGTTGACGGTGTCGTTGCGCGTCGCGAGGGTGATGGTCCCCTCGCTCGGCGCCGGGCGGGCACCGGTCTCGTTGAGGCGGTCGGCGATCTCCTTGGTGACCTGGCCATGGCGGACAGCGTTCAGCATGAAACGGAAGTCCGACTCGTGCTGGCGGTGGACATGAAGCAGCTCCACGATCTTCAGGTCCGCCTCACGCCAGACCTTCGCGTCGAAGAACCACATCGACCGGTAGGTGTCACGGAAGTAGGCGCGTTCCTCCCGGTCTCCCGGCACCGGTGCCAGCTGATAGGGATCGCCGAACAGCACCACCTGAACACCGCCGAACGGCTCGGCGCCGCGCTGGCGGGCCTGGCGGAGGCTGCGATCCACCGCGTCCATCAAATCGGCGTTGACCATCGAGACCTCGTCGACGATCAGGGTGTCGATCGTGTTGAGCAGTTTCCGGAGGTCGGCGCTTTGCTCGATGTCGTGATCGGCGACGACGCCGATCGGCAGCCGGAACAGCGAGTGGATGGTCTGGCCGCCCACATTCAGCGCGGCGACCCCGGTGGGCGCCGAGATGACGATCGATTTCTCGGTGTTCCAGGAGAGGTGGTTGAGCAGCGTCGACTTGCCCGTTCCAGCGCGGCCCGTGACGAAGACGTGTTCGCGGGTGTGCTCGATGAGCTCGAATACGGCCTGCTGTTCGGGGGAGAGCGAGAGTCGGCCCATCCGAGTCCCTTCCGCTCGCGCCTGCCGAACCACTCTAACCCCCGCCGCGCCCTGCGCCCCGTTATCCACAGGCCCCTAGGATGGCCTTATGGGTGGGGAGGGCACAAGCGTCAGGATGCGCCCCGTGCTCCTCTGGTCGGGCGTGGGTCTCCTCCTGCTCCTGGCTTTCGCCGCCGCGCTCGGCGCCGTCCAGCGCACGTTCTACTCACCCGGCGGCTTCGTGACGAACTACCTGGAGGCGATCGCCGCCCACGATGTCCGCGCTGCCGTCTCCATGCCGGGCGCGGCCCCGACACCAAACGCGCTGAAGCAGGCCGGCTTCCCGGAGAACGCCTCCCGCGAACTGCTCCGCGGCGATGTCCTCCCACAGCTGACCGAGATCGCGATCGTCTCCGACCGGCGGCTGGCCTCCGGCGAGCACCGCGTCACTGCCCGGGCCCGGGAGGATGGCAGACCGGTGACGGCGACCTTCGCTGTCCGGCCGTCCGGATCGGTGCTCGGCATCCTGCCGACCTGGTCGTTCGCCACCACTCCGCTGTCCGTCGCCCGCATCGCCGTGGCCCACGCGGACAGCTTCACGATCGCCGGCCATACGCTCTCCCCGCGCGCCGCCGCACCCGGCCAGCCCCCTGACGCCTTCAGCGTCTCGGCGGACTATCTCGTTCTGGCCCTGGCCCGCTACGAGTTCGGCCACACCTCGGCGTACTCGTCTGCCGCACCCGCTGTCGTGACCGGCGTGCCCGGTCGCATCGTCGAGACGACCATCGACGCGCAGCCCACTGGCCGGTTCACGGCGGCCGTGCAGAAACAGCTGAACAGCTTCCTGGACCAGTGCGCGAGGCAACAGGTGCTGCAACCGGCCGGCTGCCCGTTCGGGGTCGACATCGACGACCGGGTCAAGGGCGCCCCCGCCTGGAGGATGGTCTCCTATCCCGAAGTCCGTCTCCAGCCCGGCGCCACAGCCTGGACGATGGACCAGAGCGCCGGAGTCGTGCATCTCTCCGTGACCGTGCAGTCCCTCTTCGATGGAACGGTCGAGCGGCGCGAGTCGGACGAACGGATGACGGTGTCGCTGACCAGCGTCACGATCCGGCCGGACGGGTCGCTGAGGATCGTGGTCGCGAGATAGGGGGCTCTTCCCGTGGCGCCCCGCCCCGCTGTGCCAGCCGAGCGAGCCGCTCGTTGTACGCCTTCAGCTCTGCTTCGCCGGTGCGATCGGCATTGCGATCGCGCCGCTTGGTCTCGCGGTCGTCGCTGCGGCTCCACTGGATGGCGACGACGATGGCGAGGATGACCGTCGGGATCTCGCCGATGCTCCAGGCGATCCCGCCGCCGGTCTGCTGGTCGACCAGGGGGGCGGCGCCCCAGGTGCGGCCCATCGCGCCGAACCAATCGGCGAGCAGCAGCCCGTTCATCTGCATGACGGATAGACCGAAGAAGGCGTGGAAGGCCATCGTCGCGAGCAGCAGCAGCCGGAAGGGATACGGCAGCCGGTACTTGACCGGGTCGATGCCGATCAAAGACTGCACGAAGAGGTAACCGGTGATGAGGAAGTGGACGATCATCCACTCGTGGCCGACGTGGTCGGTGGTCGCCCAGCGGAAGATCGGCGTGTAGTAGAACGCCCAGAGCGAGCCGGCGAAGAGAACGGCCGAAACGAGGGGGTTGGCGATGACGCCGGCGAAGCGGGAGTGGACGGCGAGCAGTATCCACTCGCGGCCACCGCGTGAGCCATCGGTGCGTTTCTTGATGGCACGGACGGCCAGGGTCACCGGGGCTCCGGGGACGAGCAGGAGCGGCACAGCCATCGTCAGGACCATGTGGGCGGACATGTGGGCCGAGAAAAGATATTTCTCGTAGACATTCACGCCGCCGCTGGTGACGAAGAAGAGGAGGGCGATGCCGAACGTCCACAGGATGGTGCGGTGGACCGGCCACCCATCGCCTCGCTTGCGCAGCCGCCACACCCCGGCGAGGTAGAAGAAGAGGGCGAAGGCGCAGCCGAGCGCCCAGAGCAGATCGACGTTCCAGCTCGTGAAGAGCCGGCTGAAGGTCAGCTCGGGCGGAAGCTTCTCACCGGTCAGGATCTCGGCGGGCGTCGGAGCCGCCGCACGTGTCTGAGGGACGGGCGTCACCGTGCGGGCAAGGGCGGCGGCGACACCGGAGGCGACGCCCATGAACGCGAGTTCGGCGGTCACGATCCACCAGAAGGCTCCGCGCTTGCCGGTGCGCCGCAGCCGGTCGAGGAGGAGGCGGCGCTGCGTCACACCGAACAGACCGAGCGTGACCAGAACGGCGACCTTGACGAGCACCAAGATGCCGTACGGCGTCATCAGCTCAGCGAGCGTCCCGACTCGCAGCTCGGCGTTCACATAGCCGGAGGCGGCCACGACGATGAAGGCGATGAGCGCGATCGTGGAGTAGCGCTCGAGCACAGCGAGGAGCCGTTCGCCATCGAGCGTCTGTTTGATCGCGATGAGCGTCACGAGCCCGCCGAGCCAGACAGAGGCGAAGAGGACGTGCAGGCCGAAGGAGGTGACCGCAGCGTCGTGGCCGGCCGCTTCGGCGCTGTGGCCCTGCTGCGCCATCGGCACCACCGCGGCCATCGCCAGGAGGGTGACGAAGACGATCGCGGTCTGGTTGCGCACCGCGAAACAGAGGATCGTGGTGGCGGCGGCGATGAGCGTGATGCCGAGCCAGGCCTGGCCGAGGGAGATGCTGGTGATGAACGAGCTGAGGCCGTTGGTGAAACTGCGATCGAGGGACCACGGCACGGTGGAGACGCTGACGAAGGTGAACAGACCGGTCACCGCCGCAGCGACCGTGAGGACGGCCGCGCATCCCGCTGCGACATCGAGCGCCTTCCCGTACTCGTCTCTGTCCGAGCTGAACGCAAAGCAGCAGAGGACGAGCGCGCCGACCGTGCCAGCCAGGCTGAGGTTGACGATGAGGGTCGAGAGGGGCAGACCCCAGCGGACCACGGGGCCCGGGTCGAGCAGCAGCGGGGCGGCGGCGCCGCCGCCGAAGGCGAGAGCGGCCACCACAGCCGCGGCGGCGGCGAGGAGGAGCACGGCGGGGCCGATCACGCGGAGAAGACGAGACACCCTCTTACCCTACGGGGAGCGGGCTGGATGGCCATCTACCACACGTCACCGGTGTGCCCAGAGACCCGCGCAGACACGTCGGGGGCGGCGCCGCAGTTGCGGCGCCGCCCCCGACGCAAGCGTGCAAAGGCTACTTGACGGCAGCCTTGAGCTTCGAACCCGCCGTCAGCTTGACGCGATGGCCGGCCGGGATCGAGATCTCCTCGCCGGTCTGCGGGTTGCGGCCGGTGCGCGCGGCGGTCTCGGTGCGCTCGGCGGCGAGCCAGCCCGGGATGGTGACCTTGCCGCCACCCTTGACGGTGTCCGCGACCGTCGCGAAGAACGCGTCGACGACGCCGGAGACGGTGGCCTGGCTCTGACCAGATGCCGCGGCGACGGCGGCGACGAGTTCGGTCTTGTTCAGGTTGTCAGCCATTGAGTGTCCTCCTCGGACCTTATTGCTGGATTTACAGCTTCTCTGTGGAACGGCCACACGGGCCAGTAACGTTTGGTCGGTCGACCGCCTCGAATGTATCAGACACCCCCGGAAACACGCGGATTTTCGCGGATTTTCGACCGGTTCCCCGGGTGTTTCGCCGTCCGGGGACGCCAAAGGGGCGCCCGGCCGCAGCCAGACGCCCCCTCAACGGGTGTCGCTTTCGCTCACCAGCTGGACTTGGTGATGCCGGGCAGCTCGCCCCGGTGCGCCATGTCGCGGAAGCGGACGCGCGAGATGCCGAACTTGCTGAGGTTTCCGCGGGGACGGCCGTCCACAGCGTCGCGGTTGCGGACGCGAATCGGCGAAGCGTCGCGCGGGAGCTTCTGCAGGCCGAGACGCGCGGCCTCACGGGACTCGTCGGTCCCGTTGGGGTCGACCAGCGCCTTCTTGAGCTCGGCGCGCTTCGCGGCGTAGCGCTCGACGACGACCTTGCGCTGCTCGTTCTTGGCAATCTTGGACTTCTTAGCCATGTTTAGCGCTCCTCTCGGAAGTCGACGTGCTTGCGCACGACGGGATCGTACTTCTTCAGCACGAGACGGTCAGGGTTGTTGCGACGGTTCTTGCGGGTCACGTAGGTGTACCCGGTGCCCGCCGTCGAACGGAGCTTGATGATCGGACGGACGTCCTGCTGCTTTGCCATTAGATCTTCTCCCCACGGGCCAGGAGGTCTTTCACGACGGCCTCGATGCCACGGGCGTCGATGACCTTGATGCCCTTGGCGCTCAGGGTCAGGGTCACGTTACGGCGAAGCGACGGAACGTAGTACGTCTTCTTCTGGATGTTCGGGTCGAACCGGCGCTTGGTGCGACGGTGCGAGTGCGAGATGCTGTGACCGAAGCCGGGGGTGGCTCCTGTCACCTGGCACACTGCTGCCATTGCTTTCTTCTCCAATACCGTGGGACCGGACGGTCCCACCCAAGGTCACTTGTCGGCACACGGCTTCCCACCTCCGTACGGGTGTGGGGTTTCGTGAGCGGTCTGAGCAGGAGGAGCCCACTCAGCCAAAGAGCTATGCTACGGCATGAGGGGGGACGCGGCCAAATCCGCCGCGGAGCACCGCGCACACACCCCGAACACGTCCACCACATGCGCCGCCTGCGTGAACCCGTGGGCCGCCGCTGTCGTCCGGGCCCAGACCTCGACTTCGTCCGCCTCGATCTCCACCGTCAGCCCGCAGTTGCGGCAGATCAGATGATGGTGGTGGCGGCCGCTCGTACACGCCCGGTAGAGGCTCTCGCCCTCCGGCGATTGCAGCGAGTCGGCATCCCCCTCCGCGGCGAGATCCGCGAGCGCGCGATAGACCGTCGCCAGGCCGATGGGGGAGCCCGCCTCGTGGAGGCTGAGATGGAGTCCTTGCGCGCTGATGAAGCCCTCGGTCGAGGACAGGGCCTCGCGAACGGCATCCCGCTGCCAGGTGTTGCGCTTCACCATGCGTCCAGGCTAGCTGGCGCGGCTCACGAATCGCCGTGAGCCGCGGAGGCCGACGAGCCGGCAGACCGCATAGATGACGAACGAGATGGTGGTGACGTAGGGGCTGATCGGAAGCGGCTTCCCGAGCGCGAGCAGGATGCCCCCGACCACGGAGACGAGGGCGAAACCCACGCTGAGCAGCGTCACCACGAGCGGCGACGAGGTGACGCGCATCGCGGCCGCGGCCGGTGTGACCAGGAGGGACAGGACGAGCAGAGCCCCTACGATCTGCACCGAGACCGCCACGGCGAGGCCGAGCAGAACCATGAACGCGAGGGCGACGAAACGGGTCGGGACGCCACGGGAGGCGGCGACGTCCGGGTCGAGGCTGTCGAACATCAGAGGCCGCCACATCAGCAGCAGCCCGATCAGCACGACCGCGCCGATGCCGAGCAGCCAGCCGAGCTGTGAGTCGTCGACGGTCACGATCTGCCCGGTGAGCAGGCCGAACTTGTTGGCGCTCCTGCCGGGGTACAAGGCCAGGAAGAGGATGCCGAGGCCCAGCCCGAACGGCATCAGCACCGCGATGATCGAGTTCCGATCGCGCGCTTTCGCGCCCAGCAGCCCGATGATCATGGCGGCGATGAGCGACCCTCCGAGCGACCCGACGACCACGTTCGCCCCGAACAGCAGCGCCGCCGAGGCCCCGGCGAACGACAGCTCGCTGATGCCGTGGACCGCGAACGCCATGTCGCGCTGCATCACGAAGACGCCGATGACCCCGCCGACGACCCCCAGCACGGCTCCGGCGATGAGCGAGTTCTTCACGAGCATCAGGAGTTCGCCGTAGTTGGTGAAAGTGAACAGCTGCGACCAGAGATCGTTCATGCGGCGGGCTCCGGGTGCGGCCCCCGGCCGTGGTCGTGGTGGCCGTGGGTCTGGGCGTCCGGGATACCGACGACCAGGATCCGCCCGCGGCTCCTGATGACGTCCACCGGTGTCTCGTAGAGGTCCGTCAGCACGTCGCTGCGCAGCACCTCGTCGGGCGTGCCCGTGCGGAACCGGCCACCGGCCAGATAGAGGACGCGGTCGACCATCCCGAGCACCGGGTTGATGTCGTGCGTGACGAACATCACAGCGCTGGCGTGCTCGCGCCGCCGTCGGTCGATCAGCTTGCTGACACCGCGCTGGTGCTGAAGGTCGAGGGAGAGGAGCGGTTCGTCGCAGAGGAGCAGAGCCGGGTCCCCGGCGAGCGCCTGCGCGACACGGAGCCGCTGCTGCTCGCCCCCCGAGAGCGACCCCACGGGCGTGTCCGCGTAGCGGCGAGCTCCCACGGCGTCCACGAGCCGCTCAACGTGTCGGCGGTCCGCGCGGCGGAGGATCGGGAGGCCCCAGCGGTGCCCGTTCACGCCGAGCGCGACGAGGTCGCGGGCACGCATGGGGGTGCCCGCGGGTAGGAGCGTCTGCTGGGGGATGTAGCCGATGCTCCGATCGCCGCGGCGCACAGGGCTCCCAGCCAGCTCGACCGTCCCGGAGTCCAGCCGCTGCTGTCCGAGAATCGTCTTCAGCAGACTGGTCTTCCCGGAGCCGTTGGGGCCGAGCACGGCGACGAACTCACCCGCGTGGATGTCGAGGTCGAGGCCGCTCCAGAGCGTGCGCGCGCCGAAGCTGAGGGAGGCGCCGCGGAGACGGAGAACGGTCTCCCGTTCGGCCGCCGCGAGCATCCGCTCGATCGGCTCGCTCACTTCGCGAGCGCCGCCGCCATGGCGTCGATGTTCGCCTTCATCCAACCGATGTAGTCCTTGCCGCTCGGAAGAGTCTCAGTCACCGGTACGACGGGGACGCCGGCCTGCTTCGCGGCGGCGAGCACACGCTCGGTCTCGGGTCCGCTGGTCTGCTCATTGTAGGCGAGGAGTTTCACGTTTCGCCCGCTGAAGAGATCGAGCGTCTGCTGGAGCACCAACGGCGACACATCGCTGCCCTCCTCGACCGCTTCGCTGAACTTCTCGGGTGTCTTGTTCTCCAGTCCCATCGCCTGAAGCAGGTAGAGCGGGACCGGCTCGGTGATGGCGACGCCCTGGCCCGCATACGTCGCCTTGAGCTCGGCGGCGCGGTCTTCCAGCTCGGTCAGCTTGCCGCGGAACGTCTCGGCGTTCTTCTCGAACGTCGCCTTCTGGCCCGGGTCGGCCTTGGACAGAGCCGACACCAGAGCGGTGGAGAGTTTCTCAATGGTCGGGAAGTCGTACCAGACGTGTTCGTTGAGCTCGCCGTCGACGGGCTTCTTGCCGGAGAGGTCGACGACGTTCAGGACCGCAGCGTCGTGGTTCTTCGCCGCGTTCCGCAGCTTCTCCATGAAGTCGTCGTACCCGCCGCCGTTCTCGATCAGGATGTCGGCTTTGCTCACGGCGAGCTGGCTCTGCGCACTCGCCTCGAACGAGTGCGGGTCCTGCGCGGGGTCGGTCATGAGGGAGGTGATCTCGACGGCGCTGCCAGCGATCTTGGCCGCAATGTCGCCGTACACGTTGGTGCTGGCGACGATACGCACCTTCCCATCGGAGGTGGATTCGGCTGTGGAGCCGGCGGAGCAGCCGGCGAGCGCGAGGACGGAGGCTGCGGAGAGCGCGAGCGCGAGGAGGGAACGCTTCATGAGCGGAACCTGTCTAAGTCGGGGTGGGGTGGGCGGCCTGACGGCTAAGACAGTAGTACATGTTGATAATGATTGTCAAGATCAATCAAGGAGCAGCGCGGGCTCCTCGATGATCGAGGCGACATCCGCGAGGAACCGGGATGCGACGTCTCCATCCACGACCCGATGGTCGAACGAGCCGCCGAGCGTCGTGACGAATCGGGGACGCACCTCGCCGTCCACCACCCACGGCTTCTGCTTGATCGTCCCGAGCGCCACGATGCCGACTTCGCCCGGGTTCAAGATGGGCGTCCCGGTGTCCATCCCGAACACGCCGATGTTCGTGATCGTGATCGTGCCGTTCGCCATGTCCGCCGGCTGCGTCTTGCCCTCGCGCGCCGTGAGGGTGAGCTCTTCGAGCGCCCTGGCCAGTTCGAACAGGCTCATTCCCTGAGCCTCTTTGACGTTGGGCACGATGAGCCCGCGCGGAGTGGCGGCGGCGATGCCGAGGTTCACATAGTGGCGGACGATGATCTCCTCGTCCGTCCAGGTCGAGTTGACAGTGGGGTTGCGCCGCACCGCCCACACGATCGCCTTCGCCATGATGAGCAGCGGGGAGACCTTCACGCCGACGAAATCGGGCGCGTTCTTCAGGCGCTTGACGAACTCCATGGTGCGGGTCGCGTCCACATCCACGAAAACGCTGACGTGCGGGGCGCTGAACGCGCTCGTGACCATCGCGTTCGCGATCGCCTTGCGCACGCCCTTGACCGGGATGCGCTCCTCGCGGTCGTCCGGCCACTCCGGGGTCTGGATGTTGCGGAACACGCTAGCCTGCGTCGCCTCGCGCAGAACATCGTCGCGTGTGACTTCGCCGATGGCTCCCGTCGCCGTCACCGTGCTCAGATCGACGCCGAGATCCTTGGCCAGCTTCCGGATCGGCGGCTTGGCGATGACCGGCCCGCCACCCGGCGGCGGAACCGGCGTGGACGGGGCCAGCCCCAGCTCCGCGACCGGCTCGGCCGGCGGGAAAGCGGCCGGACGAGCAGCGGCCCCCGGATGCGTGACCCGGCGGCGGCTCGTCCCGTGCCCCGCAGAGCCGTAGCCGACGAGCACGGCGCCCGCCTTCGGCTCCTGGCTCTCGTGGGTGACGCTCGCCGCGGCGTCCACCACGGCCTGCTCCGCCTCACCGGCCGGCTCGGGCTCGCCCCGCTCGGCTTCGCCTCCGCTGACGGTGAAGATCGGCGTCCCCACCTCGACGGTCTGCCCCTCGGCCACCAGCAGCTCGCCGACGGTCCCCTCGAACGGCGACGGCAGCTCCACCAGCGACTTCGCCGTCTCGATCTCGACGATCACCTGATTGACGGCGACCGCATCGCCGGGCGCGACCTTCCAGGAGACGATCTCCGCCTCGGTCAGGCCCTCGCCCACATCGGGCAGAAGGAACTGGGACTCGCGCATCTACGTCTTCTTTCGGTTGGCGGGCTCGGTCAGCGGGCTCGGCTCAATAAGCGAGCGAGCGGTCGACGGCCTCAAGAATACGGTCCGCATCCGGCAGGTAGAGACCTTCGAGTTTGGCCGGGGGGAAGGGGGTGTCGAAGCCCGCGACCCGGAGCACCGGGGCCTCCAGTGAATAGAACGCCTTTTCGCCGACCACCGCGGCGACCTCGGAGCCGACGGAGACGGTGCCCGGCGCCTCCTGTGCGACGACCAGGCGGCCCGTCTTCTGCACCGACCGGAGGACCGGGGCGTAGTCGATCGGGGCGAGCGAGCGCAGATCCACGACCTCCAGGCTGCGTCCCTCCTCGGCCGCGATCTCGGCCGCGCGCAGAGCGACGGGCACCATCCCCGCCCACGCCACGATCGTCGCGTCCGTTCCGGTGCGGACGACCCGGCTGGCGTGCAGCGGCACCGGGTTCTCGAGCGTGTCGACCTCGCCCTTCGGCCAGTACCGGCTCATGGGCTCGAAGAAGATCACGGGATCGTCGGAGGCGATGGCCTCCTGGATCATCCAGTACGCATCGTGCGGTGTCGACGGCGCGGCGATCCGCAGTCCGGCGGTGTGCGCGAAGTACGCCTCCGGGGCCTCCTGATGGTGCTCGACCGCGCCGATGTGGCCGCCGTGCGGGATGCGGATGACGACCGGCATCGAGATCTTGCCGCCGTGCCGGTTGGCCATCTTCGCCAGCTGCGTCGTGATCTGGTCGAATCCGGGGAACACGAAACCGTTGAACTGGATCTCGAGCACCGGCCGGTAGCCGCGCATCGCGAGCCCGATCGCCGTGCCGACGATGCCGGCCTCGGCCAGCGGCGTGTCGACTACGCGGCTCGCGCCGAACTCGCTCTGCAGTCCTTCCGTCACACGGAAGACGCCGCCCAGCGGACCGACGTCCTCCCCCAGGATGAGGACCGTGGGGTCTGCGGCGAGAGCCTGGCGCAGACCCGCGTTCAGGGCCTTGACCATCGGGAGCGACTGGATGCGCGGTTCGGGTTCGGCGAGCGCGGGCGCAGCGCCCGCAGGCGGCGTATCGGGCGCCCGCTGCCCGTCGGCGGCCTCCCGATCGGCGGCATGCTCTCCGCTCGACCGGGAGCCGGGCTCGCCCGCCACGATCTCTCCGAGGTCGAGGGCCTGCGTGTCGGCCAGCTCGGGCTCGCTTTTCGTCTCGTTCACGCGTCACCTCCGAACGACGCTTCGTACTCCGCCAGCCAGCGCCGCTGCTCCTCCATCACGGGGTGCGGCTCACTGTAGACATGCTCGAACATGCTGCCGGCCGGCGGCGCGGTCAGCTCGAGCGTACGGCGTCGGACATCGGCGGCCAGATCGGCCGCCTCCTCGTCCGCACTGTCGAAGAACGCCTGCCCGACGCCCTGCTGCTCCAGGAACGCCCGGAAGCGCAGGATCGGGTCGCGTTCGGCCCAGTGTCTGACTTCGTCGTCGGTGCGGTACTTGGTCGGATCATCGCTCGACGTGTGCGCTCCCATCCGGTAGGTCAAAGCCTCGATCATGCTCGGGCCTTCGCCACCGCGGGCATCGTCCAGGTGCTTCGCGGTCACCGCGTAGGCCGCCAGCACGTCGTTCCCGTCGATCTGGACCCCCGGGATGCCGAAGCCGCTGCTCCGCAGGTAGAGGGGGGTGCGCGACTGCGTCTTCACCGGAACCGAGATCGCCCACTGGTTGTTCTGAAGGAAGAACACCTGCGGCGTCTGGTAGCTCGCGGCGAACACGAGCGCCTCGCTCACATCCCCCTGGCTGGTGGCGCCGTCGCCGAAGTAGCAGATGACGGCCTCGTCGGTCTCAGGGTCGCCGGTGCCGACCTTGCCGTCGAACGTCACGCCCATCGCGTATCCGGTCGCGTGCAGCGTGTGCGAGCCGATCACGAGTGTGTAGAGGTGAAAATTCCTGACCGCCGGGTCCGTCGGGTCCCAGCCGCCGTGCGTGACGCCGCGGAGCAGCGCCATGATGCCGACCGGGTCGATCCCCCGGATCATCCCGATCACATGCTCGCGATAAGAGGGGAAGATGTTGTCCTGCGGTCGCGCCGCGTAGGCGGACCCCACCTGAGCGCCCTCCTGCCCGTGGCTCGGAACCCACAGCCCGAGCTGGCCCTGGCGCTGAAGGTTCGCCGCCTCGTGGTCGAACGCGCGGACCCGGATCATGTCGCGGTAGAAGCGGCGGTAGTCGTTCTCGTCGAGCCGCTCCAGGTAGGGAAGGTACTCGCCGGCGGGTTCGCTCGGCTGGAAGCGGCCGTCTGCCGTCAGCAGCTGGACGGTGTTCGCCGGGCGCGGGGTATCGTTCGTCGCAACCACCGTTCTAACCTAACCGCTTACCCGGGTGCCCATTTGGTAGCTTTCCTCCAAGATCGGCGCTGACTTCAAGGACTCTCTCCACAGATTCATGCTCTCCGACGCTGATCCGAATCCCCTCCGACGGAAAAGCCCGAACGGTCAGGCCCGCGGCCGAGAAGGCGTCGTTCGCGGCGGCCGTCTCCTCGCCGGTGGCCAGCCACACGAAATTACCCTGAGCCCGCGGAACGCTCCACCCCTGCTCGATGAGCGCCTCCCGCAGCCGGTCACGCCGCATCGCGATGCGCGCCACCCGCTCCATCAGCTCATCCTCGGCCTCGAGGGAAGCGAGAGCCGCGACCCGGGCGGCGTCGGTCACCGACAGGGGGAGGGCGGCCGATCGCGCCGCATTCAGCACCGCAGCCGGCCCGACCGCGTAGCCGATCCTCAGGGCCGCGAGCCCGTAAGCCTTGGAGAAGGTGCGCAGCACGACCAGATTCGGGTGCCGCGCGAGCAACGGGATGCCGCTCACCGCCGCCTCGTCCGTCTCGAACTCGTGGTACGCCTCATCCAGCAGAACCAGCAGATCGTCCGGAACCTCCGCCATGAACGAGGCGAACTCCGCCGCCGTCACGACCGGGCCGATCGGGTTGTTGGGCGTGCAGACGATGACGGCTCGCGTACGGTCCGTGATCGCCGCGGCGAGCGCCGGCAGATCGTGCCCGCCGTCGGCGCGGTTCGGCACCTGCACGCTCGTCGCCCCGGCGACCGTCACCAATACCGGATACGCCTCGAATGACCGCCACGAATACACGACCTCATCGCCCGCTCCCGCCGCCGCACGGATCAGCTGCGCCAGCAGCGCCACGGAGCCGCTGCCCAGATGCACCTGCTCGATGTCCACACCGTGCCGCTCGGCCAGCTTGTCCTGCAGATCGGCGCCGCCCGCGTCCGGATGCCGGTTCAGCCCGCCGAGCATCGCACCGACGGCCGCCACCACCGAGGGCAGCGGGGGGTACGGGTTCTCGTTGCTCGACAGCTTGAAGCCGTCCGCCGCCGCCGTCCGCCCCTGCTTGTAGGCGGGAACGGCCACGATCTCGGGCCGCAACCGCACAGGCAGCGTGCTCTCGTCAGTCACAGACCCAACTTAGCCGCGCAGGCATTCCGGCGGGAGCACATCCTCTGTCTGCCCGGGCGGTGGCGGCCCTTCGGCTTCGAGGCCTGCCTCTCCTCCCTTTCCGCTCACGCACGGTGCGTCCACTCAGCGCTGTCCTCGGAGGGCAGCGCCTGCGAGGATGACATCATGCGATTCCTGCTCAAGACGATCATCAACGCCCTCGCACTGTGGCTCACGACCTTCGTCGTCAGCGGGGTGACCGTCCGCTCATACGCCGACTCGGACACGGCGACAGTGCTGACGTATCTGCTCATCGCCGTGATCTTCGGGCTGGTGAACGCGATCGTCGGGACCGCCATCCGGATTGTCGCGTTCCCGCTGTACATTCTGACGCTCGGCCTCATCTGCCTGATCGTGAACGGCCTGCTTCTGCTGATCGTATCAGGGATCAGCGATGCGATGGGCTTCGGGCTGCACATCGCCGGCTTCTGGTCGGGCGCGCTGGGCGCGCTGGTGCTGGGCATCATCGCCTGGCTGTTCGGGCTCTTCCTGCGGCCGCTCTCGCGGAGGTGAGCATGCGGTGCGCGCTCCGCGGCGGGCCGCCGTCCGCGGGTGCGGGAGAATAGAAGCATCCACCCCGCGCAGCCACTCCGAGGAGCCCCATGACCGCCCTGCCTCCCCAGCCGTTGAGCCCCCTGGACGGACGCTACCGCCCGGCGGTGCTCGGCCTCGGCGACCACCTCTCCGAGGCGGGCCTCAACCGCGCCCGCGTTCAGGTGGAGGTCGAATGGCTCCTCTACCTCACGAACCACCGGATGTTCGGGTCGAGTCCGCTGAGCGCCGAGCAGGCCGAACAGCTGCGGGCCCTGGTCGATAGCTTCGGGCAGGCCGAGATCGAACGGCTGGCCGAGCTGGAGGCGACCACCAAACACGATGTCAAAGCCGTCGAGTATCTCGTGCGCGAGCGCCTCCACACGCTCGGACTGGACCACATCGCCGAACTCACGCACTTCGCGGCGACCAGCGAGGACATCAACAACCTCTCCTACGCGCTCACGGTCAGCGCCGCCGTCAGCGAGGTCTGGCTGCCCAAGTACCGAGCCGTGATCGACGAACTGCGCGCGCAGGCCGCTCAGCACCGCGACGCCGCGATGCTCGCGCGGACCCACGGCCAGCCCGCGACGCCCACCACGATGGGCAAGGAGCTCGCAGTCTTCGCACACCGTCTCGAACGCATCCGCAAGCAGGTCGAGCAGACCGAGTGCCTCGGCAAGTTCTCGGGCGCGACCGGCACCTTCGCAGCGCACCTCGTCGCCGATCCCTCCGCCGACTGGCCCGCGATCTCCGAGGAGTTCGTCCGCAGCCTCGGGCTCGACTGGAACCCCCTCACCACCCAGATCGAATCCCACGACTGGCAGGCGGAGCTTTACGGGCGCATCTCACACGCCAACCGCGTCCTGCACAACCTCTGCACCGACATCTGGACGTACATCTCGCTCGGCTACTTCCGCCAGACGCCCGAACCCGGCGCCACCGGATCGTCGACCATGCCGCACAAGGTCAACCCGATCCGCTTCGAGAACGCCGAGGCGAACCTCGAACTCTCCAGCGCCATCCTGGACTCGCTCGCGGCCACCCTGGTCACAAGCCGGCTCCAGCGTGACCTCACCGACTCCAGCGCGCAGCGGAACATCGGCGTCGGGCTCGGCCATTCCGTGCTCGCGCTCGACAACATCCATCGCGGACTCGGCCAGATCTCGCTCGATGCCGACGCCCTGGACGCGGACCTCGGCACCAATTGGGAGGTGCTGGCGGAGGCCATCCAGACCGTCATCCGCGCGGAGGTCACCGCGGGCCGCTCGACCATCGAAGACCCGTACGCACTGCTCAAGGGTCTGACCCGTGGCAAGCGCGTCGACCACGCCGCGCTGACCGAGTTCGTCAGCGGCCTCGAAATCGGCCCGGCAGCCAAGAACCGTCTGCTAGAACTCACACCGGCGGGCTACATCGGCCTCGCCTCGCAGCTGGTCGACCGCCTCTGAGCGAACGGCGATTCCGGGAGCCCGCGGTCAGTGCGCCGCGGGCTTCTCCGTTCCCGGGGCCTCGTCCCCTCCAGCCGGAGCCGTTCGCCCCCCGGGCTGCGCCCGCTCGGCAGCCTTCGCCGCCGCTTCGGCATCCTGCTCATGGATGTCCTCCGCCTCGGCTTCGTTCGGTTTGAAGGCGAGCGCGAACAGCGCCACCGACACCAGCGAGACGATGAACGCGATGCCGAACGCCACACCGGCGATCAGGAGCTCGCGCGTCGCCATCAGCACGATCAGCCCGGTGAACACAGCAAGACCGCCGGAGATCGCGAGCAGCTCGATCGGGAGGAAGCGGTCACGGCGGGTGGGTTCGAGTCTGGCGCTCACGGGGGAGTCTTTCTGGCTGCGTTTGCTCACGATCCGCTCTCCGCTCGCTGCGGCGACGCGGATCGGGATGCGGATCGCAGCGTCACCGCCCCGATGCCCTGGAACACACCGACGATCACGGCCCACGCGCCGAACAGGCTGACAGCGAGCACCGCATCGGCCGGCGCGAACAGCAGCACAAGCGCGAGCACAGCCGTGAGAGCGCCGGTGATGAGCCAGTCGCGGGCCGCGGGCTCCCGGTGGCGGGAACGAAAACCGTTGTAAAGCTCGAGGAAACCGGCCAGGGCGCCCCACACGGTCACGAGGTAGAGGAACATCGCGAGTCCGCTGCCGAGCAGCGCCAGGGCGAGCGCGCCGGCGAGGACACCGAGGACGCCCTGGATGACGAAGAGCGTCCGGGTCAGGCCGCGCGACGAGGACAGAATGCTCAGAATGCCGGTGGCGAGTCCATCGAGAACAGCGAACGCACCGAAGACGATCAGCCCGAAGGCCGCGGTGTGCGCGTCCCGCGTGAAGGTGATGACGACCGCGGCAGCCAGCGCCACGACGGCGCGCACGGCGGGCACAACCCAGGTGCGGCTCGGGGCGGAGACCCCCGGCGGCTGGGCAAGAACGGCGGGTGCCACTCGGCGACCTCTCTCAGTCGGTTTCGCACCCAGTCTAGCTGGCGGCTTCCTGCGCGTTCGCCCGGGCCGGCATTCGCAGCAGAGAGGTCAGGGCGGAACCCATCCGTCTATTACAGATGTTCGTTTATCGGTGCGCATCATGCGAAAGAATGATTTTGAAAACTATATCTAAAGTACCGCATACTTTGGGTAAGATCCTCTCTAAACTGAATCGGTTTCAGCCTGGAAGGAAGGCCGAACATCATGCCAGTCCCCATCTCAAACAAGGTCGATCTCGCACCTCGACGGCTCCTCCGCGACACTGTGGCGGAGTCGATCCGGAGCGCGATCCTGGACGGATCGTTCCGTCCGGGCGAGCGCCTCCACGACGAGGAGCTCCAAGGTTGGCTCGGAGTCTCACGAACTCCCATCCGCGACGCGCTCAACGAGCTCTCGCGGGCCGGGCTCGTCGAAATGGCTCCGAACCGGCTACACCCGGGTCGCCGACCCGGACTCCCGCGCTGCCGCCGACTCGCTCGAGACGCTGGCGGCGCTGCTTTCCGGAGTGCTCCGCATCGCTGTGCCGCGGATGACTCCCTCCGAGCGCCGCGAATGCTCAACCGGAATGGACCGCATCCTGCGGGAGTTCGGCGAGAACGATTCGGCGGCGCTAGGTGTGTTTCTCAGGGACGTTGGTCAATCTGCTGATGGGTGGCTGGCTGCCGATGGCGGTGTGGGGCCTGTGGTGATTGTAGGAGTGCAGCCAGGCCGGGAGTGCGTTGCGGCGGGCTGATTCGGAGTTGTAGTGCCGGGCGTATGCCCAGCCGTCGGCGAGGGTGCGGTGGAAGCGTTCGATCTTGCCGTTCGTCTGCGGATGGTAGGGCCGGGTGCGTTTCGGTTGGATGCTGAGCTCGGCGCAAGCGTCGCGCCAGGCGTATGAGCGGTATGCGGAGCCGTTGTCGGAGAGCACCTGTTCGACGGTGACGCCACGGCTGGCGAACCAGCCGACCGCTCGACGCAGAACAGCGATTGCAGTGGCGGCGGTTTCGTCGTCGTGGATCTCGGCGTAAGCGACACGGGAGTGATCGTCGATGACGGTATGAACGAACGCTGTGCCGGTGATCATGTCGCCGGTGATCCCGTGTTTCCCGGTCCGCTTCGCGGTGATGGCCTTGTTCCGCTCTCCCTGGAG
The DNA here is from genome assembly GCF_000470775.1 of Leifsonia xyli subsp. cynodontis DSM 46306. Lineage (NCBI taxonomy): Bacteria > Bacillati > Actinomycetota > Actinomycetes > Micrococcales > Microbacteriaceae > Leifsonia > Leifsonia xyli. Next base: position 2,595,609 of record NC_022438.1, read on the forward strand.
ACGTCCGACGTAGCGCCAGCCGCCACCGTCGGGGATGTTGCCGAGTTTCTTGATGTCGACGTGGATCATCGATCCGGGATGCTCGTGCTCGTAGCGGCGGGCGGGTTCGCCGGTGCGGACGTCGACGTGGCTGGGCCGATTGATCCGGCACCGGGAGAGGACCGTGTGAACGGTCGAGGCGGGCATGCCGAGCTGGGCGCCGATACCGACTGGTCCCAGCCGCTTCTTCCACCGCAGATGCACGACCTTGCGGACCAGTCTTCGCGGGGTCTTGTTCGGGCTGTGATGCGGCCGTGACGAACGGTCCAGCATTCCCGCCTCGCCCATCTCCACGTAACGACGAGCCCATCGGTCCGCGGTGCGTCAGGACACTCGGAAGTAGGTCGCCGCCGCAGCAACGGACCAGCCGTCGTCGACGACTTGGCGGGCCAGGCGGAGGCATTCGCGAGGAGTCAAAGCAGCATTAGCGTGGGTCACGAGGACCTCCTAAGTCATCGAGTGCAGGGAAACTAGACAGCCCCACTCTCGACCGGGAGGTCCTCACCCATCTATCGCGTCACACCTCAACCAACGTCCCTGAGCAGCACACCTAGAGCCCGTCAGCCCTCGGCCTCCGTGGCCATCAGCAGATAGCCGAACTGTTCGGTGACCACGGAGAAGCCGTGCCGCTCGCAGAGCCGTCGGGCCGCCGTGTTGAGGCTCCACACCGAGAGGGTCATCCGGTCGCCCGCAGCGACGAGGTCGGCGAGCACCCGCGAGGCGATCCCGCGACCGCGGCGCTCGGTGAGCACGGCGATGTCGACGAGGTAGATGCGGGGGCCGTTGCGGTCGAGCGTCACCGATCCCGAGGGCTCGCCGTCGTCCGTGATGATCGAGGTCGTCGCGCACGGGTGGCGGTCGTGGCGCTCGGCGGCGTGGACGCTGTAGCGCAGAGCCAGGGCCGGAGCGCGGAGGCCGGAGCGCGTGCCGGCCACTCCGCTGAGCGCGTCCAGGAACACCCGACGCAGGAAAGCCTCGTCGTCGGCGGTCGCCGGGCGGAGCTCGACGGCACGAGACACCGAGGGCACAGGCTCCCCTTCCTCAAGGCGGCTCTGCAGCTGGGAGGGATGCGCGAAAGCCTGGATGCGAGCATAGGGCATCCCGGGCGGTCTCCTCTGGCCCGCACTGAGGGGACACCGGCCCGGGGGCGGCGGGAGAATCCCCGGCCGCACCCGAGCCGCGGGGAATACCATTGTCCGGAAGGAGCGGACTTCGACTCCTCGACCACCCATCGTGTGAGGAGATACATGCCCATCCCCAATGACCAGCCCGAACAGCATCACCGGGTTCTGCTGCGCGACATGGTGCGCGAACGCATCCGCGACGCGATCATGGACGGCACGCTCCGCCCGGGCGAAGACCTCCGCGACGAGGAGCTGCAAGCCTGGCTCGGTGTCTCTCGCACTCCCATCCGGGACGCGGTCAACGAGCTCACCCGGGCCGGTCTCATCGAAATGGCCCCCAACCGCTACACGCGCGTGGCGACCCCCAGCGAGGAGGAGGCGCTCACCGCCTACAACACGCTCGGCGTCGTCCTGGCCGGCGTCGTCCGCCTCGCCGTCCCGAAGCTGTCGGACCGTGCGCGCAAAAGCGTCCTCTCCGACCTGGAGAAGTTGGCCGAGGCCGCGCGCGGCGGCGACTTCGACAGCGTCCGCGACCTGTTCATCCCGGTCTTCTCCCGCTACATCGAACACTGCGAGAACCCGCAGCTCGTCCAGCTGTGCCACGACACGCTCGACGGCCTCTCCTACAAGATGCGGACCGAGCGGATGCGCACCCTCGTCGACCAGCAGGAGCTCGCCGCCTCGATCGAGAAACTGCGGGAGGCCACGGCGTCCGGTTCCGCGGTGGAGGCAGAGCTCGCGACGGGGCTGGTGTTCCTGCTTCCGGCGTAGGCTCGGCAGCATGCTTGCGACGATCATCCACAGGGAACGCGACGTCCGTCTCGAAGAGGTCCCCGACCCTGTCCTCTCCGCCGGAGGCGACGCGATCGTGCGCGTCGCCGCCGCCTGCGTCTGCGGGTCCGATCTGTGGCCCTATCGCGGCGTCACACCGACCAGCCAGCCCCACCGGATCGGCCACGAGTTCGTCGGCGTCGTCGAGGCGGTCGGTCCGGAGGTCGAGACCATCGAACCGGGCGACTTCGTCATCGCACCATTCTATGACTGCGATATGACTTGTGTGAACTGCGAGAACGGCGTGAGCGCCTCCTGTCTGGACGGCGGATGGTGGGGCGCCGACGACCGCTCCGGCGCTTTCGCGGACGACGGCCAGGGACAGAGAGTCCGCGTTCCGCACGCCGACGGGTCGCTCGTCGCGACGCCGGAGTATCCGCCCGAGGAGCTCATCCCGAGCCTCCTCACCCTGTCGGACGTGATGGGTACCGGCCACCACGCCGCGGTCTCTGCGAGCGTGCGCCCGGGCAGCACCGTCGTGGTCGTCGGGGACGGCGCGGTCGGCCTGTGCGCGGTGCTCGCCTCTGCGCGGCTCGGCGCCTCCCGCATCGTCGCGATGTCGCGGCACGAGTCGCGCCAGGCGCTCGCCCGCGAGTTCGGCGCGACCGACATCGTCGCCGAGCGCGGGGACGCGGGCGTCGCTGCGGTCAAGGAGTTGCTGGACGGTATCGGCGCAGACTGCGTCCTTGAGGCTGTCGGCACCAAGGAGTCGATGGACCAATGGACCAGGCCATCCGGTCGTGCCGTCCGGGTGGCATGGTCGGGTATGTGGGCGTGCCGAACGGCGGCCCCGAACTCCCGGTCCGCCCCCTGTTCGCCAGCAACATCGGCGTGAACGGTGGTGTCGCTCCCGTTCGCAATTATGTGGAGGAGCTGTTGCAGGATGTCTGGTCGGGTGCGATCGGGCCCGGTCGTGTCTTCGATCTCCAGCTGCCGTTGAGCGATATCGCTGAGGCGTATGCGGCGATGGACGAGCGCCGTGCGATCAAGGCGCTCGTCCGGCCGTAGCCCGGCTCAGCCCGATCCGGAGACGTCGGCGCGGAGTCGAAGCGACGGGGCATCGAGGAGTGTCTTGTCGGAACAGGGCCTCATCGATTCCGCTCCAGCGCAGGAGGTTCGTTCTCTCCAGCGCTCAACCACGACAGTGAGTCGTCGCAGCTCAGCTAACGTCCCCGCGAAGTGCAGCCAGCCCGTCGGGCGCCTTACTCGGGGTCAGCGCTGACAGACGCTCAGCGTATGATTTTGCGCTACTTCTGCACCGAACCCAACGTGATGTGGTGGAGGCTGCTACCTTCGGCGTTTCAGGTTCTTGATATCAGATTCATGACCGGCTCGATAGAGAGGTACTCTCCGGTGCTCTGGAACAAATCGTTCACTACTGCAACTTCTGTTGCTGTCATCTGTACGGCCGGTGCGTTCCTGACGGGATTCGCACCAATACCAGCCAATGTGTCAGCGGCCGAAACATCTGAATCGCTCACCCTTGCCGCTTCGAAAGACTTGGCGGCGATCGGTTCAGAAGATGCCTTGCCTGAGCGGGATCTTGAGGTGGAAGGCGGTGACGAAGGATGGTACATCCTCGCACCAGATGGTTCTAAACAAAAAGTTCAGCCGGGTTCAGCGAGTCTGAAAGCTCCTGAGTCAGGTCGTTCACCACGACTGCTGGATCTGTGGATGTGGACTCAATGTTGGACGATCAATGACAGTAATTTCACGATCAAGTCATACGATTGGTGGTGGAGCGGTCAAAAAAATCAGATTGATCTGAAGTGTGGTTTCCATGACACGGCGAGAGGAACTGGTTCGGGGTACAAACACATCGCCGCTGGTCACCAGCAGGACTGGCAGAACAAACTGGACCAGATCGGAGACCCCCGCTATTCCTGGGACGATGTCATGAGTTCTGGGATCTATGCCGCTTTGATGTACCCCGAGTACACGACAGCACAGTCAGGTCAGAAGCGTTGTGCCTATGGAATTCTCGTTTATCTCACCGCCAAGGGTATTCAGCAACAGTTCGAGCCCACAGTTTTTTGGTCGGAGAACAACAAACTGATCATTACTGCCATCCCGAAAACTAAAGGTAGCTGTTAGGACGAATCCGAACATTGAAGCAGCAGCGTGAGGTCCGATTTCTCCTTGACTGGTGGGAGTCGGGTACCGAAAAGTATGCGATGGAGCCGAGTGACTACGGCCTCTCAGATGAGCTCACATTGCGCTTGCGTCGCTTCTACGATCATTGGTTCCAGCATGTGGACCCTGTCATGGGGTGGGACACCGAAGAAAACCTGGCGATATACCATCGGGACAAAGAAGAAGTTCTTCAGCTCCTTCGAGATGAGCTATCCATTGACGTGAACCTATTGGCCGATTAGCGCATCGTCGAATCGGCTTGTTTTCGTTCCATCCGTCCGAACAGGCGGAACCAGCTGTTCGTGCGCTCCGCGCGCCATCGCCCTTGTGCCTGTTTCCCGGGTGTGCGCTCGCACGTTTCATTGAGCTGCGCGCCGCCGATCCTCTCGTGACGCGCGCTCTTATGCGGCGATGGACGAGCGCCGTGCGATCAAGGCGCTCGTCCGGCCGTAGCCCGCTCAGCCGTTCGCGAGCAGGAGGCTGTCGAGGGTGTTCCGCGTGCGCGGGGCGAGTTCGCGCTCGCGAAGCGCCTCCGGCAGCGTTCCGGCGTCGCCGAGCGTGCCGATCGCGGTGACCGACACGGGCAGGAAGCGCTTCTCGAGGTCGAACGCCGCGCTCAGCCCCGCCGCATCGAAGCCGCCCATCTGGTGAGTGTGCAGACCGTCGTAGTGCGCCTGGACGATGAGGTGCGCGACGGCCTGGCCCACGTCGTAGGTGGCCCAGGGGTGCTCTTTGCCCTCCGCGTCCGCCGTCTCGGCCACCGCGGCCACCAGCACGCTCGCGGCGCCCGCCCAGAGCTGATTGAAGCCGACCAGCTGCGCGGCGATCGCCTCGAAGGCGGCGCTGCCGCGGCGCGCGACGATGAAGCGCCAGGGCTGTGAGTTGTTGGCGGACGGCGACCAGCGGGCCGCTTCCAGGGCGGCGGTGAGTTTGGTCTCGTCGATGACGGCGTCGCCGTCGAACGCCCGTGGGCTCCAGCGCTCGGCGAGCGTGGGCATCAGCGGGGTGGAGGTGTCGGCGGTGCGGGGCGAGGTGGCTTCGGCGATGGACAAAGCGGACTCCTATGTGAGAGGGCGGAAAAGGGTTCGGCGCCATTGCCTAGCTGTATCCCCCTCGAACACCGGGAGCGCTGGGAGAATTCCCGCAGCTTTCGTTCTTTCCGCTCCGCCCGGAGAGCGCCAGGGTGTTCCGCTTTCTTCTTCCCGAGCGCTTGCCCGGGACGATCCGTGAGGGGCTCCACGATCCGTCCCCGCTGAGCCTTGCTTCTCGTCTCCGCCCCTTGTGATGCGATGCGAACGGTGTCTATGAAGATTTTTCATTAATTTCGGCGCAGTCTCCTCGGGTGGATCGGGGGCGATGTCGCCCGCGGTCGTTGCGCCCGCAGCGCTTCCGAAAACCGATGATTTCAGCTCCGATCGGGTATTTCATTTCCCGGAAGGGCGGCGCTGCGCTCGTCTGCGTTCCGGTGTGCGCGAGCGCTGGGAGAGAGCGACCCGTGTGCTCTTGTCCACCCCCACTTTCCGGGTTCCGGTCGCCCGAGTAAAACATGGTCCACCCCAACCGGTCAGGCCCCAGCGCTGCGGACGCAGCGCCCCCAACCCACACTCGAAAGGTCAAGCGCTGTGAGAGGTCCCCGTCCGTGTTCATCTTCCTGCTACAACTCCGTCACATGCTCGGCGGTCACCCCGAGTTCTATCTGTTCGCCTTCTACTCCGCCCTGATCTGGGTGATCTGGATCGTCAAGGTTCTGATGTCCCGTCTCTACCGCCCCTACACCGCCGGGTTCTCCGGCACGACGAGTGTCGTCGTCCCGGTCGTCGACGAGCCGCTCGGCCTGTTCCGGAAGGTGCTCGGCCGGATGGTGGAGCAGCGCCCGAGTGAGATCATCGTCGTGATCAACGGTGTCCCCAACCCGGGGCTCGCGGGGGTGTGCGAGGAATTCTCGCCGCTCGTGCGCTGGGTTCACACGCCCATCCCGGGCAAGCGCAATGCGGTGATGATCGGCACGCGGATGTCGGTGGGCGAGATCACTGTGCTGGTCGACTCGGACACGGTCTGGACGCAGGACACCCTCAGCGAACTGGTCAAGCCGTTCGCCGACCAGCGCGTCGGCGGCGTCACGACCAAGCAGCGCATTCTGGAGCCGGAGCGCAGCTGGTTCACGCGCTGGGCCGACTGGCTGGAGAACACCCGGGCGCTCTACTCGATGCCGGCGCAGACCGTGGTCGGGCAGATCGGCTGCCTGCCGGGACGCACGATCGCGTTCCGCCGTTCGATCCTCATCCGGGTCACGGAGAAGTTCATGACGGAGAGGTTTCTCGGCGTCTTCCTCGAAGTCTCCGACGACCGTACGCTCACGAACCTCACCCTCAAGGAGGGCTATCGCACCGTCTACCAGCACACGAGCCTGACCTACACCGACGCCCCGCATGAGGTGAGGAAGATGTTCAAGCAGCAGCTCCGCTGGGCTCGCGGCAGTCAGTACAACACCCTGCGGATGCTGCCGTGGATGGTGGGGCACGCCCCGATGCTGGCGTTCTTCTTCACGATGGACATCCTTCTTCCCTTCCTGCTCATGGGCGTCCTCGGCGGGTGGGCTTACCGTTCGCTCACGGGCAACGGCTACAACTTCTACGAGGGCTTCCTGACCTCCTACGGCATCCAGGGCGGTGTCATGATGGTGGCCGGGCTGATGGTCGCGTCCAGCGTCGTCAGCATGTCCATCCGGCAGATCCGCCACCTCTCCGAGAAACCGAGCGACTTCTTCCGGCTGCCGGTGTTCATCGTCGTCTCGACGTTCTTCCTCATGCCCATCCGCCTGATCGGGTTCTTCCGGATGGCGCACGCCGCCGGTTGGGGCACCCGCGCCGGCGCTTACTCCGGCGGTCCCAGCGAGGTCAGCTCCGACGAGGAGATCGCGGCCTTCGACGGCACGGTGTCCGCCACCGCTCGGGCGACCACGATGCGCGATGCGACGAAAGCGGCGATCGAGGCGACCGGCACCGTCGTGACCGAGCCCGCCCGGCGCCGGCGCAACCCGCTCGCCGCCATTCCGTACCTGATCGGCATCGCGATCCTGACGGCGGAGGCTCTGTTCCTTGTCTAGTTCGACATTCATCAGCAGGGCGGCACAGTGTGGTGGGCGCGCTCCACATCGCGCGCCCAGGCGACCGCCGCCGCCTTCTTCGTCCTCATCACCGTCCTCGCCGGCCTCTCCGTCTATGTCTGGGTCTCCCTCAGCGGGACCCCGCTGCGCAAGGCTGTCGCCGAGGCGGCCGGCGCCATCACACCGTTCGCCGCCCAGAACGCCCAACTGCGGCGCGATCTCAGCAAGGCCACGAGCGTCATCGCCTCCCAGAAGGGCAAGCTCTCGGCGATCCAGACAGAGAAACTCGCCCCTGCGATCCGGCCCCGGCCTCCGTCGCCTGCGGCCCTGGCCGGGCCTCCGTCGCGCCGCACGCCCGCGCGGAGCTCCTGAATCCATCCCGCCGCTACGACGGGATGTACACCGAGAAGGCGCCCTTCGACTGGGCGGCATTCGATGCGACCAGTGCGAAGGTCGGCGTCGCACCGAACCTCATCGGCTACTTCTCCGGGTGGAACGAGAGGTTCCGCGCCGACGCCGTGATCCGGGCTTGGGCACACGGAAGCCTCCCGATGATGGCCTGGGAGTCCCGGCCGCTCGGCGTGGGCGGCGACCCGGCGGTCGCGCCCGGATACTCTCTGCCGGCGATCATCGCGGGCGGCTTCGACACCTATCTGCACCAGTACGCGAAGGACATCGTCGCCACCGGCCTGCCCCTCGTCATCCGCTTCGACCATGAGATGAACGGTGTCTGGTACCAGTGGTCGGAGACCGATGGCAGCGGTCCCCCCATCAACGGCAACGCCCCCGGCGATTATGCCAAGATATGGCGACACGTCCACGACATCTTCCAGCAGGAGCACGCGAACGACCTGGTGATCTGGAACTGGTCGCCGAACATCGTCAACGACCTGCCCGCCTCTCACCGTGCCGACGGCTATCTGGCCTCGCTCTACCCCGGCGACCGCTACGTCGACTGGGTCGGCCTCTCCGGCTATCTGCGCCCGCCCTACCGCAGTGACCAGTCCTTCACGTTCGCCGGCAGCTTCGGGCCGAGTCTGAGTCAGATCCGTGCGCTGACGAAGCATCCGATCATCCTCTCCGAGATCGGCGCTAGCGAGGCCGGTGGTCACAAAGCGGCATGGATCACCGCGCTGTTCGACGCGTTCGCCCAGCCGGAGAACGCTGACATCATCGGTTTCGCCTGGTTCAATCTCGTGGTCACATGTCTCGTCGGGGGAGAGCGTGTCACCAACGACTGGCGTGTCGACTCCCAGCCGGATTCGCTCTCGGCCTTCATCGCCGGGCTGACGAGACCCGAAGACCGATTCACCCTCGCACCGCCGCGCTGATGCGTTCGGGGCCGGCGTCTCGCCCGGGCGTTCCGCCGCAGCGGTCTGGAGAATATCCAGCGCTGTAAGCAGGGGCGCTCTCCCGCGCGACGACGGAGAACTCCGCCAGTTCGTGCCGGCCGGCGGCGTCGAAGCCGTCGATGCGCTCCAGCAGCATGGCGACGGCGCGGTCGGCGAGGCCGCGCAGGTCCGGCGCGACGGTCGTGAGCGAGGGGTAGGTCACGGCGGTGACGGCCACATTGTCCCACCCGGTCACGACGATGTCGTCAGGGATGCGCAAACCCCGCTCCTGCACCGCTCGCAGCGCCCCGATCGCCGCGAGGTCGTCGCGGCACACGAGCCCGTCGAGTTCGAGGCCCGCGTCGAGCGCCGCGCCCACCGCGGTGGCGGCGTTGACCGCGGAGACCGAATCGCTCGCGATGAGGCGGCGTGTGTCCGGTGCGATGCCCGCCGCTTCGAGCGCCTCCTGGTAGCCGGCGATGCGCAGGCGTGAGGTGCGGGTGAGGCCGTGCGCCTCGTGGCCCACGAACGCGACTTTCCGGCGTCCGAGCGCGAGGACGTGCTCGGTGACGGCGCGGGCGGCGGCGACGTTGTCGATCATGATCCTGTCCAGTGCCAGCGGGGCGGCGTTCTCGCCGAGGATCACGAGGGGCACACCGGGCCGGCTCTGGGCGAGCTCGGTGGAGCCCATGACGGTCGGCTGGAACATCATCCCGTCGACCAGGCCCGCCTCGCTCGCCGACACCACGGCCCGTTCGCCCTCGATGGTCCCGTCGGTCTGCTCGAGCAGCACGCGGTAGCCGTGGCGCGCGGCGGCGGCGTCCACCGCGCGGGCCAGTTCGGCGAAATACGGGAGGGTCACGTCGGCGAAGGCCAGTGCGAGGAGCCCGGTGCGTCCGGTCGCGAGCCGGCGGCCCATCATGTTCGGGCGGTAGCCGAGCTCGTCGATCGCGCGCTGCACCCGCTCGCGCATCCTCGCGCTGACGTGGGGATAGTCGCGGACGACATTGGAGACCGTCTTGATGGAGACGCCCGCGTAGTCGGCGACATCCTGCAGCCTGACCGCCATTCCGTCCTCCCGTTCCGATGCGCTCACTTTAGCGGAGGCTGCCTTGACACCAAATCTCCAGCGCTGTAAATTCTCCCCACACGCCGAGACGGCTAGATCGGCGGCACACCCGTGCAGCACTCGAGGGAGAGAACAAATGAAGATGCGAACAGCCGCCCGCGCCATCGCGGTCGCGGCCGTCGCCGGGCTCGGCCTGGCCCTCACCGGATGCGGAGCCTCCTCGGGCGACTATGACGGCCCCAAGGTCACCATCAGCTTCTGGAACGGCTGGACGGGCGGCGCAGCCCCGGTCCTCGTGCCGAAGCTGATCGAGAAGTTCAACGCCGAGCACGAGAACATCGTCGTCAAGGACGTCCCGATGGAGTGGGCGGACATCGCCAAGAAGATGCCGCTCGCCGTCAAAGCCGGCAAAGGCCCGGATGTCTCGGTCGGCCACGGTGACGACATCGCCACCTACGCCGCCCAGGGCCTCGTGCTGAAAGCCGACTCCATCGTCACGTCCCTCGACTACAAGGAGAGCGACTTCCCGGCCGGGTTGATGAAAGCCGGCGCCTACGACGGCGCCCAGTACGCCGTGCCGTGGAGCGTCACCCCGCTCGGCCTCTACGCCAAACAAGGACGTCCTGACGTCCGCGGGCGTGGACACCGGGAACCTGCCCGCGGACAAGGCCTCCTACCTCGCCGCGCTCGACAAGCTGAAGGCGGCGGGCGTGCAGGGGGAGTGGGTGGACGGCTACGTCTTCACCAGCACGTTCGAGTTCCAGTCGCTGCTCTGGCAGTTCGGCGGCGACCTCTTCGACAAAGACGTCACCAAGGCCACGTTCAACTCCGACGCCGGCGTCCAGGCGCTCACCTGGATGACCGACCTCGTGAAGAACGGCTACAGCCCAAAGGACGTCGCGCAGGACGGCAACATCAACGCCCTCATCGCCGGCAAGACCGCCTTCAACTGGAACGGTGTCTGGCAGACCACCAACACCGCGTTCGACAAGCTGAACTGGGCGGCTGTCCCGGTTCCGCAGATCGGCACGGAGAAAGCCGTCTGGTCGAGCTCCACCCACTGGATGTTCATGAACAACAAGGGGCAGGACAAGAACAAGACCGCCGCCGCCGCGACCTTCGTCAAGTGGATGAACGACAACTCCGCCGACTGGCCGCAGACCGGTGAGCTCCCCGCCAAGAACTCGGTGCGCGACGACCCCGCGCTGGTTCGGGACTATCCGAACCTGAAGCCGTTCCTCGACCAACTCGAATACGCCCGCTACGAGACCGCCGCCCCGGGCATCACCACCGTCACGGCGACCGTCACCACCGCGGTCAACGAGGCCATCACCGGCAAGAAGAACCCGAAGAAGGCGCTGGACGACGCTGCGGCGAAGGCCGACACCCTCCTGAAGCAGAACAAAGCGAAGTACGGTGACTGACACCGCCGAGATCGCGACCGATGCTGCGAGCGGACGCCAGTGCATCGGCGCCGCGTTCGCGGACGACCCCGCCGGACCGTTCTCCTCGCCCGCCGAGCGCCCCCTCGTCTGTCCGGTCGCGGCCGGCGGGGCGATCGACGCGAGCGTGTTCACCGACGCAGACGGGGCGCAGTACCTGCTCTGGAAGGACGACGGCAATTGCTGCGGGCTCGACACCTGGATCCACCTTCAGCCGCTGAGCCCCGACGGCGTGGCGCTGGCCGGGGAGCCCACCCGGCTGATCGAACAGACGCAGCAGTGGGAGGGCGACCTCGTCGAGGCGCCCGTGCTGGTGCGTCGGCGATGGGGGCTATGTGCTCCCCTATTCGGCGAACGACTACGGCGCCGACGCCCACGCCACCGGAGCCGCGCGGTCGAAGAGCCTTCTCGGTCCGTACACCAAGGACGCGGAGCCCCTCCTCTCGACAGCCGGAAGCCACGGGCGCTTCCTCGGCCCCGGCGGCCCGGACATGGTGAGCTTCCGTGGGCGCGACTGGATGCTGTTCCACTCCTGGGACGAAGCGTATCTCTACCGCGGCCTCCACGCCGTCCCGGTGATCTGGCGCGACGGACTGCCCCATCCGGAGGACGAACGATGACGCACCGAGGGCGGTGGCTTCTCCCCGCGCCGTGACCCACGATGCCGGGCGGTGTGGATGCTAGGTTTCCACACTGCCCGGTATACGTTCGGGGTTATCGCCGGTGGGTTATTCGGGTTCCCCCGGCGACTCTTGAAGGATACCGGATGTGTCGGTCAAATGGAGGACACTCTTGTACCCCGACCCGCCCCCAGTTCGAGGCACGTCTGAAGCGATATGAGCCTCTGGACGTGTCACCGCCCGAGTTCGCGGACGAGCGCGGCGACGAAGTCGTCGATGTCCTGCTCGGTGGTGTCGAAGGAGCACATCCAGCGCACCTCGTTCCGTGCCGCATCCCAGTCGTAGAAGCGGAAACGCTCGCGCAGGCGGTCGGCGACACCGGCCGGAAGCGTCGCGAACACGCCGTTCGCCTGGGTTCTCTGGCTGAAACCGATGCCCTGGACGCTTCCGTCCGCGATTCCCGCCTCCAGCGCGCCGCGCAGCCGGGCCGCCATCGCGTTCGCGTGGGAGGCTGAGCGCAGGTGCAGATCGTCCGTCAGGAGGGCGATCAGCTGGGCCGAGATGAAACGCATCTTCGACGCCAGCTGCATGGTGAGTTTGCGCAGGTAGAGCAGCCCCTCGGAGGCGTCCGGGTTCAGCACGACGACGGCCTCGCCGTAGAGCATCCCGTTCTTGGTGCCGCCGAAGCTCAGCACGTCCACTCCGGCATCGGCCGTGAACGCGCGCAGCGGCACGCCGAGCGTCGCCGCCGCATTGGAGATGCGCGCGCCGTCCAGGTGGAGCTTCATCCCGCGGGCGTGGACATGGTCCGCGATCGCCCGGATCTCCTCGACCGTGTACGCGGTGCCCAGCTCTGTCGTCTGCGTGATGGACACCGCGAGCGGCTGAGCGCGATGCTCGTCTCCCCATCCCCACGCCTCGCGGTCGATGAGCTCCGGGGTCAGCTTGCCGTCCGGGGTCTCGACGGTCAGCAGTTTGAGCCCGTCCACCTTCTCCGGCGCCCCGGCTTCGTCCGTGTTGATGTGCGCGGTCTTCGCGCAGATCACAGCGCCCCAGCGGGGCAGCATGGATTGCAGGCCGACCACGTTCGCACCGGTCCCGTTGAAGACGGGGAACACCTGAACGCCCTCGCCGAAGTGCTCGGCGAAAACCTCGTGCAGCCGCTCGGTGTAGACATCCTCGCTGTAGGCGATCTGGTGACCGGTGTTGGCGGCCGCGATCGCGTCGAGGATCTCGGGATGTGCGCCCGCGTAGTTGTCGGAGGCGAAGCCCCGCAGGTTCCGGTCGTGGAGTGGTAGCGTCACCCGTCCATCCTAGGTTCGCCGGGCGATCCGGACGGTTGCGAGCTGGAAGGGACGCAGCGGGAACGACCAGCGATCGCCGTCGGACGTCAGCGGTTCGCCGCTGTCGCGCTCCAGCAGGTCCACCCGACGCGCACCCGCCGCGGGGAAGCCGGCGGAGAGGGCAGCCTCGCCGTGCCGGCCGAGACTCTCGTAGAGTCGGACGATGACATCGCCGCTGCCGTCCTCGGCCAGCTTGACCGCCTCCACCAGCACGCCCTCGCCCTCCGCGGCCACGAGCGGAGCGGGCGCGGAGGGCAGCGCGACTCTGCGTAGCGGCAGGGCGAGTGCGTAGCCGTCGGCGATGGCGTCCGGAATGTCCGCGCCCGGCCGCACCAGCAGTGTGAACGTGTGCAGCCCCTGGTCGGTCTCCGGGTCGGGATAGCGCGGGCCCCGGAGCAGGGAGACGCCCAGGCGGGTGAGCGGCCGGCCCTCGTCGTCGCGGTCCAGCCGCACATCGTAGCCGGGGGTGACATCGTTGGCGACAGAGACGGCGAGGCCGCCTTCCGCCAGGTGCAGCCAGCGCTGCGTGGACGCCTCGAACCGGGCATGCTCCCAGCTGGTGTTGGCCGTCGCCGGGTGCCTGATGTGCCCGAAATGGGTCTCGGCGACGGTCTCCGCTGCCCGCAGCGCGAACGGGAAGGCCAGTTTCAGCAGCGTCTCCCACTCGTGCCAGTCCTCCTCGGTCTCGATGCGCAGCGCCCCGCCCTCGACGCTGATCCGCTGCGACAGCCAGGACCGCTCGGTGAGTGCGCGCTCCACCCGGACTCCGTCGCCGTCGGCGGTGACGCGCACCTGGCCGTCCGGGAGGCGCACGGCGCGCCGGTGGTGGCCGTCGATGTCCCAGGCGTCCCAGCGGTTCGGCAGGTCCCGGTGCAGTTCGGGGGAGTTGCCCAGGGAGCCGGGGCGGAGCAGGTCGGGACCGTCCGGAGTGCTCAGGGAGAGCAGCCGGCCGTCGGGGGCGATGATGGCGCGGAGGCGGGGGTCCGAGAGGGCGATGGGCGCGGTCGGGACGGTACTAGTCGTGGTGGGGACGGTGCCGGCTGCGAGCGGGAGAGCGCTCGCCGCCCTCCCGCCGCCCAGCGCGGGGACCCCGCTGACCGGGAGCGGCCCGGCGTCGAGCAGCACGGTGCCGTCGCCGGTCTCCGCGTCGCCGCCGTCATCGGCGCAGCCGGCGCCCCGCATCGCTGTCACAGCCTCCGCGATCGCCTCCTCCGCCTCCTCCGCCTCCTCCGCCACCCGCGCGTGATCCTCCGCCATCTCCCGGTACACCCAGGCGATCGCGCTGCCCGGCAGAGAGTCGTGGAACTGGTGCAGCAGCACCCTCTCCCAGCATTCCCGCAGCGCCTCGCCCGGGTAGTCCGCTCCCGTCCGCACCGTCGCCGCCGCGCACCACAGCTCCGCCTCGCGCAGCAGCCGCTCGCACATCCGGTTGCCGCGTTTCGCCGCCGCCTGCGTCGTCGCCACGCCGCGGTGCAACTCCAAGTACAGCTCGCCCGCCCAGACCGGGGGCTCGCGCAGCTGCGCCTCCAGCTCCTCGAAGAACGCCTCCGGTGTCCCCCATCGCACGCGCGGGACGCCCTCGAGGTCGCGCATCCTCTCGGCGCGCTCGCCGTGTTCGCGGGTCGGGCCGCCTCCACCGTCGCCCCAGCCGCTCGGGGCGTAGGAGAGCGTGTCGCTGTCGCTGGCGGCCTGCTGGCGCTCGGCCAGGGTCAGCTGCCGTGTACTCAGATCGCAGTTGTAGTTGTCCACTGGCGGGAAGTGGGCCAGGATGCGCGACCCGTCGATCCCCTCCCACCAGAAGGTATGGTGGGGCATCCGGTTGGTGTCGTTCCAGGAGAGCTTCTGGGTGAGGAACCAGCGCCCCCCGCCCCGCGCATCAGCTGCGGCAGCGCGGCCGAGTAGCCGAACGAGTCCGGCAGCCAGACCTCCTCGCACACCCGCCCGAACTCGCGCAGAAAGAACGACTGCCCCGTCAGGAACTGCCGCACCATCGACTCCCCGCCGGGCAGGTTGGCGTCCGCCTCCACCCACATCCCGCCGACCGGCACGAAGCGGCCCTCGGCAGCCCGCGACCGCACCCGCTCGAACAGCTCGGGGTGCCCTTCCTTCAGCCAGGCGAGGTGCTGGGCCGAGGAGGTGACGAAAACGAAGTCCGGGTACTCGTCCATCAGCGCGAGGGCATTGGCGTAGGTCCGGGCGACCTTTCTCCACGTCTCCCGGTACGGCCACAGCCACGCCGAGTCGATGTGCGCATGGTCCGCCGGCGACGACGGTGTGCGCGCTCGCCGCCGGTCGCGCCAGCGCGCCGGCGAGCGCGGCCCTGCCCGCCGCTGCGGTCGCGCCCACGGCGGCCGGATCGACGGCGTCGAGCATGTCCCGCAGGGCGTAGAGCACGGCGGTGCGGCGCGCGGGCGGGGTGTCCGGCTCCTCGGCGATCTCCTGCAGCACCAGCGCGTCGTGCAGCAGCCCCCACACCGCGGGATCGCGCAGCACAGCCTCCACTCTCCCGAGCCGGTAGCGCGGCTCGGCCGGCAATGTCGCGGGGTCGCCGAGCGGGGTCGGCTCGAAGGTGAACTCGGGGTCGAGGGTCGGGTTGCCCGCCGCCTCCACCAGGACCTCGACGCGCAGCGGGGCGCCGCCGGACTCCCAGGCCGCGCGCTCGGCCTCCGGAAGGTGGGGGAGCACGAGCCGCAGCGGGATGTGCCGGTTCAGCGGGGAGACGCCCTTCAGCACGAGGCCGCCCGGGGCGTGGGCGAGCCCCTCGGCCTGGAACCCGACCATCCCGGGCGTGAAGCCGAGGTCGACGACGAGGTCCGCCCGCTCGGCGTGCGCCGCCCAGGCGGCGGGCAGTTCGCCCGCGATCCGCAGCCAGGTGGTCGACCGGGGCGCGCCCCACGGATCGCCCGCCGTCATCGGTTCGAACCGGGCCGCCGCCGCGGTCGCGAACGGCACCGGTTCCCCGGGCGCGGTCCAAGCGCGCACGGTCAGCGGGACGCTCTCGGCCGCGATCCCCGGACGCACCCGGTCGCGCAGCAGCCGGCGCAGCCGCCCCAGGACGGCCGCGCGCTCAGCGCGCACATGCTCGGCGGTGGTTCGGTCTGCGCTCATCGGCGGCTGTCCTCCGTGGGTCGGGTGGCGAGCGGGGGTCGGATGGTGAGCGTGCGGCGTTGGGCGCCCACGGCGACGGTCAGGGTGGTGGTGGTCTCGGCGAGCGGTGCGCGCTCGGGAGCGGGGACGAACAGACCCTCCGCGGGCAGGTCCAGAACGAGCGTCGTCCGGCCGTCCGGCGGCAGCGTCACTCGGCCGAACGTCAGCAGCTCGGCGCGCCGCGGCACCACGATGGAGCCGTCGCGGCGGGCGAAGACGAGCACCAGCTCCTCGGCGGCACCGGCCCAGCCCCGGCCCGGTGTCGCGGCCAGCTCGACCCGTACGGCGTCGGCGTCGGCGCTCGCCGCGATCAGCTCGACCCCGGCGTAGCCGAGCCCGTGTCCGAGCGGGAAGAGCTCCGGCTCTGGCGCGTCCCGGTAGACCCCGGCAGCGGGATGCCGGTCGTCGCCGTGTGCGGGCACCGTCCCGGGGTGGGCGGGCAGCGCCGCCGCGAGCCGTCCGGTCGGCTGCCGGTTGCCGCAGAGCACCGCGGCGATCGCGTCGGCGCCCTCCGGCCCGGGGTAGGCGCAGAACAGTGTCGCGTCGGAGCGCGCGACGACCCCGGCGAGCACATACGGCCGTCCGGTGACCACGACCGAGACGAGAGGCGCGACGGTCAGGCCGCGCAGGGTCGCCAGCAGCGCATCCTGGTCGCCGGGCAGCAGGAGCGACGCCCGATCGACGCCCTCTCCGGTGTCCGCGGCGCCGTTCTCGGCGAAAGCGTCGTCGAAGCGCCGGTGGCTCGTCCCACCGAGCACCGCGATGACGCGGTCGGCCCCGGAGAGGGCGGCGCGCAGCTCGGAGCCGGGGATCCCGTTCTCCGGCCACGGTCCGGTGACGACGGCGATCCCGTCGCGGCCGGCGCGCTCCCGAAGAGCGGCCAGGCGTCGGCGGCCGCTTTGGCCGCGGCGTAGTTCGCGCCGCCCGCGGACGGCGACTCGACCGCGGTCGAGGAGACGATCGCGAGCCGGCCGGCCGGGGAGGCCGCCAGATCGTCGGCGAACACCCTGGTCGTGTTGCGCGGGGTGCGGAAGCCGCGCTCCAGGAAGTCCCAGTCCTCGTCGCTCTGGCCCGCGAGGCCGCCGCCGCGCCAGCCGCCGACGAGGTGGATCAGCCCGTCGAGCGCCCCGAAATCGCGGTGGATGCGCATCGCCAGCTCGGCGACCGAGTCCCGGTCGGCCAGGTCGCCGGCCTGGGCGCCGACGCCGGGGACCGCCGCGATCAGCGCCTCCAGCGCCTCCCGCCGCGTCCCCACCGCGAGCACGGTCGCGCCCGCGACCAGCACGAGCCGGCCGTCGGCCCCGTGGGGCGCCGGGCCGGTCATGCCGCGTCCGTCGTGCCCGTGATGCCGGCCGTCGACTCGATGACGCCCGCCATTTTCTTGCTCAGCGCCTCGTAGAACATCGACAGCGGGAACTCGTCGTCCAGCACCGCGTCGGTGTAGCCCTTCGGCGGGCCCGCCAGGATCTCGTCCGGGAGCCCGCGCGCCCACTGCGACGCGGGATGCGGCGTCAGCGTCCGGGTGAGCATCTCGTACGCGGCCAGCCAGTGCGCGACCTTGGGCCGGTCGATCGAACGCCAGTACAGCTCGTTGATCCGGTCGCTGAGGGCGACCACGACATCCGGCGCCGCGTCCCAGTCGATCGTGAGCCGGGTGTCGGTCCAGTGCAGTGCCTCGTGCTGGTGCAGCCACGCGAACAGCAGCTGGCCGCCGAGCCCGTCGTAGTTGCGGACGCGGCTGCCGGTGATCGCGAACCGGAAGATCCGGTCGAAGATGACCGCGTACTGCACGAGTCTCGCGTGCTCGCGGATCGTCTCGTCCATGTCCTCCGCCCGCGCGAGCCGCACCGACTCGCGGAAAGCGGTCAGGTCGCAGCGCAGCTCTTCCAGCGAGTAGAGGAAGAACGGCATCCGCTGTTTGATCATGAAGGGGTCGAACGGCAGGTCGCCGCACATGTGGCTGCGGTCGTGGATGAGGTCCCACATCGCGAAGGTCTCCTCCGTGAGCCGCTGATCCTCCAGCATCCGGGCGGCGTCCTCCGGCAGCTCCAGTCGGGCGATCCCGGCCGCGGCCCGCACGACGCGGCGGTAGCGCGCGGCCTCGCGGTCCTGGAAGATCGCTCCCCAGGTGAAGGCAGGGATCTCGCGCATCGACACCGTCTCCGGGAACAGCACCGCGGAGTTGGTGTCGTAGCCGGGAGTGAAATCCACGAATCGAAGCGGCACGAACAGCTTGTTGCCGTAGTCGCCGGCTTCCAGCGCGCCGATGAATTCGGGCCAGATGACCTCGACCAGCACGGCTTCGACGAACCGGTCGGCGCTGCCGTTCTACGTCTGCATCGGGAAGACCACGAGGTGACCGAGTCCGTCCACGCGGTGTCGCTGGGGCTGGAACGCGTTCAGCGAGTCAAGGAAGTCCGGGACGCCGAAGCCGTCGTCGGCCCAGCGCGCGAAGTCCCGCTGCAGCGCGGTCAAGTACGCCGCGTCGTGCGGGAAGCCCGGGGCCAGCTCGGCGATCGCCGCCGCGATCACAGCAGCGTGCCCAGCAGCGGCCGGGCGGGCGGACTCCGGCTCGATCGAGCCGTCCCTCGCCTGCATTCCCTGTAGCGCGACCGCGGCGCCCTTCAGCCGGAGCCACGCGGGATGCTCTGCCAGCTCCCGCACGCTGCGGCCGTCTTCGACGACCTTGGGCTCTCCGACAATCGCGTCCGGAGCGATCTGGTGGACGGACTGAGACATGACGAACCTCACCGTCGTTGGGTTGTGGCCGCTGAGACGCGGGCCGAGCGCGAGCGCGGTGTGCGCTCCCACCGAGCCTATCCGCGCGGATAGGGAGATTTTTTGCTCATTTCGGCGTATTCGTGCTTGAAAGCTGGCGTCCGCGCAGGAAATGGGATCAGGTGACGCTCGTGGTGTCCGCTGGCGCTGTGCTCTGTGCCGGGATCGCGGTCTCGCCCACAGCCGGAGCCGGAGCCGGACCAGGAGCCGGAGCCAGCGCAGCACACCACGACTGCCAGGCTGCCCAGGATGGATAAGGGTCAGCGCGCCCGAGGAGTTTGCGATGATGGAGACATGGCGAGAACGGTTCGGGGCGCGCGGGTGCTCATCACCGGCGCGGTCTCCGGCACGGGGCCGCTCTACGCGGAGCGCGCTGCTCGAAGGAGCCCGTGCGGTCGTCCTCTGGGATCGCGACAAGAGCGCCCTCGCCCGCCTCACCGACCGTCTGCGTCAGGAGATCCTCGCCGGGCGCGCCGGCGGCTGGGGCTCTCCGCCCCGCTCGCCCAGTTCGGCCGCCGGGCGTCCGGAGACCAGCGTGCATCCCCACGTCATCGACGTCGGCGAGCTCGGGGCCATCGCGCAGACCGCTCAGGCCGTCCGCAGGGAGATCGGCGGCATCGACATCCTGATCAACAACGCCGGCATCGTGCGCGGCAAGCTGTTCTGGGAGCACGACAACGGCGACGACATCCGCCCGACGATGCAGGTCAATGCGCTCGCTCCGATGTACATCCCCCGCGAGTTCCTGCCCGGGATGCTGACCAGCCCCCGCGCGGCTCGCATCGTCACCATCGCCCCCGCTGCCGGCGGCCTGGCGAGCCCGCGGATGAGCGTCTCCGTTGCGAGCAAGTGGACCGTGATCGGGTGGAGCGACAGCCTCCGCTTGGAGCTGAAGCGCGAAGAAGGCTACGACCGGGTCAAGATCACCACGGTCGTCGCGGGCTCCACCGGCGCCGGGACGTCCGAGGGCGCTCGGGGTCTGCTGCGGACGCCCCTCCTGACGCCGGAGCAGGTGGTGGACCGGGTGTGGCGCGCCATGCTCACGGGCCGGCCGATGCTGTCGCTCCCGTGGCCGCTCGGGCTCGCGAAGCTCCTGGAAGGAGTGTGCTGCCGACGCGGGCGTTGGACGCGCTGGCGGCATGGCCGTTCGGTGTCCACGGGCCGGTTGACGGGGCCGCCGGCGGCTCCTGAGGGCGTGCGCCTCCGCCGCCGACTCAGCCGATAGCCCGCACAACGGTGCGGTGGCCTGGACCCAGGTCGTCAAGACCGTCGAAACCGAACAGCCGGAGCTGAAGCGGGCACTCGGACCGGGCCTGCTGCTGCTGTTCATCGTCGGCGACATCCTCGGCACCGGCGTCTACGCCCTCACCGGCCAGGTCGCGACCGAGGTCGGCGGAGCCGCATGGCTGCCGTTCCTGCTCGCCTTCGCCGTCGCGACGTTCACCGCGTTCTTCCTACTTGGAGCTCGTGACCAAGTATCCGCAGGCCGCGGGAGCGGCGCTGTACACACACAAGGCGTTCGGCGTCCACTTCTTCACGTTCATCGTGTGCTTCATCGTGATGACCTCGGGAATCACGTCCGCCTCCACTGCCTCCCGCGCCTTCGCAGTGAACCTCAGCATCGGCTTCGGCATCTCCAACGACAACGTGACCACCCTGCTCGTCGCCCTCGCTTTCATCGTGCTGATCATGCTCGTGAACCTCCGCGGTGTCACCGAGAGCGTCTGGCTCAACGTCGTCCTGACCCTCGTCGAGCTCTCGGGTCTCCTCCTCGTGATCTTCATCGGCCTCTGGGCGGATCTCCGGCGGCAACGCCAACTGGTCCCAGGTCGTCGCCTTCGAGACCCCGGAGGACAAAGGCGTCCTTCTCGCCGTCAGCACGGCGACCTCCCTGGCCTTCTTCGCGATGGTCGGCTTCGAGGACTCGGTGAACATGGCCGAGGAGACCAAGGACCCTAGCAGGATCTTCCCCCGGATGATGCTCAGCGGTCTCGGCATCGCCGCTGTCATCTATGTGCTGGTCTCCATCACCGTCGTCGCCCTCGTCCCCATCGGCAAGCTCGCCGGCAGCGAGGCTCCTCTGGTCACCGCCGTCCAGACCGCCGCCCCGGACTTCCCCATCGCCGGTCTGCTGCCCTTCATCTCGATGTTCGCCGTGGCCAACACCGCGCTCATCAACATGATGATGGCCAGCCGCCTGCTCTACGGCATGAGCAAACAGGGCGTCCTCCCGCCCTTCCTCTCCCGGGTGGCCCCGAAGCGCCGCACTCCGTGGGCGGCCATCCTCTTCACCAGCGCCCTCGCCGTCGGTCTCATCGCCTATGTCTCTCTCGACCCTCAGGGGTCGATCGTGGCCCTGCTGGGCGGCACGACCTCGCTGCTCCTGCTCGCCGTGTTCGCTGTGTGAACGTCTGCGTGCTCGTGCTCCGCAAGCAGCCGGTCGGCCACGGGCACTTCCGCACCCCGATCGCGCTGCCGGTCATCGGTGCAATCACCTGTCTGTACTTGGTGTTCCCGTGGACCTCGGGACGCTCACAGGGACAGTACGGGATCGCGCTGGCCCTCCTCGCGATCGGGATCGTGCTCTGGGCGGTGACCCGGCTGTGGACGAGAGCGGCGGGGCGCAGGGAGGGAACCCGTTCGACGGAGGCAACCCGTTCGTCCGGCCGATAGCGGCTGACCGTCTCCGGTTCTCTGCCCGGTGAGTCCCGGGGAGGCCGCCGCAGGCCGGGAACACTCCGCTCAGCGGAACATCGGCCGGTCGTCCGCGTCTTCCGGGCGGTCGTCCGCGAGCTCGACCAGCACGGGGACGTGATCGCTCGGCGCGTCGCCCTTGCGCTCATCGCGGTGGATGCTGGCGTCCACGACCCGGTCGGCGAACGCCCGCGACCCGAGGACGAAGTCGATCCGCATGCCTTCGTTGCGCGGGAAACGCAATTGCTTGTAGTCCCAGTAGGTGTACCCCTCGGGAACGATCGGGCGCACCACATCCGTCAGCCTGGCCTTCTCGAACGCGGCGAACGCGGTGCGCTCCGGCGGGGAGATGTGCGTCGAGACGTCCGGGATCAGGCTCGGGTCGCCGACATCGGAGTCCAGGGGGGCGACGTTCCAGTCGCCCATGAGCGCGAGCGGCAGCTCGGGGTCCTCCGCCAGCCAGCTGCGCGCGTTCGCGAGGAGCGCTGCCAGCCAGTCGAGCTTGTAGGCGTAGTGCGGGTCGTCGAGCGCCCGGCCGTTCGGGACGTACAGGCTCCACAGCCGCACGCCCTCCACCGTCGCCCCGATCGCGCGCGCCTCCGTGGGCAGGCCGGGCCCATAGTGGCCCTTCAGGAAGCCGGGCATGTCCGGGAACCCGATCTCGGGCTCGTCGATCGGCAGCCGGGAGGCGATCGCCACCCCGTTCCACTGGTTCAGCCCGTGCAGCACGACCTCGTATCCGGCCTTCTCGAACGCCTCGTGCGGGAACTGCTCGGGTTTGCACTTGATCTCCTGCATGGCCAGCGCATCCACGTCTTCCCGGACCATCCAGTCCACCACCCGGGCGACTCGGGTGCGGATGGAGTTCACGTTCCAGGTGGCGACACGCATGCCCTGATCGTATCGGGGAGCGCTGACGCCCGTCTCGCCCCCGGGCGCATCCTGCGCCGGATGCGCCCGAACCCCTGCATACGGTGCGTTCGCCCCATAGAATCGCAGGTGTGACCGACCCACGACAGCAGCTCATCGACTACATCTCGGCCGAGGCCGTCTTCCGCGGCGACTTCACCCTGACCAGTGGCAAAAAGGCCAGCTACTACGTCGATCTGCGCAAGGTCAGCCTCGATCACCACGTTGCGCCGCTGATCGGCCAGGTCATGCTTGAGGTGATCGCCGGCATCCCGGACGTCGTCGCGGTGGGCGGGATGACGATGGGGGCCGACCCTGTCGCTGCCGCCATCCTGCACCAGGGCGCTGCGCGCGGGCTCGCCTATGACGCCTTCGTCGTGCGCAAAGAGCCCAAGGACCACGGCCGCGGCAAGCAGGTCGAGGGCCCGGACCTCGCCGGCAGACGCGTCATCGTGCTCGAAGACACCTCCACCACCGGTGGTTCCCCTCTCACAGCGATCGAAGCCCTGAAGAGGGCGGGTGCGGAGATCGCCGCCGTCGCTGTCGTGGTCGACCGCGACACCGGCGCCCGCGAGGCCATCGAAGCCGCGGGCTACCCCTACTACGCCGCCATCGGCCTGAAGGAGCTGGGGCTCGAGTGACCGACCATCGCGACCCCGAGCGTCCGTCCACCGGAGAGGAACCGGAGAGCGAGGCCCCCGCGCCCGCCGTGCCCGAGTTCGGGAGTTCGGAGTGGCTGCTCGCGCAGCTCACCGGTGGACGCCGGGCGGAAACGCCAAGTCCGCCGCCAGCCGGGGCGGCCCGACGCGACACGGCCGGGGAGGCCGCGCCGGGTGCTGCCGTGTCGCGGGGCGCCAGCGCGCAGCGGGATATCGCCGAGCTGCGGGCTGTCGCCCCGCGACGGCGTGCCACCACACCGCCGGATGAGAAGCCGACGGCGGACGCTCCGGGGGCGGTCGAGGATGCGCCGGCCGAAGCTGCCGCGCCGGTCGAACCGGATGCCGCTGAGAAGCCCATTGCATCGCCCGCGCTCGTCGCCTCCGGCTTCGAAGCGCTTCTGAAAGAACCCGAGGCGGAACAGGCGGAGGAGCCGGCCGAGGCCAGATTCGCGTGGAATCTGCGGCTTTCCGAAGACGCGGCGCAGAGCGAGGAGGCCGCCGGTCAGTGGTTCGAGGAAACGAAGCCTCGTGCGGCTCCGGAGGCGGCTCCCGTGCCGTCCTCGGCCCCCAGCTTCGAGCCGTCGAGCCTCTTCACGCCCCTCACCCGGCCTCGCCCATCGGCGGGGAACGAGCCAGAGCCCCCGGCCGGGTCAGGCGAAGAGCCGGAGGCGCCGCCCGCGGAGGAGACGGATGCGATGCTCAGGGGGCTGCTGTCGCCGGCGACGAGCGCGTTCGACGCGTTCCGCCTCACGGACGCAGCGGTCGCGGTTCCCGGCGACGAGGGCCTTTCCGGGCTGCCGGAGCCGGACCAGACCGAGCCCGAGCCGCCCGAGCAGGACCAGACCGAGCCAGACAAGGCGGATGACGGCCTCGCGCTGCTCTTCGGCGCTCCCGCCGAGGAGGAGGAACCCGAGGCCCTCGCGACGCAGACGCGGACGGAAGCCGACCCGGCCATCGCTCCCCGGCGCGCGTCCACGGGCGGCAGCCTCCTTTTCCCGCCGCTGGAGGCTGCGGCTCTGGAAGGACCGCAACTCACTGCGCCGACAGAGAGGGTTGCGGTCGAGGCGCTCACCGCCCGTTTCGAGCCGTGGGCCGATCTCGCTGAGACGGCCACGCTGGACGCGGCCCGCACACCGGAGGCCGCAGCGTCCGCCACGGCCCCGCCGATCGGGAACCCCCCATCTGTCCCGGCCGCTCCGTCCGCGACCGCTGCGTTCGAGGGCTCCGACTTCGCGCCAGCCGCACCCGCCCCTCCCGCGCCCCCGCGTTCGCCGGCGAGCAAGCAGACCCGCTCGCTCCTTCTGGTGGCCGGGGCTCTGGCGGTCGTCCTCCTGCTCGTCGGTCTGTTCGCGCTCGGGATGGCCATCCCGTCGCTGCTCGGCGCTCCGTCGGCGAAGCAGCCGGCCGCCGGAGACGCGTCGGCGATGTCGACCGCTCCTGCGGCGGCGACGCCGGCGCCGACCATCACCCCGAAGGCGGCCACCGCTGCCGGAGCCGGGGTGCATTCGTGGCATTCCCTCGGCGGCGGTGAGTGCATCGAACCGTACACCGGTCCCTGGGCCGACACGTTCACTGTGGTGGACTGCGCGGCGCCGCATGCCGCACAACTGCTGTACACCAACCTCTTCTCGGCCGACCCCGCCGCGTCCTACCCGGGAGCCGACACGCTCGCGGGGCAGATTAATGCGCTCTGCACGGCGCCGGGCGTGATCGACCTCGCGGCGGCGGGCTCCTATCCAGACCTGCAGGTTCAGGGAACCTTCCCGGCCACCGAGGCCCAGTGGGCGTCCGGCCAGCGCTCCTACTACTGCTTCGCCAACCGGTCCAGCGGGCAGCCGCTGACCTCGTCGGTCGCAGGCCCCGGACCCACGGGCTGACCCCGGCGGTCAGCGTATGCCGGGGCCGGTCAGCGCATCCCGAGGTCGTGTTCGTAGCGGACCAGCGCGCTCGCGGGGTTGAGCGATCGGGCCCGGGCGATCAGCTCGCCGAGAGTGTCCGCGCCGGGGAAGCTGAGGTTGAGCACGACGGCGTTCCGCCGCTCGCCGCTGCCGAAGAACCCCTCGGCGTCCAGGTCGGAGAGCGCCCCGCTGAGACAGCCGAGGAGGGCCTCGCCGGTCGCGGGCGGGCGGTCGAACGGGGTAGCCGAACTCCTCGAACAGTGCGGCCACCGGACGGAAGTGCTCGTCGCCGTACAGGTCGTACGGCGAATCGTTGACCGACCAGCGCAGCTCCTCGGGCCGGCGCTCCACCCCGTCCGCGCGCAGTTCCGCCACCGCGCGGTCGAGGCCCTCGATCGAGGCGGCCGTCGGGGCGGGCCGGTGCGCCAGCGGGGTCGTCCAGAGCCCGAAATAGTAGAAGGTGTCGTCTGGATGCGCGGTGCGCAGAGCGTTCCACGCGTCCCGCGCGGCTTCCCGCACGGCCATCCGGATGAGGGTGAGCGACTCGGGTGTCACATCCCGCATGGTGGTGCTGCTTTCTCGTGGTGCGTCAGAACTCGGACTCGACCGGTTCGTGTACGACGAGGGCTTCCACGCCCGGGAGGATCTCGTCCGGGCGGAACGGATAGCGGTCGATCTCCGCTTGGTCGCTGATGCCGGTGAGCACCAGGATGGTGTGGAGACCGGCCTCGATGCCCGCGAGGACGTCGGTGTCCATCCGGTCGCCGATCATCGCGGTGTTCTCGGAGTGCGCGCCGATGCGGTTGAGCGCGGAACGGAACATCATCGGGTTGGGCTTGCCGATGACGTAAGGCTCCATACCGGTCGTTTTGGTGATCATCGCGGTGACCGCTCCGGTGGCGGGCAGCGGCCCCTCGGCGCTCGGCCCGGTCGCGTCGGGGTTCGTCGCGATGAACCGTGCGCCCTTGCCGATGAGGCGGATGGCCTTGGTGATGGCGTCGAACGAGTAGCTGCGTGTCTCGCCGACAACCACGTAGTCCGGATTCGTCTCCGTCATGATGAATCCGGCCTCGTGCAGCGCCGTGGTCAGACCGGCCTCGCCGATGACGTAGACGTTCCCGCCGGGATTCTGCTGGCGGAGGAAGTCGGCGGTCGCCAGAGCGGAGGTCCAGATGGACTCCTCGGGCACGTCCAGGCCGGACGCGCGGAGCCGGGCGGCGAGATCGCGCGGGGTGTAGATCGAGTTGTTGGTGAGCACCAGGAACGGTGTGCCCTGATCCCGCCACTGCTGAATCAGCTCCGGGGCGCCGGGCAGGGCCTGGTTCTCGTGGACGAGCACACCGTCCATGTCGGTGAGCCAGCATTCGATCTCGTCGCGCCGCGTCACGGGAGCCCCTTTCGCTGGAGAAGTGACGCTCTCAAGCATATTGCCCCGAACATTGCCGTGAGGTTTCCCGCAGGTCCGGGCTTCCCGGGAACGCCGCCGGGGCGAGGGGCCATGCAGCGCGGATACCCTTGACCGGTGGACAACTCGGAGCACGCAGCGCCGGGGCAGGCGACCCCTAGCCCCGAACTCACCGCCCACGGCGTCGGTCCCTGGCCCGGCGTCTGGCCCGCGGACCCCGTCTTCGACCCCGAACTCCTTCGGACCGGAGACACCCGCAATGTGATCGACCGTTACCGCTACTGGCGGATGGAGGCGATCGTCGCGGACCTCGACCAGCATCGGCATCCCTTCCACGTCGCCATCGAGAACTGGCAGCACGACATGAACATCGGCTCGATCGTCCGCAGCGCCAACGCGTTCGCCGCGGACACGGTGCATATCATCGGACGGCGTCGCTGGAACAAGCGGGGAGCGATGGTCACAGACCGTTACCAGCACCTCCAGCACCATGACGATGTCGAGTCCTTCGTCGCCTGGGCGCGCGCGGACGGCCTCCCGATCGTGGCGGTGGACAATGTTCCCGGTTCGGTCCGCATCGAGACGACCGGGCTGCCGCGGGAGTGCGTGCTCTTGTTCGGGCAGGAGGGTCCGGGGCTCTCCGAGCCGGCGATCGCGGCTGCGGACACGGTGGTGGAGATCAGCCAGTTCGGCTCCACCCGGTCGATCAACGCGTCAGCGGCGGCCGCTGTCGCGATGCACACGTGGGTCGTGCAGCACGTCCCGTTCGCGTAGCGGGGTGATGGAAAAGGAGGAGACAAGAGGCGACATGCCGCTTACCAGCAGAAAAGGAGGAGAACAAGGTCTTCTTCTGCCGGATTCCCCTCCGTTTCCGACGGAACCGCATTTCAGCCCTCGCCCCGCCAGCCCGCATCGGCGGCGATCCCGGCCACCGCTTGCGCGTCGAGGGCGTAGACGGTCTCACCGTCGCCCTCGGCCGGGACAGCGACGACATGCGCTCGCGCGGGTCCGTTCGCGGGAAGGTCGATCAGCGCGAAGCCGGACCCCCGCACCGCCCGTTCCCCCGGCGGCGGCCACAGGACGTCCGTCGTGTTCGCGACGGCCGGCGCCACGACGATCGAGATGCCGCGCGCACCGCCCGCGGTCACGAGCGCGTGGTGGTAGTGGCCGGCGAGGATCAGCCGGACATCCCCGGACGAGCACACCTCGAGCAGCGGCTCGGGGTCGACGAGGCGGAGCGTGTCGAAGAGCCCGGTCGTCGGCGGCGCGGGCGGGTGGTGCAGGACGACGGCCGTCCCGTGCTCGGACGGCTCCGCGAGAGCCTCGGCGAGGCGGTCGAGCCGGGCGGTGTCCATGCGCCCGTAGCCGGCGCGGGGCACGCTGGTGTCGACGGTCAGGACGCGGAAGCCGTTCACGTCGAGTTCGCGCTCGCGCGGCCCGAGCACGGACTCGAAGGCGTCCGGCAGATCGTGGTTTCCCATCGCGTACGCGACCACCGCCCCGCGTTCGGCCGCTCACGGTTCGAGCCGTTCCTGCAACAGCCGGTACGACGCGGGGCTGCCGTCGTCGGAGAGGTCCCCGGAGGCGGCCACCACATCCACGGCGCCCAGCGACGAGGCGTGCGCCAGCACCCGGTCGAGGGCGGCGAGCGTGTCGACGATCCCGTAGTGCAGCCGGCCGTCGCCGCGCAGGTGCGTGTCGCTGAGGTGCAGAATGCGTAAGCGTGCGGTCACGAGGCGAGTGTAGCCGGGGCCGCCGACACTCGGCCCCGGCCCCGCCTCAGCTGATCAGCGAGGGCTGAAGATCGCGCAGGGTGCGGAAGTGCGTCATCCGGGTCACCCCGATCGCCGCCAGCAGCAGCGCGACGAGCAGCCACAGCGCCAGCACGCCCGCATCCGCCCACGCCGTCGCCGGGTTGCCGCCATACATCAGCTGGCGGATGCCGTCCACGGCATACGACATCGGCAGGACGTGGTGCAGTGCTGCGAGCGGACCGGGGAGCGTCTGCCAGGGGAACGTCCCGCCCGCCGTCACCAGCTGGAGCACCATCAGCACGAGCCCGAGGAACTGCCCCACGCTTCCGAGCCACACGTTCAGCGCGAGGATGATCGCGGCGAAGGCGGCCGAGGCGAGGGCCATCAGCCCGTACATCCCGAGCGGGTTCTGGATGCCGAAGCCGAGGGCTCCCGACACGATCGCGAACAGGCCGACCATCTGCACCGCCCCGAGCAGGGCGGGGGTCAGCCAGCCGGCGAGGGTGATCTTGACCGGCGAGTGCAGTGCGGTGATCGCGCGGCGGGAGACCGGCTTGATGATCAGGAACAGCGCGTAGATGCCGATCCAGCCGGCGAGGGCGACGAAGAACGGCGCGAGGCCCGCGCCGTAGGTTCCGGCGGAGGTGATCGACTCGTTCTTCAGGCTCACCGGGTCCGCGATCGTGGACGCCTGCTTTTTCTGCAGATCCGGGGAGGTGTCCGGGATCTGGCTGACGCCGCTGGCGAGACCGTCGTGCAGGTGTGCCGCGCCGTCGTGCAGCGTGGTCAGACCGTCCCGGAGCTGGGCGGCGCCCGAGGCTGCGGCGTTCGCGCCCAGAGCGAGCTGCGCCGCGCCGGACTGCGCCTCAGCCGATCCGGCGGCGACCTGGGCCGCCCCGGACGCGACCTGGCTGGCGCCGGCGGCGAGCTGGCCCACCGGGCCGACGGCCTCCTGGATCTGGGCGTTGCCCGACTGCACCTTGCCGTCGATGTCGCTGAGGGCGGCCTGAACCTGGGCGATAACCGCGGGGTCGGCTCCGTCGTTCTGCAGCTTCTGGACGAGCTGCTGTCCGGCGGCGGGGGCGTCCGCCGCCAGCTGCGCGGCGGCCCGGCTGGCCTGCGCCGCCTTCGCGGCGAGCTGGCTGTTCCCGGCGGCGACCTGGGCGGCGCCGGTGGAGACCTGTTGCGCCCCCGAGGTGAGTTCGCCCAGTTTTTCTGCCAGGGTGTGCGAGCCGGTCGCGAGCTGCGCCGTCCCGTCGGCGAGCTCGCTCGCTCCCGATCGCGCGGTGCCGCTCCCCTCGGCCAGCTGCTGCGCGCCGTCCGCGGCTGTGATCAGGTTCGATCGGATATCGGCGAGACCGAGAAGGAACCGCTGCGCCGCCTCCTCGTTCACCCGCTTGACGATGGAGGTGCGGATCTTCTCTCCGGCCTGGGCGCCGATGGTCGAGGCGAGATAGCTGTTCGTGTCGTTCGTCGTGAGGGTGACGACCGCGCGGTGCGGGCTCGAACCGGAGGCCGAGGCGAGGGCTTCGGAGAAGCCCGCCGGGAAGGTGATGCTGAAGTCGTATTTCGAGTCGTCCACACCCGAGGCCGCGGAACCGGAGGCGACGCGGTGCCACTGGAACGCGCCGTCCTCGATGAGCTGGCCGGCCACCTGGTCGCCGTAGTTGATGCTCTTGCCGTCCACGGTCGTGCCGGTGTCGTCCACGACGATGGCCGCCGGTATCCGGTTGAGATGGGCGTACGGGTCCTGGTTGGCCCACAGGTAGAGGCCGCCGTACAGCACGGGGACGCACATCAGTGCGATGAGCGCGACGATGGCCATCGGGCTGGCGGTCAGCCGGCGGAACTCCGCCGCGATCATCTGCGGGATCTTCACGCGCGCTCCTCGGCCTGTTCGGGTTCGGTCATGACCACATCGGGGAGAGCGTCGGTGTCGTCGCGTCCGGGGTCTTCGTCGAAGGTCTGGGGGCCTCCGGTCTCGTCCAGTCGGGAGACCAGGGATTCCGCCGCGATGGCGGCGGCGGAGGCGTCGCCCGCGACGATGAGCACCGCGATGCCGCGTCCGGCGAGCTCGCGGGCGAACCGCCACCACTCGACCGGATCGCCGCCGTGCCGGTCGGGGGAGACGATGACGAGCCCCTCCACGCTCTTCCGCATCAGCGCGAGCTCGGCGAGCAGACGGATGCGGACCGTCGGCGGCACCGTCCCGATGGCGTAGCGCGCGAACTCCGAGGCTCCGAGCTCGGCCAGTCGCCGGTTGACGGCGAGGGGGGAGGAGGACCGCCCGGCGAACATGAGCTCCTCCGCCGCGATCCCGGCGACGGTGACATCCGGGGCCGGCTCGCACACATCGGTCGCGTCGATGAGGGCGACCCTGCGGCGCAGAGCCGAGGCGTCGGTCGCCCCGTCGATCGTGACCGTGCCGGCGTCGGGACGCATCCGCCCGGAGGCGATCAGGCCGAGGACGGCCGGCCGCTGCTCGGTCTCGGCCCGGGCGAGCGTGGCCTGGCCAGTCTGGAAGGTGAGGGAGGTGGGCGGGAGGGCCGCGTTGCGCGGGTCCTTGGCGACGCTGTCGAGCACGATCCTCATCGGATGCTCGCCCCCTCGGCCTGCACAGCCTCGAAGGCCAGCTCGGGGGTCCCGTCGATCAGCGTTCCGGCCTCCTGCCATCCCATCCCGGCCGCGGACAGCCCGGCCAGCATGACCAGCCGGTGCCCGTCGGCGTCGGAGAGCCCGGTGCGCGTGGCCTCGTCCAGCACGGAGACGGCGGCGTTCTCGATCAGCCGGGTGACGGTCTCGCGATCGAGGTCGGCGCGGATTGCGCCCGCGGCCATCCCGCGCTGCACCGTCGTGCGCAACCGCTCGCGCGCCGGGTCGAGCGCTGTGACCACCTCGGCCCGGTGCGGACCGCGGACGGCCAGCGCCGCGCTGACCCGGATGTGCTCGACCCCGGCCCAGAGCGTCGCGCCGTACAGGGCGATCTCGACGCGGGCATCCGGATGCGACACCGGGCCGAGCAGGGCGGCGAGGCGGGCGGCGCCCCGGGTGAACACCGCGGTCAGCAGCTCGTCGCGGGTGGCGAAGTGCCCGTAGATCGCGCGGCGGCTGAGCCCGGCGCGCGCGGCGATGGTCTCGAGGGAAGCGTCGATGTCCTCGGTGAACGCCGCCGCCGCGGCCACGAGGATCGCCTCCCGGTTCGCGGTGGCGTCGCGCCGGGGGGTGCGGGTGGGGTTCGGCATGGCGCTATCGTAATCATATTGCACAGTACTGTGCAAATTCTCCTCGAGCTGCCCTTTCCCGGCCTTGGGGAACATCGGTATAGCCATTAGCGGTAAGCGGTAGACAAATGTGTCTATTGGTGGAGCTCGCTGGTCAGTGATGTTCCCCAAGGTCGAGCACGTGCGCCCGGCGACATACTCGCCGTCCAAGAGGTCGACCGCCTCGGCCGCAACCTCCTCGAAGGCCTCGTCGTCCTCAACGACCTGTTCCAGCGAGGCGTCGCTGTCAAGGTCCTGGACGGCATCGCTGCCGGCGAGCACACCGAGCGCTCCCTCATCCTCGATATCGCCCTCGCACTGTCCGAAGACCGGCGCCGCGACATCGCCACCAAAGCCAAGAACGGGCTCGATGCGCCCGACGTGCCGGGCGCATCGGAGGACGTCCCACCGTCGTCGACGACGACAAACGCGCCGCCATCCACGCATGACGAGCACGAGGCGAGTCCATCCGCACCATCGCCCTGCCATCTCCATCGGCGTAGTCCACAAGACCCTCACCGAAACAACGTCGCCGAGCCCGGGCCAGAGCTAAGCGCTACGCGCCGGTCCATTGCGACTCAACCGGCGCGTCCAGATAGTTTCTGGACATGGCAACGCCCAAGGACTTCGATTCCCTAGCTGTGCTGCCCAGGGACGTTGTGAACGCGTTCGGCGGGGGTTGAGCCTGCGATGCCGGTGTGGGGTCTGTGGTGATTGTAGTGATGGAGCCAGGTTTCGTAGCTGGCTGCGCGGGCTGCGTCTGATTCGTAGGTCTGGGCGTAGGCCCATTCGCTGGCGAGGGTGTGGTTGAAGCGTTCGGCTTTTCCGTTGGTCTGCGGCCGGTAGGGACGGGTGCGGCGGTGTTTCACCTGGTCCTGAGTGCGTCGGCGAACATTTTGGAGCTGGTAGCAGGAGCCGTTATCGGTCATCACCGCGGTCACAGCGATGCCGTGACCGTTGAAGAACTTGCGGGCGCGAACCCAGAACGCAGCCGCGGTCTCCTTGCGTTCGTCTTCCAGGATCTCGGAGTAGGCCAGACGGGTGCAGTCATCGACCGTGTGATGCAGAAACGCGTAACCGTGCCCGCATTTGCCACTGTTGCGGCGACCGGCCTGTTTGCCCACCTTGCGCCATCCGCCGCCGGCAGGGATCTTCCCGAGCTTCTTGATGTCGACATGCACGAGCTGACCGGGAGCCTGCCTCTCGTAACGGGTCGGCTTCGGCTTACGCACCGGAAGATCGGTGGACTGGTCAA
Source organism: Leifsonia xyli subsp. cynodontis DSM 46306 (assembly GCF_000470775.1). NCBI lineage: Bacteria > Bacillati > Actinomycetota > Actinomycetes > Micrococcales > Microbacteriaceae > Leifsonia > Leifsonia xyli. Next base: position 2,628,406 of record NC_022438.1, read on the forward strand.
GATGGTGCAGCAATGGCATCCGGTATCGGGCCAGCACTCGCCCGACCGTCGAGCGTGGAATACCGAGGTGGTAGCCGATGCGGTGTATTTGGTGAACCGGAGCGATAAAATCCGCCGCTCACGTCGCCTGGAGAGCCGCGACGGCGAGGAATAGGGACGAGAAGGACGGTCGATCAACGGCATCTCGGACCGGTATCGACTCGCCCACCGGTACGCGGTTGCCGGTGAAACCTGGAAACGCTCGGCTGCCCGCCGAATCGCCCAACCGTCGTCGATGATGAGTGATGCAAGCCGACGACGCCCTTCCGGCGTCAAAGGCGCGTTATCGTGAGTCACGAAGACCTCCGTGGAGCGGATGTGAGGGTGGTGCCCACATCGTCCCGGAGGCCTTCGCCTACCTCACCCGTTCACAACGTTTCGGGGAAGAACAGCTAGAGTTTGGCTGCGAGGACTGACCCGCCTTTAAAAACGGCCGCTGGGCCATGACCGTGTGCGGGTCACCGCTCCTTGAAGTATTGAAATAGCTTATCTTCACGAATACTCAGGACCATCCAGCCGCTGCCGATGAATGCACCCACGGAGCTCGCCACCAATGTGCCTGCGAAGACCCCTAAAAGGGTCATATGCAGTCCGTCAGAAAGCGCCGCCACCGCAAGCGCGAGAGGCGTCACGATGGTGGCCGCAGCTACAAGCACGAACACGATCTCGAATACCGACATGACCCAGAGCTGGCGGCGGTGGAATCCGACATGGAGGAGCGACGCGTACTCCAACTTGCGCATCGCCCCGGCGAACGCTGCCCGTCCCGCTCCCCACCGCCGTTTTCCCCGCACCGGCGCTGCTCGCCTCCACCGGGCCCGGCGCAGGATGGCCTTCCGGCCGCCCGCGATAGGATCGGATGCGACGCCCGTGCGCCCCGGCGGCGGCGCGCCCGTCCACCGAGAGGATACGAACAGTGCCCGCGATCGTGATCATCGGCGCCCAGTGGGGCGACGAAGGCAAAGGGAAAGCCACCGACCTCCTCGGCAGCCGCATCGACTACGTGGTCAAGTTCAACGGCGGCAACAACGCCGGGCACACGGTCGTCGTCGGGGAGGAGAAGTACGCGCTGCACCTGCTGCCGTCGGGCATCCTGACCGAGGGCGTCACACCGGTCATCGCCAACGGCGTCGTCGTCGATCTCGACGTGCTCTTCCAGGAGCTGGACGGCCTCATCGCCCGCGGCGTGGACGTCTCCCGCCTCAAGGTCAGCTCCAACGCGCACGTCATCACGCACTATCACCGCACGATCGACAAGGTGACCGAACGCTTCCTCGGCAAGCGCCAGATCGGCACGACGGGCCGTGGCATCGGACCGACCTATGCAGACAAGATCAACCGCGTCGGCATCCGCATCCAGGACCTCTTCGACGAGAACATCCTGCGCCAGAAGGTCGAAGGGGCGCTCGACCAGAAGAACCACCTGCTCGTGAAGGTCTACAATCGCCGCGCCATCGGCGTGGACGAGATCGTGGACGATCTGCTGAGCTATGCCGAGCGTCTGCGCCCGATGGTGGTCGACTCCTCGCTGCTGCTGCACGAGGCCTTGGAGGACGGCAAGTATGTGCTGTTCGAGGGTGGCCAGGCCACCATGCTGGATGTCGACCACGGCACGTACCCGTTCGTCACCTCCTCCAACTCCACGTCCGGTGGCGCAGCGACCGGCTCGGGAATCGGCCCGAACCGCATCGACCGCGTGATCGGCATCGTCAAGGCGTACACCACGCGCGTCGGGGCGGGCCCGTTCCCGACCGAGCTGTTCGACGACTGGGGCGAGTTCGTCCGCGAGCGCGGCTTCGAGTTCGGCACCACCACCGGCCGGCCGCGCCGCACCGGCTGGTACGACGCCCCGATCGCCCGGTACACCGCGCGCATCAACGGCGTCACCGATTTCGTGCTGACCAAGCTGGACACCCTCACCGGCATCGAGCGCATCCCGGTCTGCGTCGCCTACGACGTGGACGGCGTGCGCCACGACGAGGTGCCCGCCTCCCAGAGCGACTTCCACCACGCGAAGCCGATCTACGAGGAGTTCCCCGGCTGGACCGAGGACATCGGCGGCGCCCGCACCTTCGAGGATCTCCCGAAGAACGCCCAGGACTATGTACACGCCCTGGAGCGCATGTCCGGCGCACGCATCTCGGCGATCGGCGTTGGCCCGGCTCGCGACGAGATCGTCGTGCGTCACGACCTCGTGGGCGAGGCCCCCTCGTCCGCCGCCGCTTCTCGCTGATCCCCGCCAGCCGATCCTCCTCGCCCCGTCGGCAACGGAGGGCATTCGCGCATCTCTCGCGCAGAACTCCTCCGTTCTCTGCGTTCCCTCCGGGTCTTCGGCACGATCTCCTCCTTTTCCGGCCCTGTCGGATCGCGGGCGTGCCTTCTCCGCGTCACGCGAGGCGGGCGGCGGGCGTCAGAACCATGTGCTCAGCCGCGGCGGCGCCGCCGTGCGGAACAGCCGGTCGAGTGTGGCGACATCCCCGCGGATGCGCCCGGCCACGCCCAGCGCCCGCGCGCTGTCGTGCCCGAGGTACACGCTCCCGAGCGCGGCGACCGGCAGGGTCGCCTCCGCGGCCTCGTCCGTCCGCTCCACCCGTCCAGCGCCGCCGGCGACCGTCAGCCGATAGCGCCCGGCGGCGATCCCGAGGTCGTCGCCCACCTCCAGCACGAGCGAGCCGTCGCGCTCGTAGCTGCGGGCTTCGAGGCTGGCCGGGACGTCCAGGATGCGTACCCGCAGGTGGTCTTCGACGCTGGTCAGCTGCGCGCCGCGGACATCGGAGACGAGCGCTTGCAGCGGTTCGTCCACACCGCGGGTCGACGCCTTCACAACGGCGACCAGGTCGAGCTCCAGCAGGAAGCGCCACAGGGCGGTGAGGGCGGCGTCGGTCGCCGCGGCGAGGTAGTGAACCTCGACGGCGTTGCGGACCACGTCGTCGGTCCCCGTCACGGTGAAGCCCACGAAGCCCTCCGGCTCGCCGGCAGGGGAGTCGTAGCGGACCAGGCGGTGCCTCTCCCGATCGGGGGCGCCGCTCAGCGGCCCGATGAGCTGGTCGGCGAGGAAGGGCGTCATCCCGATCTCCCCCGCCCGCGCGGCCATCGCGCGATCCAGGACCCGGCGGCCGGTCTCGCGGTACTCGTCGGGGGAGGTGAAGGCCAGGCGGCCGGGGGCGTCGCCACCGGCCCAGCGGACCCGCTTGGTGTCGACGGCCCAGGAGGCCGCGTACGTCGCCGGCCCGAAGCCCCAGCGGCCGTAGATGACCGACTCGGAGACGGTGAGGGCGGCCACCGGGACGCCCAGCCGGTGCGCGGTCCGCAGCTCGGCCCCGAGCAGGGCGGTCGCCATCCCGCGCCGCCGGTGCGTGGACGAGACGGTGACCGAACTGATCGCCCAGGCGTTGAGTGTGCCCCCGCCGGGGACCGTCAGCGGCGCGACCCACGAGCTGACGGTGCCAACCGGCCAGGCGTTCGGCAGGCGGTCGTCGTAGACCGCCGTCGTGCGCCGGTCGGCCAGTTAGCCCCGGGCCTCCGCGAGCGTCTCGTCGCTCGGCTGCCGGTCGTGGAACCCCCGGAAGCTCGACCGGATCCACTCCGTGAACGCGGCCTCGTCCGCCGTGTCCGTCAGCGCCAGCCGCAAGCCGTTCGCGGCGAGGGCGCGGGCCGAGTGCTCGTCGAGGGATGCTGTGCGGTACGTCTCTGCCATCCCTCCACCGTAACGACGTCCGGCGCTCCGCTCGGTGCGGGGTGTTCGGGGCTGTGCGTCACCGCGGTGGCACACCCCTCTGTCGTACCCCGGGACGACATCGCGCGGATGATCCCGGCGACCCGGGATGACGCCCGCGGAGGATGCGCCGGACCGCTCGCGGCGGAAGGCTGGGGCCATGATCGAGAACACCTCCCCGCCCGCGCCGCCGACTCTCCAAGCCTTCGGCCTCTCAAAGTCCTACGGGCCCGTCGCGGAGCCCGCGCTGGCCGGTGTCGACTTCCGTCTCGAGCCCGGCGAGTCCGTCGCGATCATGGGCGCCTCCGGGTCGGGCAAGACCACCCTGCTGCACTGTCTCGCTGGCATCGTGGCCCCCGACTCCGGCACGGTCGTCCTCGACACCGTGCGGGGCCCGCTGGAGATCACCGGCTCGGCGAATCCGAGCGCTCCCGCCTGCGCCGCGAGGCTTTCGGGTTCGTGTTCCAGCAGGGCCTCCTGCTGCCCGAGCTGACGGCGATCGAGAACGTCGCCCTGCCACTGCTGCTCTCCGGGGCCAGCCGCACCGCGGCGGAGCGCAACGCCGCGGCCTGGCTTGCCGCGCTCGGTCTCGGCGGCTTCGAGCAGCGCCGCATCGGCCAGCTCTCCGGCGGCCAGGCCCAGCGCGTCGCCATCGCCCGCGCCCAGGTGACGGGCGCTTCGATCGTCTTCGCCGACGAGCCGACCGGAGCCCTGGACTCGCGGACCTCTGGCGAGGTGATGGATGCGCTTCTCACCGCCACCACCGGCCGCGGCCGGTCCCTCGTCGTCGTCACACACGACGAGGGCGTCGCGGCACGCTGCTCCCGTCTCCTCCGCTTGGCCGACGGCCGCATCGTGGCCGACGCGCGCACCAGCACGGAGCGGACGCGATGACCACCCTCCGCCTCGCCTGGCTCTTCGCCCGTCGCGGCGCGACCGACCGCGCCACCATCGTCCTCCCCGTCGTCGCTTTCGCCGTCGCCACCGCCCTGCTCCTCATCGTCGCCGGCGGGGCCCAGACCTTCTTCTCCTGGAACGACCAACTCGCTTTCTTGTATCAGGTCCTGGCCGTGCTCACCCTCGCGCTGCTCGTCGTTCCCCTTGTCGCGCTCGGCGGCTCCGCCGCTCGTCTGTCGGCCCGCCGTCGGGACGAGCGCCTCGCCGGTCTGCGCTTGCTCGGCGCCTCGCCCGCGCTGGTCTCTTCGCTCACCGTCATCGAGTCGACCGCTCTCGCGCTGCTCGGCGCGCTCGCCGGTGTCGTGCTCTACCTGCTCGCTGTCCCGTTCGTCGGTCTCCTCTCGTTCCGCGGTTCGCCGCTCGGCTCGGCCGTGCTGCTCGCCCCCGGCTGGATCGTGGCCGCTGTGCTCGGCCTCGGCGTCCTCGCTGCGGCGAGCGCCGCGCTGGGACTGCGCCGGGTCATCCTCTCGCCCCTCGGGGTGCGGACCCGGCAGCGGCCGCAGCGCGCCCACTGGCTCCGTGTCGTCATCGGCTCGGGCGCGATCGCGGGCGCTTCTGTCCTCATGGGCATGATCGGGCTCGTGCAGAGCATGGTCGGCCTGCTCACCGTCTTCGCGGTCGGCTTCGGGGGCGCGCTCGCCGTGCTGAACCTGATCGGACCGTGGGCGCTACGGCTGGACGCTGCACACCAGGTGAGGCGGGCGGCGACCACGCGCAGGCTGATCGCGGCGCGTAGCGTCCTGGAGTCGCCGAAGGCCGCGTGGCGGCAGGTCTCCGGTGTGGCGATGACGAGTTTCACCGCCGTTTTCGCCGGGGTGGGTATGGCGCTGCTGGACTCCGTGGGCAAGCAGTTGGACCGGGACTCGCGCCTGCTCGTCGCCGACATCCGCACCGGTGTCGTCACCACCATCGTCGCCTCTTTCCTCATGGTCGCGTGCTCGGCGGGCGTGAACCAGGCGGCGGCGGTGCTCGACCGCCGCGATCTCTACGTGAGCCTCGACCGGCTGGGGATGCCGGTGGCCGAGATGGACGCGGCCCGCGGCCGGGCGGTGCTCTCCCCGTTGCGCTTCACGACGATCGGCTCGGCGGTCGCCGCCGCGGTCGTCGTCCTGCCGCTGACCGGGATCAGCCTCATCCTGTCGCCGCTCAGCCTGGCGGTCGTCGCCGGTTGTCTCGCACTCGGCATCCTGCTCGTCTGGGTCGCGCTGTTGGCGACGCGGCCGGTGCTGCGGAGGGTTCTCGCCTATCCAGAGCCGGCTCTGTGACCCTATAGTGTCGTCTCATGGCTGAGAATGACTCGACGGCGGAGGCTCTCGTGCGGCTGCGCGGCATCCGGCAGAGCATCGACAACATCGACGCGGCGGTCGTCCACATGCTCGCGGAACGGTTCAAGTTCACGCAGCAGGTCGGAGCGCTGAAAGCCGAGTACGGCCTGCCGCCCGCCGACCCGGAGCGCGAGCGCGAGCAGATCGACCGGTTGCGGATGCTCGCCGAAGAGAGCCACCTCGATCCCGGCTTCGCCGAGAAGTTCCTGAACTTCATCATCGCGGAGGTCATTCGCGAGCACGAGCGGATCGCCATCGGAAACGGCCCCTGACGTGGTGTGGAACCCGGCCGAGCTCCCGGACGCGCACAGCCGGACCGTCGTCATCACCGGCGGCAACGCCGGAGTCGGGTACTTCACCGGCGAGCAGCTCGCCCGGGCGGGCGCGCACGTCGTGCTGGCCTGCCGCGACCCCGAGCGCGCCGAGGCGGCTGTGGCGGCAATCCGCCGCCGCGTCCGCGGGGCGCGTGTCGAGGCCGCTCCGCTCGATGTGACGGACCGCGACTCGGTGGACGCGTTCGCCGTCGCGCTGCTGGAGCGGCAACGGGTGGATGCGCTCGTGCTGAACGCCGGCATGGTCCATCCGCCGTCGGAGCGGGCGACCGACCGGTATGGCAACGAACTCGTGCTGTCCACCAATGTGATCGGGCATTTCCGCCTCGTGGCGCGTGCTCTGCCCGCGCTCGCCCGGGCGGACGGCGGCCGGGTCGTCAGCCTCGGCTCCCTGGCCACCCGCTTTGGACGCCTGCGCCTGGACGATATCCAGCTCGCCGGCACGTACACCCCCTGGCGCGCCTACTCCCGCTCCAAGATCGCCGCCGAGGCGTTCGGCTTCGAACTCGACCGCCGTCTGCGGGCCGCTGGCAGCGACATCGCCAGTCTGGTCGTGCATCCGGGCTACTCCACGTCGGGGCGCACCCCCGGCGTTCACGGCGTCAACCAGCCCGGCCGGGGGAAGCGCTTCGCCGACAACCTCCAGGCAGCGTGGACCCAGGGCAAGGACAGCGGGGCGTGGACGCCCGTCCGTGCTGTGCTCGACTCCGCCCTCGCCGGTGGCGACTACCTCGGTCCTGTGGCCCGCACCAAGGGCGTCCCGGCCCACGCGCGGCCCACGCGCGAGTCGCGCTCGCCCCGGACCGGCGCCCGGCTCTGGGCGTTTCTCGAATCCGCCGCCGCCCAGCCGTTCTCTCTCCTCTGAACGGCTGTCGTTTCCCTCACTCGTGGACGATGACGATGGAGAGGAGGCGTTGGCCGGTCGGGATGAGCGCGTGCAGAGCGTCCCGGGCGGCGGCGTAGTCCGCGCCGTCCGCGGTGAGTTCGGTGACGGCGCTCGCCCGGATGACAGCGGTCGCGATCACCCGCCCGCCGCGGGGCATGGCGCTGTGGATCTGCAGCAGCTCGTAGCCTTCGGGCAGCTGCTCCTCGACCAGTGACCGCGCGCTCTCGGAGTCGTCCGCCTCCGCTGTGAGCTCGCTCGTCTCGCTGCTCTGAATCAGACCACGCACCTTCATACCTCCACCCAGCCATCGCTTCCTCAGTTCTTCCGCCCGACACGCCGACAGAGGGCGGAAGAACTGAGGAAGCGATGGCGGGGTCAGGCGGTGGCTACGCGGCCCACTTTTTCGGTTTTGTCCCAGCGGGATTCGGCGCCGGCCAGCTCTTTCAGGTAGCTATCGAAGGTGATGGCGCACAGGAGCGATCCGTACCCCGCGATGTAGATGAGGGCGGGCGCGAGCCAGCGGCCGGCGCGCAGGCGTTCGGAGCGGCGGGCGAGCCAGGCGACGAGCATCGAGAACGGTATCCAAATGTAGATGGCGAGCGTCAGAGTGAACAGGGCCGAGCCCCCGAGCCGGACGCCGAACAGCCCGGGAAGCCAGGTCAGCATCATCGTCGGGAAGAGGGCGGTGAGCATCACGAGCATATTGACGATGCCGGGGAAGAGCATGACGTGGCCGACCTCTCTGCGTGTCGTCACCGCGTCCGTCTGCGATCCGAGGATGAGCACGAACAGGTAGGCGAGCGCCGCCGAGATCCACAGGATGCGGAAGACCGTCGTCGCGAAGCCGCTGTGCAGGAACAACAGCCCGGCGAGCCCGATCGACGAGATCACCATGATGAGCGGGAGCAGCCACAGGCTGAACCACACGATCCCGAACGTCCAGGCGCCGAGGTGGTGCTTGCGGGAGGGCCGGAACCACACTTTCGAGTACCGCGCCGTCACCGACACATTGCCGCGCGCCCAGCGCAGCCGTTGCTTCCACAGCGCGTCGATCGTGCGCGGCTCCTCGGCGAGCACATGCGCGTGCGGCTCGAACACGACCCTCTTGCCCTGCAACTGCGTCTCGAACGTGGTGATGGTGTCCTCGGCCAGCGTGCTGGTGTCCACCTGGCCGCCGATGGCCATGAGGTTCTCGCGGGAGTGCAGCTGCGCGCCGCCGGCGAGGCAGGCCTGAGCGCCGAGCACGTTCTGGGCGCGGCGGGCGGCCGGCTGCGAGAGGACGTACTCGGTGCTCACGAACTTGGTCAGGTAGTTGCGGTCGGCGCTGCCCTCGTGGATGTACGCGGAGACGGCGCCCACGTCCGGGTCGGCCAGGTGCCGGGTCATCTTGCGCAGCGAGTCCGGCTGGTAGATGACGTCGGCGTCCATGATGAGGAGCGCCTCCATCCAGTCGTCGGCGAGGATGCGCTCGATGCCGTGGTTGAGGGTGTGAGCCTTGCCCTGGCCGCCCTTCTCGCGGCGGAACAGGAAGACGTTGCCCGGGTAGCGCATCGCCCGCTCGCGCACCACAGCGGAGGTGTCGTCTGTGCTCGCGTCGTCCACCACATAGATGCGCAGCGCCTCTTTCGGGTAGTCGAGCGTCACGAGGCGGTCGATGGAGGCGCCGATCACCGCCCCCTCGTTCCACGCCGGGACCACGATCGCCACTCGGGGAAGGTAGGGCGCCGCTTTGCGGTAGTGGTTGATCCAGGCGTGCAGGGGGATCACGAAGAACGTCGACGCTGCGGCCACGACCGGTATCAGGCCGGTGAGCGCGAAGATGAGGCAGACCACCGTGCCGATCCACTGCAGCGCGCCGAGCACGTCCACGTCGCTCCCTCCCTGTGTCGACGCCCACACTATCGCTTCAGCCCGGCGGCGGCAGGGTCCCTCCCGCGGCGAGGCGCATCAGTTCGGATGACAGATCGATTCCCAACTCGGAGCCGCCGGCGGAGCCGAACTCGTGCCGATAGGGGTCCCACGAGGTGTCCTTGATGCGGGTTTCGACCCCGGACTCCATCAGCACGACCAGCTCGCGCGCCGCGCGGTCGATGCGCTGGCCGAGGGCGCTGTCTTGCCAGTCCTCGGTCGAAGCGAAGACGGAGGTGGGGGCGGTCATGGTGCGCATGTAGGCGAACATCGAGCGCAGCTCCCCGTCCACCGCGAGCGCGTGCCGGGCGGTCCCGGCCGTCGCGCCGAGGAGGAGCGGCTTGGCGATCAGGAGATCGTTGTCGAGCACCTGGAAGAACGAGCTGAACAGCCCGCTCATCCCGGCCTTTTAGATCGGCGTCGCCGCCACGATGCCGTCCGCCGAGGCGAGCGCTTCGACGGCCTTCCCGAACGTTGGTCCGAGGTGACCGGAGGCGAGCGCGCCGGAGAGCTCCGGCAGCAGTTCGCGCAAGTCCAGGCGCAGCGTCTCGACCGTGCGGCCGTCGCGCTGCACGTTCGCCTCCACGCGCAGGGCCAGCCGCTCGGCCAGCAGCTTCGTGGCGGAGGGATCGCTCACGCCCGCGTTCACGGCCACGAGCCGGAACGGGCGCTGCGGGGCGTTCGTCACGGGGTCTTCACTCCTCTGCGCCGGGGGTCGCAGCGCCGGGCTCTCGCTCGGCGCTGTCTTGGTAGGGCGCGCCACCGGTCAGGTTGTCGCCGCGGTTCGCGTTCGGCCGCGGCTGGCGCGGTGTCTCCTCGCCGTACTTCGCGCGCACGAGCGAGGCGTGGGTCGGCGCGTCGGGGGTTTGCGGGTCTTTGCGGGCCGCGGTCTCCTTGCGGAGCACCGGGACGACCTCTCCGCCCAGCAGGTCGAGCTGTTCGAGCACGGTCTTCAGCGGGAGGCCGGCGTGGTCCACCAGGAACAGTTGGCGCTGGTAGTCGCCCGCCCACTCGCGGAAGGTCAGCGTCTTGTCGATGACTTCCTGCGGGCTGCCGACGCTCAGCGGGGTCGCCTCGGTGAAATCCTCCATCGTCGGGCCGTTGCCGTAGACCGGCGCTTCGTCGAAGTAGGGACGGAACGCGTTCTTCGCGTCCTGCGAGTTCTTGGCGATGTACGCTTGCCCGCCGAGGCCCACGATCGCCTGCTTGGCGGTGCCGTGGCCATAGTGCTCGAAGCGCTCGCGGTAGAAGGCGATCAGGCGCTGGTAGTGCTCCTTCGGCCAGAAGATGTTGTTCGCGAAGAAGCCGTTGCCGTAGTAGGCGGCCTGTTCGGCGATCTCCGGGGTGCGGATGCTGCCGTGCCAGACGAACGGGGGCACGCCGTCGAGCGGTCGCGGGGTGGAGGTGAAGCCCTGCAGCGGGGTGCGGAAGCGGCCCTCCCAGTCCACGACATCCTCGTTCCACAGCCGGTGCAGGAGGTTGTAGCTCTCCAGCGCGAGTGGCAGGCTCTGGCGGATGTCCTGACCGAACCACGGGTAGACCGGGCCGGTGTTGCCGCGGCCGAGCATCAGATCCATGCGGCCCTTCGAGAGGTGCTGAAGCATCGCGTACTCCTCGGCGAGCCGCACCGGGTCGTTCGTGGTGATCAGCGTCGTGGAGGTCGTGACGATCAGGCGCTCGGTGAGGGCTGCGATGTGGGCGAGCAGGGTGGTGGGAGAGGAGGAGAAGAAGGGCGGGTTGTGGTGCTCTCCGATCGCGAAGACATCCAGCCCGACTTCCTCCGCGTGGGTCGCGATCGTCACGATCGCGTCGATGCGCTCCGCCTCGCTCGGCGTCTCGCCCGAGGTCGGGTCCCGGGTGATGTCGCTGACGGAGAAGATTCCGTACTGCATGCGCTGGCTCCTCAGAGTGTTCTCGGCAATTCTATGCAAATGCATACAACGGCATCGGCGACCGGGTATTCCCGGGGTGGGGTCCAGCAAAACATGTCACATTCCGTGTACTCCCAGGTTGCTTGGTCCAGAATGCCCTGACAGGGTTCGCAGAGGGAGGGTCTCGCGGATTGCGGTCGTCGTCCCCCTCACTCATTGGAGTTCCGCCGAGATGACCCACCTCTCGCGCCGCCGCCGCGCCGCTTCCGCGCTCGGCTTTCTCACTCTCAGCGCCGTGGCCGGCGTCATGGTCGTCGCGATGGTCGCGCCGGCCGTCGCCGTGAGCGGTATGGCCGCCGACAGCGGCCTCCAGCTTTTCGAGGGGCTGCCCGAGTACATCAAGCCGGACAAACTCGCGCAGACGACGGACATCTACGCGAAGGATGGGACGGGCGCCCCCGTTCTGCTCGCCGCGGTCTACGAGCAGAACCGTGAGGTCGTCGGCTCGGACCAGATCTCCCCGCAGGTGAAGGACGCCCTGATCGCGACCGAGGACCCGCGGTTCTACAGTCACGGCGGCGTCGATGTGAGAGCGGTTCTGCGCGCCGCCGCCGGGAACGCCCTGAGCGAGAACGTCGGATCGGGCGCGTCCACCATCTCTATGCAGTATGTCAAGAACATCCTTGTGCAGCGGGCGGAGGCCATTCCGGACAAGGCCAAGCGCGAAGCCGCCTACGACGACGCGACCAAGACGAGCATCGATCGCAAACTCAAGGAGATCCGGCTCGCGATCGGCCTGGAGAAGGCGTACACCAAGGATCAGATTCTGCTCGGCTATCTGAACATCGCGCCGTTCGGCGGCACGACGTACGGTATCCAATCGGCGGCGAAGTACTACTACGGCGTCACGGCGGCCGAGCTGACGCTGCCGCAGGCGGCCAGCCTGATCGCGTCGGTGAACGAGCCCAATGGGCTGCGCCTCGACCGCGAGGAGAACCTCGCGGACAACAAGAAGCGCCGGGACGGCGATGTGCTCGCCGCGATGCTCGAAGAGGGCAAGATCACGCAGGCACAGCACGACGAGGCCGTCGCCGCCCCCATCGAGCCGAAGATCACCCCGCTCGCCACTGGCTGCCACGCGGCGAACCCGCTGGGGGCCGGCTTCTTCTGCGACTACGTCGAACGTGTCATCCAGAACCGGAAGCTGCTCCAGGACGCTGCCGACCCGGAGCGGAGCACCCTCACCACCGGCGGCTACGACATCTACACGCCGCTCGATCTCGACCTCCAGCGCGCGGCGCTCGAGTCGATGAGCACGTACGTCCCGACGTCCGCCCCGGCCCTCGACCTCGGCGGTTCGCTCGTGACCATCGAGCCCGGCACCGGACGCGTCCTGGCGATGGTGCAGAACAAGGACTTCAACGCCGACCCGGACGACACCTCGCCGGAGAGCACGGCCGTCAACTTCGCCAGCGATTATGAGGACGGCGGTTCCAGCGGGTTCCCCGCCGGCTCGACGTACAAGGTGTTCACGCTCGCCGAGTGGCTCAAGACCGGGCACTCGATCGACGACACGGTCAACGGGAACGCGCGGGCACTCAGCCTCTCCACCTTCCGCGACAGCTGCCAGGGAACCCAGGGCGGAACCTATTCGCCCAGGAACGACAGCGGCCAGACGCCGGGGGACATGAGCGTGCGCGCGGCGACCGCCGGTTCGGTGAACGGGGCGTTCTTCTCGATGGCGCAGAAACTCGACCAGTGCGAGATCCGCAAGACGGCGGAGGCGTTCGGCGTCCGCCGTGCGGACGGGAAGCCGCTCACCTCCTACGTGTCGGACATCCTCGGAATCAACGAAGTGGCGCCCATCCGGATGGCCGCGGCCTTCGCGGGGATCGCGAACAAGGGCATCGTCTGCTCCCCCCTCGCGATCGACCGCATCGTGGACTCCGAGGGCAAGGACGTGCCGGTTCCGGGGCCGGAGTGCTCGGCGGCCGTCAGCCCCGAGGTCGCGGCCACGATGGCCTCGGCGCTGAGCGGTGTGATGAGCGGGACAGGCTCCGCGTCCAACCCGAGGGACGGTATCCCGGTGTTCGCCAAGACCGGCACCTCCGACGGAGAGCACCACACCTGGTTCGTCGGCTCCACCACGGAGCTCACGACGGCGGTGTGGGTCGGCAATGTCCAGGGCGAGGTCTCGCTGCGCCGGTCCACGGTCGGCGGCGTCCAAGGCGATCAGCTGAGACACCGGGTGTGGAAGACCTACATGACGGCCACCGACGCGAAGTACGGTGGAGCGGCGTTCCCGGCGTCGGTGGCCCAGCCGGTCCGCGTGACGACCCCCGCCCCGACGGCGTCTCCGAGCACACGACCCGAAGGGTGAAATCGCGGCATCGTGGCCGCAAGGCGCCGGACGACGCGAGCGGTTAGGGTAGTGTCGCGCGCGTGAGAGTCACTCTTCAGTTCATCGGCATGGGCCTTATCTGGGGCGCCAGCTTCCTGTTCATGAAGATCGGACTGGAAGGGGTCAGCTTCGGGCAGGTCGCCTGGGCCCGGCTGGTCTTCGGCGCGGTGACACTCGGCATCATCCTGCTCGTCACGCGCACCAGGCTCCCCCGCGAGCCGATCGTCTGGCTGCACTTCGTCGTCGTGGCGATCATGGGCTGCGCGCTTCCGTTCCTGCTCTTCGCCTGGGCGGAGCAGTACGTCTCCTCCAGCCTGGCGAGTATCTACAACGCGGTGACACCCATCACGACCGCCATCATGGCGACGGCGGCCTTCCGGGTCGAACGGCTCAGCCGCGACCAGGTCCTCGGGGTGATGGTCGGCGTGCTCGGTGTCGTCGTGGTCGTGGGGCCATGGCAGCTGTCGGCGCTCTCCGGCTCGCTCGGGGGACAGCTCGCCTGCCTCGGGGCGGTCACCTGTTACGGTGTCAGCTTCAGCTACTTGCGCCGCTTCATCTGCCACCGCGACATCCCGGCCACCGCGACGGCGTTCCTCAGCGTCGGCCTCGCCGCGGCGATCATGGTCGCGCTGACCCCGGTGATCGCCTGGCACCCCGTCCGGTTCAGCTGGCCGGTCCTGCTGAGCCTGCTCGCCCTGGGCGCTCTGGGGTCGGGTGTCGTCTACATCTGGAACATGAACGTGCTGCGCGCATGGGGGCCGACAGCGACCTCAGGCGTGACCTACGTGACGCCGGTCGTCGGCGTGGCGCTCGGCATCCTGGTGCTCGGGGAGCGCCTCAGCTGGAACGAACCGGCGGGCGCGCTGGTCGTGCTCTGCGGCATCCTGCTGACCCAGCAGCGGGTGCGGCTGTTGAGGCGGCGGCCGCCGGCAGCTGACCACCGTCCCGCCGGCCTCCCGCCGAAAACGGAGGAAATCCGAGCTCGGATCGACCCCGCAGTCCTCTCCTTCCCGGCGATCCGCCGGTTTTCGGGCGGATTCTCCTCCCTTTGCCACCGTGCGAACAGGCCGGTCGGTTCAGCCCACCACCGGTCCGAAGCGCTCCGGAAGCGTGGAGCGATGGACGCTGCGCAGCTCCTCCACGTCGATCGCGAAGAGGTCCTGGACCTCGAGCACCGGCTGCGTGCCGGCATCGCCGTCGGTGACGCCGATGCGGAGCGCGGGGACGCCGCGCCCGTCGCAGAGGCCACGGAACCTCACGTCGTCCTCGCGGGGAACGGAGACGATCACGCGCGCAGTCGACTCGCTGAAGAGCGCGCTCGCCGCGTCCACGCCGTCCCGCTCGGCGATGTCGCCCAGCCAGACGCGGGCGCCGACGCCGAAGCGCAGGACGCTCTCGGCGAGGGCCTGGGCGAGGCCGCCGTCGGCGAGGTCGTGGGCGGATGAGATGAGGCCCTGCTGCGACGCGGCGTGCAGGGTCTCGGCGAGCCTGCGCTCGGCGGCGAGGTCCACCGCGGGGGGTCGTCCGCCAAGGTGACCGTGGACCGTCGCCGCCCACGCGGAGCCGTCGAGCTCTTCGCGGGTGATGCCGAGGAGGTAGATGTTCTCGCCCTCGTCCTGCCAGCCGGCCGGGATGCGGCGCGCTACATCGTCGATCACGCCCAGCACGCCGACGACCGGGGTCGGGAAGACAGGGACATCGCCGGTCTGGTTGTAGAAGGAGACGTTGCCGCCGGTGACGGGGACACCCAGTTCCAGGCAGGCGTCCGAGAGTCCCTCGACGGCCTGCGAGAACTGCCACATGACCTCGGGGTTCTCAGGGCTGCCGAAGTTGAGGCAGTCGGTGACCGCGGCGGGCACGGCGCCGGAGGCGGCCACGTTGCGGTATGCCTCAGCGAGGGCGAGCTTGGCGCCCTCTTTCGGATCGAGCTGGCAGTAGCGGCCGTTGGCGTCGGTGGCGATGGCGAAGCCGAGGCCGCTCTCCTCGTCCACGCGGATCATGCCCGCATCGTCCGGGAAGGCGAGCGCGGTGTTGCCGCCGACGAAGTAGTCGTACTGGTCCGTGATCCAGGACTTGTCGGCCAGGTTGGCGCTGCCCAGCAGGGCGAGGGTCTGCTCGCGCAGCGCGTCGCCCGAGGCCGGCCGGGCGAGCGCCGAGGCCGAGTCGGCCCGCAGGGCGTCGATCCACGACGGGTAGGCGACGGGACGCTCGTAGACCGGTCCGTCGATCGCGACCGTGCGCGGGTCGACGTTGACGATCTCCTCGCCGTGCCAGTCGATGACCAGGCGGCCGGTGTCGGTCACCTCGCCGAGGACGCTGGTCTCCACATCCCACTTCGCCGTCACCGCGAGGAACTGGTCGAGAAGCTCGGGCTTGACGACCGCCATCATCCGCTCCTGGCTCTCCGACATGAGGATCTCCTCGGCGGTGAGGCTCGGATCGCGCAGCAGCACACTGTCCAGTTCGATGAACATCCCGCCGTCGCCGTTCGAGGCGAGTTCGCTGGTGGCGCAGGATATGCCGGCGGCGCCGAGGTCCTGGATGCCCTCGACCAGTTTGCCGCGGTACAGCTCCAGGCAGCACTCGATGAGCACCTTCTCGGCGAACGGGTCGCCCACCTGCACGGCCGGGCGCTTGGCCGGCCCTCCCTCGGAGAACGTGTCGGACGCCAGGATGCTCGCCCCGCCGATCCCGTCGCCGCCGGTCCGCGCGCCGAACAGCACGACCTTGTTGCCCACGCCGGAGGCGTTCGCAAGGTGCAGATCCTCGTGACGGAGCACACCGACCGACAGCGCGTTGACGAGCGGGTTGCCCTGGTACACCGGGTCGAAGTACGTCTCGCCGCCGATGTTCGGCAGGCCGAGGCAATTGCCATAGAACGAGATGCCGGAGACCACACCATGCACGACGCGCGCGGTGTCCGGCTCGTCGATCGCACCGAAGCGCAGCTGGTCCATCACCGCGACCGGACGCGCGCCCATCGAGATGATGTCGCGGACGATCCCGCCCACGCCGGTCGCCGCGCCCTGGAACGGCTCGATGTAGGAGGGGTGGTTGTGCGACTCCACCTTGAAGGTGACGGCCCAGCCTTCGCCGATATCCACGACGCCCGCGTTCTCGCCCATCCCGACCATGAGGTTCTTCTTCATCGCTGGCGTGACCTTCTGCCCGAACTGCCGCAGGTAGATCTTCGACGATTTGTAGGAGCAGTGCTCGGACCACATCACCGAGTACATCGCCAGCTCGCCGCTCGTGGGCCGGCGTCTGAGGATTTCGCGAATGCGCGCGTACTCGTCCGGTTTGAGGCCGAGCGCGGCGAACGGCTGCTCCCTCTCCGGCGTGGCGGCGGCGTTCGCGACCGTATCGACGACCTGGTGGGTGGTGGTGTCGGTCACTTCGGCGGCACTCCAGGATGCTTGTGACGGCGGGGGATGGGGCTCAGTCTACCGGGGTCAGGCGGGGCAGCGTTCGCTGGGCATCGTGCGCACCGAGACGTTCTCCAAGGGGACATTCGACTCGTTGGCGACTTGGATGCTCACGACACGATTCTCGAAGATCGCGAACACGATCCACCCTCCCCCACCGTCGGCGAGGCCGTAGTAGGTTGTCACATCGTTGTAGCTGCCCGTTCTCTCGATCTCGGGGTAGGCGCTGAGAAGTCGCTCCGCGGATGAGCCCACACCGATCCCTGCTTCGGTGGTCGGGCCACGGGGGACGTCTTGGCTCCAATCGCCGACGATGACCGCGGCGGTGTATGACGGGTCGGTCACCCCGCCGACGAGGAGAACCGAGAAGCCTTCGCTGTCGACAAGACTGAGCTGGCCCGGAACGCAGAGCTTGTCGGTATTGTCGGAGAAAGCGGCGAGCGTCTGCCGTTCCCGCTCCATGGACGAGCCGAGCGCTATCGGCCCGATCCCGTGGAATCCGATCGTCCAGGTCGTCGGGTCCGCGATGTCAGGAACGGCCACCGGTGGGTTCGTCGGTGTCGGTGTTGGTGTCGGCGACTCCATCGGCGCCGGCGCGACCGCCGGCCCCGGCTCGAAGATCCGCGTCCCCAATGCGAACGCGGCGCCACCGCCGGAGAGCGCCAGCGCAGCGATCACCAGCCCTACGATCAGCGCTACTCGCTTGCGCACCGGTCCCCGCTCCTTGTCCGCGCGCGCTTGCTCGTCCAGCCATCGGTTCCTCACTTGTTCAGGCGACACGCCGGGGCCGGGCCGGAACAAGTGAGGAATCGATGGCGGGGAGAGGGAGAGAGAGGGTCACTTGATTCGGGCGAAGGGGTCCGGGATGGCGGCCAGGAGCTCGCGGGTGTAGGGGTGCGTCGCGTTGTCGATCACCTGTGCGGCTGTCCCCTGTTCGCGCACCCGCCCGCCTTCGAGCACCGTCACGTCGTCCGCGAGCGCCCGCGCCGACAGGAGATCGTGTGTGATGTAAAGCATGGCGATGCCGCGGCCGGCGACCAGGCGGCGGAGGAGATCGAGGATCTCGGCGCGGATGGAGACATCCAGCATCGAAACCGGCTCGTCGGCGATGAGCACAGCCGGGTTCGCCGCGAGGGCGCGGGCGATCACGACCCGCTGGCGCTGGCCGCCCGAAAGCTGGTGGGGCAGCTTGTCGATGAAGCGCGCCGCGGGCGTGAGGCCGACCTGTTCGAGGAGGGCGGCGGCGCTCGCCGCCACCTCCGAGCGTGGGATGCCACCGTAGCTCCGCAACGGCCGCGACAGGATGTACTGCAAGGTGTTCGCGGGGTTCAGCGAGGCGAACGGGTCCTGGAAGACCAGCTGTGTCGTCGCGCGGTACTCGCGCAGGCGGCGTCCGCGCAGCGTCCCGACCGGGACGGAGGGGGAGCCGGGACGGGTGAGGGTGACCGTTCCGCCGGCGGGCCGCTCCATCCCGAGCAGGAGGCGCGCGATCGTGGACTTGCCCGAGCCGGACTGGCCGACCAGGGCGGAGATGGTGCCTTCGAGGAGGGTGAGCGAGATCTCGGCCAGGGCGGTGACGTGGCGGCGGCTGCGACCGCGGCCGACGCGGTAGGTCTTGCCGACCCCGCTCATGGTCAGCAGCGGCTCGGCGGCGCTCGCGGTGGCGGCCTTCGCCACCGCGCCGGAGGTCACGCGGTAGGCGTCGAGGAGTTTCGCTGCGTAGGGATGCCCGGCGCCGCCGGCCAGCAGGGCCGCGGGCGTCGACTGCTCCACGATCTCGCCGTCCAGCATGACGAGCACGCGGTCGCTCAGCTCCAGGACGGTGCCGATGTCGTGGCTGACGAACAGCACTGCGAAGCCCAGCTGCCCCTGAAGCTCGCGCAGCCGGTCCGGGATGCGGCGCTGCACGAGCACATCGAGCCCGGTGGTCGATTCGTCCAGCACGACCAGCTCGGGGCTGAGCGCCAGCGCGAGGGCGAGGGTGACGCGCTGCTTCATCCCGCCGGAGAGCTCGTGCGGGTAGGAGTCGAGCACGCTCTCCTCCAGGTCGACCATCCTGAGCAGCTCCGCGGCGCGGGCGCGGGAGGCCGGGACGCGATGGGCGCGGAAGGTGTCCCGGAACTGCGCCGCGATCGTCATGACCGGGTTGAGCGAGTTCATCGAGGACTGGAACACGGTCGAGAGCGAGACCCAGCGGATGCCGCGGAGCTCGTCGTCGCCGAGCCCATCGATGCGCCGGCCGTCGAAGACGACGCTCCCGCTCTCGATGGCGGCCGGTTTGCTGAGCAACTGCAGGATGGCGTTGCCGAGCGTCGACTTGCCGCATCCCGACTCGCCGACCAGGCCGACGAACTCGCCCTTCTCGATGGCGAACGAGACCGAGCGGACCGCGTGGTGCGGCGCGTGGTCGCGCGGACGGTAGACGACGGACAGATCGGTGACCTCGAGGAGTGCCACGGTCATCCCTCCCTCAGTTGGGGGTTGCTCAGCGTGTCGATGCCGAAATTGATGAGTGTGAAGCTCGTGATGAGCAGGGCGAGGGTGAGCCCCGGGGCGATCAGCCACGCGAGCTGCCCGGTGAGCAGGGCGCCGCCGACATTGGCTTGGTAGAGCATCGCGCCCCAGCTGACCGTCTGCGGATCGCCCAGCCCCAGGAACGCGAGCCCGGCCTCGCCGCCGATCGCGCCGAGGGCGGCGCCCATGAAGCCGACGACGATGAGCGAGGTCATATTGGGCATGATCTCCCGCAGGATGATGCGTGGCGTACGGTCTCCGGCCAGTTTCGCCGCAGCGACGTAGTCGCGGGTGCGCAGGGAGATGACCTGCGATACGCCCGACCATGTCGATCATCAGGTCGAGGGGGATGCGTTCGCCGTCGTCGTAGCCGAAGCTCGCAGCGATGGAGTGGCTGGCGGTCGCCAGCGCGCGGGTGCCGGGGAGGGCCGCGATGGCGCGTGCGCTGACCGCATCCCAGACATTCACGACTCGCAGCAGATCGGGGTCCTCATGGAGCCGGCGCAATTCGGCGCCGCGCTCGTGGATGGTCGTCATAGTGTCACCCTACGTCGACGGTCCCCGCGGCTCTAGGATGGCCGCATGACCGGAACCGGCGACCAGCTGCCGGCGCGGGACGCGCCGGAGACGGCGGCGCGCGTCCCGGCGAGCGGTTCGCACGACGTCCTCCACCCCGGCGCAGCTCTGTGCCTCTCGAGCGCTCCGAGCACCGGCGGCCTCCCGAACCCCCCAAGACCTGGTCTGCGAACGGCCGCCGTGTCTCGATCAACGCGGTCGTCGACTCCGCGTTCTTCGTCTTCGGCGGGCTGGCCGCGATCTGGCTGGCGTGGATCGTGCTCACCGAGAGCTTCGGGTGGGGCTTGCTCCTGTCTTCCGTTCTTCGTCTTGTTCTGGGTCGTCCTCGCCTACCTCGTGCTGCCGCGGCTGCATCGCATCCTGACCCGGATCTACGTTCCGGACTACTTCATCGGCCGGGCCCGCACCAGCGACGGGCTGCTCGGCGACCCGATCAACCTGGCGCTCCTCGGCACGGAAGCGCAGCTGGACGAGGCCATGACCGCGGCCGGATGGAACCGCGCGGACGAGGTGACAGCGGCCTCCAGCCGGCGGATCGTCGCCTCGACGATTCTTCGCCGCAGCTATGACGAGGCCCCCGTGAGCCCGCTCTTCCTGTTCGGGCATCAGCAGGACGTCGCTTACCAGCAGGAGGTTCTGGGCAACCCCGCCAAGCGTCACCACGTCCGCTTCTGGCGCTGCCCGGAGGGCTGGCTGCTCCCCGGCGGCCACCGCGTCGGCTGGCTCGCCGCCGGCACGTTCGATCGTGCTGTCGGCTTCTCGCTGTTCACGCTCCAGATCACTCACAAGATCGACGCGAACACGGACATCGAGCGCGACCATATCGTCTCCACCCTCACCGGGTCCGGGCTGGACGTGGAGGTGTCGGTCATCCGCGACTTCTCCACCGGCTACCACTCGCGGAACGGCGGCGGGGACAGCATCGAGACGGATGGCGATCTCCCGATCGTCGACCTCACCGGTGTGAGCGTCTAACCCGCCTCGACCGCAAGAGCCCGGAACGCGGACGCCCGCCGGGCCGCTCTGGCCGCGCGGCGACCCGTGCCGACCACACTCGGCTTCCTCCTGATGCTCCTCCGAGTGCTCGCCGGTGCGCTGACCGCCCTCGACTGGCCCGCCTTCGTCCACTCCCGGCTCGCCACAGCCGGCCCGTCGCTGACCGCTGCCGAGCAGTCCCAGGCGGAATCGGCCATCGCCGTCGCCGCGGGGGTCTTCGCGGGCGGGCTCGTCTTCTACTCCGTCCTCGCCCTGCTCGTCTTCGCCGGCAGCAACTGGGCGCGCATCGCCTCCATGTCGTACAGCGCGCTGCTGATCGTCGTCGCTGCAATCGACTTCTTCAACGGCGGGGCGCAAACGACCCTCCGAGCGAACATCCTGGGTCTCCCGCTCGACATCCTGGTGGTTCTGGCCCTCTCCTCCCAGGGCGCCCGCCTGTGGGCGAGACGCCCGCGCCCGGGCCGTCGCCGCGAGCGCCGCCTGGACGGCTGACGGCCGACGGACCACGAGACGACGAACGAGCCAGCGGACACCGGCACACCCTCCAGGCCGCATCGTCGTCACGGCTGTCGGCGCTGTCGTCCTCTCGCGGCCGGTCTGATCATGCGATACATGCGCCACCTCCACGATCGCCCCTTCGCATACCTCGACACCGAAGCCGAGGCTGATCCGTTCATAAGCCGGCAGCCTCCGCAGGGAACGGGGTCTGCTGCGCTCAGCCGGCTGCCGCCGCCCTCTCACCTGTCGCCGCATGCGCCGCCGCCGCATGCTCCGGACAAGCCAAGGCCCCGCATCCCTCGCAGACCACCAGCTGCTCCCGGCAGGCCGCCTCCACGCAGTTCCGCATCCGGCTGCTCGCCTCCCCGCACCCGGCGCAGCGCCCGATCACAGCAGCCGAGGGGGAGAACGTCACCGAGCCGCGCCCGTCGAACACGTACAGCGACCCCTCCCACAGCCCCGAGTCCCCGAAGCGCTCGCCGTAGCGCACCACCCCGCCGTCGAGCTGGTAGACCTCCTGGAACCCGCGCGAGCGCATCAGCCCGCTCAGGACCTCGCAGCGGACACCGCCGGTGCAGTACGTCACGATCGGCCTGCCCTTCAGATGATCGTATTTGCCGCTGTCCAGTTCGGCGACGAACTCGCGCGTCGTCGCCACAGCCGGGACCACCGCGTCCCGGAACCGTCCGATCTCCGCCTCGAAGCGGTTGCGCCCGTCGAAGAACACAACATCGTCCCGGGCCTCGACCAGGGCATGCACGCCGTTCGGATCGAGCCGCGCGCCGCCACCGAGGACTCCCGACGCGTCGACGACCAGCTCGTCCGGCGCTCCGAACGACACGATCTCGTCGAGTACGCGAACGGAGAGCCGGGGGAAGTCCAGGCTTCCGCCCTCGGCGTCCAGCCCGGACCCCTCGCTCCACTTCGCGTCCAACCCGGTGAAAGCCGCATAGTCTTTCGTCTTCCGCAGGTAGCGCTTCAGGGAGCCGAGCTCACCGCCGAGCGTGCCATTCAGCCCGTCCTTGGAGAGGAGGATGCGCCCGCGCAGACCGAGGGACTCGCACAAGTCGCGCTGCCACAGCCGGACGGCCTCGGGATCGGGCAGCGGGGCGAAGACATAGAAGAGGAGGACTTTCGCGACGGGCACCGGATGATGCTAGCCGCGAAAACTTCGAGTACCGTCAGATTCGTTCGTCTGCCGTTCATCAGAGGGGAGGATGGTCGCACTATGCGTTCCATCGTCATCATTCCGACCTACAACGAGCGGGAGAACATCGGCCCCGTCGTCGGCCGGCTTCGCGCGTCCGTTCCGGACGCCGACGTCCTGATCGTCGACGACGGCTCACCGGACGGAACGGGCGACCTGGCCGACGCGCTCGCCGCGACCGACGCGAACGTCAATGTGCTGCACCGCGCGGGGAAGTCCGGTCTGGGCGCCGCTTACCGTGCCGGGATGACCTGGGCGCTCGACGCGGGCTATGACGCGATCGTGGAGATGGACGCCGACGGCTCGCACCAGCCCGAGCAGCTGCCCCGCCTCCTGGCCGCCCTCCGCCGCCCGCCGGGCGAGGCGCCCGGTCCCGGCGCGGCGAGCGCCGACCTCGTCTTGGGCTCCCGCTGGGTCCCCGGCGGGAGTGTGGTCAATTGGCCTGCGCACCGTCGCCTTCTCTCGCGGGGCGGCAGCGCCTACTCGCGCATCGCGCTCGGCGTCCCCGTGCGGGACATCACCGGCGGCTATCGCGCTTTCACCGCTGACGCGCTGCGCAGCGTCCACCTGGACGACGTGGAGAGTCAGGGCTACTGCTTCCAGATCGACATGCTCCGCCGCGCCCACGCCGCCGGTCTCACCGTCACGGAGGTGCCGATCACCTTCGTGGAGCGGGAGCACGGCGCCTCGAAGATGACCGGCGGCATCGTCGCCGAGGCGATGCTCCGGGTCACAGCATGGGGCATCGCGGGCCTGCCCGGGCGATTCCGCCGCCGGACCGTGGCACCCGCCGAGGTGACCGAGGCGGCTCCGCAGGCGTAGCGTGTGGCCTATGCCGAACGATCCTCTTCAGCGCTTCCGCTCCGTCCCGCACTTCACCCTCACGAGCGACGACATCGCCGACGACCGGCCGCTCTCCCGCGAGCAGTGGGGCGCGGGCGGCGGTGGCGGCGACCGCTCGCCGCAGTTGTCCTGGAGCGGATTCCCGGCGGAGACGAAGAGTTTCGCCGTCACCATCCACGATCCGGACGCACCTACAGGCTCCGGCTTCTGGCACTGGGCCGTGTACAACATCCCCGCCTCTGTCACCGCGCTCGCGGCGAACGCGGGGGCCGAGGGCGGCGCGGGGCTGCCCCGGGGCGCGGCGATGCTCTCCAACGAGCTGCGCTCGAAGAGCTTCACCGGCGCGGGTCCGCCACCCGGCACCGGGACGCACCGCTACTTCGTGACCGTGCATGCCCTGGATGTGGACCGTCTCGACCTCGATCCGGAGTCGACTCCCGCTCTCCTCGGCCTCACCGCCGCCTTCCACGTCCTCGCGCGCGCCCTCCTCGTCCCGACCGCGACCGCCGGCGACATCTGACCCGTTCGGCCCGGCGAGCGGCCGAGCCCGGGAAGAGCGGCCGGGAGCCATCCGAGGAGCGCAGGGGAGGTAGGTTCGTTACGTGAAGCTCCACAACGTCCGTGTGTACAGAAGCGACGAAGACCTCCCCCGTCAGGACCAGCTCGCGTGGAAGATCGCCCAGGTCGCCGCCGACCCGGTGGAGGTGGATGCCGCCGTCGCCGACATGGTCATCAACCGTGTCATCGACAACGCCGCTGTCGCCGCGGCCTCCCTCACCCGCCGCCCGGTCGTCTCGGCCCGGTCGCAGGCGCTCGCGCACCCGCTTCCCTCCGCCGAGCTCGAGGAAATCACGCGGAGCGCCGGCCGCCCTCAGGACGGTTCGACCGTCTTCGGCGAGCGAGCCGCCGCCCGGGTGAGCCCCGAGTGGGCCGCCTGGGCCAACGGCGTCGCCGTCCGCGAGCTCGACTACCACGACACCTTCCTGGCCGCCGAGTACTCGCACCCCGGCGACAACATCCCGCCCGTCACCGCGGTCGCTCAGCATGCCGCGCGCGCGTTCGGGCTCACCGGTCGCGACCTCGTGCGCGGGATCGCGACCGGGTATGAGATCCAGATCGACCTCGCCCGCGCGATCAGCCTGCACAAGCACAAGATCGACCATGTCGCCCACCTCGGCCCCTCCGCCGCCGCCGGAATCGGGACGCTGCTGCACCTGCCTCCCGAGGCGATCTTCCAGGCCGTCGGCCAGGCGCTCCACACCACCACGGCCACCCGGCAGTCCCGCAAAGGGGAGATCTCCAGCTGGAAGGCTCACGCCCCCGCCTTCGCCGGGAAGATTGCTGTGGAGGCGATCGACCGGGCGATGCGCGGCGAGACCAGTCCCACCCCGATCTACGAGGGCGAGGACGGCGTGATCGCTTGGCTGCTGGACGGGCCCGATGCGAGCTACGGCGTTCCGCTGCCCGAGCCGGGCGAGGCGAAGCGCGCCATCCTCGACTCCTACACGAAGGAGCGCTCGGCGGAGTACCAGGCTCAGGCGTGGATCGACCTGGCCAGGAAGCTACACCGCGAGCATCCCGAGGTCGCGGACCCCGCGCGTGTGGAGAGCATCCTCCTCCGAACCTCGCACCACACGCACTACGTCATCGGCTCGGGGGCGAACGACCCGCAGAAGTACGACCCGGCGGCCTCCCGCGAGACGCTCGACCACAGCATCCCGTACATCTTCGCGGTCGCACTTCAAGACGGCGGGTGGCACCACGTCGAGTCCTACCTCCCGGAGCGAGCCGCCCGTCCGGACACGGTCGCGCTCTGGGGCAAGATCGCCACCGCCGAAGACCCGGAGTGGACGCGGCGCTACCACTCCACCGACCCCGCGGAGAAGGCGTTCGGCGGCCGGGTGGAGATCCGTCTCGCCGACGGCCGTGTCGTCGCCGACGAGATCGCCGTCGCGGACGCGCATCCGCTGGGCGCCCGCCCGTTCGCTCGCGCCGACTACGTCGCCAAGTTCCGCTCGCTGGCCGCCGGGGTGCTCGACCAGACCGAGATCGAGCGCTTCCTCGCCCTCGCCGAGCGCCTCCCGGACCTCTCCGCCGCCGATCTCGGGGGACTCACCATCACCGCGCGGCCCGGCCTGCTCGCCGGCATCCCCGTTCCGAAAGGGCTCTTCTGATGCTCTACTCCTCTGTGCCGGCGCACGAAAAGCGCGCGGCCTTCCGCGCCCGCCTCGCCTCGGGCCAACTGGTGAGGATGCCCGGGGCTTTCACCCCGCTCAGCGCGCGCCTCATCGAACGCAAAGGCTTCGAGGGCGTCTACCTTTCCGGAGCCGTCCTCTCCGCCGACCTGGGCCTCCCCGACATCGGCCTCACGACTCTCACCGAGGTCGCCGCCCGCTCCGCCCAGACCGCCCGGATGACCAGCCTCCCGGCCCTCGTGGACGCCGACACCGGCTTCGGCGAGCCGATGAACGTCGCCCGCACGGTCCAGACCCTCGAGGACGCCGGTGTCGCCGGCCTTCACATCGAAGACCAGGTCAATCCCAAGCGCTGCGGCCACCTCGACGGCAAGCAGGTCGTCGACGAGGGCACCGCCCTCAAGCGCATCCGCGCCGCCGTCGACGCCCGCCGCGACCCGAACCTGCTGATCATGGCCCGCACCGACATCCGCGCCGTCGAGGGGCTGGATGCCGCGATCGACCGCGCCAAGGCCCTGGTGGATGCCGGGGCCGACGCGATCTTCCCCGAGGCGATGGCCGATCTCTCCGAGTTCGCGGCCGTCCGTGCGGCCGTCGACGTCCCGATCCTCGCCAACATGACCGAGTTCGGCAAGAGCGAGCTCTTCACCATGGACCAGCTGCGCGACATCGGTGTGAACATCGTCATCTGGCCGGTCTCGCTCCTCCGCCTCGCGATGGGCGCCGCCGAGCGCGGCCTCGACCAGTTGCTCACCGGCGGCACCCTCGAGCCCACGCTCGGGGAGATGCAGCATCGCGCCGAGCTGTACGACCTGATTGACTACGAGGGCTACAATGCGTTCGATTCCTCTGTCTTCACCTTCGTGGTGAGGCGCTGACGCGCCGCGCCACCAGCAGCAAAGGAGTAAGCAGCATGACCGACCTGGAGATCCACAAGGGCCTCGCCGGTGTCGTGGTGGACACCACGGCCATCTCCTCGGTGAACCCCAAGACCAACTCTCTGCTCTACCGCGGCTACCCCGTGCAGGAGCTCGCGGCGAACCGCTCGTTCGAGGAGGTCGCCTGGCTGCTGTGGAACGGTGAGCTGCCGAACACCGGCCAGCTGGCCGAGTTCGAGAAGCGTGAGCGCAGCCTCCGCCGCCTGGACGACCGGACGCGCCGGGCGCTCGACGACATCCCGGCCGATGCTCATCCGATGGATGCGCTGCGCACCGCGGTCAGCCAGCTCGGCGGCATCGACCCCACGCTCCAGCAGCGCGACGGCATTCTCGACCCCGCGCTCAACGCCGACCGTGCCGTCTCCCTGCTCGCGCGGCTGCCCTCCATCGTCGCGCACATCCAGCGCCGCCGCCGCGGCCTCGAACCCGTCGAGCCGCGCGACGACCTCGACTACTCGCGCAACTTCCTCTGGCTCACGTTCGGCGAGGTCCCGGATGACGTGGTGGTGGACGCTTTCCGCATCTCGCTCGTCCTCTACGCGGAGCACTCCTTCAACGCGTCGACCTTCACCGCTCGCGTCATCGCCTCCACCCTGTCCGATGTCTACTCCGCGGTCACCGGCGCGATCGGCGCGCTCAAAGGCCCGCTGCATGGCGGGGCGAACGAGGCGGTCATGCGCGCTTTCGAGGAGATCGGGGACGCAGGCAGGGCCGAGGCCTGGTTGGATGAGGCCCTCGTCGGGAAGCGCAAGATCATGGGCTTCGGCCACCGTGTCTACAAGAACGGCGACTCCCGCGTCCCGACGATGAAGGCGGCGCTGGAGAAACTGGTCGAGCACGCCGGCAGGCAGGACCTGCTGGCCCTCTACGAGGCACTCGAGAAGGCGATGGGGGATCGCAAGGACATCAAGCCCAACCTCGACTACCCCTCCGGCCCCGCCTACTCTCTGATGGGTTTCGACACCGAGACCTCCACCCCGCTCTTCGCCGCGGCACGCGTTGTGGGGTGGACCGCCCACGTCTTCGAGCAGTACGCGGCGAACTCCCCCATCCGCCCCCTCTCCCAGTACACCGGCCCCGCCGAACGGCACCTCCCCCGCTGACGCTCATCGTCGCGATGACCGGGAACTCGGTCCCGCCCCTCTTCCTCTCCTTTTCCTTCCCCGCCCTCTCTTCCCGCCCTTCACCCGCTCCGCCCTTCACCCGCAAGTAAGGGAGGAGATTCGCCCCCATCCCGGCCGGATCTCCTCCCTTTCTGCACCTCAGCCCCTTACCGCGCGCCAAAGTCCTCCCTTTTCGGCCGCCCTGGGCGGCGAACTCCTCGAACGCGTCCGGCAGCCCCTTCACCCCGTCGCGGACGGCAGTGAACACCGTCAAACAGACAGCCTCGCCTCAACAGACAGCCTCACCGTGTTCAGTGCCGCCCGCGTGTCATGAGTTGGTTCCGTCTGTTGGGGGTTCTGGGGTGGGTGTCGGTGGTCTGGGGGTGTTCCACTGCTCGTAGGGGATCACGCCTTCGTCGCCCGGGAGGACTTTGCCTTGGTCGCGTTCGGCTTGGTCTTCTTCGTTCAGTTCCCAGAAGTCTCCGGGGGAGCAGGGGGCCAACGCGCCGACTCTGTAGGAGTTATCGGCGGCGTGCGTGTCGAAATCAGCGCGGAGCACCGGACCGCCCGATCCGTACACGACCGGGCCGCCCTGATCCAGAATCCGCACTGTCATTCCCAGTGACTTCCAGTAGTCCGCAACCTTGCGAGCGTCGCCGGTGTGGTCGGTTCCTCGGGGTGCCCAGTGGTCGTAGCTGTAGCTGGCGCCGAGGACGCCGCCGCCGAGGGAGCACTCATCAGCCCACACCGGACCGTTGCGGGGCCACCATCCGGTGACCGCGAGTTGTTTTGTTGTGCTGATCACGAGATCGACGACCGCGTCGCGGCCTTCTCTCGGTGTCATCGTGTTCTTCTCCTCACCTTTTCCTGCACACCCGACACTCGCCGTCCCGAACAGGACAACCATCACTGAGACAGCGATCACCCGCCGCGCAGTCCTAGCGAACATGGGCACCTTGCTCCAATCCTGAGAGAACACCCTTTTGGTAGTTGGTCGGCCCCAGGGGTGCGTATCGCGTGATCTCAGCGGTGTCACTCGTGATCGCGCGGGCCGTGTTCGCCAAAGACTCCGTTCCGCGGTCGAGGTATCCGGCTTCGGTGCCTCCGTCGCTGACGAGGGGGCTGTGGTCGGTGACGATGCGGTCGGCGTCGCCTCCGGTTTCGACGCCGAAGGGGTGGGAGCCGAAGCCGGGGGTCATCGGGTTGACTGTGTGGTCGCGGCTGCTGGTCCTGCCGATCCAGGCCCACTGATCCCCGCTCTCCCTCTCCCCGGGAAGCTTGTCGCGGGCGTGGCCGGAGTACACCTTCCCGACGTTCAGATCCGGCTGGGGAGCGCACACTGTCTGGCAGGCCGGCGGAGCCGAGGGTCACAAAGGTGTCTGCGCGCACTCCGGGTTGGGTGAGCGCGATGGCGGCGGTGGTCGTGCCGTAGGAGTGGGCGACGATGGACAATGACGGCATCGACCCGCCGCGCACGGCGGACAGGCCCCTGAGCGCCGAGGCGAGTTTGGTGCCGCCGGCGA
Source organism: Leifsonia xyli subsp. cynodontis DSM 46306 (assembly GCF_000470775.1). Lineage (NCBI taxonomy): Bacteria > Bacillati > Actinomycetota > Actinomycetes > Micrococcales > Microbacteriaceae > Leifsonia > Leifsonia xyli. Next base: position 2,657,658 of record NC_022438.1, read on the forward strand.
CCGCCCGGGTGACATCCAGCACCCCGAAATCCAGATCCCCGGCGCTCGGCGCGGGCGGGGTTCTGTATCCGATCCAGGCCACCACCGCGCTCTCCGGGGGAAGCAGCGCGCGCAGGTTCTGCGCCGCTTTCGCCCACCCCGTCATCCCGTGGGTCGTCGTTCCCATCCCGGGCACGGTGTAGCTGACCGTCGTGGCCGTGTCCAGATCACCGATCGCGACCGCCGCCAACGGCGGACGATCACCGGTCAACGCGATAAGCGAACGAGACGCCCAGGTCGCCGTCGTCTGCAGGGCCGCGTGGATGTTCTTCAACGCTTTCAGCTGCTCTTCCCCCTCCCGCAGGGACTGCTTCAGCGCCCGCTGTGACAACGCCGAAGGCCCCCTCGCGAACCGGCGGATTCTAGTGGTCGTTACAACTCCCAGAAAGTCCAGGTGTTGCAACGACCGTTAGAACCCAAGACCGAGGTGTCACCGACGACGGCCCTCAACCCCGCCAGCCGCGTCTCCAACTCCGCGATCGCCGCAGCCAGAGCACGCCGGTTCGCGTAGTCCCTCGCCCCGTAAGGGATGCCTTCCAGATTCCCGAACAGGACAGGGAAAGCCGTCAACAGCACCTCGTGACGCGCAGAGAACCGCGCACCAGGAGACGTCGACGAAGCCAGACCCTGCCACCAGGCATGGATCGCCACAGCATCCATGAGCAACAACCGGGTCCCCACACCCGGAGACGCCGCCAGCAACGCCCTCAACTCGACGACCGTGAACGTCGCGAAAGCCGCCAACACCTCCCCATCGCTCGGAGGACGCACCGCCGTCGCAACCAGATCCAGAGCACGATCCGACAGCAGACCACGACCGGCAGCATCGAACGCCGCAGCGATCTGCTCAACCCAGAGCGCATCGTCCCGGCTCTCCTCCAGAAGCCGCTCGAACCCCCGCAGGAACGTCACCGACTCCACCGGAACCCAGGAACACGACGCAACGAACGCACCCCACGCGTTCCGCACCCTCCACAACTGCTCCCCCAAACCGACATCACCCGCCCGCGTCTGCGACACGAAGACCCGCAGATTGTCCGGGACCGCTGAACTCCTCCCCGAGGACCCACCACCCGAAGTCCGCTCCCGCTGCCGCGGCGAGAACACCGCAGACACCACCGGAGGCCGCACCGCGACCTCCGACGGCCGCGGATCGAAGAACCCATCCACAGCCACACCAAACCACCCCCACCGCATCCGCAACCACACGACGACGCTCCCGCTCCGCCTCCCGCTCACGCCACGCCCTCAAATCCCGCCGACGCTTCTCCTCCTCCCGCGCCCTCACCACCGCCACCTCAACCTGCTCAGCGAGCCTGTCCAGCACACCCGCCAACCGGCCACGATCCGCAGCCTCCACCGAAGCAGCAACCGCGAAAAGACCGGCATAACAACCAGAGAAACCCTCCACAGCCGTCTCCACCGCCCCCCGACGCACTACCCCCACACCACGCAACTCCACATCCGCCGCACGACAAGCAGCGATCAGAGCCTCCGCCACCCCCGCATCAAACCGAAACCCCACCCCAACCCCCATGTGAACGCAACATTCCCCGAACGACAAACACACTACCCAAGAAAAATTACAAGTATCAAACATATCACATGTTTTTCACCGCGATCAGACGCCCGGTGAGCGTTCTTGTCACTCCGGCAGGAACCGCTCTCCTCGGCGCTGGAATTGTTGTGTCTCTTCTCCACGGTGAGGCGGTGAGAAAACCTCCGCCTGAGCTGCCGCGAGAACGCTCCCTGGCAACGCCCTAGGTGTGTTTCTCAGGGACGTTGGTCAATCTGCTGATGGGTGGCTGGCTGCCGATGGCGGTGTGGGGCCTGTGGTGATTGTAGGAGTGCAGCCAGGCCGGGAGTGCGTTGCGGCGGGCTGATTCGGAGTTGTAGTGCCGGGCGTATGCCCAGCCGTCGGCGAGGGTGCGGTGGAAGCGTTCGATCTTGCCGTTCGTCTGCGGATGGTAGGGCCGGGTGCGTTTCGGTTGGATGCTGAGCTCGGCGCAAGCGTCGCGCCAGGCGTATGAGCGGTATGCGGAGCCGTTGTCGGAGAGCACCTGTTCGACGGTGACGCCACGGCTGGCGAACCAGCCGACCGCTCGACGCAGAACAGCGATTGCAGTGGCGGCGGTTTCGTCGTCGTGGATCTCGGCGTAAGCGACACGGGAGTGATCGTCGATGACGGTATGAACGAACGCTGTGCCGGTGATCATGTCGCCGGTGATCCCGTGTTTCCCGGTCCGCTTCGCGGTGATGGCCTTGTTCCGCTCTCCCTGGAGACGTCCGACGTAGCGCCAGCCGCCACCGTCGGGGATGTTGCCGAGTTTCTTGATGTCGACGTGGATCATCGATCCGGGATGCTCGTGCTCGTAGCGGCGGGCGGGGTCGCCGGTGCGGACGTCGACGTGGCTGGGCCGATTGATCCGGCACCGGGAGAGGACCGGGTGAACGGTCGAGGCGGGCATGCCGAGCTGGGCGCCGATACCGACTGGTCCCAGCCGCTTCTTCCACCGCAGATGCACGACCTTGCGGACCAGTCTTCGCGGGGTCTTGTTCGGGCTGTGATGCGGCCGTGACGAACGGTCCAGCATTCCCGCCTCGCCCATCTCCACGTAACGACGAGCCCATCGGTCCGCGGTGCGTCAGGACACTCGGAAGTAGGTCGCCGCCGCAGCAACGGACCAGCCGTCGTCGACGACTTGGCGGGCCAGGCGGAGGCATTCGCGAGGAGTCAAAGCAGCATTAGCGTGGGTCACGAGGACCTCCTAAGAGATGGTTTCAGTAGTCGTTTTTGGTGAGTTTGCGGGCGCTGGTGATCGCGATTGCTAGAGCGACGAGCGCCGTGATCGTTGAGGCGGTGCGGTCGTAGCGAGTGGCGAGTTTCCGGAAGGCGAGGATCCAGGCCATGGTGCGTTCGACTACCCAACAGTGTTTACCCAGTCACTGTTTGGAGTCGACTCCGATTCGTGCGATGCGTGCCTTGATCCCACGACAACGCAGGTAACAGCGGACGCGGCGGTTGTCGTAAGCCTTATCGGCGTGGAAGATAACCGGGCGGCGTCTGGGCCGACCGCGGCCGACGCCCTTGATCGCGGTGATGTTGTCTAACACAGGTTCCACGAGCATGGAGTCGTGTCGGTTGGCGCCGGAGATCTCCACATGCAGCGGGAGTCCGTTGCGGTCGGTCAGGACATGGTACTTGGTGCCCCGTTTCCCACGATCCGTGGGGTTAGGTCCAGTGAGATCGCCCCCCTTTTCGCCCGGACACTTACGGAGTCCAGGCAGGTTCTTGACCAGTCGATCATGCCAGCCTGGCCGAGTTCGTCGAGCATGATCTTCCGCAGTGCATCCCACGCGCCCGCTTCGGACCATTCACGCAGACGCCGCCAACAAGTGACCCCGGACCCATACCCCAACTCGGGCGGGAGCTTCTCCACGGGATCCCCGTCAGCAGCACGAACACGATCCCAGCGAACACCTTCCGGTCAGGAACCCGAGGCTGCCCAGCCCGCCCATTGACCACAGGCGGCCGAGGCGGAATCAACGGCTCCAGCCGCTCCCACAACATATCCGTAATGAACCGATCCTCAGCAAGCGTCGACACTCGACCAGCATCCCCGCTAACCAGCCACAACAACCACCGCCACGCCGACTACTGAAACCACCTCTAAGTCATCGAGTGCAGGGAACTAGACAGCCCCACTCTCGACCGGGAGGTCCTCACCCATCTATCGCGTCACACCTCAACCAACGTCCCTGGGCAGCACACCGACGCTTGCCGCACCGTTCTCGCCGCAGCCGTCCGCGTCTGTGACAACATGGTCCTCACGCGCCTCTACGAGGAGACAGTGTGGGGGCTGGTCTTCCGCGTGCGGGCCGGGTACGAGACCGCGGATCTCCGGGAATCGGTCAACAGGCTCTACCAGGACCTCCGCGACGAGGTCACCATCACCACCAAGCGCAGCACGCGCTACGACCAGCACCATCCGATCACCCCGCGGCGACCGGTCGCGGCCGCCCACTGACGAACGAGACCGGCTGCGGCGATGCCGCCGCGGCCGGATCGATCGGGTGAACGACGATCAAAGCGTCGCCGTGGACTTCGATCGCCAGGGCTGAACAGGATGACGACGTCCGCGCAGAGCCTCTCGGCCGAGACGGCGGGCTACTTGATGGCGCCCGCGGACCAGGTAGCGCTGAGCGATGAAGGCGAAGCAGAGGGGGATGACGATGGAGATCACAGTGACAGCCGCGAGGTTCCCCCACTGCACGCCGGCGCTGGTGACGAAGAACGCTGCGCCGACGGTCACGGGCACGGCGCCCGAAGCCGACAGGATGACGGCGAACAGATAGTCCGACCAGGCGAAGACGAACACGATGATCGCAACGGCGACAAGGCCAGGTGCGAGAAGCGGGAGCACCATTGAGAAAAGGGCGCGGTACGTTCCCACGCCGTCGATGGCAGACGCTTCCTCGATCTCGACAGGGACATCCCGCAAAGTCCCGCAGATGATCAACAAGGCGAGGGGGAGTTGCATGAACGTGTTGGCGAGCACGAGGCCGAAGACGGTGTCGTAGATGCCGAGTCCGGAGAAGATGAGGAAGAACGGCACGGCGAAGAACATCGCGGGGACCAGTCGGAGACTGGTGATCGCCTGCAACAGCCAGCTCCCGCCGAATCCGGTTCGGACGATTGCATAGCTCGCAGGGACCGCGATGATCATGACCAGGATGACGGTGCCGACGGAGAGCTGAACCGAGTTGAGCAAGTAACCGGGGAAGTTGTACTTCGAGCCGCTGAGGACCGCCGCATAGTGATCGAAAGTGAAGCCACCGGCGACCGAGAATGGCGAGAGGCCGATCGCCGCGTCGGTCTTCAGTGAGGTGTAGATGGCGTTCAGCAGCGGCAGATTGATCAGCAGGGCGACGAGCGCGAAGAGGATCGTGCGCCACCAGGCTTTCGGCTTTCGACGCCGGCCGATCCCTTTCGTCGCGGTGCGCGCGTCCGTGGCGGCGCGTGCTCGGCTTCCGATGGTGATCTGGGTCATGGTGTCGCTCCGCTTGTGATGCGCCGGATGACGAAGGGGATGATCGGCAGCATGATCAGTGCGATCAGCACTGCCGCGGCTGAGGCGAGGCCGAAATTGCCTCCGGCGAGGATCTTGTAGACGTAGATGCTCAGTGTGGTGGTCTCGGTTCCGGGGCCTCCGGAGGTGAGCACATTGATCGTGTCGAAGGTCCGGAAGCCGTCGATGGCGCGCAGGAACCCGGTGATGAAGATCGTTGGCGTCATCAGGGGGAGGAGGATCGAGAAGACGAAGCGGCTTTTGTTCGCGCGGTCGAGTTGCGCAGCTTCGTGCAGTTCTGCCGGGATTCCCTGCATCGCCGCATGGAAGAGGAGGAAGGTGAACGACGTCCACTGAAGGATGTCCAGAATCACCAGCATGGGGACGACGGTGTCGGCGCTGAGGAGGGAGACGCGAAAACCGAGGCTGTCCAGGAAGGCCGGCGCGATGCCGATGTTGGCGCTGAGCATGAGCCGGAACATGATGCCCATCAGGGCCGGCGCGATCATGATCGGCAGAATCAGTGCGCTGAGGAAGAACTTCTTGCCGGGGAAAGCCCTGTCGAACAGCAGGGCGAGGATGAATCCGAAGGCGAGCTCGAACGCAGTGACGACGATGGTGTAGCCGATGGTGAAAAGCAGAGCGCGCCAGAACCCGGGGTCGCTGAGCATAGCGCCGTAGTTGCTGAAGCCGGTCCAGCTGGGAGTCGGGTTGAGCAAAGTGTGATTTTGCAGTGACGACGCGACGCCGTTCACGATGGGGAACGCGACCAGCAGAGCGAGGAAGAGGATCAGCGGTGTGGTGAGCACCCAGCGGACCGCACCTCGTGCGCGAACGTTCGTCTTCTGCCGGGCGACCGGGGCAGCTTGTTCGCCGCCCCGGTCGCCCGGCGTGTGGCCGTGGTTTCGGACATCGCGCTCTTTCTTGCTGCCGCGCCCGTTGCGCTACTTGCCCGACAAAGTGGTCAGGTCGGCGTTGGCCTTCTTCAGAGCCTCCTCGACCTGCCCCTGGCCGACCCATGCTCCGGAGAGATCGTTGGCCAGAGCGGTGTAGATGTCGAAGGCCCGGGCCAACGTCGGCTCGGCGTACGTGCCATCTTTCAGGATGCCTTCCAACGCGGTGATGCTAGCGCTCTTCTGACCCTGGAGCGCGCCGGGCATAGAGGCGAGACCCCCAGCGGCCACGTAGGTCTTCATCGCGTCCACGCTGTCGAGGTACTTGATGAACTTCTGCGCAGCGTCGACATGCTTGCCGTACTTGTTCACACCGATCGCCAGCGTGTGTACATGACTGAGGTGATCCTTCCCCGGCACACGGGCGATGCCGATCTTGCCCGCCGTCTTCGGGGACTGCTTCGGATCGTTGAGCTGATCGTAGGCCGCGTTCCGCTGGAGCGCGAAAGCGGCGTTGCCGCTGGTGAGCGCTGCCTGTGTCTCAAGGTATTCAGCCTGGTCGGAGTCCGGCGAGGTCAGAGCCTTGGTGTAGATCGTCCGGTAGATGTTCACGGCGACGGCCGCCTCCGGGCTGTCGAGGTTCGGCTTTCCCGAGGAGTCCAGCCAGCTGCCGCCGCTGTTGTAGAGGGCGTCGTCCCAGACCATCGCGTTGTAGACCAGGTTCTTCGCCTGCAGCGCCGTGCCGTACTTCGTCGGCGATGCCGGGTTTGTACTGCTGTGTGAAATAGGCTGCCGAGGCGATGTAATCATCCCAGGTCCACTGGTCGGGGCTCTTCGGTTCGAGAGTCTTGCCGAGCACCTGCTGGCTGATCTTCTCGAACGTTGCCTTGTCGTTGAGCATGCTGCCGATCAGGTCGGTGCGGTAGAAGACCATGTGAACGCTGGGGTCCAGGGGGATGCCGTACTGCTTGCCCTGAACATTGAGCGAGCCCAGCGAGCTCTTGAAGTACTGGCTGTCGTTCAGGCTGAGCGGCGCGAGGTACTGGGAATGCTGGGCGATGTAGTAGATGGCAGTCTGGTAGAAGTCGTAGTCCGACGACTTCGTCGACATCAGCGTCGCCTCTCTTGCGTACGTGTCGGTGCGGCTGAGCTGGTCGACCGTGACGTGGATCTTGTCCCCGGCTCCGGGACCGGAGTTGTAAGCGGCCATGACTTTGGACATGGCATCGGCCTCCGGGCCGGGGTTCATGATCAGCTTCAGAGTGGCGACGCCGCTGGCGTCGGCGCCGCCGCCCGATGCGTTGCAGCCGGTCAGAGCCAGCGTCACTGCGGTCGCACCAGCGGCCACCATGAACGCTCGCCGGGCGAGTTGTGCCTTCTTCATTGCCTTGTTCTCCCGTCGTTGGGTGGAAGTTCTGATTGATTGGCAGGTCTTGCGTACTTTGTCGCTCTCGTTTCGCGGGTGATAGCTGCGTCGCGTCAGCATGCTCACCGTGGGGTGCTGTGGACCTGTTCGGGTTCCCGGTGCATCGGAGTCCGATTGTGGTCCTCTTCCGATCGTGCCCGCCCCGACCGGCTGAGATGATGCAGCTGTTTTCGCGAGAGAGGCTCATCAGGCGTCCGGGCGCCGACGGCCGGACGACTGTCGTGCCGAGGCGGTCCCGGCCAGCCGGGGCCTGGTCAGCGCGACTGCGCGACAGTCCTGGCGCCACATCCCGCCCTGGGGACGCTGAGCGCAGGCACACCAGAAACAGCCGCAAGACGCGTTCCGCGCCCGTCGGATGCCGTGCTGTTCATGTGGTCTCCTTCGGCTTCTGAGCGAATCTATAACCCTAGGGTTATTGAATCACTCTATGATTGCAGTACGCTAACATCGTGATTGTCCTACCCGCAAGGACGAAACAAGACCGTTACATAGCGAGCGGACCCGAGGAGGTGTTGAGATGGCCGAACTCGCATTCGACCTCGGTCAGACCCAGACGCGGGTCCGCTTGATCACTGAGCGAGGCGACCGTGCGAATCTCGAGCTGGACGGCTTCCGCTATGGAAGCGACACGATCCAGACGATCCTCGACCGGTGCCGCCATGCCGCGGCAACGTTCGGTGTGACCGAGGTGCGGACCGTTGCCGGTGGAGGCACCGGCTTGTACGGTGCCGCCCCGCCGCCCAGCGCGTTGCGCGCCTCCTTGTCGGCGTCGCTCGGTGTCGAAAGGGTGATCATCGCCGACGACGCAGTCACCTCGCACCTGGGGGCTCTCGCCGGTGAGCCTGGCACACTGATCGCCGCCGGAACCGGGATCGTGGGCCTGGGCATCGGCCCTGCCGGAGCCGCTCGCGTCGACGGCGTCGGATCGCTCATCGGCGACGACGGCTCCCCCCGGCTTCTGGAGGCGCTCGAGCACGAGTACGGACCCGCAGCCGACGTCCCCAGCCTCATCATTCCCGGTCGGGAGAGTCGCCTCCTTCGCACCGGCCGTCGCTGCGGCGGCCCGCGAAGGCGACGTGAAAGCCGGCGCGATCTGGGCCGAAGCGGCCCGCCACATCGGCGACGCTGTGATCGCCGCCAGCAGTCGAGCAGGGTTTCAGAGCGATGAGCGATTCCCCTGGGGCGTCTCCGGCCGGCTGACCGGCGCCGGTGACTTGCTGGACCCCGTGCTCGACAGCATCGTGTATGCGCGCTTCCCTGCCGCCTTCAGATTCCCGGCTGTTGGATCGGCACTCGACGGAGCCGAACGACTGCTGCATCATCCCAATGCCACCGCTCTCGCGCCACTGGTTGCTCTGAGCGCAACAGAAAAGGAACTCAATACCTGAGCACCAGAAAACCTCCGGCCTCCGGCTTCCCCCTGGCGTCTTCATCTCGTGCCAAGCGCCGGTGGGCAGCCCGCTTCGCAACCCGAGCATCATGGTCAGTCTGGCGCTCGCCGCGCAGAAGGCCGGAGCTGCCGGCATCCGCGCCGAAGGCGCCGAGGACATCTCCCAGATCGTCCGTGCGGTGCAGATCCCTGTCATCGGAATTCGCAAGAAGCACTATGACGGAGGCGAGGTCTACATCACCCCAACTCGGTTCGAGGTGGACGAGATTGCCGGAGCCGGAGCGACGATCCTCGCGCTGGACGCCACGACCCGGCCACGACCCGGAGGGGAAACGCTCGAGTGCGTCGTCAGCCACGCCAAAGCACTCGGACTCATCGTGATGGCCGATCTCTCACGAGCAGAGGACGCCGGCCCGGCCGTCGAAGCCGGCGCCGATGTCCTCGTCACAACGCTCGTGGCAGCAAGCGAGCAAGACATCCGCCCGGGAGGACCCAATCTTTCGGTCATCGAGCGGCTGGCCCAGAGCTTCCCCGATCGGCAGATCATCGCCGAGGGGCGATTCGCGGGACCGAAGGACGTCCAGGGAGCACTCCGCGCAGGCGCCTCCACCGTCGTCGTCGGCAAAGCAGTCACCGACGCCTATGCCCTCACCATCGATCTCGTCGCCGCAGCCAACTCCTTGGCCGCATCCCGGCCCGTTGGCTAAGACTGGGGTTTTCGAGTAAAAATAGAGAACCGCTGGTGGCTCCGGCGGCCTGAAAAGGGAGAACCCAGTGGCGAAGTACGAAGACGTGCTGAAAGACCTCTCCCTGTCGATCGCCAAGATGCAGCCCGGCGAGCGCCTCGCCGGCGAACAGGCATTGGCGGCGCAATACGGCGTATCGGCCATGACCGTGCGGCGCGCCCTGCAAGTTCTGATCCAAGCCAAGCGAATCATCGGAATCCGCGGACGCGGCACCTTCGTCGCCCAGCCAACCGTGACCAAGCGGATGGTGATGGCATCGTTCACGGACTCGATGAAGGCCTCTGGCATGACCGCTCATGCGCGTGTCTTAGCCGCGACCATCGGGCCCGCCGGCGCAGAAGCCGCCGCGGACCTGAACATCCAGCGAAATGACCAAATCATCACCGTGGAGCGCCTCCGTTTCGGCGACGACGTCGCCTTGAGCATCGACCGCACTGTGCTGAATGCGGAAAGAGTGCCTGGCCTGCTGGGGGAGGACCTGACCGGCTCTCTCTACGAACTGCTCTACCGTCGATACGGGATGACGCTCTCGCGAGCCGAATCGCGTGTGTCGGCGGTGCTTCCGACAGCGGAGGAGGCAGCCCTGCTGAACATCCCGCCCAGCCAGCCCTGCCTGCGCGTACACTCCCGGAGCATGACCGACGAGAGGGCGATCGCTGAGCAGACCACCTCGCTCTACCGGGGTGACCGCTATGAGCTTTCCTTCAACCCGGACGCCGAGACCTGAGCACACGTTGTAAGGCCATTCACATTCGTCAGATCGGTGCCATGTCCGCGAAACGCGAGTACATGCCCTGGAATGCGACCGTAACCGTCTTCGTCGGTCCATTACGGTGCTTCGCCACGATCAGATCGGCTTCGCCCGCGCGCGGGTTGTCCTTCTCGTAGGCGGACTCGCGGTGGAGGAGCACCACGACATCGGCGTCCTGCTCGATCGAGCCAGACTCGCGCAGGTCGCTCAGAGCGGGAAGTTTGTCGGCACGCTGCTCGGGACCGCGATTCAGCTGGGAGAGCGCGATGACCGGAACCTGGAGTTCCTTCGCGAGCAGCTTCAGCGCCCGCGAGAACTCGCTGACCTCCTGCTGGCGGCTCTCGACTCGCTTGCCGCTCGTCATCAACTGCAGGTAGTCGATGATCACCATCTTGAGCCCGACGCGCTGCTTCAGACGACGGCACTTGGCCCGGATTTCGACCAGGGTCATATTGGGGCTGTCGTCGATGTAGAGGGGTGCGTCGTTGATGCGCCCCCGAGTGGCCGCGATGGTGGTCCAGTCGCGGTTGTCCACCGTGCCCTTCCGCATGTGCTGCAGGGGGACGGTCGCCTCGGCGGAGAGCAAACGCATCGCGATCTCGCTGCGGCCCATCTCGAGCGAGAAGAAGATCGTGGGCAGATCGTGCTTGATGGCGGCCGCGCGAGCGAAGTCGAGCGCGAGCGTCGACTTTCCCAGCGCGGGCCGCGCGGCGACGATGATCATCTGACCCGGGTGCAAACCATTGGTCAGCTCATCGAGCTCGGTGAAGCCAGTGGGAACACCCGTCATCGAGCCGTCCTTGTGCTTCGCCGCCTCGATCTCGTCGATGGCGACGGTGACCGCCTCCGTCAGCGGGACGTAATCCTCCACCTCCTGCGTTCCGGTCACCGAGTAGATCTCAGCCTGGGCGTTGTTGACGAGGTCGAGCACCTCACCCTCGGCTTTGTAGCCCATCTGGGTGATGCGAGTGCCCGCCTCGACCAAGCGGCGCAGCAGCGCCTTTTCGGCCACGATGTTAGCGTAGTAGCCGGCGTTGGCCGCCGTCGGAACAAGACTGGTCAGCGTGTGCAGGTATTCGGCTCCGCCCGCACGCGACAGCTCACCCAGTTTGGTGAGTTCGTCGGTCACGGTGATGACATCGGTCGGCTCGCCATGCGAGTAGAGCGACAGGATGGCATCGTAGACGATCTCGTGCTTCGGGATGTAGAAGTCCGTGCCACGGACGACCTCGACGACATCGGCGACGGCGTCCTTGCTCAGCAGCATGCCGCCGAGAGCGCTCTGCTCCGCAAGGAGATCGTGGGGCGGAGTGCGTTCAGGGGTGCGGGCCTCGCCCTGTTCACGATCGTCCGCGAGACCGATGTGGGCGATCGACACGTTCTCTCCTCACTCGTTTCGGCGCGCCGGACAGGTACACACTCTCGCACTGCCTCTAGCGTGAGTCCCGGGCACCCCGATTGCGTTCTGACGCGCCGCACCGCACTTCTGGCGGGCTGACAAAACACGGAAGCACGCTCTCAACGGCAAGGTACGAACAACCACCGACACTCGGACGGGCTTCCCGATCAATGCCCGCCTTGAATGTCGATCCACTCTACGAACCCAGATCCGACATCCACAACTTTGCCTGTGGATAACTTTGTGGACAATCTGCGGGAAACGCCGCGACGCTTGTGTAAAGCTTGGGAATAGATCTGTGGATGGAGAGAAATTTTTGACGTGGAAATGTTCTTTAACCAGCTCTTTCTCTTTCCACATCCTGTGAGGAAAAACTTCTTCAGACACTGTGGCAAGAACCGAGATTTGGGCGTGTCGGACTGTGGATGAAGCTGGGAAAACTTCCCTGAAAAGAGTGTAGCGGCGGGCCTTCGCCCGCCGCTACACTCTGCTTTCGCGACCGCTATTTGGCAGCGACCACCTGGAGGGTGATCACGGCCGAGAGGTCCTCGTGCAGGCGGACGGTGGCCTCGTGGTCGCCGACGGCCTTGATCGCGTTGGGGAGTTCGATCTTGCGCTTGTCGAGTTCGCCGATGCCAGCGGCCTTGACGGCCTCGGCGACATCCGCGGTCTTCACCGATCCGAACAGACGACCTTCGCGGCCGGCCTTGACAACCAGCTTGACGCGGGTGGCCTCCAGCTTCGCCTTGAGGTCCTGAGCGGCCTCCAGCGAGTGTAGTTCGCGAGCGGCGCGAGCCGCCTTGATCTGCTCGACCTGCTTCTCGCCGCCGCGGGTCCACGAGATCGCGAAACCCTGCGGAACGAGATAGTTGCGAGCGTAGCCGTCTTTTACCTCGACGACGTCGCCGGCAGAGCCGAGGCCGGTGACCTCGTGTGTGAGAATAACCTTCGACATGTGTCTACTCCTTAACGGCCGGAGCCGGCGTAGGGAAGCAGAGCCATCTCGCGCGCGTTCTTGACGGCGCGCGCGATCAGGCGCTGCTCCTGGACGGAGACACCGGTGATGCGGCGGGCGCGGATCTTGCCGCGCTCGGAGATGAACTTGCGCAGGGTCGCGACATCCTTGTAGTCAATGACGCCGACGCGGACGGACTTCGCCGGAGCGGCGTTCTTCCCGTCTTTGCCCTTGCGGATCGGCTTGCGGCGGTCGCCGCTCGACTTTCCAGCCATGATTTCCTTTGCTTTCCGCCCGTCACGGCCGAGGCCGACGGGCATATGAGTGTTGGGGACCTGTTAGAACGGAGTCTCGTCGTTGTACGCGCCCGGGGTGTTCCAGACATCGGCGCCAGCGGACGGGTCCGCGGGAGCGGCTGCCGCCCACGGCTCTTCGACGGCAGGAGCTCCGCCACCGAATCCGCCAGGACCACCGGGGCCGCGCGACGATTGCGCACGGGTCACTTGAGCGGTGGCGTAGCGCAGCGACGGCCCGATCTCGTCGATCTCGAGCTCGATGGAGGTGCGCTTCTCGCCTTCCTTCGTCTCGTAGGAGCGCTGCTTGAGCCGGCCCTGGGCGATGACGCGTGAGCCCTTGGTCAGTGAGCCTGCGACATGCTCGGCGAAGTCTCGCCAGACGCTCGCGCGCAGGAACAGCGCCTCACCGTCCTTCCACTCGTTCGCCTGACGGTCGAACGTGCGGGGAGTGGATGCGATGGTGAAGTTGGCGACGGCCAGCCCGTTCTGCGTGTAACGCAGCTCAGGGTCCGACGTGAGGTTGCCCACCACGGTGATGACGGTCTCGCCGGCCATGGGACTAGGCGCCGGCCTTCTCGGCGGTGGCGGCCTTGCGGGCGGCCTTCTCGGCGGCGCGCTTCTGAGCGGCCGCGACCTGGGCGATCGCCTCTTCGGCGCGGAGGACCTTGGTACGCATGACGGCCTCGCTGAGCTTCAGCTGGCGGTCGAGCTCTTTCGTGGTGTCACCGGTGGCGGTGAGCTGCACGACGGCGTAGATGCCCTCGGACTTCTTGTTGATCTCGTAGGCCAGGCGGCGGCGACCCCAGATGTCGACGTTGTCGATCGTTCCACCGTCGTTCCGGACGACGTTGAGGAACTTGTCAAGGCTGGGAGCAACGGTGCGCTCGTCGATCTCGGGATCGAGGATGACCATCAGCTCATACTGATGCATGACTAACCCACCTCCTTTGGTCTTGGCGGCTGCAGACGGTCTGCAGCAGGAGGGTTGTACATCGTGTGCGCGAGCAGGAACCCGCCCGGGCAACTTACCAAGGGTAACGGATGCCCCGTCTCGACGCCAGCTCGCGGGGTGAGGGGCGGCCAGACCGGGTGGGTGGCCCTGACGGCGAGGGCGGGGGAGGAGAATACGGGTCGCAGTACACATGCATCAACCATCCCCGCTCACCCGAAGCAGTGGGCTCGACGACCCGAATCCGTGGAAAACTCGTCGATCGAACGCACCTGTGGAGGATTACGCCTCCGCCGAACGCTCCGACCACCATGACAGCAGCCGGCGGGCGGCCTCTTCTTCGCCGAGAGAGCCCTGATCCAGCCGCAGATCCAGCAGGTACGTCATCGCCTGGCCGACTTCCCGCCCCGGCTTGATCCCCAGGAGCGCCATGACCTGCTGACCGTCCAGGTCCGGGCGGACGGCATCCAGCTCCTCCTGTTCTTTGAGCGAGGCGATGCGCTGCTCCAGATCGTCGTACGCGAAGCCGAGCCGGTCCGCTTTGCGACGGTTCCTCGTCGTGACATCCGCCCGGGTGAGGATGTGCAGCCGCTCCAGCTCGGGACCCGCATCCCGCACGTAGCGGCGCACCGCGGAGTCGGTCCACGCTCCTTCTGTGTACCCTAAGAACCGCAGATGCAGCTCGATCAGGCGGGACACGGACTCGATCGTGGCCTTGTCGAAGCGAAGGGCCGTCAAACGCTTCTTCGCGAGTTTCGCCCCGACCACATCGTGGTGGTAGAAGCTGACCGCCCCACCCGGCTCGAACCGGCGCGTGGCCGGCTTCCCGATATCGTGCAGGAGGGCGGCGAGCCGCAGCGTCAGATCCGGCGCGTCGCCGGGATGCCGTTCCTTCTCGTACTCGATCGCCTGCTCCAGCACGGTGAGACTGTGCTGGTAGACGTCCTTGTGGTGGTGATGCTCGTCCACTTCCAGGCGCAATGCGGGCAGCTCGGGAAGAACGCGCTCGGCGAGACCGGTCGACACCAGCAGCTCGATTCCTGGACGCGGGCGGTCGGACATCAGCAGCTTGCCGAGTTCGTCCCGGATGCGTTCCGCGCTGACGATCTCGATGCGATCGGCCATCGCGGCCATCGCGGCCCGGGTCTGATCGTCCACCTCGAATCCGAGCTGGGCGGCGAACCGTGCTGCACGCAGCATCCGGAGCGGATCGTCCCCGAACGACACTTCGGGGCTCGACGGCGTCGTGAGGACGCGGGCAAGCAGGTGCTCGACCCCGCCGGAAGGGTCCACCAGCCGCACCTCCGGAACACGCAGAGCGAGCGCGTTCACCGTGAAGTCCCGCCGCAGGAGGTCGCCCTCCAGTGCATCGCCGAACTCGACGTCCGGTTTGCGGGTCGTCCCGTCATAGCTGTCGGAGCGATAAGTGGTGATCTCCACCGCCTTCTCGCCGAACACAGCGCCGATCGTGCCGTAGGCGCGGCCGATGTCCCAGACCGCGTCGGCGAGGGGGGAGAGGAGGCGGACGATCGCGTCCGGACGCGCGTCGGTCGTGAAGTCGAGATCGTGTACCTCCCGCCCGAGCAGGGCGTCCCTGACCGGGCCGCCGACCAGCGACAGTTCGTGTCCGGCCGCCGCGAAAGCCGCCGCCAGGCGGGCCACGGTCGGCGAAGCGGCGATGGCTGCGAGGCGGTCGAGAGATTCGGCGACGGACTGCATGATGCCCCAGTTTAATGGGCGCGCTCGGCGCGCTCTCCCAGGGGTCGGCCCCTAGAATCGTCGTCATGGAGGCCGAACCGGGAGCGCGCGTCGACGCATGAGTGAATCCGGAACCACCCTCCGGGGTGTGCGATTCGCCGCCGTTCTCTTCAGTGCGGCGGTCGCCTTGTCGGCCCTCCCCGGCGGGGCCCCGGTGTCCGAGGCGAGCACCGTCTGGGGCTCCGCGACGAGCGGCGAGCGATCCGCCATGGGCAGGACAGCAACGACGGCTCGGCTCTCCGCCTCCCTTTCCGCCGGAACCGCGGGCCTTCTGGCGCCGGGCCAGGACCTCATCGCATCCGTCACCGTGACCAACTCCTCCGACACCGCGCTCACCTCCGGAACGGTCGGGTTCTGGCTGGACCCCGATGCGTTCACTTCGCGCAGGGGACTGACAGCCTGGCTCTCCTCGATGGACGCGGTGAAGGACAGGGTCGACCTCGGCTCGGTCGCGCTGCCGGTGCTAGAGCCCGGCTCTTCGGCCGTTGTGCGCGTCCCGGTCGCCGCTGCGGCTGTGCCGTTCGCCTCACGACCGGTCTCCGGCGTCTTCGGTGTCGGCGCCGCGGTGAGCGCCGACCAGCAGACGGCCGAAGCCCGCTCGTCGCTCGTGTGGTCGGTGGGCGAGACGGCGACCAAGACGGATGTCGGCGTGGTGATGCCGATCGTGAGCCCCTCCAGCGGCACCGGCCTGATCTCCGCCGACGATCTCGCGACCTACACGGCTCCCAACGGCGTCCTCACCCGCGACCTCGACGGGATCACCGGCCACAGCACGGTCGCCGTCGGCATCGACCCGATGATCGTCGCATCCATCCGCGCCCTCGGGAACGCCGCGCCCGCGACTGCGACCGACTGGCTGGCACACCTGAGCGCTCTGCCCAACGACACCTTCTCAGTGGGTTATGGGGACGCGGATATGACCGGTCAGCTGCAAGCCGGCCTCGCCACGCCCCTCGCCCCGATCTCCCTCGGCTACGCCCTCGACGCGAAGAACTTCTCACCGGCCCCGACCACGATCGGCGAGCCCACCACCACCGCCACGCGCGTCCAGCCGACACCGACGATCTCACCGGCACAGACCCCGAGCCCCAGCCCGACACCCCTGCCGGCCCTCCCCACCCTGAACGAACTCGTCGCGTGGGACTACGACCTTCCCGGCGTCGCCTGGCCCGGCGACGGCACTCTCCGCTCCGACGATCTCGCACCGCTCGCCACCGCCGGGCTGAAAACGGTCATCGTCTCCGGCGACAACACGAACGCCGACGAACTGGACAGCACACCGAACGCCGTCGTCCACACCGCCAGCAGCACGCTCGCCGTCGGCGACCAGCGGATCTCCGACGCCCTCCGCCAAGCGGTCTCCGCGCCGAGCGACATCGCGTGGAACACCGCGATGTCAGCAGTGAACGCACAGCTCGCGCTCCTCAGCGCCGAGGACACGGCCCCCCGTAAGATCCTCGTCGCCCTCGACCGTTCGTGGCCGTCGAGCGGGACGCAGTTGCAACGCACCCTCGACGCTCTGCTGAGCTCAGCGTGGTCGACGCCGGCCACCTTCTCCAGCATCATCTCCGCCTCCGGTTCCACCGACACCGTCTTGGTGGATGCGGCCGAGTCTCAGAGCCGCATCGACGCCATCCGAAGCCTGCTCACCGACGAGAAGGCGCTGACCGACTTCGCGACCGTCCTGGTCGACCCCGCGACGCTGAAGGGCAGGACCCGCGCGCAACTTCTCACTCTGCTGGCCGTGTCCTGGCAGAACCCTCGCACCGACTGGTCCGCGGCCGTGAAGAAAAGCCGCGAAGCCACCACCAAGACGCTCCACGCGATCCGCATCCTGCCCACCGAGAACATCAACCTGGTGAGCGCGCAGGGGTCCATCCCGTTCACAGTGAGCAACGAGCTGCCGGGCGAGGTCGCGACTGTCACGCTCAGGGCGTCTCCATCCAACGGCCGTCTCGAGATCGACGGACCCACCACCAAGTCCATCCCGAAGGATTCGCGGGGGACGATGCTCGTCCCGGTCAGGGCGAAGGTCGGAAACGGCCAAGTCGTGCTCTCCCTTCAGCTATACAGCCCGACAGGCGTCCCGATCGGCGATCCCTCCGCGGTGAGCGTGGAGGTACACGCTGACTGGGAGGGGCTCGGCGCGCTCGTCTTCGGCGCGCTGCTGGTGCTTCTGTTCGGCTACGGAATCGTCCGTGGACTCCTGCGCCGCCGGGCCCAACGACGCGCAGAGGCGCAGCAAACGCCCGAGGACGACAAAGACGGCAACGGTGCTCCCGGCGACGGCGGGAGCACGGATGGCTAGCATCGGCCGAGCCAGCGCCATGCTCGCGTCGGGGACATTCGTCTCGCGCGTCCTCGGCTTCGCGAAAGCCTGGCTGCTCGTTCAGGCGATCGGCGCCCTCAGCTTCGCGGGCGGGGCCTACGCGACGGCGACGCTGGTCCCCAACAGCATCTACGCGATCATCGCGCAGGGGGTTCTCAACGCCGTCCTGGTACCGCAGATCGTCCGGGCCTCCGGTGCGGCCGGCGGCGGACGCCAGTACATCAACAAGCTCGTCACGCTCGGAATGGTCGTCTTCGCTGCTGTGGCGCTGGTGGCGACCCTGCTCGCGCCGGTCCTCATCGGCCTGTTCGGTCTGCGCGGCGAACAGGCCGCGCTCGGCACGACTTTCGCGTACTGGTCGCTCCCGCAGATCTTCTTCCTCGGTCTGTACACACTGCTCGGCGAGGTGCTCAATGCCCGCAAGTCGTTCGGTCCCTTCACCTGGGCGCCGGTGATCAACAACATCGTCGCGATCGGGATGCTGACCGCCTTCATCCTGGGATTCGGCTCCGATCCGCTCGGCGAGCGCTCGCACGAGTGGAGCTCGGGGATGGTCGCGCTGCTGGCCGGCGGGGCGACTCTGGGCATCGCTGTCCAGGCCGTCGTCCTGTTCTTCTTCTGGCGCCGGATCGGCCTGCGGTTCCGCCCCGATTTCCGCTGGCGAGGCGTCGAGCTCGGCAACGCCGGGAAAGCCGCCGGCTGGACACTCGGGATGCTCATGGCCACCCAGATCGCGGGGCTGATCGAGACCAACGTCGCCAACTCCACCGGAGACGGCAAAGCGGGACTCTTCGCCATGAACAACGCGTGGCTCGTGTTCATGTTGCCGCACGGCATCATCGCGGTCTCGATCGTCACCGCGTATTACACGAGGATGGCGGAGCACGCGCACCGGGGCTCCGCCTCCGGGTTCCGCGCCGATTTCTCCAGCGCGGCCCGCTCGATCATGTTCCTGATCGTGCTCTCGTCCGCAGTCCTCATCGTGATCGCCTTCCCGGTCGCCCGTGTTTTCACACCCGAATACCCGGCGATGGGGCTCGTCCTCATCGCCTATCTGGTGGGACTGGTCCCTTTCTCTCTCGTCTTCATGGCGCAACGCGCGTTCTACTCGCTCGGCGACACCCGCACTCCGTTCCTGTTCACACTGGCGCAGACCGTGCTAATCGTCATCGGCGTTCTCGACTGTCTCGCGATCCCGGCCGGATACCGCGCAGCCGCGATCGCTGTCGTCGTGTCCACCGCCACGCTCGTCCAAGCCGTTCTGGCTTTCGCGCTGCTACGCCGACGCACCGGGGGAGTGGACGGGCGGCGCATCCTGAGCGGTCTGTGGCGGTTCCTCGCCGCAGGGCTGGCCGCCGTCGCTGGCGGGGCCGGATTCCTGGTCCTGCTGGGCGGGGTGGGTGAGGGTGCGTTCCCGGTGAGTAGTCCCCTCAGCGCGATCGTCGCCTCCGCCGTCGTCGGGATCGTCATGACGATCGTCTATGTCGGTTCCCTGGCGATCTTCCGCTCGGCAGAGCTGGAAGCCGGATTGGCGGCTCTCGTGGAGCGTGTTCTCAGACGCTCATCGACAAGGGGGTGACACGGAATAGCATCCGCCTAGGATGTGTTCTACAAGTCGGTGCCGCCGGACCCGGGGGCGCCGCCGATCACCAAGGAGCTCCGACGTGCGGCAGATCATCATCATCGGTTCCGGCCCAGCCGGTTACACCGCAGCCATCTACGCCGCGCGCGCCAACCTGAAACCGCTGCTGATCGCCTCCTCTGTCGAGGCCGGCGGCGAATTGATGAAAACCACCGAGGTAGAGAACTTCCCCGGCTTCCCCGACGGCGTCATGGGCCCCGATCTCATGGTCAAGATGCAGGCACAGGCCGAGAAGTTCGGCACAGAAGTCATCCTGGACGACGTCGTCTCCGTCGACCTCTCCGGCGATGTCAAGACCGTGACTCTCGGCTCCGGCGACGTCCACAAGGCACTCTCCGTGATCTTCGCGACCGGCTCCGCCTACCGAAAGCTCGGGCTGGAGGACGAGGAACGGCTCTCCGGCCACGGCGTCTCGTGGTGCGCGACGTGCGACGGTTTCTTCTTCCGCGAACGCACGATCGCGGTCGTCGGCGGTGGAGACTCGGCCTTGGAGGAGGCGACCTTCCTGACCCGCTTTGCGGACAAGGTCTACGTCATCCACCGTCGCGACTCCCTCCGTGCGTCCAAGATCATGCAAGACCGGGCCTTCGCCAACGACAAGATCGAATTCATCTGGAACTCGGAAGTCGTGGCGATCAACGGGAGCGAGCAGGTCGAGGGCGTCACCCTCCGCAATCTTGAGAACGACGACCAGAGCGATCTGGACATCGAGGGACTGTTCATCGCAATCGGCAACGACCCGCGCGTCCACCTGGTGCATGGTCAGCTCGACCTCACTCCCGAGGGAACCATCGCCGTCGCCGGCCGCAGTTCGAAGACCAAGCTCGCGGGCGTCTTCGCCGCGGGCGACGTCATCGACTCCTCGTACCGTCAGGCCGTGACCGCCGCCGCGTCGGGCACGGTCGCCGCGCTCGACGCGGAGCACTACCTGTCCACCCTCCCCCAGGACTTGCTGGACAATGCAGCGGAAACTGCGTCCGGCGACCTTGAACTCACAACCACCGCATAAGGAGAATCAGCCAATGTCAGCATCACGTTCGGTCACGGACGCATCCTTCGAACAGGATGTCCTCAACAGCGAGAAGACGGTCCTCGTGGACTTCTGGGCGGAGTGGTGCGGCCCGTGTCGCGCTGTCGGCCCGATCCTCGACCAGATCGCCGCGGAGCACTCCGACAAGATCGAGATCGTCAAACTCAACGTCGACGAGAACCCGCAGACCGCGGCGAAGTACCAGATCACCTCCATCCCCGCGATGAAGGTGTACCAGGGTGGCGAGGTCGTCAAGACCGTCATCGGCGCCAAGCCCAAGCCTGCCCTCGAAGCCGACCTGGCCGCCTACCTGGCGTAGGGCGACCGGTCTTTCCCGACCCGTCCGGTGCTCACCCGCCGGACGGGTCTTTTGGTACCCGCGCATGCCTCGATTTCCAGCGGAAAGCGCGACCCACATAGCATGGCTGAACGACACTAGAAATGGACTGATTGTTGACTGAACAGGGCAGCCCGCGTCAGCAGGGCAACAATCTGGACCCGTGGTACACCCACTACGCGCAGCGCACCAGCGGCCTCGCCGCCAGTGAGGTCCGAGCTCTGTTCGCCGTCGCCAGCCGTCCCGAAGTGGTCTCGCTGGCCGGCGGCATGCCGTACGTCGCCGCCCTCCCCGAAGACCTCGTCATCGGGGCGATGGATCGTGTCATGCGCGAGCGTGGACCGGTCGCTCTCCAGTACGGCTCCGGACAGGGGGTTCCCACCCTGCGTGAGCAGATCCTCGACGTCATGGCCCTCGAGGGGATCAGCGGAAGCGCGGACGATGTCATCGTCACCACCGGCTCTCAGCACGCACTGGAACTCTTCAGCAAACTCTTCATCGACCCGGGCGACGTGGTTCTCGCCGAAGGCCCCAGCTACGTTACGGCGATGGTGATCTTCCGCTCCTACCAGGCCGAAGTCGACCACATTCCCATGGACGAGCACGGGCTCATTCCCGAAGCGCTGCGCGAGCACATCGGCCGGCTCAAAGCGACCGGACGCCGCGTCAAGTTCCTCTACACCGTCCCGACCTTCCACAACCCGGCCGGTGTGACCCTCAGCGGGGAGCGCCGGCTCGAGATCCTCGAAATCGCACGCCAGAACGACATCCTGGTCCTCGAAGACAACCCCTATGGCTTGCTGTATTTCAACGAGAGCCCGCCAGCGGCCATGCGCTCCGTCGAGCAGGAAGGCGTCGTGTACCTAGGCACCTTCTCCAAAACGCTGGCCCCGGGGTTCCGCGTCGGATGGGCGCTCGCCCCCCATGCCATCCGCGAGAAGCTCATCCTCGCCAACGAGGCCGCCGTGCTCAGCCCGAGTTCATTCAGCCAGCTCGTCATCTCGGAGTATCTGTCCGACGCCGACTGGCGCGGACAGATCGACACTTTCCGGGGCGTGTACCGAGAGCGCAAGGAGGCGATGATCTCAGCATTGGAGGAGCATCTCCCCGAACTCACCTGGACGAACCCCAATGGGGGCTTCTATGTCTGGCTCACCCTTCCTCCGCACCTCGATTCCAAGGCGATGCTGCCACGAGCAGTGACCGAGCTGGTGGCCTATACGCCAGGAACGGCCTTCTTCGCCGATGGTTCCGGCGCCCAGAACATCCGTCTTTCGTTCTGCTATCCGACTCCCGAGAACATCCGCATCGGCATCCGCCGACTCGCCAGTGTGATCAACGGCGAACAGGATCTCCTCGACACGTTCGCCGGCACGGGACCGCTCACTGCCGTCCGGCCCGGCAAACCCAGCGTCAACCCGCCGACCGATCTGCAGTGAGTCCCGCAGAAGAGAAAGAGCTGATCATGCCTGAGAAATCATCCCTCGACATCGTCGTTCTCACCGGCGGCATCTCACACGAACGCGACATTTCCCTCCGCAGTGGACGACGTGTGGCAGACGGGCTTCAGTCACTCGGGCACCGAGTGACGGTCCGCGAGCCTGATGCGACGCTGCTGGCATCCATTCAAGATGAGCACCCCGATGTCATCTGGCCCGCACTGCACGGGGCGAGTGGCGAAGACGGCGCACTACGAGGGCTTCTCGAACTCGCCGGTATCCCGTTCGTCGGATCGCGGACCGGCGCATCCCGTCTCGCCTAGTCGAAGCCGACCGCGAAGGCCATCGTCGAGCGCGCCGGAGTGCGTACTCCCACATCCATCACCCTGCCCAAAGAGACATTCCGCGAACTCGGTGCCAACAGCGTGCTCGCCGCCGTGCTCGACGGACTGTCACTCCCGTTAGTCGTGAAGCCCGCAAAGGGCGGATCAGCGCAAGGGGTCACCATTGTCAGCGACCGTGGAGAGCTGCCCCGGGCAATGGTCGACGCCTACACCTATGCAGAGATCGCTCTCATCGAGCGCAATGTCGATGATGTTGAGGTCTCCGTCGCTGTGATTGACACCGGCGATGGACCAGAAGCGCTCCCGCCCGTCGAGATCGAGCCCGTGGCTGGCGCATACACCTTCGATGCCCGATACAACGCGGGGGAGACCCGGTTCTATGTTCCCGCCCGTCTAGACGAAGCCACGGCTGACGCCGTTGCGGAGGCGGCGAAGACTGCCCACAGGGCGTTGGGCCTGCGCCATCTCTCACGAATCGATCTGATCGTGGATGCCAGCGGCATACCGTGGTTCCTTGAGGCGAACGTACTTCCGGGCCTTACCGAGACCTCGATCGTGCCGCAGGCGATCGCTGCTTCAGGCCGCAACCACGGGGAGGTTTACGCCACTCTTGCCGACGCCGCAATCAAGGAAGGTTGATCGGCTGAGGTTTCACGTGAAACGGACTCGGGACTTGCTCGAATACTCTGACTCGCCGATTTCTTCCAGAATGCGGTTCAGATCCTGGATCGTGGCGAAGTCCACCACAATCTGACCTTTCCGCGGGCCGAGGGTGATCTTGACGCGAGTGTTCAGGCGGTCGCCGAGTTTCTGAGCGACCTCATCCAGATGACCGCGATGCCTCCCGGGTTTCACCGCCGTGCGAACAGTCTTGGGCGCTTTGCTCGCCACTGCTTCAGCTGCGCGAACGGAAAGATCCTCGTTGACGATCTTGTCGGCTAAGTGGACCATTCCGGTTTGGTCATCACCGAGCGAGAGAATCGCGCGTGCGTGCCCCGCTGAAAGGACGCCCGCCGCAACGCGCGTCTGCACAGTTGCCGGAAGCTTAAGTAACCGGATCGTGTTTGTGATCTGAGGTCGCGAGCGACCGATCCGCGTGGCCAGCTCCTCCTGTGTGATGCCAAAATCAGCGAGAAGCTGCTGATACGCAGATGCTTCTTCCAGTGGATTGAGTTGCGAGCGGTGGAGGTTCTCGAGAAGTGCGTCACGCAGCATCGCCTCATCCGCAGTGTCCTTGACGATCGCGGGGATGCTGTCGAGCCCGAGTTCTTTCGTCGCACGCAGACGTCGCTCACCCATGATCAACTCATACGTGCCGGCCTGATTACGCAGCGGACGGACGACGACCGGCTGAAGCACTCCGACCTCACGAATGCTTGCAACCAGCTCGTCCAGCTCGTCCCGGTCGAACTCGACACGAGGTTGAGACGGATTCGGCACAATATCGATGGGGGAGAGGTTCGCCAAACGTGCCCCTGGGACCGCAACAAGCGCTTCGGTTACAGTGTCCGACGGCTCGGGGAAGAACACATCCACTGGTCGAGCCGACTGGTCGGTCGTCGGAATGAGGGCACCGATGCCCCGACCCAGTCCGGTGCGCTTGGCTGCCATTAGCGGGATTCTCCTCTTCGTGCGATTTCGGCGGCGGCTTCGAGGTACGAAAGCGAACCAGAGGAGTTCGTGTCGTAGCTGATGACACTCTGGCCATAGCTCGGCGCCTCCGAGATGCGCACCGAGCGGGGGATGATGGTGTCCAAAACCTCCTTGGGGAAATGAGAGCGAACATCCTCCGCAACCTGATGGGCGAGATTGGTCCGCGAATCATACATCGTCAGCAGAATCGTCGACACTTGAAGCTTCGGATTGAGGTGCCGCTCGATCAGCTGAATGTTCTTCAGCAACTGGCTCAGACCCTCCAGAGCGTAATACTCGCACTGGATCGGGATAAGGACCTCAGTCGCCGCGACAAAAGCATTGATCGTGAGCAATCCGAGCGAGGGCGGACAGTCGATGAGAACGTAGTCAATATCATACTCATCCAAGAATCGGTTCAGGGCGCGGGAGAGCCGCTGTTCGCGGGCGACCATCGAAACCAGTTCGATTTCCGCGCCTGCAAGGTCGATCGTGGCCGGAATCACGAACAGTCCATGGAATTCGGGGCTCTTCTGGATGACATCTTCGAGCTCTTTGTCGTTCACGATGACGTCGTAAACGCTCGGCGTTCCCTCGCGGTGTTCGACACTGAGCGCGGTGGATGCGTTACCCTGCGGATCGAGGTCTATCACCAAGACTCGCGCACCTGATTTAGCAAGCGCGGCTCCAAGGTTGACAACAGTCGTCGTCTTCCCAACCCCGCCCTTTTGGTTCGAGATGGTGAAGATGCGAGTGTTCGAGGGCAACGGAAGACTCGCATCCGCAATCGCCTTCCGACGCCTCATGAGTTCCTGTATCTCTCTGGCCAGGGGGGTAGAGGTATCGAAAGCGGACTCACCCACCTCCACAAATATGTCTTGATCCGGTTGTTTCACGTGAAACCTCGTCACTTGGTTGGTGCCCGGCACCGCTTTGTCGGGATGAAGGCACACTCTCCGCGCACCACTCATAAACTCTAACGTGCATCCCCGACACCTCTCAGCGCTATCGGGGGACTGGTGGAAAACTCGCTAACTTGTTCGGTCCTGTGGGGAAATACTCTCAGCGAACAGTCGCCCGGATGACTCGTGTCACTTCGTCGAGGATTCCTTCGCCCAAGACGATGACTTCCGCACCACGCACCTTGAACTTACTGATCTCCTTCGCCGCACCATCAATCTCGGCTTGAGCAGCGGCACCCTTCATGAGTACGAGCTCACCGCCATCGCACAGCAGGGGAGCGGTCAATGGAAGCAGCTTGCGGAAGGCGCTCACCGCGCGCGCTGTGACCTGATCGAGCGGTGTTGCCAACTTCGCGTCTTCGGCTCGAGCACGAACGACATCAACGTTCAACAGTCCTAGCTCAGTGACTTGCTCATTCAACCAAGTCACCCGTCGATCCATCGGCTCGATGAGCACGAAAGAGACATCTGGCCGAGCGATCGCAAGCACCAGCCCGGGGAGACCCGCGCCACTGCCGACATCACCAACAACACCGGGTCGTAGAAGCGGTGCTACGATAGCCGAGTTCAAAATGTGCCGAGACCACAGACGTGGAAGTTCAAGCGGGCCGATGAGACCCCGTTCTTCCCCCTGTGATGCGAGATTGGCCGTGAACGTGCGTGCGATCGGCAACCGATCACCGAACAGCTGTGCAGCCGCAGCTGGCTCCAGCTCTACCGAATCCGTCACCGTTTCACGTGAAACTATGCAGCAGTGATAACCGTGTGCCGGCCGCGACCTTCGCCCTGGGAGGTCGAGACGTAACCACGCACGGAGACGATGTCGTGAACCAGCTTGCGCTCATACGAGGACATCGGAGGAAGCGATGCCTCCGCAGCGCCTTCCTTCAGTCGCGCAATGGCGTGCTCGACCAGCTGAGCAAGCTCTGCCTGGCGCGCATCGCGCGAACCAGCAATGTCCAGAATGAGTCGTGAGAACTCGCCGGTGTTGTTCTGTACAGCCAGCCGAGTGAGCTCCTGAAGTGCGGAGACTGTGTCCGGCTTCGCGAGAAGCTGGAGATTGGTTTCTGCCTCAGCGTTCACGGAGATGTAGACACGGTCGTTGCGCGTGTCGATGTCAATGTCGCCATCGATGTCGGCGATGTTGAGAAGTTCCTCGATGTAGTCCGCTGCGATGTCGCCTTCGCGATCGAGCTGGGATCCCGTCGATGTTACGGCTGCTTGCTCAGCCGTCATGGAGGGCAGCCCCTCCATGGGTGGAGTGGACTCGGTGTGCACGTCGGTCATGGTGTCGCTTCCTACTTCTTTCCGGCCTGCTTTTTCGCGCGATTCTTGCTCACGGGCTGGACCCGCTGAGTCGTCTGCGGCTTCTGTTGCGGCTGCTCTTCGACCGTGAGGACGACGGAGCCATCCTGCTGAACAAGCTTGCCCTTTCGGGCGAGGCGAGCCTCACGCGCTTTCGCAGCGTCCGAACCCGGAGTCGGCATGTTACGGATGACGAGGAACTGCTGTCCCATAGTCCAGAAGTTCGAGGTCAACCAGTAGAACATGACGCCGAGCGGGAAGGCGAAACCAGAGAACAAGAAAACAAAGGGAAGCAGGTAGAGAAGGATGCGCTGCTGCTTGAACTGGGGACTCGCCTTGGTCTCCGGGGACATGTTCTTGGAGACGATCTGCAACTGGGTGATGAACTGCGACCCCGTCATGAAGACGACCATGATGGCCGCGATGATCATGACCGACGTCTGCACAGGGTTGGCATTCATGGCGCCCTGGAAGCTCTGGTGCAGAGGGGCAACGCCGAAGAGAGTCGCGCCGCCGAATTGCTCGGCGAGGCCAGAGTTGAGCGGGCCGACGCCGGCGTGACCACCCTGTGCTCCATTGAGCACTTGGAAAAGCGCGAAGAACACCGGCATCTGAAGCAAGAGCGGAAGGCAGGAACTCAGCGGGTTGGTGCCCGTCTTCTTGTAGAGATCCATCGTCTCGCGGGACATCGCTTCGCGGGAGAACTGATCCTTCTTGCCCTTGTACTTGTCCTGGATTTTCTTGAGCTGAGGAGCGATCTCCAGCATTCGGCGCTGGTTCTTGATCTGCCGGACGAAGATCGGGATGAGCGCAGCGCGCACGACGATCGTGAGGCCGACGATCGAGAGCACCCAGGTGAGACCGGCCGCCGGGTCGAAACCGACTTGAGAGAGGAGCCAATGCCAGGCAACGAGAATCAACTCCACGACCCACTTGATAGGCCAGAGCAGAGTACCGATGATGTCCATAGTTTTGTGGCTAGGCCTTTCCCTGGCTGATGGCGACGACGAAACCGAACGCGGTCACCCGATAGCGGCTCTTCCTCCGGAGAGGGACATCATCGACCCCGCCCGCTGCCCACGGATGGCAGCGGAGGATACGGCGCACCCCGAGGTATCCGCCGACGATCACTCCATGCTCCTGCATAGCCTGCAAGGTATAGGCGGAACACGACGGATAGTAGCGGCAGACATCCCCGTAGAACGGAGAGACAACCGCTCGGTATCCCCGGAGCACAAGGACGGCGACGTTCCGCGGAACGAGGAGCACTGCTGAGATCGCGGTGATCATGGACGGACGTTGCCTTCGCTGGTGACGCTGTGACGGGAGACGCGTTGAGATGTGGAGGGGGTGAGGAAGCGAGCGGCAGCGCGCGAGACCTCTGCGTGCAGAGTAGCCCACGACGCTTGAGCGGATGCTGGCAATGCCCTGATCACGATGTCGATTCCGGTGTCTGCCGCGGCGCCGGCCAGGAGATCGGGGAGAACCAGATACGCGGCCGCTTTCAGCCGGCGACGCACGAGGTTCCGGCGAACCGCGTTTCCGACGGCCTTGCTCACGATGAAACCGAAGCGCACACCAGAGGAGTCACGATTCTTCCGGACGTAGGCGACGGTGTTCGCTTCCGTGAAGCGAACACCGCGCCGCACGGTCGTCCGATAGTCCACCCCCCGCGCGATGCGGTTGGCTTTCGCGAGCACCGGCTCAGTACTACGCCGAGAGCTTCTGGCGGCCCTTGGCGCGACGAGCGGAAAGGATGGCGCGGCCGGCACGTGTCCGCATGCGGAGACGGAAGCCGTGAGTCTTGGCGCGCTTGCGGTTGTTCGGCTGGAAGGTTCGCTTGCTCATAATCAATCTCCGTGTGGTGGTCTCTTCACAGGCCAGTACTGAGTGTTGAGGGGCCAGCACGGAAAGGCCAGGAAAGCTTCTAGGCAGCCGGAACGGCTGAAGTCAACTGATTAAAACTTACGACCTGAGCCCGACCGAGGTCAAACCGATCGCCCAAAACCATTGATTATGCACGGGATTGGCAGGAACCCCGGCATCGACGCGCCGGTGTATTCCGGTAAT